>DENB01000022.1 GCA_002359495.1 Enterobacteriaceae bacterium UBA2655
CTGAACAATATCTGGCGCGCCAAACAGGTAGAAAAAGAATTGCAGCGCAAATTTAATACTGAGCAGAAGGAAACGGTGTAACTATGTCAAACTCCTCTCATATCGCGGTATTGCCAGGCGACGGCATCGGCCCGGAAGTGATGGCGCAGGCCATGAAAGTCCTGGACGCCATTCGCCAACGCTTTGATATGCGGATTACCACCAGCGAATATGACGTCGGCGGCATCGCCATCGATCGTCACGGCGAACCGCTGCCGCCCGCCACCGTTGCCGGCTGCGAGCAGGCCGACGCGATTCTGTTCGGCTCCGTCGGCGGCCCGAAGTGGGAGCATCTGCCGCCCGCCGCCCAGCCTGAGCGCGGCGCCCTGCTGCCGCTGCGTAAACATNNCTGTTCAGCAACCTGCGTCCGGCGGCGCTCTATAAAGGGCTGGAAGCTTTCTGTCCGCTGCGCAGCGACATCGCCGCGAAAGGCTTCGATATCCTGTGCGTGCGCGAGCTCACCGGCGGCATCTATTTCGGCCAGCCGAAAGGCCGCGAAGGCAGCGGCCCGCAAGAGCGCGCTTTCGACACCGAGGTTTATCACCGTTTCGAAATCGAACGCATCGCCCGCATCGCTTTTGAATCAGCGCGCAAACGCCGTCAGAAAGTGACCTCGGTCGATAAGGCCAATGTGTTGCAGACGTCGGTAATGTGGCGTGAAATCGTTAACGAAGTGGCGAAAGATTACCCGGACGTGCAGCTGAGCCATATCTACATCGACAACGCGACCATGCAGCTGATTAAAGATCCGTCGCAGTTTGACGTGCTGCTCTGCTCTAACCTGTTCGGCGACATTCTCTCCGACGAGTGCGCCATGATCACCGGCTCGATGGGCATGCTGCCGTCCGCCAGCCTGAACGAGCAGGGTTTCGGCCTGTTTGAACCGGCAGGCGGCTCCGCGCCCGATATCGCCGGCCAGAATATCGCTAACCCCGTCGCCCAGATACTGTCGCTGTCGCTGCTGCTGCGTTACAGCCTGAACGCCGACGCGGCCGCCGACAGCATCGAGCGCGCCGTCAGCCGTGCGCTGGAAGAGGGTTACCGTACCCGCGATTTGGCCGGCGACGGCAAGGCGGTCAGCACCGATGAAATGGGCAGCATCATTGCCCGCTTTATCGCAGAGGAAAAATAAAAAAATGAAAACTTTATACCAGAAGTTATTTGATGCACATGTCGTTCACGAAGCGCCTGACGAGACGCCGCTGCTCTATATCGATCGTCATCTGGTCCATGAAGTGACCTCGCCGCAGGCTTTTGACGGTCTGCGCGCGCACGGTCGCAAAGTGCGCCAGCCGTCGAAGACCTTCGCCACCATGGATCACAATGTCTCGACGCAGACCAAAGATATCAACGCCTCCGGCGAAATGGCGCGTATTCAGATGCAGGAGCTGATCAAAAACTGTAATGAGTTTGGCGTACAGCTCTATGACCTGAACCATCCGTTCCAGGGCATCGTGCATGTCATTGGCCCGGAACAGGGCATGACTCTGCCGGGCATGACAATCGTTTGCGGCGACTCCCATACCGCGACGCACGGCGCCTTCGGCTCGCTGGCCTTCGGCATCGGCACCTCCGAAGTGGAACACGTTCTGGCGACGCAAACCCTGAAGCAGGGTCGCGCCAAAACGATGAAAATCGAAGTGCTGGGCGAAGCGGCGACCGGCATTACGGCGAAAGATATCGTGCTGGCGATCATCGGTAAAACCGGCAGCGCTGGCGGCACCGGCCATGTCGTCGAGTTCTGCGGCCCGGCCATCGAAGCGCTGAGCATGGAAGGTCGCATGACGCTGTGCAACATGGCGATCGAGATGGGCGCGAAAGCGGGCCTGGTGGCGCCGGACGACACCACCTTCGCTTATTTGAAAGGCCGTCAGTTCGCGCCGCAGGGCGAGAAGTGGGAGCAGGCGGTGGAATACTGGCGCACCCTGAAGTCCGATCCCGACGCGAAATTCGACCGCGTGGTGACGCTGCATGCCGAAGCGATCGCGCCGCAGGTGACCTGGGGCACCAACCCCGGCCAGGTTATCGCCGTCGACCAGTTGATCCCGAATCCGGCCTCTTTCGCCGACCCGGTAGAGCGCGCCTCCGCCGAGAAAGCGCTGGCCTATATGAATTTGCAGCCAGGCATCCGCCTGACCGACGTCAGCATCGACAAAGTTTTTATCGGCTCCTGCACCAACTCGCGCATTGAAGATTTGCGCGCCGCCGCCGCGATCGCCAAAGGGCGCAAAGTGGCGCCGGGCGTAGTGGCGATGGTGGTGCCGGGCTCCGGCCCGGTGAAAGCGCAGGCGGAAGCGGAAGGTCTGGACAAAGTTTTCCTCGAGGCGGGTTTTGAATGGCGTCTGCCGGGCTGCTCCATGTGTCTGGCGATGAACAATGACCGTCTGAATCCGGGTGAGCGTTGCGCTTCAACCAGCAACCGTAACTTCGAAGGCCGTCAGGGGCGCGGCGGGCGCACCCATTTGGTCAGCCCGGCTATGGCCGCGGCGGCGGCGGTCACCGGGCATTTTGCCGATATTCGCGAACTGAACGGAGGAGTGTGAGTCATGGCGAAAAAATTTACTCAGCATAGCGGCGTGGTCGCGCCGCTGGATGCGGCGAACGTAGATACCGACGCTATCATTCCTAAACAGTTTTTGCAGAAAGTGACGCGTACCGGTTTTGGCCAGCACCTGTTTCACGACTGGCGCTTTGAAGATGACGCCGGCAAGGTACCGAATCCCGATTTCGTGCTGAACAAGCCGGAGTACAAAGGCACCAGCATTCTGCTGGCGCGTGAGAACTTCGGCTGCGGCTCCTCGCGCGAACACGCCCCCTGGGCGCTGACCGATTTCGGCTTCCACGTGGTGATCGCGCCCAGCTTCGCCGATATCTTTTATGGCAACAGCTTTAACAACCAGCTGCTGCCGGTGAAGCTGAGCGAAGAAGAAGTGGATGAGATGTTCAAGCTGGTCGCCGCGCAGCCGGGCGTGCAGTTTACCGTCGACCTGGAAGCGCAGACCGTGCGCGCCGGCGACAAAACCTACCGCTTCGAAATCGACAGCTTCCGTCGCCACTGCATGATCAACGGCCTCGACAGCATCGGCTTGACGCTGCAGCATGAGAACGCCATCGCGGACTACGAGCAGAAACAGCCCGCCTTCCTGCACTAATCCATAAAAACGGGCAACAGCGGTTGCCCGTTTTCTTATACATCCTTCACGCGCGCCGAGAGCGCAAAGGCGAAAATTGACAGCGCCAACGCCAGCCAGTAAACCGCCTCATGTCCGAAACGCTCGCTGAGCACGCCCTGCAGCACCCCTGCCAGAATCATCCCGGTCGATATTGAGTTAGTGAACAGCGTGGTGGCCGCGCCTGGCCGTCCCGGCATCAGATCCTGAAACCAGAGCATGCCAATCCCGGCGATGATGCCGATGAAAACGGCGTTGAACAGCTGCAGCGCCATCAGCGCGGCGCGCGACTGGAACAGCACCAGCCCGAGATAAAACAGCACGCCTGCCGCCACGGCAATCAACATCAGCTTACGTTTGCCGAGCCGCTTCGCGTAGTGCCCCGCCAGCAGCATCACCGGAATCTCCAGCCCGGCGGCGGAACCCATCAGCAGGCCAGCCAGCTTTTCAGGCAGGCCGAGCGTGGTGCTGATCCAGAGCGGCATATCGATGATATACATGGTGTTGCAGGTCCACATCGTCACCGAGGCGATAAATAGCAGGCGCACGTTGCGATCTTTCCAGGCGCTGATTTGCGTCAGCGCCACGTCCGGCGACTGCGGAATGCGCGGCACCGAAGGCAGCGTAAACCAGACCAGCAGCAGGCAGATAAGAAACAGCGCCGCCGCCACCATAAACATCACGACAAAGCCGTAATTCAGCGCCAGGGCGAAAGAGAGCGGCGGGCCGATGACCCAGGCGAGCGAGAGCTGCGCCCGCATCACCGAGCTGAACATCACTACTTCGCGCGCGGAGCGGTCGGCATATTCACGCGCCAGGGCGAAAATTTGCGGCATCGAGACGCTGGCCAGTGCCGAAAGCAACACGCCGAGGGTAATCAGCGTCAGATAATGACGGTTGAAGGCGAAGAGAATAGCGTTCAGCAGCGCCATGGCGCAGCAGAACAGGATCAGCATACGCCGATCGCCGCGGTTATCGGATCGTTTCGCCACCAGCAGGCTGACCACGATGCCGGCGATGGCGTTCACGGTAAAAAATAGCCCGACCCAGAAAGGTCTCGCCTGCACCTCGCGCGTCAGAAACAGGCTGAGCGTGGGTGCCTGCAACGCGCCGGCGACGCCAATCATAAAGGAGACGACCATAAAGGCCAGATAGACCGGATTAACCCGGCGTTGTCGCGTTAACAGCGATTTCATACCGAAATCCCTTACAGGATGAAAGCGGAGAGGAACAGGAAGCGTAGAAGATTTCACAGGCAAAAGAAAAAAGCCAGCAGAGTTAACGCCGCTGGCGGTGTAAATGCACCCTACTCAGAAAAGTCCACATAAGCGTGGAAACCTGTCAGAGCGCCGCCCATTGCCGGGCGCCTCCCGCTCTTCCAGTGGAATGAATTTTGCCGTTAATATACGGAAATAAAAACAGATTCATTTTTCGCCGGAGTTCCGCTTTTATGTCCTCATCCCGTTTACAGCAGCAGTTTATCCGCCTGTGGCAGAGCTGTCAGGGCAAGCCGCAGGAGATTACCCTCAACGATCTCGCGCTGCAGCTCAGCTGTTCGCGCCGCCATATGCGCAATCTGCTTAACGCCATGCAGCGCGCTGGCTGGCTCACCTGGCAGGCGGAGGCGGGACGCGGTAAACGCTCGCGCCTCGCTTTCTGCTACACCGGTCTGGCGCTGCAACAGCAGCGCGCGGAGGATCTGCTGGAGCAGGATCGCATCGATCAACTGGTGCAGCTGGTGGGAGATAAAAACCAGGTGCGCCAGATGATCGCCGCGCATCTCGGACGCAGCTTTCGTCAGGGAAAACATATCCTGCGCGTGCTCTATTACCGCCCGCTGCTTAACCTGCTGCCCGGTTCGCCGCTGCGCCGCTCGGAAACCCACCTGGCGCGCCAGATTTTCAGCGGCCTGACGCGGATAAATGAGGAAAACGGGGAAGTCGAAGCGGATATCGCTCACCACTGGCAGCAGACCGCGCCGCTGCACTGGCGCTTCTTTTTGCGGCCAGCGGTGCGTTTCCATCACGGTCGCGAACTGGAGATGGCGGATGTGATCGCTTCTTTGCAGCGGCTGCACGTGCTGCCGCTGTTCGCTCATCTGCGTCAGATCGCTTCGCCCGCCCCCTGGACGCTGGATATTCACCTCAGCCAGCCGGACGCGTGGCTGCCCTGGCTGCTCGGCAGCGTCAACGCTATGATCCTGCCGCAGGAATGGCAGAGCCTGCGTGATTTCGCCCGTCATCCGGTCGGCACCGGCCCCTATTCCGTAGTGCGCAATCATCAGTCGCAGCTCAAAATTCAGGCTTTCGATGACTACTTCGGCTATCGCGCTCTGATCGATGACGTCTCGATCTGGGTGCTGCCGGAGATCAGCAACGAACTGGTTTTCGCCGGCGTAAAGCTGGAAGGTGCCGCCCAGGATGAAAAGTCGGAAGAGAGCCGCCTCGAAGAGGGCTGCTACTTTTTGCTGTTCGACCAGCGCTCGGAAAAGGGGCGCGACGCACAGACCCGCCGCTGGCTCAGTTATCTTTTCAATCCCGTGGCTCTGTTGAACCAGGTCGGCATCAGCTACCAGCGCTACTGGTTTCCGGCTTGGGGTTTGCTGCCGCGCTGGCACCATCAGCGGGATCTCGCCCCGGTCGCTAAGCCCGACGGGCTGACTCATCTGACGCTCACCTGCTACAGCGAGCATGTGGAGCACGACGCCATCATCGGTGCGTTGCGTCCGCTGCTGGCGCAGCAGGGCGTGACGCTGGATATTCAGCGGGTCGACTATGCCAGCTGGCATCAGGGCGACGCGCAGAGCGATATCTGGCTGGGCAGCATAAACTTTACTCTGCCGCTCGATTACGCGCTGTTCGCCCAGCTTTATGAAGTGCCGCTGTTTCGCCGCTGCGTGCCGCTGGCGTGGGACGCGGATGCGGCGCGCTGGCGGCGAAACGATTTGCCGCTGGCGGAGTGGAGCCGCGCGCTGATCGCCGACAACAGCCTGCATCCGCTGTTTCACCACTGGCTGCTGCTGGAAGGGCAGCGCAGCATGCGCGGCATACGCATGAATACCCTCGGCTGGTTTGATTTTAAATCCGCCTGGTTTGCGCCGCCGGAGCTGTAAACCTTTCACCCGGCGGCGGAAATGACTAGAATGAGCCGTTCTCAACGGGGTGCTGCTTATCGTGACGATAGGGGCTGAGAAATACCCGTCGAACCTGATCCGGTTAACTCCGGCGTAGGGATTTGAGATGCCTCTCCGCTCAGATCCTTTGCGACGCCTGACATCCTGCTTTTCAAGGAGCGCAAAGTGTTAAAGAAAGTGTTGCCCGTTCTGCTGCTGTTATCCGCCCCGGCGCTGGCCGCCAAACCGGTATTGACCGTCTATACCTACGACTCCTTTTCCGCCGACTGGGGGCCTGGCCCGACGGTGAAAAAAGCCTTTGAAGCGCAGTGCGGCTGCGAATTGCGCTATGTGGCGCTGGAAGATGGCGTCTCCCTGCTGAACCGTCTGCGGATGGAAGGAAAAAACAGCAAAGCGGATGTTGTGCTCGGGCTGGATAATAATCTGGTGCAGGCGGCGCAGGCCACCGGCCTGTTTGCGCCCAGCGACGTGGACACCGCGTCGCTGACCGTGCCGGGCGGCTGGCAAAATCATACCTTTATTCCCTTCGACTACGGCTATTTCGCCTTTGTTTACGACAAGAACAAACTGAAAAATCCGCCGACCAGCCTGAAGTCGCTGGTGGAAAGCCCGGAAAAATGGCGCGTCATCTATGAAGATCCGCGCACCAGCACGCCGGGCTTAGGTCTGCTGCTCTGGATGCAAAAGGTTTACGGCGACAACGCGCCGCAAGCCTGGCAGAAGCTGGCGCAGAAAACCGTCACCGTGACCAAGGGCTGGAGCGAAGCGTACGGCCTGTTCCTGAAAGGGGAAGGCGATCTGGTGCTGAGCTATACCACCTCCCCCGCCTATCACATCATCGAAGAGAAAAAAGAGAATTACGCGGCGGCGAACTTTGCCGAAGGCCACTATTTGCAGGTAGAAGTGGCGGCGCGGCTGGCGAACAGCAAGCAACCGAAGCTGGCGCAGCAGTTTATGCAGTTCATGGTTTCTCCCGCGTTTCAGCAAACCATCCCTACAGGCAACTGGATGTATCCGGCGATAAAAAGCGATCTGCCGAAAGGCTATGAGGCGCTGAGTGTGCCGCAGACCGCGCTGCAATATACGCCGCAGCAGGTCGCCGACAATCGCGCACAGTGGATCGGCGTATGGCAACGCGCGGTCAGCCGCTGATCGCCCGCTGGCTGGCGCCAGGGCTGATCGCCGCGCTGCTGCTGTGCGGCGTCGCGCTGCTGGCTTTTGGTGCCCTGTGGCACTCCGCCCCGCAAATCGCCTGGCGCAGCCTGTTGCAGGACGACTACCTGCATCATGTGATCCTGTTCTCTTTCTGGCAGGCGTCGCTCTCGGCGCTGTTTTCGGTGCTGCCGGCGATCGCGCTGGCGCGGGCGCTCTGGCGGCGGCGCTTTCCTGGACGCGCGTTGCTGCTGCGCCTGTGCGCCATGNNGGTGGCGGTGTTCGGCATTCTTACCGTCTATGGCCGCGTCGGCTGGCTGGCGCAGCTTTGCCAGCGGATCGGCGTCGACTACCATTTTTCTCCCTACGGCCTGCAGGGCATTCTGCTGGCGCACATCTTTTTTAATCTGCCGCTCGCTACCCGGCTGCTGCTTCAGGCGCTGGAAAGCATTCCCGCCGAACAGCGTCAGCTGGCGGCGCAGCTCGGCATGCGCGGCTGGCACCGTTTCCGTCTGCTGGAGTGGCCGTGGCTGCGCCGTCAGTTGCTGCCCGCCGCCGCGCTGATTTTTATGCTCTGCTTCGCCAGTTTCGCCACCGTGCTGGCGCTGGGCGGCGGTCCGCAGGCGACCACCATCGAACTGGCCGTCTACCAGGCGTTGAGCTACGACTACGATCCGGGGCGCGCCGCGCTGCTGGCGCTGATCCAGCTCTGCTGCTGTCTGGCGCTGGTGCTGTTGAGCCAGCGGCTGAGCAACGCGCTTCCTGCGAGCGGCGGCGTGATGCAGGGCTGGCGCGATCCGCAGGATAGCGGGTTTGCGCGCCTGAGCGACGGCCTGCTGATCGTTGCAGCGCTGCTACTGCTGCTGCCGCCCCTGCTGGCGGTGATCGTCGACGGGCTGAACGGCGGACTG
>DENB01000025.1 GCA_002359495.1 Enterobacteriaceae bacterium UBA2655
TTTTATAGAGCTATAACACCGGCAAGCGGAAGGTGGATTCTGTCGATACTTTCGCCAGCGGTCCGTACCAGCTGTTTGGCCGTCAGCATGAGCTGATGGCGGGCGTCAGTTACAGCAAGCAGCAAAACACCTACTACAGCAGTTTCGATAACATCTCGCCCGAGTCGCTGGGGAATTTTAATACTTACAACGGCGACTATCCTGAAACCGACTGGAGTCCGCGCAGCCTGGCGCAGGATGATACCATCCGTCAAAAATCCGCCTATCTGGCGACCCGCGTCTCGCTGGCCGATCCGCTGCACCTGATTCTGGGCGCGCGCTATACCCGCTGGAACGCCCATACCCTGACGCAGGAGACGGAAAAAAATCGTATTACCCCTTACGCCGGTCTGGTGTATGACATCAACGATACCTGGTCCGCCTACGCCAGCTACACCTCGGTATTCCAGCCGCAAACCTATCGGGATATCAGCGGCAACTATCTGTCGCCGCAGGTAGGTAAAAACTACGAGACCGGGCTGAAGGCGGACTGGCTGAACAGTCGTCTGACCGCCTCGATTTCGCTGTTCCGCATTGAGCTGGATAACGTGCCGCAGAATACCGGACGCATTATTCCCGGCTCCACCGATACCGCTTACGAAGGCGCGGACGGCACGGTGAGCAAAGGCGTTGAGTTTGAGATCAACGGCGCGCTGACCGATAACTGGCAGATGACCTTTGGCGGCACGCGCTATCTGGTGCGAGACGGCAATGGCGAGGCGGTGAACCCTAACCTGCCGCGTTCACAGCTTAAGCTGTTCACCAGCTATCGCCTGCCGCAGTGGCAGCCGCTGACGCTGGGCGGCGGCGTTAACTGGCAAAATCACGTCTGGAACGATGTAGGCGCGCCGGAAGGCAACGGCACCTGGCGCGCGAAGCAGGGCAGCTATGCGCTGGTCGACCTGTTTGCCCGTTATGATGTCACCAAACAGTTGTCGATCCAGGCGAACCTGAACAACCTGTTTGATAAAGAGTACGATACCAATATCGGCAGCTACGTGGTCTACGGCGAACCGCGTAACTTCTCAGTCACCGCCAGCTATAAGTTCTGATAACGAAAATGGCTCCGTTCAGGGGCCATTTTTTGCTCCCCTTCTTCTCTCTAACCTGAAACCCGCCTGTGTCGGGCGCCTATGACATCTATCGCGCCCGCCTCATTCTGTCTTTGATTGGTCTACACTCACCGCGAGAGAGGTTAATCCTCCAGGATAAAAAACATCGCGAGAGCACGCGTTTATGGGTGAAGCATGAAAATCCGCTTTTTGTCGGCCAATGAATTCAAACTGAGCGAAGTCCGTAAAATCCTTGAGCCGGTAGGGGTTGAGGTAATCCCGATCGCGCAGCGTATTGAAGAGATTCAAACTGAAAACGAGGTCGCGCTGGTGCGTGACAAACTGACCAAAGCCTTTTCTCTTATCGGACGTCCGCTGTTTGTCGAGCATACCGGCCTCTACCTTGACGGTCTGAACGGCCTGCCGGCGGGACTGACGCGCATATTCTGGGATCGGCTGGAAGCCGATCGCTTTACCGCGCTGGTACAGGGACTGGACAGTCAGTGCGTGACGGCGAAAACCGTGCTGGGCTACTGCGATGGCCGCAAAATGTACCAGTTCGAAGGCCAGCTGCGCGGCACCATCGCAAAACAGCCGGCGGGACCGCGCGAATTTCAATGGGACTGCGTTTTCATTCCCGACGGGTATACGCAAACCTTTGCCGAAATGGGGGAAGTGAAAAATGAGATTTCCATGCGACGGCTGGCGCTCGACCGATTCGCCGCCTTTCTGAAAACGTCGCGAGGACTGGCATGAAACCTGAACTGAAACGCGCTTATGATTCCGGCAAGCTGATTCTGTTCGCCGGCGCAGGCATTTCCCGCAACCTCGGTTTGCCGGAGTGGCATGAACTGATCGCTCACCTGGCGAACGAGCTGGGTTACGATCCGAAAATTTTCAACGCCTACGGCACGCACCTGTCGCTGGCGGAGTACTACAAACAGAAAAAAGGTTCGCTGGGACCGCTGCGTAGCTGGATGGACCGCGAATGGCATCGTCCGGATATCGATGTCCGCAGCTCGGAAATTCATACCCTGATTACCCAGGGCAACTTTTCCCGCATCTACACCACCAATTACGATCGCTGGCTGGAGATGGCGCAT
Organism: Enterobacteriaceae bacterium UBA2655; assembly: GCA_002359495.1. Classification (GTDB taxonomy): domain Bacteria; phylum Pseudomonadota; class Gammaproteobacteria; order Enterobacterales; family Enterobacteriaceae; genus Pantoea; species Pantoea superficialis. The sequence continues at coordinate 2,195 of DENB01000025.1, forward strand.
GAAGCGCATGGCGTCCCTTATAGCAAAGTGGCGAACGCCGCCGATCTGGTGGCATTGACCGAAGATAAGCGGCACATTATCAAGCTGCACGGCGATTTTGATGACGACACGTCCATCGTGCTCGATGAGAGCAGCTATTTTGAGCGTCTCTATTTCGATTCTCCGCTGGATATTAAGCTGACCCACGATGTGATCGGCAGCTCCGTGCTTTTTATCGGCTACAGCATCAGCGATTTTAATATCCGCCTGCTTTTTTATCGTCTCACCAAAATGTGGAGCCGCACCGGCCTTGCTTCAGCGCGTCCGAAATCTTATCTGTTCACCAACCGCAATAATCCGGTGGCGAAAGAGGTGCTGGGACAATGGGGCATTGAAATGATCGTCTCTGAAGAGGATGACCCGCGCAAAGCGCTGGCGGATTTTCTCGAAGAATTGATCGCCTGAATCCCTACTCAATTTCATCTGGTAGCGCCTGTTCCGTCAGGCGTCTGTTGTGACATCGTCACTTCGACATTGATCAATTCGGGCGCACCCGACTAACCGAAACGGCTTTAGTCTGACTATACTTTTCCCGATATACGGGGCTTACAGCGTTTAAATAACGATTAACACAGGAACCGGTGAAATGAACATCGTCTGTCTGGGTTGGGGATCGCTGATTTGGGAACCGAAAGCGCTGCCTGTCGCAAGCGCGTGGCACAATGACGGTCCCAGACTGCAAATCGAATTTTCACGCATCGCGGACGGCGGCGAACTCTCTACAGCTATCTGTCTCAATGCGCCCGAAGTGCCGGTTTACTGGAACCGTCTCGCCACTACCACGCTGGGAGAAGCCTGTGAAGCGTTGCGTCAGCGCGAACAAATCCCCGACCATCGCCAGGATGGCGTCGGCGTATTGCTGGTCGCGTCAGCCCCGGTAGGCAAGCTGTCGGAATGGGCCAAAGGCAGGGATATCGATGCGATTATCTGGACCGCGCTGCCGCCGCGCGTGGATCATATTGAAGGCCGTATTCCGACGATTGAAGAAGCTCTGGCTTACCTTGACGGCCTGCGCGGCGAGACGCGCCAACACGCCCGCGACTATATCGAGCAGACGCCGACGCAGCTCGATACGCCCTACCGGCGCGTCATCGCCGAAACCCTGGGCTGGCGCAGCCAGGCATAAAGCAGCTTGCAGAAACAGGGCAAGCCGCGAAGGAAGACAGGGACCACTGTGCCGCGGCGCGTTGAATTAACCCTTCCGCCGAGGTTCTGGCGTTATCCAGCACCTCCGCCATCTTCAGATTCTGCATTTCGCCATGCAGTTTGATAACGCGTCCGTCAACAATCACGGCTTCAACATTTTCCGGGCGCGCCGAGTAAACCAGCAGCGCGGCGGGATCGCCGCCGCCGAAACCGCTCATGTTCAGCGCAGCAGGATTGATGATCTGCACATCAGCGCGTTTGCCAGGCTCAAGCGAGCCGGTAATCGCGCCCAGCCCGAGCGCATCAGCGCCGCGCCGGGTCGCCAGCTCCAGCAGCTGACGCGGCCTCGGACGCGCTTCATCGCGGGTCGCGCCGCTGAGAGTCAAGGCGGCAAGGCGGCAAGGCGCATATTCGCGAACATATCGCCGCTTCCGGCGAGCGAATTGCCATCGATGCCTAATCCCTGGCGCGTAATGGGATGAAAATGATCGAGGCGCGTTAATCCATAGCCGACATGTTGCTCGCTGAGCGGCGTGACGGCCAGCGCAGCGCCTGCCTTTTGCAGGGCCGCCAGCTGCGCTTCGCTGGCATCAGTGGCATGAACCACGGTGACGAAAGGCGCGAGATAGTGACGCGCGATTAACGCATCGAACATGGCGCTGGCGTCTCCGCTGACATGCACCTGCACCGGCAAGGCATTTTGTTGCGCCATGCGATATTCGCGGTCGCGCATCGCCCAGTTCTCTTCATTCTTTAAATCGCGCGGCAGACGCCAGCCCAATCCGGGCGTCACCCGGCCATGCGGCTGGCGGGCAAGCACGGCGAGATGATCAATATCGATACTCTTTTGCGTGGTTTTATCCGGCCCGCCGTAATACACAATGGCGCGAATGCCGCTGTCGTTTAGCGCTTTATAGCCCGCATCGCCCCAGGCCGGCCCCTGAATGTTGTCGAAGAAATCGCCGCTGGAGGTAATCCCCGCAGAGAGCAGCTCCAGCGCGCCGCTGTACATAGCGATATAGATATCATCAGGCTGCATGACTTTCGCCAGCCGGTTGCTTACCGGGAAAAACTTACCGTCGCCGTTGCGGAACTGACCGCGCATGGTTGTTACCCAGAGGTGCGAATGGGCATCGACAAAGCCCGGCAGCACAAATTTATCCTGCGCATCGATGATCTGCGCGCCGTTCGCTTCCAGATTTTTACCCACCGCCACAATGTTATTGTCGCGGATCAGCACGTCGCCCTGAGGCAAATCCTGCCCGCCGGGCGCCATCGTCATCACGTAGCCGTTACGAATAAGCAGGGCGTTATTCGTCGCAGCTTGCAAATCAAAAGCCGACAGGGCGAGCAGCAGGCTTACGCCCGACATCATTCTGCGTATCATGTGGTCTCCAGAGTTGAGGTTATGAAACGGCCGATCGCGGTGCGAAAAGGGTAACAGGCGCCGGTTATTTGAAATTAATTTTTCATTTAAGATAGCAGTAAAATAATTAATGCGCGCAAACGCTTACTTTACGTAAGCAGGCGGCAGACTGAACGACGGCAGGCAGATAAAAAGAAATGCAGCAGAAGCGTGTAAAAAAAATCCGAAGCTGATATACTGTATATAATTACAGTATAGGAGGTGGATCATGGCTGTTGAAACAAAATTCGTTGTCGTAAGAAAAGGTGAAGAGAAAATGACATTTGCCAGCAAAAAAGAGGCGGACGCCTACGACAAGATGCTCGACATGGCAGAAGCGTTCACCGACTGGCTGTTACAAAGCGACCTGCAGATGGACGAAGTCCAGGCGGAAAACCTGGGTCTCTATCTGGCCGAACAGAAAGACGCCGTGCAGCATATCCTGCGTACCAGCAAACTGCCTGACGCCGGCAGCGCGCAGCCTGCCGCAGAGAACGCCGATAAAGCGGAGTCTGAAGAAGCGAGCGGCGGCAAGAAAATCAGAGCGGTAAAAGCAGCCTGATCGCCCTGATATCTGAATAACGTTAAACACGCCGTAAGCGGGAAACTGCTTATGGCGTTTTTTTATCCGCGCCGTTCAGCGTCGGCGCGCGCCCGAAAGCATTACTCCGCGTAACGGGAGATGAGCTGCGAGGCGATCTCCGTCAGATCTTTGCCGATGAAAGTCGGCTGCGGCCCCACCGGCAGCGGCGCGTTATTCGGACGAAGAATTAACGCGGCGTCCCATCCTGCGGCTCTGGCGCCAATAATGTCCCAGCTGTGACAGGCGATCAGGCAGTAGCCGTTCAGGTTATCGCCCATTTTAGGCTCGATATCCCGATAGGTTTTCAGCGCCGGTTTAAATAACTGCGAACGTTCATCAACGCTGAACGTCTTTTCGAAAAAGCGCGCAATGCCGGCGTTTTCCAGCTGGGCCGTTTGCGTAGCCGCCGCGTTATTGGTCAGGGTAAACAGCGAAAACCCCTGTTTTTGCAGGCGCTCCAGCGCAGCCGGGACTTCCGGGTGTACCGGCAGGGATTTCATCAATGTCTGCAGCTGCCGGATATCGGCATCGGTTACCGGCACATCGGCGATGTCAGCCTGCATTTTCAGCGTCGCGGCGCCCAGTTCGCCAAACGGCTGATAGTCTCCAATCAGCGAGAGCGACTGTGAATAGAGAATCGTCTGTGCAAACCATTCCCGCATCGCCTGAGGCGTGACCAGCGTCTCGGCAAAAAAAGGGGTTAACGCCTCGATATCCAGTAAGGTTTCGTTAACGTCGAAGATTAAAGCGGGCAGCGTTTTCATTCACAACTCCTGACAGCATGATGATTTTCAGCTACTGATTTTAGAGCAAAGCGGGGCAGTGGGCGTTTTTGTCAGAAACGGGAGGTGCATCAGAGCGAGCTTAGCGGAATCTGCCATGCTAAATCCGCACCCCGCAAAACTGAAACCTTACCGGAGAGAGACAATGTCTGACGATATGGTGTTGATCGCCGGAGCAGGACCGACAGGGATGGTTCTGGCGCTCTGGCTGAGCCGCCTGGGGATTAACGTGCGCATTATCGATAAGCTTGACAGCCATGTGCAGCAGTCGCGCGCGATGGTGGTGCATGCGCGCACGCTGGAACTCTATCAGCAGTGCGATCTTGCAGAGGATCTGGTGGCTTCCGGCAATCGTAACCACGGTATAAACCTCTGGGCGGACAATAAGCTCAGAGCGCATTTCGCCTTCGACGCTATCAGCTCCGCGCTGACGCCTTATCCCTTTCTGCTGGTCTTTCCGCAGGACCATCACGAAGCGCTGCTTGAGAAGCATCTCAACGCTGCCGGAATAAAAATAGAGCGTAACAGCGAGCTGATCGATTTCGAGGATAACGGCAATGGGATCAGCGCAACCATACGCAGATCGGATAACAGTCACGAGGTGATAGCCACGCGTTTTCTGGCCGGCTGCGACGGCGTGCGATCCAGGGTGCGGGAAAGACTGCAAATTCCTTTTAAAGGCGGCACCTACGAAAATACTTTTTACGTCGCGGACGTCGAGGCGACCGGTTCTGCCGCCAATGGCGAAGCCTGGATCGCCTTCGCTGACGCGGAATTTTTGGTAGTGCTTCCTTATGGCCGCGACAACCGGATGCGCCTGATCGGTACCTTTCGTCAGTCAGACGGCGCCGCGCCGGATACGCTCCGCTTTGAGGATGTCAGTCATCAGGCGATCGCGCAGCTGGGCCTGGAGATCGCCAAAATCAACTGGTTTTCAACCTATCGCGTTCATCATCGGGTTGCTGAAACATTTCGTCGCGGCAATGCTTTTCTGCTGGGCGACGCGGCTCATGTCCACAGTCCGGTGGGCGGGCAGGGGATGAATACCGGCATCGGCGACGCCGTTAATCTGGCCTGGAAACTGGCGGCGGTGCTGCGCCAGCAGGCGACGGAAAAATTGCTCGGCAGCTACGAGCCGGAGCGACAGGCTTTCGCCATGAGGCTGGTTAACACCACGGATAAAGCCTTCAGCCTGATCAGCGCGAAAAACAGCGTCGCCGGCGTGGTGCGTACGCGCTTATTTCCCGTCTTCGCCAGAACCCTCAATCATTCGCCTAAGCTGCAGCAGCGCATGTTCCGCATTCTCTCGCAAATCCGCCTGAACTACCGGCATTCATCGTTATGCGAAGGCAAGGCGGGTGAAGTGTGCGGCGGCGACCGTCTGCCCTGGGTGAAGACAGCGGAAGAAGATAATTATCACTCGCTCAAACTGATGCGCTGGCAGCTGCATCTTTATGGAGAAGCGACGCCAGCGTTACAGCGCTGGTGCGCGGAAGCCCCTCTTCCTCTTTCCGTCTTTAGCTGGACGACAGACCATCATCAGGCGGGCCTGATGGAAAACGGTGCCTATCTGATCCGCCCGGACGGCTATGTGGCGCTGGCGTCGCCGCATTCGCATGAAGCCCGTCTGGATGCGTGGTTTGAGAAAAATAACGCCTGCGTCCCAAAAAGCGGTTTAAAAGCGCCGCAGGCGTAAGCAGGCTGGGATTATTTACCGTAGTGCATGCCTTCCAGCTTCATGCCGTCCGGGTCGAGGAAAAAGACGGCGTAATAGTCGGGATAATATTCATCAGCGGGATCGACAATGGTGACGTTATTTTCTTCCAGCCATGCCTGTAGCTGATCGACATCCTGACGGCCGTTCAGTGACCAGGCATAATGGTGAAAACCGGGATTGCCGAGGCGGTACGGCGTGTTCAGGCCCGCGTCGTCAGCCTGATAAATCCATAACCGGGTCGTCCCGTCGCTGCACCCCATCGCCTGCGGCTTTTCATCCATTACCTCGAAGCCGAGAAAAGTCATAAGACCGTGGTAGAAAGCGCGTGATGCGGAAAAATCACTCACCGATAACACAATATGATCGACTGCCCGTACGCGTGACATCGTTACCTCCATCGTTTCACCGAAACCTGAACTGTTAAGCGTAGACAACCTCCGGCAATCGATCCCTGATCCAACGTCAGAGGCGGCAACGCCGCTGATAAAGCAAAAGGATCCGCCGGTTATTTCGCTGCGGCTTATAGTTAAAAGAGGTAAACGGGCTTTCCGGACGACAGGAGAGCGAGATGGCAGACGATAAAAAAAGCGTGGCGGGCACGATCATTGTGATCACCGGCGCATCCAGCGGATTCGGTCGCGGCGCGGCCATTGAACTGGCGAAGCGAGGCACCTGCGTGATGCTGCCGGCGCGGCGTGAAGCGGCGCTGGAAGCGCTTGCCGCCGAGATCAACGCGGCAGGGGGCCAGGCGCTGCCGGTGGCAGCTGACGTCAGCAACGCGCAAGATGTGGCGCGCCTGGCGGACAGCGCCCGGCAGCGTTTCGGCCACATCGACACCTGGATTAACAACGTGGGCGTCGGCGCGCTCGGTTATTTTTGGGATATCCCGCAGGAAGATCATGCGCGTCTTATCGATTTGAATCTGAAGGGTTTGATTTACGGCGCTCATCAGGCGCTGCGCCTGTTTATCGCTCAGGGTTACGGTACGCTGATCAACCTCGGCTCCGTCGACAGCAAGCTGCCGCTGGCGTTTCAGTCATCCTATGCCGCCTCGAAAGCTGCCGTGCTGAGCCTGGGTCGAAGGTCGCGTCGGTGATTTTTCCTTCAAGTATTCATTGCATGCACTGTTCGATCTTAACTTTTTTCACCGTCAAACCGATTTCTTCCGCTTCCAGCTTCTGTCCCTGGTAGGTCAGATTTTCGGCCAGATAAATGTGGTAGCGGACATTCCTATAACAAATTTTCCACGCCAAGAAACAGCACTGGGCGCAGGTGCGCATAAGATGGGTTATGTTAAATAAACCGGGCAAAGGCTTATCTCATATCAGTGCCCGGCGGGAACGAAGATTCCCTTCTTCCGGGCGGCTCGAATAGCTTATTGAGCTGAAATCTTTGATGTCCTGTGCCTTAAACGGTAGATATCAGCAAAGTAAAGATAGCCTTTTTTCGCCAGCTGATTTTGCAGCGTGCTCTTTTCTTCCGAACTCAGAATATTTCCGCTCAATAATTGGTTAACAAAATCCTCGCGTACATGAACTTCCATATACCAGTCGCCGGTGTAACAGTTTTTCCATGCGCCTTTATCAATATCGGCAATATTGTAGGAAGGTTTGATATGAAAGAAAAAGAAGGCGTTGAGCGTAATAAAGATAATGCAGCAAACAACCACCTCTGTTTTTCCAAAGGTGTCCGAATAAAGCAGCACGCCCATCGTCAGCACAAAAAGAAAACACATCAGAGAGTAAAGGCCGGGATAATCTTTTATAAAACTAATATCAAAAAACGGACGGTCATTTCTTTTTTCGTCTGCGTTTATCTGGTTAAGCTCTTTTTGTAACGCCTGATCCAGTGAGTTTGTCATCGTTTAATACCTGAGGCCTGTTTTTGATATATTCCGATCATAATATAACCACAGCCGCACGGCGTCATCTGCGACCTATTATCCTGGCGGATGAGACACTTTAAGCATATGGCTTTCTTTACCGCTCTTTAAATAAGAGGCAGGTAAATTGAAACTTTAAAAATCTTTGTGACTATTATCTTGACACAGTAAAACATATTATGCCTCAGGCGACAATGAACAGTTAGGTGGCGGAAAAACATAACAGTTCTCGCGTACCGGTTGACTTATATTCGAATAATAAGAGAATGTTCCCTCCCGAGCGACCACCAGAAAGAACCGGAGTTTATCATCGCCAGTTCCCGTATCTTTCCCTCTGCAACAACAGCGAAGAAATTAACCGCGTCTGTTGCCGCTGCCGTTTTACTGGCTGGTTGCGCCGCTAAACCGCCAAAATCGTTAGTCACCCCGCTTCCCGCCGTGACTGAACAACCTGTTAAACCGGCGCAGAGTCAGCAGCCGGTACGCGGCGTCTGGCTGGCAACCGTTTCCCGCCTCGACTGGCCGCCAGTGACGTCCGTGAATGCCGACAGCGCCTTGCGAATTCGGCTGCAGCAAAAAGCCCTGAGCGACAAGCTGGATAAACTGAAAAGTCTCGGCATCAATACGGTCTTTTTCCAGGTGAAGCCCGACGGCACGGCGCTGTGGCCATCAAAGATTTTGCCGTGGTCAGATACGCTGACGGGCAAAATCGGCGAGGATCCGGGCTATGATCCGCTGCAGTTTATGCTGGATGAAGCGCACCGGCGCGGCATGAAAGTTCATGCCTGGTTTAACCCCTATCGCGTATCTGTGAATACCAAACCCTCAACCGTCGCAGAACTGAATCGTACGCTGCCGCTGCATCCGGCCAGCGTATTCGTCCTGCATCATGACTGGATCCGCACGGCGGGCGATCGCTTCGTGCTTGATCCAGGCATCCCGGAAGCGCGCGACTGGATCACCAGCATCGTGGCGGAAGTCGTCGCGCATTATCCGGTCGACGGCGTGCAGTTTGATGACTATTTCTATGCTGAATCGCCTGGCGGCGCCCTCGACGATAGCCTGACCTTTGCGCGTTATGGCGCCGGATTCAATGCCAAAGCGGACTGGCGGCGGCACAATACTCAGCAGCTGATTGAGCAGGTTGCGCGTACCATTAAACAGCTGAAACCTCAGGTTGAATTCGGCGTCAGCCCTGCCGGCGTCTGGCGCAACCTTTCGCACGATCCGGCCGGTTCCGACACGCGCGGCGCGGCGGCCTATGACGAAGCCTATGCCGATACCCGACGTTGGGTGCAGCAGGGGCTGCTTGATTATATCGCCCCGCAACTCTACTGGCCTTTCGCCCGCAAAGCGGCCCGTTATGATGTGCTGGCGAACTGGTGGGCGGACGTGGTGAAACCCACCCATACGCGCCTCTATATTGGCGTTGCGCTGTACAAAGTAGGCGAACCTTCAAAAAATGAGCCTGACTGGTCGATTCAGGGCGGCGTGCCGGAGCTGAAAAGACAACTTGACCTGAACGATGCCGTGCCGCAAATCAACGGCACGGTGCTGTTCAGAGAGGGGTATTTAGATCAGCCTCAAACGCGCGAGGCGGTCAGCTACCTTATCAGCCGCTGGGGAAGCTGATCTGATGCGGCGAAAATATTTCCGCCTGCGCGCACAGAATCTGGCGTAGCGATTATCGGGCCGGTCACAGCCTGCACCTGAAAAAAGAATCTGACGCGCCGGATGCGGAAGCCTTTATACGCAAACTGGCACAGCGGGTGCCACAGCATGAGGATGAACTGATGACAATTGCGCAGCAGTTTGAGCAGAAAGGAATCGATAAAGGTCGCCAGGAAGGCCGTGAGGAAGTCAGGCTGGATATCGCCCGCAATATGCTGAAAGACGGCATGGACAGGGATTTTGTCATGAAAATGACCGGTCTGGCCGAAGAAGATTTAAAGCAAATCCGCGATTAATGCCGATCGCGTAGTGCCGGTTAAGACCCTGACCGGCACGATGTTTACTCTACGCGCCCGCACAACTTTCGCTTCGCCGATATATATCCTGAGTAAACTCACTTCAGCTAATTTTTATCAGCCGGGCCTGTCCGTTTAACGTTAAATAAGCCAGCGTTGTTTGCCGTTAATAACGCCGCGCCTTAATTTCTTTCCGTTACTTTCTGAACAAAATATTCAAAATTCGCATTATTCGATAAAACCTTTTTCGGCTCGCCCATCAAAAAAATGATAAGTTGTGCGCCCTCAGGAGTGAGCCACTCCTGAAATCTGCGCTATTTCTAAACAATTTTAAAAATATTAGGTTAACACAACGTGAACAAAGCACTGCCCCTGGCGGTATTCGCGGCTCTTGCCGCCAATTCCGCCTTCGCCAGTTCCGGCTCGGAAAACAACGGATTTATCGAAGACAGTCATTTGAATGTTTTACTGCGCAACGCCTTTATTAATCGCGACTATAAAGATGAAGGCGTACACGATCGTGATGAATGGGGTCAAGCCGTAATCGCCACCTATACTTCCGGCTTTACCCAAGGCCCGGTAGGTTTCGGCGTTGACGCGATTGGTCAGTACGCTTTCCGTCTGGACGGTGGCCGTGGACGCAGCGGCGCAGGCGGCATCGACTTTTTCGCGCAGGATAATGACGGCCGCGCCCGGTCCGATTTAGCGAAATTCGGCGCAACGGCAAAAATGCGTTTTTCTGATACGGTGCTGAGTTACGGTACGCAACGTCCTGTTCTGCCGATCCTGTATGCCGATGACTCCCGTCTGCTGAACGAAACCTTTACCGGCTTAATGCTGGATTCAAAAGAGATCGATGGACTTGACGTCAGCGCCGGTTATTTTACCGCTGAGCAGCAGAAAAGCGACGACAGCCATGACACTGGACTCAACAGTTTGCGCTTCGCCGGCGCGAGCTATCAGTTTAACGACCAGTTCAGCGGCGCTTTCTATGCTTCCGACGTTCAGGACGTGCTGAATAAACAGTATCTGGGCCTGAAATATCAGCAGCCGGTTGCCAGCGATCAAAGGTTCGCGCTGGACTTTAACGGATATAACTCTCATCTCGATCGGGAATTCGCCGAGAGCCAAAATATTGGCCGCAGCAACAGCATCTGGAGCCTTGCCGCAAGCTACGTCTGGGATATTCATACCTTCAAACTTGCTTATCAGCAGAGCAGCGGCAACACGGACTACCATTATGGCGGATACCGCAATAAAGGCGGCATCGGCGACGGCGGCAACACCATCTGGCTGGCGAACTCCTACTGGTCAGATTTTAATGGCGAAGACGAGCGCTCCTGGCAGTTGGCATACTCCGTCGATCTGGGCAGCGTGCTGCTTCCCGGCCTGGGCTATGACGTGGCTTACGTGCGCGGCGACAACATCAAAACCTCAGCGAGCAGCAACGGCCACGAACATGAATTCTTTAACCAGATTCAATACCAGGTTCAGAACGGACCGGCCAAAGACTTAAGGCTGAAACTGCGCTATTCCGTGCTGCGCGTCTCGTCTGATGCGGCTGATTACAATATCGGCGGCAACGAAATCCGCTTCTATGTGGAATATCCTTTCGCGCTTTTCTGAAACGATTAAAGGTTGTTAATAAAAACCAGCGCAACCGCGCTGGTTTTTTTACGCCTACGCTGCCTCGCCACGCAACGCCGCCGCATTGTTGAGATAATCCGCTCAATGCGCGCTTTCGGGTCGCTGAGCAGAGTTTCAAAGGTTTCCTGCCCAGCCTGGACGGCATCGGGAAAATGGGTAAACAGATTAGTGAGCATGGTGTTATTAGCTTTTGCCGATATGGTCTTTTAGCTTACTTGTTATTAGCGAGCCTGACGAGATTACAGTCGCGGTGCCGTTTCGCCTGTTTTTTACCGCTCATCCGGTTTATAGCGACCTTCATCACAGTTTCATCAGCGATAAAAACGTGAGATAGGGGGTACGCATAACAAAACAGGACGAAGTAACGATGAATGACCTTTTTAGCCTGCAAGGCAAACGGATATTGGTGACCGGCGCTGCGCAGGGCATCGGTTTTATTATGGCTCGCGGCCTGGCGCAACAGGGGGCAGAGATCATCATCAACGGCACGAATAAAGAGCGGGCCGAAAAAGCCGTACTGCAGTTACGCGACGAGGGTTTTAAGGCGCACGTTTCGTTGTTTAACGTCGCCGATTCCGGCGCGGTAGAGCAGGCGATTGAAACCATCGAAAATAATATCGGTCCGATCGATGTATTATTGAATAATGCGGGGATCCAGCGCCGCCACCCTTTTACCGAATTTCCGCTAAATGAATGGAACGATATTATCGCCACCAACCAGACCGGCGTTTTTATCGTTTCGCAATGCGTTGCGAAAAAAATGATCGTACGGCAGCAGGGGAAAATTATTAATATCTGCTCAGTGCAGAGCGAACTGGGTCGCGATACCATTACGCCCTATGCGGCGGCGAAAGGCGCGGTAAAAATGTTGACGCGCGGTATGTGCGTAGAACTGGCGCGCCATAATATTCAGGTTAACGGCATCGCGCCGGGCTATTTCCGTACGCCGATGACGCAGGCGCTGGTGGAGAATAAAGAATTTTCCGACTGGTTATGCAAACGCACCCCGGCTGCCCGCTGGGGCAATCCTGAAGAGCTGATTGGCGCGGCCGTTTTCCTTTCTTCAAAAGCCTCTGATTTCGTCAATGGCCATCTGCTGTTCGTCGACGGCGGCATGCTGGCGGCGGTGTAGCAAGACGCTTTCAGGCAGTAGCGGTTAAACGGCGCGCGAATCATAGCGATCACCGTTTAACCGTCATTTAAAATAGCCTCAACGCGGGGTAATAAATACAGGCTTTCCTCTCCTTTTTTATTTAAACGGAATGAATAAACTTTGTTTGGTTTCGACACGCTTCCTTATATTTTGAAATAGCATTGCTCTCCCCTTGCTGCTTAATCCGATTTTGCATTCCTGTGAACCCTTTTCTACCCTTAAATAATTAATTTTCCCCTACGAAATAATTTGACGATCCGGTCATAGCGCTTTGGAAAATAGCGAACCGGAAAACAGGGTTAAACAGCCAGGAGGCTAAGATGAAGTATCGTAAGCTCGGTCAGTCAGGCCTGTTAGTTTCTGAACTCGCGCTCGGTTCCGTTCCCTTTGCAGGACAAGCCGGGTTCGAAAAAACCGGTAACGTCGACGCCAAAGCGGCGCGCCGATTTATCGATATTGCGCTGGAACAGGGCGTAAATATCCTGGACACTGCGGATCTTTACTCGCACGGCGGCGCGGAAGAGGTTATCGGCGACGCGCTGGGCGTGAATCGTCAGCGCATTATTCTGACTTCGAAAGCCCGGAGTCCGATGAGCGACGATCCCAATGACAGCGGCGCAACCCGCTATCACCTGATTAAGTCCTGCGAAGGCAGCCTGCGTCGCCTGAAAACCGACCATATCGACCTTTACCAAATCCATAACTGGGATGGCGTGACTTCGGTAGAGGAGACGCTGCGCGCGCTGGAGGAGTTAGTGAAGAGCGGAAAGGTCCGTTATGTCGGCACTTCGAACTATACCGCCTGGCAGATGATGAAAACCCTTGGCGCCGCCGAGTTTCACCGACTAATCAAACCTGTCAGTCAGCAGATCTACTACACGCCGGAATCACGCGAGGCGGAATTTGAGCTGTTGCCGATGGCGCTCGACCAGAACATCGGCACCCTGATCTGGGGTCCGCTGGGCGAAGGGCTGCTGACCGGCACCGTGCGCAGAAACGCGAAAACGCCTGAAACTTCCCGCCAGGGCAACGGCTGGCCTGAACCCTATGTTCATGACATGGAGCATGCTTACGACGTTATAGACGTGCTGAGCGACGTCGCGGAAGAAGCGAACGCGACGACTGCGCAGGTGTGCCTTGCCTGGCTGCTGACGCGTCCTGGCGTCACCTCGCTGCTGATCGGTAGCCGCACAGAAGAGCAATTGCGGGATAACCTTGCCGCAGCCAGCCTGGAGCTGAGCGAGGCGCAGCGTAAGCGCATTGAGCAGGCGACGCGTCCTGCGCCGCGCTATCCCTACTGGCACCGCTTTACCAGCGGCATGGACCGACTGGATCCAGCCGAAAAAGTTTTCCTGGATGAATATAAGCAGACGCTGGATCAGAGAAAAGATCTTGATATCAAATAAAACAGTGGGTTAACCGCAAATAAATGTGATCTTTGTCACACTTAAGCACTGAATCTCTTTCAGTTACTGTAGTGCTGCTAAACTGATTAGCAATGTTACTGAATAGCATCATTTCTGATATACCACTGACAATCAGGAATCAATTGCGACCCTTTCCCTGGTGTTTTGCATACTGCATCCCCCGGCTCATCCGGGGTTTTTTTTATCTGTCATTTCTCGCGACGCCTGACTTACGTCCGATGAAATATCGAGCCTGCAGGCGGCTTTCAGCGTAAAAGCCGGGCCGCTTGCCCTGCCGATCAGAATTGCCTTAAGACAAAGCTGACGGCAATCTGATTAAAACCGATTCGATTTGCAATCCTTTCTCGTTAGAATGCGTTATCTAACTGCATAATAACCTTCATTCATGACCTATTATTCACCAGACGACCGTCATCTGAAGCTACGTTCCATACGGTTTATCCGCCGCATGTTTGTCATGAGACAACTGGGAACCTTTTTATGCTTCAACCCTATTCTGTCCGTGCTGCTGGAGCTTAAAAGCGGTACTGAATTTTATGTTCTGCTCTTTATCAACGCGTTTGTCTGGCCTTTTATCGCTTACCGTTTGGCGCTGTCATCCAGCGATCCGACCGCAAGAGAAAAGCGCAACCTGACGCTGGATGCCGCCTTCGGCGGCGTATGGGTCGCCATGATGGCGCTAAGTCCGGTGCCTTCCGTGGTGATTATGGCCGTGCTGGCGTCGGATCGGTACGCCGCCGGTGGCTGGAAGCAGTTAAAGTCAGCGCTGGCGGCCTTTCTCTTTACCTTTCTGCTGGTCTGGGGGATCAACGGCGCGCCGGTAAAAACCGGATTCAGTCGGCAAACCGTGTGGCTGACGCTGCCGCTGGCCTCTTTTTATATGCTGGCGCTCAGCGCGGTCTCCTACAATCTGACCCTCAGCCTGCGCAAGAAAAACCGCGAACTTGAGCTGATCGCTCTGATGGATCCCGGTCTGAAAATTCCTAACCGCAGGCTGTTCGAACGCCGACTGGAGAGCGAATTTCTGCACACCAAACGTGGAGAAAGCGCCGCTTATCTGCTGCTGCTGGACGTGGACCACTTTAAACAGGTTAACGATACCAACGGACATGAAATCGGCGACTTTCTGCTCGCGGAAATTTCCGGGCTGCTGCGCAATGAGGTAAGCGCGCAGGATATACCGACGCGCTTCGGCGGCGATGAGCTGGTGGTCATTGTTCACGATGCAAACGATGAGCGCATTCTGGCGCTGGCAAACAGGCTCAGAACAAAAATCGCTCAGATCAGATTGCCCGGCTCGCCTGACTTTCGCTGTTCGGTGAGTATCGGCATCGCTCCGGCGGAGAGCGCATTGTCCATCCATGACTGGCTGCGCAAGGCCGATCAGGCTCTGTATAGCGTAAAGCGCGCAGGCAGAGACGGCGTGCAATTGTTTACTTCCCTGTGACAGCCTGCAGGCGTTTTTGCAGGCGACTTACCCTATGCAACTTTACGGAGACTTAATGAAACTGCCCGCCGCCTCCCTTGCCGTCTGCGCGCTTCTGGCGCCCTTTTTCGCTTCGGCGCACCATTTTGTGATCGGCCAGCGCGTCTCGCCGGTGGGCATATCCGACAAAGGCGAGTTGGTGCTGCACCAGAACGAAACGGACTACATTGACTGGAACAGCGCCAGGCTGCCGGGCAAAGTACGGGTGCTGCTGCATATCGCTGGTCGTCTGTCGGCGAAAGAGATGAACGAGCCGGTCACCGAAGCGATAGCGGCTGCGCGCCTGTCGCCGGAACGTTATCAGACCACCATTATCGTCAATACCGATGATGCGATTCCCGGCAGCGCCCTCTTCGTGCGCAGCAGTCTGGAGAGTAGTAAAAAAGCCTCGCCGCAGTCGGAGTTCATTATCGACAGCGAAGGCGAGGCGAAAAGAGCCTGGGCATTGAAGGACGGCAGTTCAGCGGTGGTCGTGCTGGATAATGCAAGTAAAGTTCGCTTCGCAAAAGAGGGTGCGCTGACGCCCGCCGAGATTGAGCAGGTTATAACGCTGTTACATAACCTGGTGAAATAACGCGCGTAATTTCTTCGGTTTTACTACCGACAGCCTGGAGCGACAGGCTGTTGCTATCCCGCTGATTTTCTTCTCCCTTATTTAACAAGCACTTCTATACTTACTCCACGCCGCCGTTTTCCACCGGCTTTTCCATGATAACTGTAAATTAACATACAGAATCTGGCATTTACCGAAGCCGCAGTCTTTACTTAGCGTTAATAAACATCGCGATTGCGGCAAACCAGGGACAGCAACGATGACAGCTAATGCAGAAAAATCTTTGGGCGCGGACAGCGAGCTGCTGGCGATGCGCGATGCGCTGCAAAACCGCCTCGATCAGCTGCTGCCGGCAGGTAATGAGCGCGATCTGGTGGGCGCGGCTATGCGCGAAGGCGCGCTGGCGCCGGGCAAGCGCATCCGTCCTTTACTTTTGATGCTCGCCGCCCGGGATCTTGGCTGTAAAAGCGATCATTCGGGGCTGCTGGATCTCGCCTGCGCCGTTGAGATGGTGCATGCCGCTTCGTTGATGCTCGACGATATTCCTTCAATGGATAACGCGCTACTGCGCCGCGGACGTCCTACCGTTCACCGCCAGTTTGGCGAAAACGTCGCGATACTTGCGGCGGTGGCGTTGCTTAGCAGGGCTTTCGGCGTGGTGGCCGCCGCCGGCGATCTGTCGGGCCTCTGCCGGGCGCAGGCGGTGGCTGAACTCTCCGCGGCGGTCGGCCTGCAGGGCCTGGTTCAGGGTCAATATCAGGATCTGTATGAAGGAAGCAATGCGCGCAGCGCCGAAGCGATCCTTACTACCAACGAACTGAAAACCAGCATGCTGTTCGGCGCCACGCTGCAAATGGCGGCGATTGCGGCCGGTGCGTCACCAGGCGTGCGGGAGAAGCTCCGTTTTTTCGCGCAGGATTTAGGGCAAGCTTTTCAGCTGCTTGATGATCTGGCCGACAACCTGAGCGGCACCGGCAAAGATTGCAATCAGGATGAGGGCAAGTCAACGCTGGTGGCGATGCTCGGCGCCGACGCGGCGCATCAGCGCCTGCGCGAACACCTGCGCAGCGCCGATCGGCATCTCGCCTGCGCCTGCGACCACGGCGTCGCCACCCGACGTTTTATGAACGCTTGGTTCGATCAGCAGTTGGCGATGATCGGCTGACGCCGCGACGGCGGCCCGAAAAGCACAGGCTTATATGGAAAGGCTATTTTCAATGGAGTGTCGATGAAGGTCGCTGACCGGATTTTAAACAGAGAGCATTGGACTCTGCTGCTTCGCCGCGCCGCTCTGCCCCGTCGCGTTAAGCGGCGCAGGGGATAGGGTATGAGTCATTACGCTGTAGTGGCGCCGCCGCTCTATAGTCATGTGCGCGCTCTGGAAGCGCTTGCCGGAGCGCTTATCGCTCGTGGCCATCAGATTACCTTTGTTCAACAGGCCGACGCGCAGACGCTGCTTAACGATAAACGCATCGGTTTTTATGCCGTGGGTGCCGAAACTCATCCGGCTGGCTCGCTCGCCGCAACATTGCGGCTGCTGGCGAATCCATCCGGCCTGTCAATACGGCGCATTATTGCGGATCTTGCCGCTACCACCGATATGCTCTGCCGCGAGCTTCCGGTCGCGCTGGAAAAACTCAACATTGACGGCCTGATCGTCGACCAGATGGAAGCGGCTGGTGGCATCGTCGCGGAAGCGCTGGGCCTGCCCTTTGTTTCCGTGGCCTGCGCGCTGCCGGTCAATCGCGAGCCGGGAGTGCCGCTGCCGGTTATGCCGTTTGATTATGCGACCGATGAGCGCGCCAGGCGACTCTATGAGGCCAGTAAGAAAGTTTATGACTGGCTGATGCGCGGACATGGCCGCATTATCGCGCTTCATGCCCGACGCTTTGGCCTGTCGCCCCGGGATGCATTGCACAACTGTCTGTCGCCGCTGGCGCAGATCAGCCAAACGATTCCCGAGCTCGACTTTCCGCGTCAAACGCTGCCCGCCTGTTTTCATGCCGTCGGGCCGCTACGCCTGGCGCCAGCCGCCGACGATCAGCCTGGCTTTTTGCCGTCTCAGTCGGCGCGCCCCCTGATTTTCGCCTCGCTGGGGACTCTTCAGGGACACCGCTATGGGTTATTCCGTACTCTCGCCCGCGCCTGTCGCCGCGTCGATGCCGAACTTCTTATTGCCCACTGCGGCGGCCTCAGCGAGGCCCAGGCGGCGCGGCTGAAGGCGCACGGCGCCGCGCACGTCACTGATTTCGCCAACCAGCAACAGATGCTGCGTCAGGCGCAGGTGGTGATTACCCATGGCGGTCTGAATACCGTTATGGATGCGATCGTCAACCGGACGCCGGTGCTTGCCGTGCCGATAGCCTTTGATCAGCCAGGCGTGGCGGCGCGGGTGACTTATCACGGGCTTGGCCGTCGCGTCTCGCGTTTCGCCGGCAGCGACGCCGTGGCGCACAACCTCAAACAGCTGCTTTACGATGAGCGTTATCGAAACAATATGGCCGCTCTGCGCCCGGCTATTCAGCGAGCGGGCGGCGTCGAACTGGCAGCCGATATCGTTGAGCGCGCGCTGTGCGAACGGCGCGCGATTATCGCGGAGGCGAGATGACTTCTCATCATTGGGATCTGATTCTGGTGGGCGCAGGACTGGCGAACGGTCTGATCGCCTGGCGTTTACGCCAGCAGCGGCCTGAGCTGAACGTTTTGCTGCTTGAAGCGGGACCACGTGCAGGCGGCAACCACACCTGGTCATTTCATCAGGGAGATTTGAGCGCCGCTCAGCATCGCTGGATCGCCCCGCTGGTGGCGCACCGCTGGTCGGGCTACGACGTCCGCTTTCCCGAACTTAACCGTACCCTGCCCGGCGAGTACCTGAGCGTGACCGCAGAACGCTTCGCCGCAGTAATGGAACAGGCTTTGGGCGACGCCCTGCGGACCGGCATCACAATAGCCAGACTGACGCCCGACACCGTTGAACTGGCTGATGGCCAGCGGCTCACTGCCGACGCCGTGATTGACGGACGCGGCTATCAGCCCAGCCCTTATCTGGCGGTCGGTTTTCAGGCGTTTCTCGGCCAGGAGTGGCGGCTGAGCCGTCCGCATGGTCTGACGCGCCCTGTGCTGATGGACGCCGCCGTGGATCAACAGGCGGGTTATCGTTTCGTTTATACCCTGCCGCTCGCCGCCGACAGGCTGCTGATTGAAGATACCCACTATATCGACCGCGCCCAACTGGACCCGGCGCAGGCGCGCCGTAATATCGCCGATTATGCCGACGCCCGAGGCTGGCCGCTGGCGTCGCTGCTGCGCGAAGAGCAGGGCAGCCTCGCCATCACGCTGGCCGGAGAGCCTCAGTCGTTCTGGGATGACGCGCAAGGCCAGCCCTGCAGCGGCCTGCGCGCCGGACTGTTTCACCCTACTACCGGTTATTCTCTGCCGCAGGCCGTGGCGCTGGCCGATCTGATCGCGCAACAGAACCGACTGGAGCGGCGTAAGCTGTTCGCCCTGATACGCCGTCACGCGGCAGATCAGTGGCGGCGGCAGCGTTTTTTCCGCATGCTCAACCGTATGCTATTTCTTGCCGGACGCCCGGAACAGCGCTGGCAGGTGATGCAACGCTTCTACCGTCTCGGCGACGGATTGATCGAACGCTTTTATGCCGGTCAGCTGACCTTCGCCGATAAGGCGCGAATCCTCACGGGCAAGCCACCGGTACCGGTGCGGGAAGCCATTCCGGCCCTGCTCAAACAACACTTACGGCTGCGAGCCTTCAAATGAAAAAAACCATTGTAATCGGCGCCGGATTCGGCGGCCTGGCCTTAGCGATACGCCTGCAGGCGGCGGGCACGCCTGTTACGCTGCTTGAGCAGCGCGATAAGCCGGGCGGCCGCGCTTATGTTTATCAGGATCAGGGATTCACCTTCGATGCCGGTCCCACGGTCATTACCGATCCCTCCGCTATCGAAGAGTTATTTACGCTGGCCGGCAAGCAGATGAAAGATTATGTCGACCTGCTCCCGGTCACGCCTTTTTACCGTCTCTGTTGGGAGTCAGGCAAGGTGCTGGATTATGACAACGATCAGGCGCGGCTTGAGAGCCAGATAACGCGTTTTAACCCCCGCGACGTCGAGGGATACCGACGCTTTCTCGACTATTCGCGCGCCGTTTTCAAAGAAGGCTATCTGAAGCTGGGCACGGTTCCCTTTCTCTCTTTCCGCGATATGCTGCGCGCGGGTCCGCAGCTGGCGCGTCTGCAGGCGTGGCGCAGCGTTTACAGCATGGTCTCCAGCTTTATTGAGGATGAGCATTTGCGTCAGGCGTTCTCGTTTCACTCGCTGCTGGTGGGCGGCAACCCTTTCGCCACTTCGTCGATTTATACCCTGATCCATGCGCTGGAACGCGAATGGGGCGTCTGGTTTCCGCGCGGCGGCACCGGCGCGCTGGTACAGGGACTGGTTCGTCTGTTTCAGGATCTGGGCGGCGAGCTGGAGCTGAACGCGCAGGTAAAACGTCTGGATGCCACAGGCGATCGCATCAACGCGGTCGAGCTGACGGACGGACGGCGTTTCGACGCCTCTGCGGTGGCCTCGAATGCCGACGTCGTGCACACCTATGAAAAGCTGCTCGGCCATCACCCCCGGGGCGCCGCGCGCGCCGCGACGCTGAAGCGCAAGCGCATGAGCAATTCGCTTTTCGTTCTCTATTTCGGGCTGAATTACCATCATCGCCAGCTGGCGCACCATACGGTCTGCTTCGGCCCGCGCTACCGGGAGCTGATCGACGAAATTTTTAACCATAATGCACTGGCGGAAGACTTTTCGCTTTACCTGCACTCCCCCTGCACCACCGATCCCTCGCTGGCGCCGCCCGGCTGCGCCAGTTACTACGTGCTGGCGCCGGTGCCCCATTTAGGCACCGCCGACCTGGACTGGACGCAGGAAGCTCCGCGCCTGCGCGAGCGCATCTTCGACTATCTGGAGCAGCACTATATGCCCGGATTGCGTCAGCAATTGGTCACCCACCGAATGTTCACCCCGTTCGACTTTCGCGACGAACTAGGCGCTTACCAGGGCTCCGCCTTCTCAGTGGAGCCGATTCTGACGCAGAGCGCCTGGTTTCGTCCCCATAACCGCGACGAGCGCATCGCTAACCTCTATCTTGTCGGCGCAGGCACCCATCCGGGCGCCGGCGTGCCCGGCGTAATAGGCTCCGCCAAAGCGACCGCAAGCTTGATGTTGAAGGATCTCGCTTCATGAACCAACCCCTGTTGAATCACGCGACCCAGACCATGGCGGCAGGTTCTAAAAGCTTCGCCACCGCCTCGAAACTGTTCGATCCTGCTACCCGACGCAGCGCCCTGATGCTTTATGCCTGGTGCCGCCACTGCGATGACGTCACCGACGGGCAGACGCTGGGGTTCGCCGCCGCCGACGTTGCCGACGCCCCGACGGCCGAAGCGCGGCTGGCGATGCTGCAGAGCGAAACCCGCCGCGCTTATGCAGGCGAACCCATGGCGGATCCCGCTTTTGCAGCCTTTCAGGAGGTGGCGCTGGCGCACGCCATTCCGCAGCGGCAGGCGTTCGACCATCTGGAAGGTTTCGCCATGGATGTACGCGGCGAAGCGTATGAGACGCTGGAAGATACGCTGCGCTATTGCTATCACGTCGCGGGCGTCGTCGGGCTGATGATGGCGCGGGTAATGGGGGTACGCGATGAGTCGGTGCTCGACCGGGCATGCGATTTGGGCCTGGCTTTTCAGCTCACCAATATTGCGCGCGATATCGTTGAGGATGCGCAGGTCGGTCGCTGCTATTTGCCGACCCGCTGGCTGCGCGACGCCGGGCTGACGCGCGATAATTTCGCCGATCCGGCTCACCGCGCCGCCCTTGCTCAGCTGGCGACGCGTCTGGTGACGGAAGCGGAACCTTATTACGACTCGGCGCGAGCCGGGCTTGCTGACCTGCCGCTGCGATCTGCCTGGGCTATCGCAACGGCGCGCGGCGTGTATCGCGAAATCGGCATTAAGGTGAAAAACGCCCGCGAAGCGGCCTGGAACCAACGCCAGGGCACCAGCCGACTGGAGAAGCTGACGCTGCTGGTTTCAGGCGCGGGTCTGGCGCTCAGCTCCCGGGCGGCGTCTCCGACGTCGCGTCCTGCGAATCTTTGGCAACGTCCTCGTTAACGCGTCTGCCGTGCTGTCGGCGCAGCTCGGCCTGCAGTTTCGGCAGCGGCGGCGCATAAAGGAAACCAAACGACACGCAGCCCTCGCGCCCCCTTATCGCATGGTGCAGACGATGCGCCATGTACAGGCGCTTTAAATATCCCCGCCGGGGAATGTAGCGAAACGGCCAGCGCTGATGCACCAGCCCGTCATGCACGATGAAATAGAGCGCGCCGTAGGCGGTCATCCCGGCGCCGATCCATTGCAGCGGCCAGGCGCCCGCGCTTCCCACGGCAATCAGCAGAATGGCCAGCCCGGCAAAAAGCACCGCATAAAGATCGTTCAGCTCAAACCAGCCGCTGTGCGGCTTATGGTGCGAATGATGCCAGCCCCAACCCCAGCCATGCATAATGTATTTATGCGAGAGCGCCGCCACGATCTCCATACAAACAATGGTTAACAGGACGATTAAAACATCGTAGAGGACGATCATTATTTCTCCTTAGGCCCCGGAGGGCGAAATCGGACTAATCCATCGCCTGAAAGCTGCGTTTTCATGCCTTTAGCGTAGCGGATAGCCGGGCATTGCGCCTCGCGATATTTCATTTCAGATCGAAGACTTCTGTTTTTATTTTGTTGGAATGAAGGCTGAAAAACTCACCGCAGCGACGGAGCCGCTTTTACTGTCAAAGCAGTATGTCAGTCGCCGCCGCTGAGGTTATATGCCGTTTATCCGCATCATCAGCGGAGCGAGCTCGATCGGATTTTTTTATCATTTTAGAAGAGCAGCTGAAACTGCAATTCGCTTCTTAGTGCGCACAGCGCCGCGCAATTTATAAATTAAGCGAAGTCAGGTTTTATAATGATTGTGAAAATAGCGATACCAGCAGCGTCGTAAATAAAAAAATATCAGACGCATCGCAAATGCCGGTGATTTAATGACCCGGTTAATTTCATCCCTTACGATGGCATTATCCTCTTCGCATCGCTCGCAACTGCAATAATCGCTCGCAACTGCAATAAAAGTAAAATTTCTCTTCTATTGTCAGCGGAGCGAAGCACTTATCGCACCGATCGGTCATTAACTTTTCAACCTGTGCGGAGGAGATTGCGTACAAAAAGCTTTCAGGCGATCTGCCGACACCATATTACCTCCACCGGTTGCGGGATGATGACCAGGACTTAACGCTAGTGTACAGCCATTTCTTCTTTCTGCCTGCAGGATGGCGTCTTAAATCGCTCTGAATTATACACATAAAACCAATTAGCAGAATTTACCGCTACATGGTACGACCATCTGAAGCAGACCTGAATGCGCCGAAATAAAGTTAACTCTTAATTCACCGCTGGCCTTTTTAAACGAAGCCGAAGAAATTGCGGACAGAGCCAGAGAAAGGATAAAAAAACCCGCACGCGGCGGGTTAGCAAAGGTTGAAAATAAGCTATCACAATCAGAGGTAGCTAAATTAAAGGAGATAGCCCGGTTAATTTCCGGGCGTTACCTCTTTTTCCGCTGGTGTGGCGTCTTATTTTCCGCTGTTCTCTTTGTTTCAGCGCGGCTTATCTTTGTCAGAGAATTTGTCTTTCACTTCTTCAACTTTATCGCCGACTTTATCTGTAAAACTCTCTTTCTTATTACCCGTTACGTCTGAACCCGAGGTAACGCCCTGCTGGTCCTGCCGCGCCACGCCGGGTACGGTTGAAGCTTCATCGTCCGAGCGTACGCCGCCCGTTGCGCCCAGACCTGCCGTTCCCGCGCCCGGCGTGCCTAAATCCGCCGCGCCCGCGCCGGTTGTATTGACGCCGGAAACGGAAGTCTCTGCGCCTGCCGCGCCCAGGCCCGTCGCACTTCGGCCCGTGGTATTCAGGTCGGTGGTATCCGTACCGGTTGTGGCGACGTCACTTGCCAGCGTCTCAGGCGCCGTATGGTCGATATCGACCTCCTGACGGCGAACCGTATCGCTTACCGTTTCAACGCGCTCGTTGGCGTCGGTGCGAACCACCACTTCTTCTTTAACCTGCGCGGTTTTATTGATCACCGGCTGCTCGTGGGTTTCAGCCACCTCAACGGTTTTTTCCGACCAGTCAACGTCGCCCACATGCGCCGGTTCGTTGATGGAACGACGGAAAATGTCGGCATGCTGTTCGCGCAGAGAGATCTGTTCTGAAACTTCATCGGTCACCGTATAACGACGTACACGCGTTGAGCCCTCGCTGACCAGACGCTTGCCGACTTCCAGCTGCTCTTCCGCCAGACGCAGCACCTCTTCTTCGCTCTCATCACCGGTCAGGGAGGTGCGCAGCGGCCGGGATTCGTTGCCTGTCGGCGACGCGGCGCCTTGCGATGCGGTAAGAACGTCATCTCTCTCGCCGGTGAAGATAGGATCTGTTGAAGGCGCGGCATCGGAAACCGACCCGGTTGTATCCGTGTAGTCAGGATTATTCCGCCGTGAAAAATCGACTGAATCGTGTGCGTCCAGGATGGTCAGCGCGCGCGGCAGCTGATCTTCATCTGCGCGCAGCGACAGCACCACGCCGCCCGATTCCAGCGCATCGTCGTAGACGCCGGCCTGCTCGTCGTCTACCGTATCGCCAAACAGACGCTGCCAGAGACCAGGATGACGAACGGCGTGCCCTTCCGACTCCAGACGTTCACCGGAAAGAATATCAATGTCGCTGTCGGGAAAACCGGCTTTCAGCAAGCTCCGTTTTGCGCCTTCCGCCTGAGCGACGGTATTAAACATTGTGACGATTTTATCATGTGCCATAACCTATTCCTCTCGTATGGGCTGTGATGATGGTTTGTCTTCCTGTCTTTCAACGTTCACTTGCTGTTTCCGTAGCGTTACCACTTCCTGAAAGGGAACCTGCTGCTCAACCTTTCGGATATGCAGCTCTTCCCTGAGGATGAGTTTCCGGACTATCTCAATCTCTTCCTCTACCACCGGTACGATCAGCACCCCATTCTCTTCGCGAATTTCCGGCATCGCTTCAATACGCTGTGCTTTTGGCACTCGCTCCACCTCAACTTTTTCGCGCTGGAGCAAGGTACTGATCACTTCATCATGCTCGGTGGTTGACCGGGTAACGGTAACGCGGCCGTCCACCACCAGTTGTTTAGTCAGGGCGACCTGTTCTTCAGCAAGCTTGAGGACGATTTCAGGTTTATCCTGCGGATTTTCATCAGGGGGCTGCTTTTTCATCTTTCTCTCGACATGACGGCAAAAACTGAAAAATAGTCGCTGGTATGTCAAATTCAGCACATATTGCTTTGTGTGTTCACTCTATGGTTAAGCCTAGTCCAGTTTGCAAGGAACGGTGAAAATGAGACTGCGTATTGTTTCAGAGCGTGATCAACGGGAAGAAAGAGAGGAATTTTTTTGGCTGCATTTGCGCGCGAAAGTCGTTGAGTGAGCCAGGCGGGGTTGTGAGAAAGCAAGAACGTCGCTGGCCGGGATAACAAAGTCGCGACGATTAAGCCGCGGTTTACCTTATTATTTCCCTCCTGATTTTTGCTCTTTTTTAGTTATAAACTTCGCCAGCGAATAAGCCGCTGCGCGTTCAGGTTTTAATACCGCTGCAGCTAACGTTTACGCGCTCGATTTTCAGAAAGTTACCCGCCGCGCGATTTGACTTATTAAACGCTTTCGCCAGACTTTTACGTCAGTTTTTGCTGGATCGCTTTGATAGGAGCGGTTCGCTTAATCCACTCATTTTTAACGCTTAAGCAGTGCGACTTCGTCGTCAGGCGGATGTTTTTATCTTTTGTTAACTGTTACGCAACATTTCCCCTGCAGCACAAACGGCCAATCTTCATTCAACCTCCTGAAAATAAAAGGAAATTATCCAAACAATTCTTAACAAAATAAATTATTGAGTCGAGAAGTAAAAAGCCATATATTGGCCGCGCTTTTTTCTCAGTGATTAACTATTTAATTCAATTATTCAACCAGGGCGTTATGCGTAACCCCAGTTGTAGGAGTGATATGATGACGGATAAAGTCCGTATTGATACTTTAGATGCGAATTCATTAAATGGTAACAATGAAACATATTTAGCAAGACAGGCTGAATTTGAATCAAACGTCCGGAGCTATCCGCGTAAATTGCCGCTAGCGATTGCGAAAGCTCAGGGTGTCTGGATCACGGATGTTGAAAATAATCAATACCTTGACTGCCTGGCTGGCGCGGGCACGTTGGCGCTTGGACATAACCATCCCGACGTTCTGCAAAGCATCCAAAATGTCATTACCAGCGGCTTGCCGTTACATACACTTGATCTGACCACGCCACTGAAAGATAAGTTTTCAGCCTACCTGCTCTCTTTACTGCCGGGCCAGGGTCAGGAATATTGCCTGCAGTTCTGCGGTCCTTCCGGCGCGGATGCGGTAGAAGCGGCGCTGAAGCTGGCGAAAAAACATACCGGCCGTTCAGGTGTGATCAGCTTCTCCGGCGGCTACCACGGCATGACGCACGGCGCGCTCTCCGTTACCGGCAACCTCTCTCCGAAAGAAGCGGTTAACGGCATGATGCCGGAAGTGCAGTTTATGCCTTACCCGCACGAGTACCGCTGCCCGCTGGGCATTGGCGGCGAAGCTGGCGTGAAAGCGTTAACCTACTATTTCGAAAACCTGATCAACGACGTTGAAAGCGGCGTGCGTAAGCCTGCGGCAGTAATCCTGGAAGCGGTGCAGGGCGAAGGCGGGGTCAACCCGGCGCCGGTCGAGTGGCTGCAGCGCATCCGCAAAGTGACGCAGGAGCACGGCATTCTGCTGATTATCGATGAAGTTCAGGCAGGCTTCGCCCGTACCGGCAAGCTGTTCGCCTTCGAACACGCCGGCATTGAGCCAGACATCATCGTGATGTCCAAAGCGGTCGGCGGCGGTCTGCCGTTAGCGGTACTCGGCATTAAGAAAGAGTTCGACGCCTGGGCGCCGGGCCACCACACCGGCACGTTCCGCGGCAATCAACTGGCGATGGCGACCGGTCTGACCACGTTGCAGTACCTCAAAGATAACCAGGTCGCCGATAAAGTGGCGGCGCAGGGCGAGTGGCTGAAAGGCAAACTGGCCGAGCTGCAGAAACGTTACCCGGTAATCGGCCACGTACGCGGTCTGGGCCTGATGATCGGCATCGAGATCGTTAAGCCGAACGAAGCGCAGGACCACATGGGTTGCTACCCGGCCGACGGTGAGCTGTCCGCGCTGCTGCAGAAAAAATGTTTCGAAGCCGGCTTGATCCTGGAGCGTGGCGGACGTCACGGCTGCGTGCTGCGCCTGCTGCCTTCGCTGCTGATCACTAACGACGAGCTGAACGTTTTCCTGGATAAATTTGAGCAGGCTCTGTTAGCCGCTGGCGTTAAGCCGGTTTGAGTGGAGTGAATGTGATGTCCGGGTTAAACCCTATTCTGGCAGGCTCAGCGCAAAGCATCGACGCCTACCAGCAAGCGATCGCGCAAAGCAGCGAAGCCGTTATGCAGTGGCTGCGACAGCCTGAAATGTATCAGGGCAAAACCGTTGCTGAACTGCGCGAACGCATTACGCTCGACTTTAATCCGCAGGGCCTGGGCAACCAGGCCGCTATCGAGCGTGCGATTGAGTATTTCTTAAAAGACAGCCTGGCGGTGCATCATCCACAGTGCGTGGCGCACCTGCATTGTCCAAGCCTGGTAGTGAGCCAGGCCGCCGAAGTGCTGATCAACGCCACTAACCAGAGCATGGACTCCTGGGATCAAAGCCCGTCGGCCACCATCATCGAGATGAAGCTGATCGAATGGCTGCGTACGCAGGTCGGCTACCAGCCTGGCGATGCGGGCGTCTTCACCAGCGGCGGCACCCAGAGCAACCTGATGGGCCTGATGCTGGCGCGCGACGCCTTCTTCGCGCGTCAGGGACACTCGATTCAGCAGGATGGCCTGGTTGGTAATCTGAAAAAGATCAAAGTCCTGTGTTCTGAGAACGCCCACTTCTCGGTGCAGAAGAACATGGCGTTGCTGGGTCTGGGCTATCAGTCCGTCACCCTGGTGAAGACCGATCGCTTTGCGCGCATGGACCTGAACGATTTAGCTGAGAAGCTGGCGCAGGCTGAAGCCAACGGCGAGCAAATCCTGGCGATCGTCGCGACCGCAGGCACTACAGACGCCGGCGCGATCGATCCGCTGCGCGCCATTGCGGCCCTGGCGGCCGAGCGCCAGATTTGGGTGCATGTCGATGCGGCATGGGGCGGCGCGCTGCTTCTTTCTGAGAAATATCGCGACTATCTGGACGGCATTGAGCTGGTGGATTCCATTACGCTGGATTTCCATAAGCAGTTCTTCCAGACCATCAGCTGCGGCGCTTTCCTGCTGAAAGAAGCGCGCCATTACGAGCTGATGCGCTATCAGGCGGCCTACCTGAACTCCGAATTTGACGAAGCTCAGGGCGTGCCGAACCTGGTCTCCAAATCATTGCAGACCACGCGTCGTTTCGATGCGTTGAAACTCTGGATGGGGCTGGAAGCTTTAGGTCAAAAGCAATACGCAGAGATTATCGATCATGGCGTAACCCTGGCGCAGCAGGTTGCCCACTACGTCAACGAACAGGCGTTTCTGGAACTGGTTATGCAGCCGCAGCTGGCGAGCGTACTGTTCCGTTATCGTCCGCAGCAGTGGAGCGACGACGCCGCCGTCGCGCTGCTCAACCAGAAGATCGGCGATGCGTTGCTGGAGTCGGGACGCGCCAATGTGGGCGTGACCGAGTCTGACGGTGTAACCTGTCTGAAGCTGACACTGCTGAATCCAACGGTCAGCCTGGAGGACATTAAAATCCTGCTGGCGCTGGTGGAAAGCACGGCGCAACAGCTGCTGACCGCCTGATGGCTTGACGCTGTGCGAATAAGCCGGCAACCCTTGTGGTTGCCGGCTTTTTTCTTGCTGAAAATGGGTTTATACCAACGGCAGCGGGCATAAGCTGCCTTCAGCCGAAACGCTCTATGCCTGCCCAGAAATCTTCCATCGTCTGCCCGATCTCATCAGCATCCGCTGTGCGGCATTGCCGTACCATCGCGTCGGTGAGCCGCTCTCTGTCCAGCCGCAACAGTTCAGCATAGGATTCGTCTGCGAGGATAAGCGCAATGTCGCAGCCCAGCAGGAAAGCGCCCATACGCAGCGGATTCCAGTCGTGGCGGGCGCCTTCAACGGGCGGTTCATAAATACGCTCATCTTCGATAAGACCGTATTCGCTAAGGATTTTAAAAAGATCCGCCGCATCCTTGGCGCTTGCCGCGCCGCGATCGCGCCATGCAAAAAGCTTCAGGAGAGCCAGCCCCGACAGCGAGCAAAATGGCAGCAGTTCGCCATGCTGTAGCTCGACTAAAACCCTGTGCCTGAACGCCTCGTCAAAGCCTTCTACCGCCATGATGATCGCCCTATCCGGCGGCCATGCGACCTGATTATTTTCAGCTACGCCGCCAAAGGGAATAATGTCGATTTCAACGCCATCCGCCATCATTCGATGAACATTTCCTTTTATCGCCTGAGCGCCCTCGTTAATAAAACGCCTGCTTTAATGTCGCAAACCGATCCCAGCCATTAACGAATACGGCAAAACCGATGTCGCGGGTGCGTCGGCCAACGCTTCTGTTATATACATGATGGATAAGGATTTCACGTGCGGTCGCACCGGCGATGAAATAAGAAATGCCCTGCGCTTCACAGATTCGGTTTATCCTGAGCAATAATTTTTCAGACGTTGAAAAGAGCGGATTCGTTAAGGTTAAGATGTTTGTCATTAATTATCCTTGCGACTTCCCGGTTTCTGTCATCGCCGCTTGCCAGTAATTCAGCCAGACAGAGCATCGCTTCGGCCCGGCTATTAAGCGCGTAATCTCCCCAAAAGGCGGCGATTAGCTGCAACTGGCCGTCACGCGCAGGCTTCAGGCCCAGCTCTTTTCGACGTTGCAACAAGGGGTGCGGCGTATAAATGATCCCCGTAGCGGGGATCAGGTAGCCGGCGCTCAATTCCGCCGCAGCCAGCTCTCCGCCGCGATACTCGCCTTCTGTGATCGCCAGCCCTTGCCAGCATTCAGGCGGGTTTAGCGAAAGTTGGCTCAGCTTAGGCCGTAACGCGCTGGCATACTCCCTGATCCACATTGCCAGCAGCGCATCTTCGTTAATGAAACGTCTGCCATTTTTTGTTTTGCGATAATAACGCTGCTGTTTCAGATAATCGAAAGCCTTGCTGACCATGCCCAGCGAGATGCCAGCCAGTTCCGCCAGGTCACGATAGGGCTTGTTCAGCAAGCCAGGGTCGGAGAGCAAGACAAAAAGCAGCTTCATTACGCCTTCACCAGGTCTGCCGCCGAAAGCGGCCGCAGGATTCTTCTCATATTTTTTTTCGATAGCAAGGTAAAGCCCCGGCACCTGAATCCGGGCATTCCCCACACTATCGATGAAATTTATCTTATAAGCCGCACAATATTGCGCCAACGCCGGAGTCAGCCGGTTGCATATTAAGAGCCAGGGCGTTTCGTTGGCAAAGCGCGCCCTTTTTTCCCTGACCGCCATCAACGTCTCTTTGCGGTGAATATGTTTGATTTCTAGCGCAAAACCGGCTGTTTCGCCATGGGGTCCGGTAAGCGCGGCGCGATCATCACCCTCTTTGTCTTTACTAAATGCCGCCTTAAGAGTGAAACCTTCCGGCAGGTGCTCTGTTGCATCGGAGAGAAGCTGTTCCTGTTTCATGTGTTCACGCTCTTGATTTGTTCATGAATCATGAACGCAGCAATTTTATGAACAAATAAGGGAAGGTGCAATATCTGCGCGCAGTTAGCACCGCCGTGCCAGGCCAATGCGGCCGGACGGAAAAGCGCGGCGCTAACTGTGCAGGCTACAGATCGAGGGATAAAGCCGCGCCGCGCGTTTTTTCCGGCCAGCGCTGTTGCGGAAACAGCGTTAAACGGATGTTGAACAGATGGAACAGCGGCATAAAAACGCTGAGATCCTGCGCGGCAAGCGTCTCCAGTCTCAACAGCAGCAGATCCAGTTCTTCCAGCAGGCTTTGATGCGGATTCGCCTGCAACGATTTCATGCGCCGCTTGAGAAACAGCCCCAGCTCATGGAACGTCTGCCCGCTCTCTATATGATGCTGTTCCAGCACCTCCCGGTGTCGGGCGTAAATTAAGCGAATGACACACCCTAACAATATTTCTTTTTTTCCATGCCTACACTGCTCAGACAGACAACGCGAGGAACACCTCGGGCAATTCCACTCCTGATACCACCGGCCAAAACGACCGCATAATGGCTGAAAACCGCTGGCAGGAACGACATTAAAAAGGACGTTTTATGCTGTTAAGTCATTTTCGCCGCCCGGAAATCAGGCTATTTTTTGTTGTCAGCGTACTTTTTTACATGAGCATTCAGAGCATTGACGCCTTTCTGGCGCCAATTATGGTAGGCCAGAGCATCGAAC
This sequence comes from Enterobacteriaceae bacterium UBA2655, assembly GCA_002359495.1. GTDB lineage: Bacteria > Pseudomonadota > Gammaproteobacteria > Enterobacterales > Enterobacteriaceae > Pantoea > Pantoea superficialis. Next base: position 33,591 of record DENB01000025.1, read on the forward strand.
CGCAAATGATCATGGGAACCAGCGGTCTCGCAACGTTATTTATTCGCTTCCCGTTGGGGGTGATTTCTGATGTGGTTAAAAGCCGAAAAAAGATTATCCAGATAAGTTTATTATTGCCGCTGATAACCTGGCCGCTGGCCTATCTCGAGCCCAACGCCGCAACGCTCTGGCTGGCTAAAGCCGCGGATGGTTTTACCGCCGCGACTTGGGTTTTATACAATGTACTGTTTATCCGCTATTTTCGCAGCGATGAAGCGCCGGCCGCTGTGGCCCTGCTCGCACTGGCGGGACCGGTTGGCGTATTTATCGGCAATACCATTGCGGGACTGTTAATTCATTATTTTGCGGGCAATGCCAGTTATTTTTTATCAAGCACGGCCGCTTTACTGGCCTTACTACTGACCACACGCATCAAGGAAGAAAGTACTCGCTTACAAGCCCCGTCATTACAAGCCAGCATTGCCGAAGCGCGTTGCCAGCTGGTCGATTCTTCAATCTGGTTGATAGGCTTTCTGGCGATTATCGTGGTGCTGGTGCCTTTCGCCACTCGCGATACCTTAACGCCTATCTATGCGAAACAGCTTGGCGCGCAGTCAGGCATATTGGCGATGTTAAGCAACCTGCATTTGGTATGTTATGCGGCGGGCATGGCCTTTTGTAGCAGCGCGGTCGGCAAGTCGACCGGCCTGCTAAAGACGGCGATTGTCGGAATGCTGTTGCAGGCTATTTCCAGCGCGGCTATACCTTGCACGCAAAACATGGCGGCGATTTTCTTTTTGCAGGCGGTATCTGGATTTTCTTTCGGTATGGCCTTCGCGACGCTGATATCTCTGAGCGTACTGAACACCGGTGAAAATGAGCAATCGGCACGCACCGGACTTTTTCAAACCATCTATTCCTGCGGCATGTTCGCGGGCCCGGTCATTATCGGCATCGTAATGCAATACGGCAGCCTGAGATTTGGCTATTTTATAACGGGAGCATTCTCCCTGGGCGCCATACTGCTGACGCCTTTAGCTCTGCGCCTGGTTTATCAGCGACAGCGTAAGTTATTGTCCACCGACCTGCCTGCGACGCCCTGTATTCGCATTTTGCCCGGCGATCGGGAGGAACAGTGACGCAAGACGCTGTCAGGGCGGTTCAGGCTAATCACACCTGGGTCATTTTCGTCACGCTTAACTCCGCCTTGCCCTCAATGGCGCGCAACAGCTGCTTTAAGGGCTCCGCCTGGTTATTCTGCGCCAGCATCGCTTCAGACTGCCAGCGCTCAATCATAATAAACTGCCCCGCCTGCTCCAGATTTCTGTGCAGAACGTAATACTCACAGCCCGGCTCCGACTGCACCTGCTGCTCAGCCTGTTTAAGCGCCTGCCCGACTTCAGCTTCGAAACCCGCCTTTGCATTGATGTTCGCCACAATAGTGATGGTGCTGCTCATTAAACGTCTCCCGACTGGTTAATCATCTCATTCCGAACGAATTTACGCTGTCCTTCAGAACAGGCCTGTCCATTATAGCCAGCTTCGCCCGGCGTCCATGGCCGTTCATGCGGCGCAACGTCATTATAAAAAAGGGCGGATCGCTCCGCCCCTGAATCAATGCGCCGGCATTTGCGGCGGCAGCTTCAGCAGCTGACGTTCTTCAGCCACGTCTTTAGCCGGTACGGCGGACGCCGCATTGCCCCAGCTATTGCGCAGGTAGGTGGCGACCGCCGCGATCTGCTCGTCAGAGAGTTTCCAGGCGAAGCTCGGCATCGCGCCGCTGGTCGGGTTGCCCTGCGTCACCGCGCCGCGCCCGCCCTGCAATACCGTCGTGATGATGGATGACGCACCCTTCGCCATCAAACCCGGGTTTCCGGCCAGGCTGGCGGCCAGGTTCGGAATGCCTTTGCCGTCGCTGTTATGGCAGGCCGCGCAGTTAGCGGAATAGACATTCGCGCCGGTTTTCATCTGCGCGCTGTCCAACGTCAGCGGCTGTGACGGCCGGGCGCCCTAATCGGGCTGCAACTTGAGATAAACCGCGATGGCATGCAGATCCGCCTCCGTCAGGTGCTGCGTGGAATTGGACACCGCTTCCGCCATCGGCCCTGATGCAACGGCGACATGATTGCTGCCAAGCTTCAGATACTGCGTAATCTGATCCAGGCTCCAGCCGCCGATTCCGGTGTAACTATTGGAGGTAATATCCGGCGCGTGCCACTCCGCCAGGTTGCTGCCCTGCAAATAAGCGTCCCTGTCGCCGCCCAGACTATTTTTCGGCGTATGGCAGGCGCCGCAGTGCTCCAGAGCGTCCACCAGATAGGCGCCGCGGTTCCACTCCGCTGACTGCGTCGCGTCAGGTTCGAATCCGTGGTTCTTAAAGAACAGCAAATTCCAGCCCATCATCGCCAGGCGGATATTATAGGGAAAGCCCAGATTGGTTGCCGGCACCGGGTTATGCACCGGTTTTACCGAACGCATATAGAGCCAGAGATCGTGCATATCCCGATCGCTGACTTTGACATAAGCGTTGTAAGGCATCGCGGGATAGAGATTCTCGCCCTCTTTGCCCTTTCCGTGCCGCACGGCGCGATAAAAGTCGCGCTCGGTCCAGTTGCCTATCCCGGTCTGCGTATCGGGCGTAATGTTGCTGGCGAAGATGCCGCCGAAAGGCGTACTGATCGCGTAGCCCCCGGAAAACGGTTCTTTACTGCCCGGCGCGGTATGACAGGCCACGCAGTCGCCGGCAATGGCGATATAGCGGCCGCGCGCGACGGCATCCGCCTCCGAGCTTTCCGGCGGCTGGCTGGCAAGGGTTTGATTATCCGCCACATCGTCCGCCGCGCTGTCGCCGTTCTGCCACAGCATGCCGGCCGCTACCGCTGCGACGATGACGGCAACGGCGCCTGCTATTTTTGTTTTTTTCATATCACACCTCTACCAACGGGCCGGGATTTTTCAGATACCGATCGATGATCGCTTTCGCCGTCCAGAGGCTGAGCGCGCCGATCGTGCCGGTCGGGTTGTAGCCCGCATTGTTGGGAAACGACGAGGCACCGAGCACGAACAGATTGTGCATATCCCAGCTCTGTTGATAGCGGTTAAGCACGCTGGTTTTTGGATCGCTGCCCATGACCGCGCCGCCGATGGTGTGATCGCTGGCGAAGTTATAGGGAGAATAGCTGCCGGAGGCGGAATTGGTGCCGATGACGATTTTAGCGCCCATCGCCTTGCCTAACTCTACGCTCTTCTCTTCGATAAATTTGGCCGAGCGGCGATCGTTCTCGTTGTAATCGAAGGTGACGCGCAGCAGCGGATTGCCGTTGTCGTCTTTGTATTCGGGATCGAGGTCGAGATAGTAATCCTCATGGGAAAAGCTGGTTCCCTGTCCGAAAATAAACGTCGCGTTCTGGAAGGCGTGGGTGTAGGCCTTTTTCCATGCCTTGCCCCAGCGCGGCGTCCCCGGCGGCAGCGCATCGGCGTTGCCGATGGGTCGCGCGCCGCAGGCAACCACCAGAATGCCGGCGCCGCCGATAAAGCCCATTCCGCTATGGTCGAAGTTATCCCCGTTGAAATCGTCAACCTGCTGCGACAGCGCGCCCGCGCCGATAAACTGATTGAGATTCTCATCTTCAAAGAACAGGCTGGCGCCGGAAACGGTCTGGAAGCTATAGGCGCGGCCTACAACACCGGTTTTGCTCACGGGATCGTAAGGCATGCCGATTTTCGACAGCAGCAGCAGACGCACGTTCTGCATCTGGAAGGCGGAAAGGATCACGATGTCCGCCGGCTGCTCCCACTCTTTTTTGTTTTTATCGATGAAGGTAACGCCGGTCGCCGTCTTGCCGTCTTCCGCCTTGTTGACGCGAACCACGGCGGAGTCGGTGAGAACGGTAAAATTTTCTCTCTGCATCAGCGCCGGGATCACGCAGGCGTTAGGGCTCGATTTAGAGAAGTTGCCGCAGCCGTAATAGAGGCAGTAGCCGCAATAGGTGCAGGGACCCATACGCACGCCAAGCGGGTTGACGTAAGCGCGCGACGCCTGGCCAGCTGGCACCATAAAGGGATGCTGGCCCAGAGATTTCGCCGCATCGCGGAACAGATCGGTCAGACGCATCCCTTCAAGAGGAGGTAGTGGGTACTCACTACTACGATTACCTTCAAAGGGATTGCCGTCGGGAACGATTTCGCCGTTCAGCTTGCCCGCCTTGCCGGAAACGCCGGCGATTTTTTCAAAGCGATCGTAAAACGGCTCCAGCTCGTCATAAGTCACGCCCCAGTCCTGTAAAATTAACCCTTCCGCGATCTGTTGCTTGCCGTAGCGCTCGACGGTCTGGCTGTAAGGCTGGAAATCGAAGGGCGTAAAGCGCCAAGCCATCCCCGCCCAGTGCGTACCAGAGCCGCCGACGTTATAACCCAGTTCATTCAGGTTCCAGTCGCGGGTCGGCAGAGCGGTCTGCGTGCGGTTGTTACGGAAGGTGGTGGTTTCCACCGCAGGCGGCAGCAGCATGCTGCGGCGGGTATCCCAGCGCAGCTCATCCGTATCGATTGAAGGAGGAAAATCGGTCGCGGTTTCAAACCAGGGTCCGCGCTCAACGGCAACGACATTCAAACCGGCACGGGTCAGCTCTTCAGCGATAAGCGAGCCGCACCAACCCAGGCCGACGATGACGACATCAGCTTTTGGACGAACATTTTTCATTTTTCAGAACTCGTTATTGCTCAACAAAATAGCCACGCGGAACTACAGCGTGTTATCAATCAGGCTGGTGGGGATAATATTCAGCTTCTGCCCTTTTTTGCTCAGCAGATCGCGAAAGTCGTAGCGCGCGCCCGGAAAGCCGATCATTTTCCAGCTGGCCATGTCTTTATTGCCGCCATAGAGCGGATCGGAGAGAAAGCCTTCGCGTACGTTTTGCAGCAGCAATTCGAAAAAGACGTTGGTTTCCACTTCTGCGCCCAAATCGAGGCTGTTGGTTTCCATCGCCTGTAATAATTCATCCTGCTGTTCGCCGGTTAAGGCGATGAAATCTTTGCCGAACCGGTGCTGAGTGTAATGATCAAGCGCGGCGATGCCCTGACGATAGCGCTGGGCCGGCGTCAACGGCGACTGCGGTCCCTGCTCCGGCGTGCCTTTCACAAAGCGTCCGAGGCGGTAAACGGCGACCGCATTGCCATAATCTCCCGCCAGCTGACGATCGATAAAAACGGCGCAGCCCGCTTCCTTGCCGCTGATGCTCATCTCATCGGCGGGAATAAAGCGTTCGGCAACAGCGCCGACCGTATCGAATTCATGTTGAGTAAAATAGTGCAATCCGCCTTTTCTCGGCGGCGAAGGTGGAGTATTAACTTTGCCCGTTTTCCACGGCTGGCCGCCGCTGACGACGTCGGCTTTGGCCGCAGGCAATGAAGAGGCGACTCCCAGTGCCGCCACCGAAGTGAGAAATTCTCTGCGTTTCATAGGTTCCCTGCTAAAAAGATGAATGACTTTTCGCAACTTTTATTTATTTCCTCGTCCGTAACCTGGCGGGAGATTTATTTTTCTCAGCCATAAACTTGCCCACCGTCTGTTTTATCGGGACGGAGTTGGGATGTTTTATCGCCAGCGTATTTTTTTTAAATTTTACCGAATGGCATATACATGCGTTTGGTAAACCAGAGGTGGAATTAATTTTACATATAGAAATACATTAATTAATAAATTATTAACAACTGACCCAGCATAATGATTTCCGGCTGCGTTTAAAACAATTCTGTTGATGGTTTTCCATCAAGGCCCGTAAAGCTGTTTTAAAGAGAAATCTGATAGTGTGAGAATTTAACGGCCTTTGTTAAACTACTGTAAAAGTCTGGAAGCTGTCTGGAGCAGAAATGAAAAAGCTTACCCTGGAGATGCTGGCGAAAATGGCTGGCGTCGGTGTCGCGACTGTCGACAGGGTGCTCAATGAACGTGGCGGCGTATCGCCGGAAACCACGCGGAAAGTATTAAAAGCTGCGCGTGAAATGGGTTTAAAACGGTTATTGTCTGAGGAATACAGGCATCCCTGGCAAATTGAAGTTTTTCTGAGCGCCAATGTCTCTTTTTTTTTCAAGCGGCTGGCGAAAGAATTTGCTGATATCGCCGGCGGTCTGGGTTATCGCCGTATTACGCTGCACAGAACCTTTATTCCTGAATCTCAGCCGGAAAAACTGGCGCAATACCTTATTGAGAGCAGCGAAAAACGCGATGGCATTATTGTCTTCGCCCATGATTATCCCATTATTCATGAAGCGCTGAAGATATGCCATTCCCGCGGCGTGCCGGTGGTCACTATTGTGACCGATCTGCCCGAGGCGCCGCGCCTTTGCCACGCGGGAATTAATCAATATCAGGCGGGACGTACAGCAGGATTACTCATGAGCAAAGCCGTCAATAAGCCTGGCGATGTCATTATGATCAGCGGCCGCGTCGACTATCGCGCGCACCAGCAGCGCATCGCCGGATTTCGCGAGGCGCTTGCCCTGCGCGCGCCGCATTTACGGCTGCGGGAACTGCTTTCCGGGCAGGACCAGCGCGAGGTGATTCGCATGCTGCTGGAAGAGTCGTTAACGCGTTCGCGTCAGGTAGCCGGAATTTATAATACCGGCGTCGGCAACAGCGAAATTAAAGAGGTTTTGCAGCAGCATCAACTGCTGGGCGACTGTATTTATATTACCCATGAACTCTATTCGGTCACGCGTAATTTGCTGCAAAACGACCTGCTCTCTTTTACGCTGGATCAAAATGCGCGTCAGCATGCGACGCTGGCGACCCATATTTTGCTGCGTCACCTTGAGGAGGGCTATCAACCCGACCTTTATCTGGACGGAAAGGTCGCGTTGAAAATTGTTACCGCAGAAAATGTCGATTAAAAAACGCATACAGTATGCCGCCAGCCGGATAAAATATTGGCGCTTAATTACAGAAAAATAATGAAGGCGGCGCGTCTGATGCTTATTATCCCTTCATGCCTTTTTTATTAAAAAAAATATCCCTTACAGACATGCGATTGTCGACAGGATTAAAAGCCGCGGCATGGCTTCTTAAGCAGCCGCGTCTTGTTTTAAGCGCATTGGCACAGAGTGCGAAGACAATTTTACCGCAGGTAAATCAGGATAACGCAACCTAACGTATAAATGGATAAGTAATGAACAGCACCATTGAAACCCTGATTAACCACCGCAGCGATCGCAGCTTTCTGGATAAAGCGATCCCCGATGACGTTCTGGACAGCATTATTCAGGCTGCCTATCGCGCGCCGACCTCCATTCATTCGCAGCAGGTTTCGCTGGTGATTACCCGCGACAAAGCCACAAAAGCGAAGCTGGCCGAACTGGCTGGCGGACAGCCGTGGATTGCGCAGGCGCCGGTCTTTATCACCTTCGTTCTGGATATGTACAAAACGGCGGAAGGGATGAAGCTGACGGGCGAAACGCAGATTGCGCATGAGAGCATTGAGAGCGTGGTTTCCGGCAGCATCGACGTCGGCATCGCACTGGGTACGGCTATGGCGGCGGCCCGCTCTGCCGGTCTGGGCGTCGTGCCGATTGGCGGCATCCGCAGAGACCCGCTTGAAGTTATTAAGCTGCTTAATCTGCCGGAAATGACCATGCCGATTAACGGCCTGACCTTGGGTTACGTCGATGAGCCCGCCGCGCTTAAGCCGCGCCTGCCGCTGGCAACCTTCCGTCATGAAGAAGCTTACCGCACCGAAGGACTGAATACGCTGATCGTTCAGCATAACGACGAGCTGACGCAGCACTGGAAAAATATCGATCGCAACGGCGGTGAAAGCTGGAGCAACACGGTGGCTAACTACTATAAAAACATCTACTTCCCGAATGTTCTTCCGGCGCTGAAAAAGCAGGGTTTCGGTACGGAAAAATAATCATGTAATAAGCGGAGGAGCCGCCTCCGCTTTATGGTTTCCTTTATGCTATCGCATCAGCCGGTCTTATTTAAACCGATGATCTTCAGACGCACGCCCCGCCTTCAGATCCAGCGGTTGTTATCAAAAAAAACTTCGCGTCTGCCGCTGTGCTTTCTCTTTTTGTTCAATCCCTTGCGGTACAACCCGTCTTGCCTATACTTTCAAAAAAAGATTTCACTTCGAAACTAATCATTTATTGATAGTCAGAGCGAGAAATCAGAGAAATTCACCATACCGATAGCGTCCCCCTGCTCACCGCGCTATCTCTCACTTGCAGTCACCGAGCCTGATTTCCCCAGGCCCGTGTGTGATTTTTCATCGCGTTCGGCATGGATTGTCAGCTCAATCAGAATGGCGATGCCCGCCAGTCTGCGCAATGTTGCCTTTGATACTGTCAAGCCATCCGAAGATTGCTCGTCAGCGTAGCTGTTTTTATCTGTAATCCAACAGAGGAACCGGGATGACGCCATTTTCCAGCTTCTGGCAGGCCGGCTATGAAGGTGCCGATCATATCAACCCGCAGGGCGAACGGTTGTCAATGAACGACCTTAACGCACACCTTGCGCGGGTAAGAGAAGATTATGCAGTGCTAAAACGATTTAACATCAGCACGGTGCGCGAAAGCGTGGGCTGGCGGCTGACGGAAACCGCGCTGGGTTATGATTTCTCTTCGGTCGCGGTACGCATGCAGGCCGCGCGTGAGCACGACATCCAAATCAGCTGGACAATCTGTCATTACGGCTGGCCTGAAGATCTCACTCTCTTTTCACCCGACTTCGTTCCACGTTTTGCTGCTTTTTGCGGCGCACTGGCGCGATTTTTGGCGCCTCAGTATCGCGATTCGCCGGTTTACTCGCCGATGAATGAGATCTCTTTTTTGAGCTGGGGACTCTCGGTCGGGGTTTTTAACTTTGTCGACCACCCCGATTGCCCGGAGAGCGAGCGCGCCGACGCCGCCAAACGTCAGCTGATTCGCGCCACGCTGGCCGGCTGCGACGCTATCTGGCAGGCGGATCCCCGCGCGCGCATTCTGCACTGCGATCCGCTGATTCACGTAGAGCCAGACGACGATAGCGAAGAGTGTCGTCGTCTGACCGACATTCTGCGCGAAGCGCAATATCAGGCCTGGGATATGCTCAGCGGACGTCGCGAGCCGGAGCTGGGCGGCGCGCCGCATTATCTCGACCTGGTCGGCGTTAACTATTATCACGCAAACCAATGGGAAACCTTCAGCGAGCGGCGACTTTTCTGGCATCTGGCGGACAAACGTCGCAAGCCGCTGCATGAATTGTTGACCACGCTGTACCAGCGTTATCAGCGTCCGCTGCTGCTGGCGGAAACCGGCCATGTCGGCAGCGGACGCGGCGCCTGGATTACGCAAATCGCCACTCAGGTCGCTCAGGCGCAGCTCGCCGGCGTGGAGCTGGTCGGCATCTGTCTTTATCCGATTATCGATCGACCGCAGTGGGAGGAGACGCATTTCTGGACCCGCAGCGGCCTTTGGGATCTCGATCGGCAGGGTCCCGATCCTTATGCACGTCAATTACAACAGCCTTACGCCCATGCGCTGCGTCAGGCGCAACGGACGCTGCGGCATTTCCAGCTATTTATCTCATCCGCCAAGCAGGCTCAGGAGAAGGGTATGAAAAAACCAAACTTGATCGTATTCAGTCATTTGCGTTGGGGATTTGTCTTTCAACGCCCGCAACATTTGCTGACGCGCCTGGCGCAACACTATCAGATACTGTTTATAGAGGAGCCGCTTTACGAAGCGGGACCGGCAGGCATTCATCAAAGTTCGCCTGCGCCTAACGTTACCGTTATTCAGCCGCACACCGACATTGATGCGCCCGGTTTCCATGACAGTCAAATCGCTCCGCTTCAGCTACTGCTCTCCTCCCTGATCGACGATGACGAACGACCACTGGTTTGGTTTTATACGCCGATGGCGCTGCCTTTGCTGACCCCTGTTCAGCCGTGCGCGGTGATTTACGACTGTATGGATGAACTCTCCGCCTTTAATCAGGCGCCGCGCCAGCTGCAACAGCGCGAATCAGCATTGCTGAGCCGCGCCGACCTTGTCTTTACCGGCGGAACCAGCCTGTATGAGGCGAAAAAAAGCAAGCATGCTCACGTTCACTGCTTTCCCAGCAGCGTCGACGCGGTGCATTTTGAGCAGGCGCTGGATCGCAACAACGGCCATCCGTTGCAGGAAACCCTGCCGCCGCAGCGCCTCGGCTACTATGGCGTGATTGACGAACGTATGGACCTGGCGCTGATCGCCGCTCTGGCGGACAGCCATCCCGAGTGGCAAATCGTCATGGTGGGGCCGGTAGTGAAAATCGACCCGGCAACCCTGCCGCAGCGCAACAATATTCACTGGTTCGGCCAGCAGGATTATCAGGCGCTGCCTCAGTTCCTCGCCGGCTGGGATGTCTGCTTAATGCCGTTCGCCCTTAACGCCTCGACGCGTTATATCAGCCCGACCAAAGTGCTGGAGTACATGGCGGCGCAGCTGCCGATCGTCAGCACCGCTATCGCCGACGTCGAACGGCACTATGCCGGGCTGGTAGCGATCGCCTACAACCCTGTGGAGTTCATTCAGGCCTGTGAAAACGCCCTACGGCTGACGCCCGCCGCGCGTCAGGCGCTGGCGGAACAGATGCAGGCGAAAGTGGCCGCCACCTCCTGGGATCACACCGCCGAGCAGATGCATAAGCTGATACAGCAGGCCGTGGCGAAAGCCAGCGACAGCGCGCAAATCGATGGCGAGACCTCTGCGATTGAACCGGCCGTCACCTGGCTGACGCCTCTGACGGAAGAGTCGGAGCCGGTGCCCTGCCTGATTATCGGCGCCGGTCCCACCGGGCTCAGCGCAGGCTATCACTATGGCGAAGGCGCCGTGGTGCTGGAAAAAAACGCTACGCCGGGCGGCTGGTGCCGCTCGATTGAGGATAACGGCTTCACCTTTGACTATGCCGGCCACATCATGTTCTCTCAGGATCCTTACGTGCTTCAGCTTTATGAGATGCTGCTGGGCGAGAATGTGCACTGGCAGGCGCGCGAAGCCTGGGTCTATAACGACGGCGTTTATACCCGCTATCCGTTCCAGTCCGCGCTTTACGGCCTTCCCGCCGACGTCATCAAAGAGTGCATCCTCGGCGCGATAGAGGCGCGTTACGGCGAAACGGAAGCGCGCACCCTGCCGCTTGACGTCGCCGCGAAAGGCCAGCTTCGTAGCGAAAGCCGCGCTTATCGCCGGGACTGCTGCGCGGATGGTGCGGTGCCGGACGGCGAAAGCTGCGCGCCGGGCAGCGAAGAAGAAGCCTCTGAAAATTTCGAGCAGTTTATTATGCGCACTTGGGGCAAAGGGATCGCTCGCCACTTCGCCCTGCCCTATAACAAAAAACTCTGGAAGCTGCCGCTGTCGGAGATGGAAACCTCCTGGCTGGGCGGACGCGTGCCGTTGCCGGATCTGTCGCAAATCATCGAAGGCGCCCTGCAGCCGCTGGCGAAACCGCTCGGACCCAACGCCCGCTTCGGCTATCCACTGCGCGGCGGCTTTCAGGCGCTGGTGTCGGGCTTCCTGCCGCATCTGAAATGTTCGCTGGAAACCAACACCGCAATAGCGAAAATTTTGCCGCAGGCGCATATCGCGATTCTGGCGGATGGCCGTCACTATCGCTATGAGCAGCTGATCAATACCATGCCGCTGCCGGAACTGATCAAATTGATGGGAGATGAAGCGCCGGAAAATGTGCAGGCCGCCGCGAAAAAACTGCGTCACGTATCGGTACGCTGCGTGAACCTGGGCGTCGGCCGGGCGGATCTCACGGAAAAACACTGGATTTACTATCCGGGCGAAACGATATTCCACCGCATTTTCGTTCAGGGCAACGCCAGCCCGTTCTGCAGCCCGGAAGGAGGATGCGGCCTGACTTGCGAGATCACTTACTGCGCGGACAATCCGCTGCCGGTTGAGGGCGACGCGCTGATCGCCCGCTGCGTGGAGGACTGCATTAAAGTCGGCATGATCCGCCCTGAGGATGTGATCCTCTCCGCCAGCGAGGTCGATATGCCTTACGCCTATGTGGTTTACGATCATGCGCGTAAGGCGAACGTTACGCTGATTCGCCAGTGGCTGCTGACGCAGGATATTCATCTGTCAGGCCGTTACAGCGAGTGGGAATATTACAATTCCGATCACGCCTTCCTGGCGGGCAAACGCTCGGCTGAAAACGTGAAAACTCAGCTTCGTTCGCAAACGCTGGGTTAATTTGTCGGCACCAGCCGGACCGGCTTGAGCGGAACCGCATTCAGGCGTAACCGTCCTCAGCCAGCATAGCCTTTATTGTGCTATGCTGGCTTTTCGCGCATCAGGCGCAAAAAGTTCATCAATTTTTCTGAACCCCTCCAGCAAATCTCCCTGCTTCTGTTTGTTACCTCACCGTTCTATTCTGCTGTTATCGCTATACAGTGCGGATTGATTACTCATCCACTATAGCCTGCTTCATCAATAATTTTGGTCTTTTTATCCTGTTCTGTTGCCAACAACAGCGCGTCAGGAGGAGATATGTTTCACATCATGCGTGCCGATCCGAATCAGCTCTTTGAATATGGCGCTTTTACCCTTCGTCGCCTGCGTCCCGGAAAAATGCTCTCCGCAGAGAGCGGCGCAACCTTCGGTCCGCTGGCGATCCTTGATCATGCCGTTCTTAAAACCGGTTCGCGCGTGCCGATGCACCGACACGCGGATGATGAGATATTGACCTATATCCGGCGCGGCTCAATGGTGCATGAAGACGCCAGCGGCAACCGTACGCCGCTCTCAGCAAAGAGGCTAATGATGATGAGCGCCGGCAGCGGCATCGTTCATGAAGAGACAACGCCGCTGGTGGAGGCGGAAACCGTGCAGTTGATCATCCAGCCAGGCAGGTCTGGCGGCGAAGGGCGCGTGCAGTTTATGGAGCGTCCCGGCGGCGCCGACCACAATGTCTGGAGCCTGCTGGCCGCGCCGGAGGGCCATGGCGCGCCGCTGGATATACGTCAGGAGGTCTATGTCTATGACGCCAGATTGGAAAAAGATCGCAGCCTGACGGCGCCCACCATTGACGGGTTCGCCAGCTGGCTCTACGTGCTGGATGGTGTCATCACGCTTGGCGACAGCAAGCTGGGAAAAGGCGATGCGGCCAGCAGCGACGGCGACGCGCTGCCTGCCATCAGCGCCAGCCGCGACGCCGTTCTGCTTTGCGTGCTGGTGCGCCTGGACGCGCCGAAGGTAGGAAGCGGCATTTTCAGCGGAAGTTGATATTAGCGGGGCGCCTGCGGCGTCCCGCTTTCTGATAAAATTCTTTTACCCACTTCGCCCTTCGCGTTAAACTTGCCGCCTCTGATGTTCAGGAAAAATCTTACTTTCTGATGGCCTTCTTCCGCGCGACGCAACAACAATTTAACGCCTGTATTGCGATACTGGCGGTGCTGCTGCTGTTTGTGGCGCCGGTCGTCTCGAAAACATTGGCTGAACGTCATCAGATGCGGATGCTTTATCCTTCGGCTGAAATGTCGATGTCGTCCGACGTCCGCTCCTCAACGGCTCACGGCTATCACGCCGCGATGCAGATGCAGCAGATGGACTCCCCGATGATCATGGACCACGGCGCCATGTCGGACGGCGGGTTTGCCTGCGGCTATTGCGATCTGCTGGTGCATGTGCCGCTGATGGCGTGGATGTTTATCCCATTCATTTGGTTATTGATGCGCATTTCGCGCGCGCCGCCGCCCCTGATGGCCAGCGCACCTGTTATCCGCCAGCCTTACGTCTTCCCTTGTCCGCGCGCGCCGCCTCCGATGTTTTCCGGTATGACTTTTTAGATTAACCGGCCATTTTCTGCGGATTGCTCCGTCAGAACGGTGGCTGCGCCCTGTTATCCTGAAAACTGGATGGACTATGTCTATTTTAACTGCTAACGCACCCGCGGCGCGCGGCGCGGTGCTCTCCCTGCTGCGCCGCCTTCACTTCTATATCGGCCTGTTTGTCGCGCCTTTTATTTTTGTCGCCGCCCTGACCGGCGTACTTTATGTGTTGACGCCGCAAATTGAAAATATGCTGTATGCGGATGCGCTTACCGCCGAGCCGCAGGGCGCGCCCAAGCCGCTATTAGCCCAGATTGCCGCCGCGCGCGCCAGCGTCGGCCAGACGGAAAAAATTTATGCCGTACGTCCCGCCCCCGGCGCGACCGATACCACGCGCGTACAGTTCGTCTCGCCCGGACTCGGCGCATCCGAATCCCGCTCCGTCTTTATCGATCCCTATACCCTGCAGGTAAAAGGCGATATGACGGTCTACGGAACATCCGGCGTACTGCCGCTGAGAATGTGGATCGATCAGCTGCATCGTGGCCTGTTGCTGGGCGATTTTGGCCGCAACTACAGCGAACTGGCCGCCTCCTGGCTGTGGATCGCCGCGCTCGGCGGCCTGGCGCTGTGGCTGAGCGCGCGTCCGCGTCGCCAGAAAAAGAAAGCGCAGGGACGCTTCGCCGTCGCCCGTCACTGGCATATCACGCTGGGTCTGATTTTGCTGCTCGGACTGCTTTTTTTCTCCGCCACCGGGCTGACATGGTCGCAGTGGGCCGGCGATAACGTTAACAAGATGCGTACGGCGCTTGGCTGGCTGACGCCGCAGGTGACGACCACGCTTGACCGCTCCGCTCCCGCCGCGCCGGTCGATCCTCATGCCGATCATCACGCGTCGATGGGCGATATGGATATGAGCGGCATGCCGGTGAAAAAAACCGACGGCAATCGCGCCGATGGCGACTGGGACCATGTATTGAGCGCGGCGCGCGCCGCCGGCATCGAAGCCGATAAGCTTGAACTGCGTCAGCCGAAAAACGCAGGCAGCGCCTGGACCGTTACGGAAATCGATCGCAGCTGGCCGACGCGCGTCGACGCCGTTTCGGTCAGACCTGATAACTTTGCCATTATCGATCACGTCAGGTTTAAAGATTTTCCGCTGGTGGCGAAACTGACGCGCTGGGGCGTTGACGCCCATATGGGCATTCTGTTTGGCCTGGCGAACCAGCTGATCCTCGCGGCGTTCGGCCTCGGACTGTGCGCGATGATTGCGCTGGGCTACCGCATGTGGTGGCTACGCAGACCCGCTGCGCCGTCCGTCAATCCTTCGCAGACCTTAGTCGCCAGCTGGCTGGCGCTGCCGCACGCCTGGAAAGCGGCGGTTTTCGCCGTGGCGCTGGCATTGGGTTACTGCCTGCCGGTAATGGGCGTCAGCCTGCTGATGTTTATGGCTGTCGATATCGTGCGTTGGGAGCGTCAGGACAGGGCGGCCGCCCGTTCGCCGAAGGCGCCTGAGGTACAACGGAAGATTAGCGCGCAGCCGGTGGCGATCGGCAGAAAAGAGAAGCGGCATTTTCTCATCGCCGTGTCGATCGTCGCGCTGATTGCCGGCTCGGTGATTACCCAGGCGATTGTAGGCGGCGCAATCGATCAATATCACATCCCGTTTAGCGACTGGTCGCTGCAGCTTTACGTTACGCAAATCATGATGATTGTGCTCTATACGGGCGTTTTTACCGGCTTGTTCACCGTGCCGCTCTGGTACTTTTTCCTTGGCGAAAAATCGGAACCGCAGTCGTAATCAGAGTGCGCGTCCGCTCAGGACGCGCAACTTATTCATCAGAAATCCGCTTTCAATACCACGCGGTAATTGGCTTTCCCGGCGCGCACATGCTCCAGCGCATCGTTGATTTTCGACATCGGGAAGAACTCCACTTTCGGCGCGATATCAGTGCGCGACGCCAGCTTCAGCAGGGTACGCATCTGTCCGGGCGAACCGGTAGAAGAACCGGTCACCGCCCGATCGCCCTGGATCAGGCTAAAGGCGCCGACCTGGAAAGGCTTCATCACGGCGCCGACGGTATGGAAATTGCCTTTCGGCGCCAGCGCGTCGAAATAGGGTTGCCAGTCCAGATCCACCGCGACGGTGCTGAGAATAAGATCGAACTGACCAGCCAGCTTTTTCAGCTCTTCAGGATCACGGCTGTTTACCACATAATCAGCGCCCATATCGAGAATTGACTGTTTTTTGGCCGGCGACGAGCTGAAAGCGGTCACTTCCGCGCCCATCGCGTGCAGGATTTTAATCGCGATGTGGCCCAGTCCGCCGATGCCGATTACGCCGACACGGCTGCTGACGGAAATATTGTGCATCAGCAGCGGCTTGAACACCGTAATGCCGCCGCACAGCAACGGACCGGCTGATTCGACATCCAGCTTCTCCGGCAGCGGGATCGCCCATTGCCAGTTAGCGCGCAGCTTATTGGCGAAGCCGCCATGGTTCAAAATCGTGGGGACGCTGCCCTGATGGCAGTTCACCTGGTCGCCGTTGATACAGGCGTCGCAGTGCTGGCAGCTTTTTGCCGTCCAGCCGATACCCACCCGCTGACCGAGGCTCAAACCTTTATTTTTCGCTGCTTCGCCTAATGCAGAGATACGACCGATAACTTCGTGGCCGCCGATCAGAGGGTACTGTGAAATGCCCCATTCGTTATCGATCATGGAGAGATCGGAGTGGCAAACGCCGCAGTAATCGACGTCAACCTCGACGTCTTCCGCATCCAATGCGCCTGCGTCGTATTCATAAAGCTCCAGAGCCTGACCCGCCTGCATCGCCGCATAGCTTTTAATTTTCATTCATTACCTCAATGTGAGTGGATGATCCGGCATGATTGTAGCAAAGCGATATGCATGCTCTTTTACCGCTTCTGCGGTCTCGTTGAAATCCAATATAAACGTTGAGGCATTACTTACCGCCGCGGCGATTATTTCTGACAAAACGGCTCATATTATTTATATCTGGCATTGTTACTTACTGCTGAGCCTGTTTTTTTTATAAAAAAATATTTAGTTTTATCGTAAATTTTTTAAGCTAAAAGATAAAAAATAATAACCATATCAATACGATATAATTATTATATTAATGGTTTTATTTGTATTAATGCTGAATGGTTGTTTTTTATGCCTTTGCCTTTAACAATTAATCTGATTTTTAGTATCTTTTCTCTCCAGAGAAGCTCACACTGTTTGTTCACTTTCGGCTTTTATTGCCGTCTCTTCCCTCCACTGGGAGCCTGTATGCCTTTCCTTACTATCGATACTGTTTGTGCCCTGACAGGGCTTCAACCCGCTACGCTATATCACTGGCGACATGCCGGTCTGATTTCGCGTCCTGCAAGCAGACAGGGCTTTAGCGACAGCCAGTATGACCTTATTTGCAGGGTGCTTGTGTTAAGCAACACCGGCGCGACGCTGTTAGAGATGCAGGCGACGCTGCAAAACCAGCCGCCGCAGCATATCGCGGGATGGTTAGCCCGTAAAGGCGATCTGCTTTACCAACTGGAATATGGTAATGACGATGATCTGGTAAAAACGCTGCGACAGAATGCCGCGCATTACAGCGGCGACGACCTGGTTAATGCCCTGCTACGGCCGCTGAACAACTGGCTGCGCAGCGATCATCGGGCCGGCGCGGCGAAACGACTGGCACGTTTCCATTATGCGGTGGTCAGACACGCCTGCCGGGCTATGCATCTGTCGAAAAAACAGAAAATTGACCTTCGTCTGGAGGCGGTAAGCGTAAACGACGCCACTGAAATCTGGCTGGAAGCGATCCGGCTTACCGGTCAGGGTTTTCATGTCGAGCTGTTACTACAGGCGGCTACGCCTGCTCAGCGTCTTCAGCAATCAACGCATCATTTGATGTGGTGCGGCGCGGGTATCAGCGCGGAAACGAAAGCGGGATTAAGCGCCCGTCTGGAAAGCGGCGATCCTGTATTGCTTTGCGGGCCGGATACGCGTGTCCGTAAAGAGCCGCTTTTCGCCTGAGTTTGCTGAATTTCTGCCCCGATTGTTGCTGATATCTGTCGCCTCACTTCTGCGGCGTACGACAGATAATTCTGGATTGTCGGATATTGCCGCTGCGTTTTTTCGGTCATTAGCTACCCTTGTCAGTTCCGGACAAATCTGGTCAATGGACGATGCTTCTGAAACCTGTCACTTTTCCGCTCTTGCGTCTTTCAGCTGTCGCTGTTCTGCTTGCCAACAGTTTTGTCGCTCAGGCTGATACCGTCTGGCTCACTAACGGCGATCGTCTGAGCGGCACGATACGCTACCTCAGCGACGGCAAACTGGGTCTCGATACGCCTTATGCCGGTACCGTAACGCTTAACTGGAGCGCCGTTAGCACGCTCGCCAGCGATAATCCCGTCACGGTGCAAAACAACGTTACCGGGGAGGATTATCAGGTGCGGCTCTCCTCATCCGATCCGGGCTACGTCTGGGTGGAAAAAGAGGAGCAGGAAAAGAAAATTTCAACGCAGCGTATTGATGAATTTATGAAGGCAAAGGTCAGAACCGACCAGTTAGCCTGGACCGGCAACATCGATGCCGGAGTGAATATTAAAAAGGCCTCCACTGACACCCAAGATTACAACCTCTCGTTCAACAATAAAGTGAGTAAGGGGAAGTGGCGGCATGACTTTGGCGGCACCTTCGCTCGCGAACAAGAGGACGATAGCGTCAATACGGACAACTACAGTCTGCGTTATGCGCTGGATTACCGCCTGCGCGAACAATATTTCTGGCAGATGCGCGCCAGCTATAAGCGCGACTGGGTGGAGGATCTCTCGCGACAGACATTAATCGGCACCGGTCCGGGCTATCAGTTTTGGGATAACGAACTCGGCGCCTTTTCGCTGTCGCTTCTTGCCGGCGGTTTCGGCTACGGCTACAGCGATGGGACAGAGGATAAACATTTCGGCACCTCTTTACGCTGGAGCTACCAGCGTTATCTGCGCGGCAAGACCCTGACGCTCTACAGCAACGGCGACGTTGGCCATTCGCTGGACGATGACGCTATCCTGACGGTGGACGCCGAAGTCGGACTGCGTTATGCGTTGACCTCCTGGTCAACGCTAAATATCGGCTATCACCATAACTACGTCAGCGGCACGCGCGACAGGCTGAACGAACGCCAGTTTACCACCGGGCTGGGCGTTAAATGGTGACAGTATCAGGACAGTTCATGATCAAGCGGCGTCCTGAAGGCGTGACGTGCGGCATGCAACAGTTGATTTGCGCTAACGGTTGGCGGCAACCGGTTCAGCACCTTGCTAGCCTGCCAGTAACAGAGCACCCTCACCTCATCCGTCTCTTTCTCGGCCATTTCCCGTAGCCGCGCACGCAGAGATATCACATCCAGCGTTTGCTGCTCATCCACCATTTCGTTGATTGTCTGATTGATGATTTGGTGAATAACTTTCCAGGAAAGATCAGTAAACAAAATTTGCCCTCTTTTCGATACGCTGTTGCCGTTAACATATGAAATGTATCAGGAGATGCGCTGTTTTCAGTTCCGATGAGTTTAACGAGCCGACACAAGTCTGTAACTATAGTCTCTCCGGCTGCGTTCAACGCCGGCTATCACAGCACAATAAAACTTATTCTTTACTTTTAAGGCTTTCCTGAGCAAGCAAAGAAAAAAAACCGCACGCATAATCAAACGGCGTGCCAAGAGACGCCAGAAACCGCTGGCATAGCCAGCGCCTGGTGGACCTTATAGCTATGCTACTTCTGCGTTCATTATCAAACATGACTAGAAAAACGGCGCCGCGTTTCGGTATCCGTTCCGCCGGGGTTTGCTTAGCGGTAAAACCGAGCATGCATTTTGATACACGCGCGCTGTTTCGTACGGGCGCCTTTATCCCTGATAAAAATGTAATAAAGCAGGGATAAAGGTATGCCTTTTGCAAAGGCTGAATTCGGATTACGAAATTATATTTTACGACGAAAGCTTCCCCCTCCTTAATGACATGATCCTGTAAATAGCATAAAGCTTTAAACACTGCCGTGATCCGTTTATGAAAACGATTTCAGCGTGAAAATATACTGAATGGCCGATAAAATTTGATTGCCAGCCATAAATTATTGCCAATAAATGCCATTTTTATTTAATTTTTAACTCAAATGGATTAACATCCGTTCAGCAAAGTGCCTTTTCTTCATAACCCTCAAATAATGAGCACTAACATGAACAGCAATTTTTTCAACAATAAGGATATTAATGAAACGATTAAGCAAGAGCTTAATCTGGCTTTCGCGTCCTACAAAAAAATGGTATATGCCTATGCCATCATGAATAAAAAAGAACCGTTGAAAATCGCCATCATTAATAATCATCCCGGCTGGTTTGATCTCTACCTCAAGAATAACTATCAGTTAATCGATCCTGTAATGATAAAATCGCTGAGAACGGTGCAGGATTTCCCCTGGGATAAAGAGATATTAACGCCCTCCAGCTACAAACTGCCTAAAATATTCGCAGCGGGGCAAAAGCACAATATTGAGTCAGGACATACTTTTGTTGTTCATGATTATAAAAACAACCTGGCGGTTCTTTCGCTGATCGGATTTGAAAAAGGTCAGCTAGAAATTGAGGAAAACCGGGAACAGTTGCAGTCGCTGTTTATCTCAACCCATCAAAAAATGCTCCATCTCTACGATGAAATACAAAAAAACAATGCTAACACTCTCTCACAGAGAGAGTGTGAAGTGCTGCGCTGGGTTGGCCTTGGGAAAACATATTTTGAAACGTCCGTTATCCTCGGCATCTCCCAAAGAACGGTTAAATTTCATATTAACAACATCGTTAAAAAGCTAGGCGTTTCAAATGCCAGGCATGCGGTAAAATTAAGCATCGAGCTTGACCTGCTGAACAGCCAAAAATCAGACCCTGAAGGCTAACGGCCATCCATCCGGCGAAAAAGAGAGAGCATCCTGATTCTTTTCTTTATCGATCATGCGTTTGATATCTTCTTCATCCGCAGGCATATAGATAAAGTAAATCTTCTCGTTTTTTTCTGAAACGCCCGTTTTCAGCATATCAATGTTCCAGCCCGAGCGTTTAAAAATCGCAAACATCGCTTGACTGACAATGGCGTACATGCCTTTGCAATTATTAGCATGACAATATTTTATCATGGCAATGAATATCATCTTACTGATGGGGCAATCGCACAGCTCCAGCGCGGTTCTTTTTTTCTTATCGATAAACAGTCGCGTCACTTCAACATAGTTTCCGTCAACAGGAAAATTCAGTCCCTGAAAATAGTCGGAAAAAATATCGCTGAGCATCGTTTTATGCTGCGTATTGATGAAGCGAGCGCTACAAACCACCTCTCCTTCAGCCATGCCAAAGAGATAGGAGGCATTTTTAGTGTCGTAAGCATCGTACTCAAGGCCGTTAATGCTGTTAACCTGCCAGTCCAGCCGGGTTTTAAAGGTCTCATGTCTTAACCGATAAAGTTCATCGACCTGAGGGTGAGACAGCTGTTCAAAGTTCATGCTAAAGAATTCAACGACTCTACTCATTTGTGCGTCCTGATTTTATTTAACGATAAGTGATTATTTAACCCGGTTACGAGCAATCGACAGAAATATTCCTGCACGGCCTGTACTTTAGTACAGCTAGTATCTTATTCGACATCAAAGTAGTATAAAAAAATACCTGACCTGCTTATTGATCGAAACAAACAGGTCAGGTGGCCAGCGGCCAACACCAGGGAAAAATCAGACGGCTTAAAGCCGACGCCAGGAAAGGATAGATCTATTATCCATTATTATTCCCGGTAATTAATAATATAATTAGCAAACTATTAAAATAATTCACAACACCTTTGACACAGATCAGTAAAACGTCAGGTTTACTGTTGATAAATGAAGGCAGAGATAAACAATTCTCTTGCCTGCTATTTATCTTATAATAATTGGTCATATTTGACACGCATATTTTGCGCGTCCGCCTCCTGCCGCCATTCAAATCGTTAATTTACCTTCGGCATTATTACGCGTTCCACTAATTATTATTCGCGCTGAAATTTTCGCGCACGCCAGATATTCCGCTGGCTCCCGACCTGATGAAGATGCGTTCGGCGATCAATAATCTTCGCTTCCGTACCGAAACAATTCTTTTCGCAAACGCAAAAGAATCAGCCCGCGCTTAAAGCGCGGGCTGCGTTTCATTTCTGCCGTCAACCGCCTGAGCTTATAACCAACCTGATCGCTTCAGTCTGCGCCAGAGCAGCAGGCAAATCACCAGCGTGACGCCCAGAATCACCGGATAGCCCAGCTTTGCGTGCAGCTCCGGCATATCTTCGAAATTCATGCCGTACATGCTGAAAATAATGGTGGGAATAATCAAAATCGCGCCCCAGCCGGCGAGCTTTTTTCCTACTTCGTTTTGCTGAACGGAGACCAGCGCCAGGTTAACATGCATGGCGCTGGTCAGCATTTCGCGCATATCCTCCGCGTCAATGACTACATGGTGGGCGTGATCCTGCACATCGCGAATATAAGCGCGTAACGATTTCGGAATGACATCCTCATGAAAGCGCACCAGCTGCTGACAGATTTCATCAACCGGCATCGCCGCATTGCGCAGCGCCAACAGATGCCGACGCAGGGTATAAACATCTTTGACCGTCTGGCGATCGAATTCGGTGCGAAACATCGCATCTTCCATATCGCTGATGCGGTTGCTCAGGGAAGCGGTAATCTGGCTATAGTGATCGACGATAAAGTCCAGGCTGCAGTAAAGCGCGTAGCCCGGTCCATCGCACAGCATGGCGGTATTTTCCTCCGCGCGCTGACGAATCGGTGCGTAGCTTTCCGAAGCGCCGTGCCGCACGGTAACCAAAAAGTTTTTTCCGACAAAAAAGTGCGTTTCGCCAAACTGAATCTGATCGTCATCTTTTAGCCGCGCGGTTTTCACCACAATAAAAAGAGAGTCGCCATACTGTTCGATTTTAGGACGTTGATGCGCCGTCAGCGCATCTTCAATAGCCAAATCATGCAGACCGAATCTTTTCTGCAGCTTGCGCATAAAATCGGGATCCGGTTGCCACAACCCCACCCAGAGAAACGCTTTTTCTTCGTTCAAAACGTCGCCGACATCTTCTAAAGCGATACTTTCGTTACGCTTGCCGTGACGGTAAACAATGCTGTTGATGACCATGAATCTTGCTGCTCCTTGAACAAACTGCGGCCTGCATGGCGACGGCAAAAACTCTCATCAAGAGTAGCAGCGCATGAGACAGGAAAGCGTGCGATAAGAGTAACAAAGCGATGCAGTAAGGATAAAAAAAGCGCCGTAGAGGCGCTTTTACTGTCAATTATCGCTTTGACGTTAATTGATAAGCGGTTTTCCTGTGGGTTGCCGTATATTTTCCGTTAGCGCGAACAGCGCCTCCACGCGCGCTTTCTCAGCGGTGTCCGTCTTAAAGAACAGACCGCAGGCGACAAACGCCAGCAGGTTGCCGGCCAGCCCCACGATGCCGCTGGTCAGCGATCCGAGCGCCGGAATATCATCCGGGAAAAAGACCGTCAGCACGATAGCGAGTACGATGCCGGTCAGCATGCCCATCAGCGCGCCCTGCCTGTTGCCAAACCGGCTGAAAATGCCGAAAAAGAGCGGGACGGCCAGCTGGATAATACCCTGATAAGAGATTTGAGCCAGCAGTTGCAGACGCGAATAGTTGAAGGTCAGATAGGCCAGCAGCGCGGCGGCGGCGATAAACACCACCATGCCGGATTTCGCCAGCACCGTCAGTTGACGATCGCTGCGCGGTTTATTCCAGGTCGCCAGATCGTTGGCGAATTGGGTGCCGCATACCTGCACGCAGCCATCCACATGCCCGATACTGGCCGCCTAAACAATGACCAGCGCGACGGCCAGCAGCCACGGACCGCCCTGATCGAACAGCGCGGTAAAGAAGCCGTTCTGCGGGTTAGCCTGTACGTTAGCATCCTGGCTGACGGCGGTGGCGAACAGCATCAGGATGGCGTAAAAACCTCCGACCAGCAGAATGGTCAGTAACGTGCCTTTTTTTACCGAGCGGATGCCGCTGGCGGTATAGATGCGTTGAAAGCTCATCGGCCAGCACATCGAGCCCACCATGCCGGGGAAGATTAGACTGAACATATACCAGGTGCCATAGTGAGTGCCATCCGCGCCGGGGATTTTCAACATTTCTGGCGGCAGAGTCGCTAACTGACCGTAACCGTGAACGCCGTTAATCAAAAGCGCGAGGCAAACTGCTGCGCCAAGCCCGTAGGCGATCAGGCCCTGATACATATCAGTCATAATCAGGCCGCGCATCCCCATACTGACCGTCCAGTACTGACGAACCAGAATCAACAGCACGCCGGCAATCAGACAGGTGGTCACGCTCCAGCGGCCGAAACTGGCGAATTCGACCAACAGCGCCAGCGCCTGGATGCCCATAACGACCCATGGAAACACGCAGATGATGCCGATGATCGACGCCACGCGTTTCACCGCCGGGCTGTTGTAGCGCATGCCGAGCAGATCGGGCTGGGTGGTAAGGTTAAAATGCTGCCCCCATTTCCATGCCCGTTTCGCCATTAAATACATCGCCGTTACGCCGAGGGTGGAGTAGACC
The DNA here is from genome assembly GCA_002359495.1 of Enterobacteriaceae bacterium UBA2655. Classification (GTDB taxonomy): domain Bacteria; phylum Pseudomonadota; class Gammaproteobacteria; order Enterobacterales; family Enterobacteriaceae; genus Pantoea; species Pantoea superficialis. The sequence goes on from DENB01000025.1 coordinate 58,048, forward strand.
GCGCCGTAGAAACCGATCACGCCGCCTACCGACAGCGCGAAAAACGCGGTAAATGTCGCGCCCGGCCACCAGGAGTTGGTGTAACTCATCGCGATATACCAGGGACCGTAAGAGCGGCCGCCGACAGCATAATCGGAAAAGGAGGTGCTCTTGCGGTTGGTCGCATAGAGCACACCGATCATTACCGCCAGAAACAGGCCGATCATGCCGAAAGTAATCAGATAATGCGGTTCAGCTGTGGAGATGTTCATCATGCCTCCTCATCCTGCGGTATTTCGCCAAAAGCGCATTCGGCCAAATACATTACCCAAAGCCCGACGCCGAGAAAAACGGCGATCGCCAGCCAATAGAGAATCGGCAGGGGCAAGCCCATTATCAGCACGACGCTGCCGCTGACGCTTAAATATAAAAGCGGGCACAACGCCAGCATTAATAATGCCAACAGATAAAGGGCGAAGATTTTATTTTTGATGCTGATGCGCGCGCGGCTTTGCGACGCCATAATCATTGAACTCATGACATCCTCCCGTTATTTAGCGTAATGAGATTGCACTCCCTTACCTGCTGATAAACAGCTTCTCCCCTCTGGCAAACTGGTATAACCGACATACAACGATGACTCCTCAGCCCATGTGTGGATACCAAAATTACAACAAAAAAAACAAGTGGATGGGTTCGGCGCTACAGCGCGCGCAGCCACTCTTCCCAGTCGGGATGATTCAACACGCTGCGCGCCCGCATAGTTTTCCAGGCGCCATATTTTGAAAAATCGAAATCGATGTCCGCTACGTTATGTTGAATAATCGCCCAGGTTGACCACTTCATATCGGCGAGAAATTTATGAATTTGCACGCGCGCATAACAGGCGATATCGAAACGGCCGAAGTAATCCTCAATCAATTCACGCTCGATTTTCGGCGTAAAAAACATTTCGCCAAACCAGAGCGCCAGTTCATAACAGCGATCGTTATTTGAAGCATATCCAAAATCCACCAGCCGAATATCGCCCGCCGCATTCAGCATGAAATTGCCAGCCAAGGTATCGTTCATACAGGGAACATAATCCAGCCCGGCCGCATGCAGCGCATCGCGCGCGCGATCAGCCTGCAAATGCAGCCAGTCGGCGTCGGGAGAGAGCGAGGCGTTCAAACTTCGGACCTGATCGCGGTGCTCATCCAACATATCGAACACCGTTTTGGTCTGCTTCAGCCGCGTCTGATCGTTGAAGCTTTTCAATGCGTGCAGCGCCCGATGGCGCACCGCCTGCTGTTGAAAATCCTGATTCGAGGAGGCGCGCCAGCCCTCCATAAACTCAAAAATTTCCACGCCCAGATCAGGCAGCCAGGCGAATACCGGCGCGCCGTAGCCGGTTTCCGCCGCTTTGAGACTCGCCTCATGAGCGGTATGACGATCGATAAAGCGTTCTGTGCCTTCGCCGGATATTTTTACAAAGTACGCGCTGGGCGCGCCGGCCACCTCAACGCGCCAGTTGGCGTTGGAAATACCGCCGCTGACCGGACGATAAGAAATGTCGCATGCCTGCCACGCCGCGATCGCCTGCTCCAGCCGCTGTTCCTGCCAGTTCCGCGCTTCTCCGACTCTTTTGTTCATACTGCGCCTCCACTGATGATGCGTAACCAGCTTTCAAACCGCGGATCCTGCAGGCAAAGGCGTCCGCGCAACAGCGTCCACTGGCCCACTTTGGCGAACTCCAGACTGCGGCGGCTGGTATGACTGCTCCAGAATCCCCACAGCGTCCAGTAATAATCATCCAGTAGTGCGTACAGGCGGCAGCGCGCGTAATCCGCGTCGCCGCACCGGCCGCGCCAGGCGACGATCGCCTCGCGCCACTGCTGTTCAAAAGGGAAAAGTTCATTCAGCAACGTGGCGATGTCATACCAGGGATCGCCTGCGCCCGCATAGTCGAAGTCGAGCAGACACAGCTTGCCGCTGTTGTTGATCATCCAGTTGCTGGCGATATTATCACCGTGAATAAAGGCCGCCTGCGGCTGTGAAAGGCGCAGCGCTTGCCATGCGCTCTCCGCGCACTGACGAAACCAGCGCATCTCCGCAGGCAACGGCACGGCGTCGCGCTCGCAAAGCTGATGCAGACGCTCGATCGCGTCGTAACGCGTCGCGCTGACATCGGGCAGCGGCGCCTGGTGCAGTTGATCAAGCTGAAGACGCAGCGCGTCGAAACCTTTCGCCGTAGCGAGCTGATCCAGCTTCGCCCACTGCCAGTCGGCGTCCAGCGCGTCGAAAATCAATACCGCCAGCAGCCGCGGCGCGATGCGCAGCTCGCCGGCGAGGCGACTCATCGCCGCGCTGCGTTCTACGTCAATCAGCGGGCGCTGATCCTCATACAAGACTTTGGCGTAGCGGCGCTCTTCGCCGCAGGTCAAAATAAACCCCTGCCACTCGGCGGCGACGCGATGCGGTGAGGCGACGCCTGCGGTACCGGCGGCGATCTGCCAGTTTTTCGCCGGCTCGGCGATACTGAGCAATGTTTGCAGGCGGTTTATCATGAGGCGTTCTCCTGCGTTAACACGCTAGCGTGCTGCAGACTCAGCTGCCCCAGCAAAGCGATCAGCATATCGAGTCCGGCATGCAGATCCGCCTGTTTGGTAAATTCCGCTTCATTATGCGAAAGGCCGTTATGGCTGGGGACAAACAGCAAACAGCTCGGGCAGCGATAACTCAGGCTGATGGCGTCATGACCCGCCACGCTGCGCATCGGCATAGCCGTTAGCCCTATCGATTCGGCGCAGGCCAGCGCCTGTTGCGCCAGACCGCGATGCAATTGCTGGCGCGGCCGGAGCTGAGATTTCACCAGACGGACATCGGTCGCGGTCTGATGGGCGATAGCGTGCAGCGTATGCGTGAAGCGTTCGCCAGTGCTTTTTATTGACATCCTCCCCGCCCTAA
>DENB01000023.1 GCA_002359495.1 Enterobacteriaceae bacterium UBA2655
GACGATATCGGTCGCCAGGCCTACGCCGTGGAACTTACGCCCGTTGTAGTTCACTACGATGTCCACCTGGCCCAGCGCGTTTTCGCCGTGGCCTTTGGCGGTCAGCTTGTAGTCGACCAGCTCGGCATCGAACTGTGTGATGCGGTTGATCGCCTGATAAACCGCGTCGACCGGACCGTTGCCGGTAGCCGCTTCCTCGCCGCAGCCCAGATTGACCGAGGCGGTAGCGGTGATGCCGGAGCCGGACTGCACATTGAATTCGTTCAGCTGGAAATATTCCGGCTCTTCGTTCTGCTTATTAATAAACGCCAGCGCTTCCAGATCGTAATCGAACACCTGGCCTTTTTTGTCGGCCAGCTTCAGGAAGGCGTCGTACAGCGTGTCCAGGTTATAGTCGCTCTCTTTGTAGCCCATCTCTTCCATGCGGTGTTTCACCGCCGCGCGGCCGGAGCGGGAGGTCAGGTTCAGCTGGATTTTGTGCAGGCCGATCGATTCCGGCGTCAGGATTTCGTAGTTTTCGCGGTTCTTCAGCACGCCGTCCTGGTGAATGCCGGAAGAGTGGGCGAAGGCGTTGGAGCCGACCACCGCTTTGTTCGCCGGGATCGGCATGTTGCAGATCTGGCTGACGGTCTGGCTGGTGCGCCAGATCTCCTGATGCTGAATATTGGTGTGAACATTCATCACCTGCTGGCGGGTTTTGATCGCCATGATGACCTCTTCCAGCGCGCAGTTGCCGGCGCGCTCGCCCAGTCCGTTCAGGGTGCCTTCTACTTGACGCGCGCCCGCCTGTACGGCGGCGATGGCGTTGCCGGTCGCCATGCCCAAATCGTCATGGGTATGCACGGAGAGGATCGCTTTATCGATGTTCGGCACGCGCTGGATCAGCTGGCTGATGATGGCGGCGTATTCGCCCGGCAAGGTGTAGCCTACGGTATCAGGAATGTTGATAGTGGTGGCGCCGGCGTTGATGGCCGCTTCCACCATACGGCAGAGATCGTCGATCGGCGTGCGGCCGCCGTCTTCGCAGGAGAACTCCACGTCATCGGTATAGTTGCGCGCGCGTTTCACCATTCGCACCGCGCGCTCAATCACTTCCGGCAGCGTGCTGCGCAGCTTGGTGGCGATATGCATCGGCGACGTGGCGATAAAGGTATGAATACGGAAGGCCTCCGCGACGCGCAGCGCTTCATAAGCGGCGTCGATATCTTTTTCGACGCAGCGCGCCAGACCGCAGACCCGGCTGTTTTTGATAGTGCGGGCGATGGTTTGAACAGACTCGAAATCGCCTGGCGAGGAGACCGGGAAGCCGACCTCCATCACATCGACGCCCATGCGCTCAAGTGCCAGAGCGATCTGCAGTTTTTCTTTCACACTCAGGCTGGCCTGTAAGGCTTGTTCGCCATCACGCAGAGTGGTATCGAAAATAATAACTTGCTGGCTCATTCTGTTCATCCTTTTGCGTTATCTTCGCCTGTGCAACGAGCATAAAAAAACCCGCGCATGGCGCGGGTTTTTAACTTTTTGCAGGTTCGAATCAGTGTTTGATTTCGCCCACAAGTCCACCGCGCAACCTAATTGCGTTAAGTAGTAGACCTGATAGGCGGAAAGCGTGAAACATGGATTCAAACCTCGTGAAATTTTTTGCTGCCCCTATTGGTACTGGAATCAGAAGGGGATGTCAACCATAAGTAAAAGGTTATTTAACGCAGCGGCAAAGGAAAATATGCTGCGATTAACGCCTCAGCCAGATTAAAGAAAAACAGTAACGGAAGGGAATAAAATTCAAAGCGAAAACGCATAAAAGCACTCAAGCGGTTTTTGTTTAATTCTTTGATTTAAGTTTGTTTTTTAAGTGATTTTTGCGCGATGCGCTTCAGCGGGGCGCCAGGCGTGACAGTAGAATGTCATGCTCGGCGACGATTTTAAGGATAATAACGCCAGAAATGAATTCAGCCGTAATATAGTGGGCTAAGCAAAGAAAAAAATAATTTTAAATATTTATTACATCACGCTGAAAATAATTATAACGGCAGCATATTCCTCTGTAGTTATGGCGGTGAATTAGCGTATTCCTCGCAGGGCGATCTTTCATTGCAGAACCTTTTCTGCGGCATTTACGGCACGGCGGAAGTTTGGCGTTTGCCTGCCAACTTTTCTGCGGTTATGGTAAACGTCCTACTTTTAAAAGAATTAACTCAGCAGAATTCTCTGTACCTGGATGGCGAAAATTAATTTCACCGTCTGTGCATAAACATAAGTTTTTGATCTTAATTGGCGAATCAGAAATGGAACGCTGCGACGCGCCGGATGAGCGCGCGTTCATCAGTTCGTTTCTCACGCCTGGAGGCAGAAAATGGAGATGTTATCAGGAGCCGAGATGGTCGTTCGCTCGTTGATCGATCAGGGCGTAAAGCAGGTCTTCGGTTATCCGGGCGGCGCGGTGCTCGATATCTATGACGCTCTGCAGACGGTGGGCGGGATTGACCATATTCTGGTGCGCCATGAGCAGGGCGCGGTACATATGGCTGACGGCTACGCCCGTGCAACGGGCGAGGTCGGCGTGGTGCTGGTGACGTCCGGTCCCGGCGCCACTAACGCCATTACCGGCATCGCCACCGCCTATATGGATTCCATTCCGATGGTGGTGCTCTCCGGTCAGGTGCCGTCATCGCTGATCGGCTATGACGCATTCCAGGAGTGCGACATGGTGGGCATCTCCCGCCCGGTGGTGAAGCACAGCTTTCTGGTGAAGCGTACGGAAGAGATCCCCGGCGTGCTGAAAAAAGCGTTCTGGCTGGCGGCAAGCGGCCGTCCCGGTCCAGTGGTGATCGATCTGCCGAAAGATATTCTTAATCCGGCGAATAAGCTGCCTTACGCCTGGCCCGACTCCGTCAGCATGCGCTCTTACAATCCGACAATTCAGGGCCACAAAGGACAGATCAAGCGCGCACTGCAGACGCTACTGGCGGCTCACAGGCCGGTGATGTATGTCGGCGGCGGCGCTATTACTTCGGCATGCGAAGCTGAACTGCTTCAGCTGGCGGAAAAGTTGAATATTCCGGTGACCTCCTCACTGATGGGGCTGGGCGCGTTTCCCGGCACGCACCGTCAGAGCGTCGGCATGCTCGGCATGCACGGCACCTATGAAGCCAACATGACGATGCATCATTCCGATCTGATTTTCGGCATCGGCGTGCGTTTCGACGACCGTACCACCAACAATCTGGCGAAATACTGTCCGAACGCCACCGTGATGCATATCGATATCGATCCCACCTCCATCTCTAAAACCGTGGCGGCGGATATTCCGATCGTTGGGGATGCGAAGCAGGTCTTGCAGCAGATGCTGGAGCTGCTGGGCCAGAGCGAGGCGAAACAGCCGTTCGACAGCCTGCGCGACTGGTGGCAGTCGATCGAAACCTGGCGCGGCCGCAAATGCCTGGAGTTCGATCGCAGCAGCAGTAAGATCAAGCCGCAGGCGGTGATCGAAACTATCTGGCGCTTAACCAAAGGTGACGCGTACGTGACTTCCGACGTCGGCCAGCATCAGATGTTCGCCGCGCTCTACTATCCGTTCGACAAGCCGCGCCGCTGGATCAACTCAGGCGGTCTCGGCACCATGGGCTTCGGCCTGCCCGCCGCGCTGGGCGTGAAAATGGCGCTGCCGGAAGAGACGGTGATTTGCGTGACCGGCGACGGCAGCATTCAGATGAATATTCAGGAGCTTTCGACGGCGCTGCAGTACGATCTGCCGGTGCTGGTATTGAACCTAAACAACCGCTTCCTCGGCATGGTGAAACAGTGGCAGGACATGATCTACTCCGGTCGCCATTCACAATCTTATATGGAGTCGCTGCCCGATTTCGTACGCCTGGCGGAAGCTTACGGGCATGTGGGCATCGGCATTCAGCATCCCGAAGAGCTGGAGGATAAGCTGAGCCTGGCGCTGGAGGAGCTGGCGAAAGGGCGGCTGGTATTCGTGGACGTCACCGTCGACGGCAGTGAGCACGTCTATCCGATGCAGATCCGCGGTGGCAGTATGGACGAAATGTGGCTGAGCAAAACGGAGAGGACTTAATTATGCGTCGTATCTTATCGGTTCTGCTGGAAAACGAATCCGGCGCATTATCTCGCGTGGTTGGGCTGTTTTCCCAGCGCGGCTATAACATTGAAAGCCTCACCGTCGCGCCTACGGACGATCCCACACTGTCGCGCATGACGATCCAGACCGTGGGCGACGAAAAAGTGCTGGAGCAAATTGAAAAGCAGCTGCACAAGCTGGTCGACGTATTGCGCGTCAGCGAGCTGGGACAGGGCGCTTACGTTGAGCGCGAAATCATGCTGGTGAAAATTCAGGCTAGCGGTTACGGCCGCGAAGAAGTCAAACGCAGCGCGGAGATTTTCCGCGGCCAAATCGTCGACGTGACCCCTTCGCTGTACACGGTTCAGCTTGCCGGCACCAGCGATAAGCTTGATGCCTTTTTAAATACGGTGCGCGACGTAGCGGAAATCATCGAAGTTGCTCGCTCCGGCGTAGTCGGCGTCTCGCGCGGCGATCGTATTATGCGTTGATTTTTCCGCGCAATATCAGGCGAAGCTCTCTAACCCGGCGTAATGTCGGGTTTTTTTATTTTATGCGGCAGCGCCTCTTCAGTAACGAAAGCGGTTGCCCCGCACACTTTTCTGCTGTTAGATGTAACAAACGTCTAATCCATAGCTAAACTGCGGATATTTTCGTCAGCAAAGCGTTGTTGAGGTGTGGGGTTCTTGTGAAACTGGATGAAATTGCGCGCCTGGCGGGCGTGTCGCGCACCACGGCCAGCTATGTTATCAATGGCAAAGCCAGGCAGTATCGTGTCAGCGACAAAACCGTCGAGAAAGTGATGTCGGTGGTGCGTGAACATAATTACCATCCCAACGCGGTGGCGGCCGGGTTACGGGCGGGACGCACGCGCTCTATCGGCTTGGTGATCCCTGATCTGGAAAACACCAGCTATACGCGTATCGCCAACTATCTGGAGCGGCAGGCGCGTCAGCGCGGCTATCAGCTGCTTATCGCCTGTTCGGAAGATCAGCCTGATAACGAGATGCGCTGCATCGAACATCTGCTGCAGCGTCAGGTGGATGCGATTATCGTCTCCACCTCGCTGCCGCCGGAACATCCCTTCTATCAGCGCTGGATCAACGATCCTCTGCCCATTATCGCGCTGGATCGCGCGCTGGATCGAGAGCATTTTACCAGCGTGGTCGGCGCCGATCAGGACGATGCCTGTGCGCTGGCGGCCGAATTGCGTCAGCTGCCGGTCAAAAACGTGCTGTTCCTCGGCGCGTTGCCCGAGCTGTCGGTAAGCTTTCTGCGCGAAGCGGGTTTTCGCGACGCCTGGAAAGGGGACGAACGCCCCATCGATTATATTTATTGCAACAGTTTTGAACGCAGCGCGGCGGCCGCGCTGTTTGAAAGCTACCTTGACGCGCATCCCATGCCGGAGGCGCTTTTCACGACTTCGTTCGGCCTGTTGCAGGGGGTCATGGACGTGACGCTGAAGCGTACCGGACGGCTGCCCGCCGATCTGGCTATCGCGACCTTTGGCGACCATGAATTACTGGATTTTCTCGAGTGTCCGGTGCTGGCGGTCGGGCAGCGTCATCGCGATGTGGCGGAACGCGTGCTGGAGCTGGTACTGGCGAGCCTGGATGAACCGAGAAAGCCAAAACCCGGCTTAACGCGCATCCGCCGTAATTTATTTCGGCGGGGACAATTAAGCAGGAAAGTAAAATGAGTCAGCGGGCAGAAAATTGCTGCCCGCCTGGTTTGTTATCGTCAAAAATCTATTTTCAAGCGCATTTTTAGCGTAAAAAAGCGTAAATTCCCGCCACGCTTGCTAACATTTTAGAATTATTAATTTTTCCACAGTGTTTAAATCTGCATCAACGCAAAATGTCAGACGCCATCGCAACTTCTCCACGCGTCTTTCGGAAATCCCCTAAAATGCAGCCTTTGTCGCAGATTCGCGTCTGAATATAATTTTACGCAAAATTGTGTTATTTTTAGCCAATATATTCGCGTCAAAAATTTTTATTCCACTATTCATCAAGTTAATATTTACTTTTTACAGCGTTTCTAATTAATTCCCTCCATTTTTAATTTCCGTCAGCAGTAAATAGTGATATTCAAACCCCGCTCCGGCTTGACAAGGATTTCGTCGGCTCCGTAAACTCGTTTCGTGGTAAAAAGTGGGATAAAGTGGTGAAAACAGGTGACTGAGGGGAAAGGCTGGCATGTTCCGTGGAGCAACGTTAGTCAACCTCGACAGCAAAGGACGTCTGGCCGTACCAACGCGCTATCGTGAAACGCTGCTCGGGGAGTCGCAAGGACAAATGGTTTGTACCATTGACCTTCATCAGCCCTGCCTGCTGCTCTATACCTTGCCCCAATGGGAAATTATCGAAAAAAAGCTGTCTCGCTTATCCAGCATGAATCCTCTTGAGCGCCGCGTACAGCGCTTATTATTGGGCCATGCCAGTGAGTGTCAGATGGACAACGCAGGCCGTCTGCTGCTGGCGAGTACGCTTCGTCAACACGCGCGCCTGACAAAAGAAGTGATGCTGGTCGGCCAGTTCAATAAGTTTGAACTGTGGGATGAACAGACCTGGTATCAACAAGTCAGGGAAGATATTGACGCAGAACAGTCGGCTCAGGAACCTTTATCTGAGCGGTTGCAGGACTTGTCGTTATAGCTATGCAGGAAAATTTTAAACATACCACTGTGCTGTTGGATGAGGCCGTCAACGGCCTGAACATCAGGGACGACGGCATTTATATCGATGGCACTTTTGGTCGCGGCGGACACTCGCGTTTGATCCTCTCGCAGCTGGGCGAGAAGGGCAAGCTAATCGCCATCGATCGCGACCCGCAAGCTATTGCCGCAGCCGCTGAGATAAAGGATCCCCGTTTCTCTATTATTCACGGCCCTTTCTCCGAACTGGCCGGATATATGGCAGAGCGCGGACTTAGCGGCAAGATCGACGGCGTTCTGTTGGATTTAGGCGTCTCTTCGCCGCAGCTGGATGATGCGGAGCGCGGCTTTTCCTTTATGCGCGACGGCCCGCTGGATATGCGTATGGATCCGACGCGCGGCCACTCTGCGGCGGAATGGCTGATACAGGCGGAAGAGAGCGATATCGCCTTTGTGCTGAAAACTTACGGCGAAGAACGCTTCGCGAAGCGTATCGCGCGCGCCATCGTCGAACGCAACCGGCTGGAGCCGATGACGCGCACCAAAGAGCTGGCCGAGGTTATCGCGGCGGCTACGCCGGTGAAGGATAAGTTCAAGCATCCTGCGACGCGCAGCTTCCAGGCTATCCGCATCTGGATCAACAGCGAACTGGAAGAGATTGAAACCGCATTGAAGGGCGCGCTGGAAGTCCTGGCGCCGCAGGGGCGTTTGTCGGTGATCAGCTTCCACTCGCTGGAAGATCGTCTGGTAAAACGGTTTATGCGCGATCAAAGCCGCGGCCCGCAAGTTCCGGCCGGGCTACCGATGACCGAAGCGCAGCTGAGCGCGCTCGGCGGACGCGAGCTTAAGCTGCTGGGCAAAATGACGCCGGGCGAAGCGGAAGTGGCGGAAAATCCGCGCGCGCGCAGTTCAGTATTACGCATCGCTGAAAGGAACGCGTCATGATCGGCAACGAGCGCCACAGTTTGCCCGCGGTTATCGCCTCCGATCTGCTGCGCTTCGGCAAAATCCCCTTGCTGTTGATTATTGCGGTACTGGTTTCTTCGGTGCTGGTGGTGACTACCACCCATAAAACGCGTCTGCTCACCGCGCAGCGCGAGCAGCTGGTGCTGGAGCGCGACGCGCTCGACATTGAATGGCGCAACCTGATTCTGGAAGAGAACGCGCTGGGCGATCACAGCCGCGTGGAACGCACAGCGACGGAAAAATTGCATATGCAGCATGTGGATCCTTCACAGGAAAATATTGTGGTACAGCAATAAGGAATCCCTGACGTAAATGAGCGGTGCAAGCAGAACGCTGAAGGTGAAAAAACAGGAAGATAAAGCCAGCTTTGTAAGCTGGCGTTTTGCGTTGCTGTGCGGCTGTATTCTACTGGCGCTCTGCGGTTTGCTCTCGCGCGTCGCCTGGCTGCAGGTGATCAAGCCGGACAAACTGGTGAAAGAGGGCGACCTGCGTTCGCTGCGCGTTCAGGCGATTCCTACCGCGCGCGGCATGATCAGCGACCGCGCCGGCCGACCGCTGGCGGTGAGCGTGCCGGTCAACGCCATCTGGGCCGATCCCAAAGAGCTGCACGAGCATGGCGGCGTGACGCTCGACAGCCGTTGGAAAGCGCTCGCCGACGCGCTCTCGGTGCCTCTCGATCAGCTGGCGGCGCGCGTGAACGCTAATCCAAAGGGGCGTTTCGTCTATCTTGCCCGCCAGGTGAACCCGGCAATCGGCGACTACATCAAAAAGCTCAAGCTTCCCGGCATCTACCTGCGCGAAGAGTCGCGCCGTTATTATCCGGCCGGCCAGGTGACCTCTCACCTGATCGGCTTCACCAATATCGATGGCCAGGGCATCGAAGGCATCGAAAAAAGTTTCGATAAGTGGCTGACCGGACAGCCGGGCGAACGGACGGTGCGTAAAGACCGCTATGGCCGCGTTATCGAAGATATCTCTTCCGTCGACAGTCGCGCGGCGCACAACCTGACGCTCAGTATCGACGAACGTCTGCAGGCGCTGGTTTATCGCGAGCTCAATAATGCCGTGGCGTTCAACAAAGCGGAATCGGGCACCGCCGTGCTGGTGGATGTGAATACCGGCGAAGTGCTGGCGATGGCCAACAGCCCGGCCTACAACCCGAATAACCTCAGCGACACGCCGAAAGATGTGATGCGCAACCGCGCCATTACCGACATCTTCGAGCCGGGCTCCACCGTGAAGCCGATGGTGGTGATGGCCGCGCTGCAGCGCGGCGTGGTGAGAGAAAACAGCGTACTGAATACTGTGCCGTACCGCGTCAATGGTCATGAGATCAAAGACGTGGCGCGCTACAACGAATTGACCCTTACCGGGGTGCTGCAGAAGTCGAGTAACGTCGGCGTTTCACGTTTGGCGTTAGCGATGCCGTCCTCAGCGTTAGTAGAAACTTACTCGCGTTTTGGACTGGGAAAGCCGACCAATTTGGGATTGGTTGGGGAAAGTAGTGGCTTATATCCGCAAAAACAACGGTGGTCTGACATAGAGAGGGCCACCTTCTCTTTCGGCTACGGGCTAATGGTAACGCCGTTACAGTTAGCGCGAGTCTATGCAACCATCGGCAGCTACGGCATCGCCCGTCCGCTGTCGATCACCAAAGTCGACCCGCCGGTCGCCGGCGAGCGCGTCTTCTCCGAGTCCCTGGTTAAAACCGTGGTGCATATGATGGAGAGCGTGGCGTTGCCCGGCGGCGGCGGCGTGAAGGCAGCTATTAAGGGTTACCGCATCGCCATTAAAACCGGCACCGCGAAAAAAGTCGGACCGGACGGGCGTTACGTAAATAAATATATCGCTTATACCGCAGGCGTCGCGCCTGCCAGCCATCCTCGTTTTGCCCTGGTGGTGGTGATTAACGATCCCCAGGCCGGGAAATATTATGGCGGCGCGGTTTCCGCGCCGGTGTTCGGCGCCATCATGGGCGGCGTATTGCGCACCATGAACATCGAGCCCGACGCGCTGCCGGTCAATGAGAAAAACGAGTTGGTAATTAACACAAATGGGAATCCAAGTGACAGATCGTAATCTGCGCGACTTACTGGCGCCGTGGGTGCCCGGCGCGCCGGCGCGCCCGCTTCGTGAGATGACGCTGGACAGCCGCAGCGCGGCATCCGGCGATCTGTTTGTCGCCGTAGCCGGCCACCATGCCGACGGCCGGCGTTTTATTCCTCAGGCTATCGCCCAGGGCGTTTCGGCAGTGATCGCCGAAGCGGAAGGCGAGGCGGCTGATGGCGATATTCGCGAACTGCACGGCGTGCCGGTTATCTATCTGGCGCAGCTGCAACAGCGTCTTTCCGCGCTGGCCGGGCGTTTTTATCATCAGCCGGGCGAAAAGCTGCGGCTGATCGGCGTGACCGGCACCAATGGCAAAACCACCACGACGCAGCTGCTGGCGCAGTGGGCGAATCTGCTGGGCGAAACCGGCGCGGTGATGGGCACCGTCGGCAACGGCCTGTATGGCCGCCTGACGCCGACGGAAAATACCACCGGTTCCGCCGTTGAAGTTCAGCAGGTGCTGAACGAACTGGCGGGGCAGGGCGCGACCCTGGCCGCGATGGAAATCTCCTCTCACGGCCTGGTGCAGCATCGCGTGGCGGCGCTGCCTTTCGCCGCTGGCGTCTTTACCAATCTGAGCCGCGATCATCTCGACTATCACGGCGATATGCAGGGCTACGAATCAGCCAAGTGGCTGCTCTTTTCCGAACATCATCCGGGCGAGGCGATTATCAACGCCGACGATGAGGTAGGTCGCCGCTGGCTGCAAAAACTGCCCGACGCGGTGGCGGTCACGCTGGAAGATAATTTACAGCCGGATTGCCACGGCCGCTGGCTGAAGGCGACGGAAGTGCGCTACCACGATAACGGCGCCCGGATCCATTTTCGCTCCAGCTGGGGAGAAGGCGAGATTGAAAGCCGCCTGATGGGCGCGTTTAACGTCAGCAACCTGCTGCTGGCGCTGGCTACCCTGCTGGCGCTCGGCTATTCGCTGGAGCAGCTGACGAAAACCGCGCCGCAATTGCAGCCGGTCTGCGGACGCATGGAAGTGTTTCATGCGCCGGGCAAGCCTACCGTAGTGGTCGATTACGCCCATACGCCCGATGCGCTGGAAAAGGCGCTTGAGGCGGCGCGCCTGCATTGCAAAGGCCGGCTTTGGTGTCTGTTCGGCTGCGGCGGCGATCGCGACAAAGGCAAACGTCCGCTGATGGGCGCCATCGCCGAACAGTTTGCCGATGTGGTGGTGATCACCGACGACAATCCGCGCAGCGAGGAACCGGTGTCGATTGTCAACGATATCCTGAGCGGCCTGCTGGATCCGGGCCGGGCGCGCGTAGTTTCAGGCCGGGCGCAGGCCGTCACCAACGCGGTTATGCAGGCGAAGCCTGACGATATCGTGCTGGTGGCGGGAAAAGGCCACGAAGATTATCAGATCGTCGGCAACCGCCGTCTCGACTACTCCGACCGCCTGACGGTCGCCCGTTTACTGGGGGTGATCGTATGATTCCCGTATCGTTAAAAACTCTGGCGGAAGTGACTGGCGGCAAGCTGGTCGGCAGCGATTTAACACTGAACGACGTCACCACCGATACCCGTAAAGTCACCGCCGGCAGCCTGTTTGTCGCGCTGGTGGGCGAGCGTTTCGATGCGCATGACTTTGTGGGTGACGCTATCGCCAACGGCGCGCAGGCGTTGCTGGTGAGTAAGCACTTACAGGTCGCTGTGCCGCAGGTGATCGTCAGCGACACGCGCCTGGCGTTCGGCAAGCTCGCCGCCTGGGTGCGTCAGCAGGCGAAAGCGCGCGTCGTGGCGCTGACCGGCTCCTCCGGCAAAACCTCCGTGAAGGAGATGACTGCGGCGATTTTGCGCCAGTGCGGCGAGACGCTCTACACCGCCGGCAACCTGAACAACGATTTTGGCGTGCCAATGACGCTGCTGCGTCTGACGCCGCAGCACGATTACGCCGTCATTGAGCTGGGCGCCAACCATCAGGGCGAGATCGCCTATACCACCGAACTGGTGCGCCCTGAAAGCGCGCTGATCAACAACCTGGCGGCGGCGCACCTGGAAGGGTTCGGCTCGCTGGACGGCGTGGCGAAAGCCAAGAGCGAAATCTTCGCCGGTCTGCCGGCGCACGGCACCGCCATTCTGAACCAGGAGAGTAATGACTGGCCGCACTGGCAGACGCAGCTGCACGGCAAAACCGTCTGGCGCTTCGCGCCGCAGGCGCAGGCCGATAGCGACTTCTGGGCCAGCGATGTGCGGGTCGGCGTCGACGGCACGCGCTTCGTGATGCATACGCCGCGCGGCGAGGTCGATATTCTTCTGCCGCTGCCGGGACGTCACAACGTGGCGAACGCGCTGGCGGCCGCGGCGCTGGCGCTCTCGGTCGAGGTGCCGCTCAGCGCGGTGCAGGCCGGTCTGAAAACGCTGCAGGCGGTGCCCGGACGTCTCTTCCCGGTGCGACTCTCGGAAACGCAGCTGTTGCTCGACGACAGCTACAACGCCAACGTCGGCTCGATGACCGCCGCCGCGCAGGTGCTGGGTACCATGCCGGGCTATCGCGTCATGGTAGTGGGCGATATGGCCGAACTGGGCGACGAAGCGGAGCAGTGCCATCGCGAAGTGGGCCTGGCGGCGAAGCTGGCGGGCGTCGATCGCGTGCTCAGCGTCGGCTCGCTCAGCCATTACATTAGCGAAGCCAGCGGCGTCGGCGAACATTTCGCCAGCAAGGCCGAACTGGTTAAACGACTGCGGACGCTGTTGTCCGAACACCCGGAAATTACCGTTTTGATAAAAGGTTCGCGTAGTGCCGCCATGGAGCAGGTAATACAGAGCTTACAGGAGAAAGGAACATGTTAGTCTGGCTGGCCGAGCATCTGGTCACTCTGTATTCCGGCTTTAACGTCTTTTCCTATTTGACGTTTCGCGCCATCGTCAGCCTGCTGACCGCGCTTTTCCTCTCGCTGTGGATGGGGCCGCGCCTGATCGCGTGGCTGCAAAAATTACAGATTGGCCAGGTGGTTCGTAACGACGGCCCGGAGTCGCACTTCAGCAAGCGCGGCACGCCGACCATGGGCGGCATTATGATCCTCACCTCAATTACCGTGTCGGTGCTGATGTGGGCCTATCCTTCCAATCCTTACGTCTGGTGCGTGCTGGTGGTGCTGGTCGGCTTCGGCATCATCGGGTTTGTGGACGATTACCGCAAAGTGGTGCGTAAAGACACCAAAGGGCTGATTGCGCGCTGGAAATATTTCTGGATGTCGGTGATCTCCCTCGGCGTGGCGTTTGCGCTTTTTGTCGCCGGTAAAGGGACGCCCGCCACGCAGCTGGTGGTGCCGTTCTTTAAAGACATTATGCCGCAGCTCGGGCTGTTCTATGTGCTGCTGGCTTACTTCGTGATTGTCGGCACCGGCAACGCGGTCAACCTGACCGACGGCCTTGACGGCCTGGCGATCATGCCGACGGTGTTTGTCGCGGCGGGCTTCGCGCTGGTCGCCTGGGCGACGGGCAACGTGGTGTTCGCGGAATATCTGCATATTCCCTATCTGCGTCATGCCGGCGAGCTGGTGATCGTCTGTACCGCCATCGTGGGCGCCGGACTTGGCTTTCTCTGGTTCAACACCTACCCGGCGCAGGTCTTTATGGGCGACGTGGGTTCGCTGGCGCTGGGCGGCGCACTGGGCACTATCGCGGTGCTGCTGCGTCAGGAGTTTTTGCTGGTGATCATGGGCGGCGTGTTTGTCGTCGAGACGCTGTCGGTGATCCTGCAGGTGGGATCGTTCAAGCTGCGCGGCCAGCGCATCTTCCGTATGGCGCCGATCCATCACCACTATGAATTAAAAGGCTGGCCGGAGCCGCGCGTCATTGTGCGCTTCTGGATTATTTCGCTGATGCTGGTGCTGATTGGCCTGGCAACGCTGAAGGTACGTTAATTATGGCTGACTATCGGGGCAGAAAAGTCGTCATTATCGGGTTGGGCCTGACCGGCCTCTCCTGTGTTGATTTCTTTTTAGCGCAGGGCGTTACGCCTCGCGTAGTCGATACGCGCCTGTCGCCGCCGGGCGTCGACAAGCTGCCGGACAGCGTCGAGCGCTATCTGGGCGGCATTAACAGCGACTGGCTGCTGGCGGCCGATCTGATCATCGCCAGTCCGGGCATCGCGCTCTCCCATCCGGCCCTGAGCGAAGCGGCCGAAGCCGGAATCGAAATCGTCGGCGATATCGAACTGTTTTGCCGCGAGGCGCAGGCGCCGATCGTGGCGATTACCGGCTCCAACGGCAAAAGCACCGTGACGACGCTGGTGGGCGAGATGGCGAAGGCGGCAGGCTGGCTGGTGGGGATCGGCGGCAATATCGGCCTGCCGGCGTTATCCCTGCTGAAAGAGCCTGCGCAGCTTTACGTGCTGGAACTCTCCAGCTTCCAGCTGGAAAGCACCTGGAGCTTGAAGGCCGCCGCGGCGACGATCCTGAACGTTACCGAAGATCATATGGATCGCTATCCGCTCGGCATGCAGCAATACCGCGCGGCGAAGCTGCGCATCTACGAAAACGCCGAAGTCTGCGTAGTGAACGCCGACGACGGCATGACGATGCCGGTGCGCGGCGCCGACGCGCGCTGCGTCAGCTTCGGCGTCGACGTGGGCGATTATCACCTGAACCGGCAGCAGGGCAGCATCTGGCTGCGGGTAAAAGGCGAAAAAGTGCTGAATACCGACGAGATGAAGCTGGTAGGACAGCACAACTACACCAACGCGCTGGCGGCGCTGGCGCTGGCGGATGCCGCAGGCCTGCCGCGCGCTTCCAGCCTGAAGGCGTTGACGACCTTTACCGGTCTGCCGCACCGTTTTCAGCTGGCGCATGAGCGCAACGGCGTACGCTGGATCAACGACTCCAAGGCGACCAACGTCGGCAGCACCGAAGCGGCGCTGAACGGCTTGCAGGTAAAAGGCACGCTCTGGCTGCTGCTGGGCGGCGACGGCAAATCCGCGGATTTCACGCCGCTGGCGCGCTACCTGCAGGGCGACCATGTGCGGATTTTTTGCTTCGGACGCGACGGCGACGCGCTGGCCGCCTTACGGCCTGACATCGCCACGCGCACGGAAACCCTGCGCCAGGCGATGGAGCAGATCGCGCATCAGGTGCAGCCGGGAGATATGGTTCTGCTTTCGCCTGCCTGCGCCAGCCTCGACCAGTTCCGTAATTTTGAACAGCGCGGCGAGCAGTTTGCGCAGCTGGCGAAGGAGTTGGGATGATGCGATTTCCCGGGCTGAACCTGGCGGGCGGCATTACCGAGCGCCTGAAAGAGTGGGTGATGGGCGTCGGCGCGCGCGAAAGCGACGGCGCCGCCATGGTGCTGTACGACCGCACGCTGCTTTGGCTGACCTTTGGTCTGGCGATCGTGGGCTTCGTGATGGTGACGTCGGCCTCAATGCCGGTGGGCCAACGTCTGTCGGACGATCCTTTCTATTTCGCCAAGCGCGATGCGCTCTATCTGGCGTTGGCGCTGGGCATCGCGTTGGTGACGCTGCGGGTGCCGATGAGTGTCTGGCAGCGTTACAGCAACGCCATGCTGCTCGCGTCGGTGGTCATGCTGCTGATCGTTCTGGTGGTGGGCAGCTCGGTTAACGGCGCGTCGCGCTGGATCGCGCTGGGCCCGTTGCGAATTCAGCCTGCGGAGCTGTCGAAGCTGTCGCTGTTCTGCTATCTCGCCAGCTATCTGGTGCGCAAGGTGGAAGAGGTGCGCAACAACTTCTGGGGCTTCTGCAAGCCGATGGGCGTGATGGTGGTGCTGGCGGTGCTGCTGTTGGCGCAGCCGGACTTGGGCACGGTGGTGGTGCTGTTCGTGACGACGCTGGCGATGCTGTTTCTCGCCGGCGCCAAGCTCTGGCAGTTTCTGGCGATTATCGGATCCGGCATTTTCGCCATGGTGCTGCTGATTATCGCCGAGCCTTACCGTATGCGCCGCGTGACCTCTTTCTGGGATCCGTGGGAAGACCCCTTCGGCAGCGGCTATCAGCTAACTCAGTCGCTAATGGCCTTCGGCCGCGGCGAATTCTGGGGACAGGGCCTCGGGAATTCGGTGCAAAAACTTGAGTATCTGCCGGAAGCGCACACCGACTTCATTTTCTCGATTATCGGGGAAGAACTCGGTTATGTCGGTGTGGTTTTGGCGCTGTTAATGGTATTCTTCGTGGCTTTTCGTGCGATGTCGATTGGCCGCCGCGCGTTAGAGATCGATCAGCGTTTCGCCGGCTTCCTGGCCTGCTCGATCGGCGTCTGGTTCAGCTTTCAGGCGCTGGTAAACGTCGGCGCGGCAGCCGGAATGCTGCCGACCAAAGGTCTGACGCTGCCGCTGATCAGCTACGGCGGATCGAGCTTGATCATCATGTCGACGGCCATCGTATTTTTATTGCGCATAGATTATGAAACGCGCCTGGCGAAAGCGCAGGCGTTTACCCGAGGTGGTCGATGAGTGGCAAGCGGCTAATGGTGATGGCGGGCGGAACCGGCGGACATGTATTTCCCGGACTGGCCGTCGCGCATCATCTGATAGAGCAGGGCTGGCAGGTGCGCTGGCTGGGAACGGCGGACCGTATGGAAGCGGATCTGGTGCCGAAGCACGGCATCGACATTGAATTTATCCGCATCAGCGGGTTGCGCGGCAAAGGGATCAAAGCGCTGCTGCTGGCGCCGGTGCGTATTTTTAATGCCTGGCGTCAGGCGCGTGCCATCATGAAATCCTGGCGGCCGCATGTCGTATTGGGCATGGGCGGCTATGTTTCAGGTCCGGGCGGGCTGGCGGCGTGGAGCTGCGGCATTCCGGTGGTGCTGCACGAACAGAACGGCATTGCGGGCCTGACGAACAAGTGGCTGGCGAAAATCGCGAAAAAAGTGATGCAGGCCTTTCCCGGCGCCTTTCCCGATGCGGAGGTGGTCGGCAATCCGGTGCGTACCGACGTGCTGGCGCTGCCTCTGCCGGCGCAGCGTCTGACTAACCGCAGTGGTCCGGTGCGGGTACTGGTGATCGGCGGCAGCCAGGGCGCGCGCATTCTGAACCAGACGATGCCGCAAGTGGCGGCGCGCATGGGCGAGCGCATTACCCTGTGGCATCAGGTAGGCAAGGGCGCGCTGCAGAGCGTAGAACAGGATTACCGGCAGGCGGGACAGCATCAGCACAAGATCGCCGAATTTATTGATGATATGGCCGCCGCCTACGCCTGGGCTGACGTGGTGGTTTGCCGTTCCGGCGCCCTGACGGTAAGCGAAGTGGCGGCCGCAGGCTTACCGGCGATTTTCGTGCCTTTTCAGCATAAGGATCGCCAGCAGTACTGGAACGCGCTGCCGCTGGAGAAAGCGGGCGCAGCCAAAATTTATGAGCAGCCGCAATTTACTGCGGATGCCGTGGCGGAGACGCTGGGCCAGTGGGATCGCGCCACCTTGCTGACGATGGCGGAAAAAGCCCGTCAGGTCGCGATTCCCGACGCCACTGAACGCGTCGCCGTCGAAGTGGCGAAAGCCGCAAATACTTTTTCCGGTCAGCCCGGCTGACCCGTGCCGTGATGCGGCACAAATCGAAATAACAGGTAACTGAGAAAGATGAATACACAACAATTGGCAAAACTGCGTTCCATTGTGCCCGAGATGCGTCGCGTCCGGCACATCCATTTTGTCGGCATTGGCGGTGCCGGCATGGGCGGTATTGCCGAAGTGTTGGCGAATGAAGGCTATCATATCAGCGGTTCCGATCTGGCGCCGAATGCGGTGACTCAGCATCTGACGTCGCTGGGCGCGACCATCTACTTCAACCACCGGCCGGAAAACGTCACCGACGCCAGCGTGGTGGTGGTCTCCAGCGCCGTCGCGCAGGATAACCCGGAGCTGATCGCCGCGCGTGAAGCGCGTATTCCGGTGATCCGTCGCGCTGAGATGCTGGCGGAGCTGATGCGTTTCCGTCACGGCATCGCGGTGGCCGGAACGCACGGGAAAACCACGACCACGGCGATGGTCGCCAGCATCTATGCGGAAGGCGGACTTGATCCGACTTTCGTGAACGGCGGGCTGGTGAAAGCGGCCGGCACCCATGCGCGTCTGGGCAGCAGCCGCTATCTGATTGCGGAAGCGGACGAAAGCGACGCCTCTTTTCTGCATCTGCAGCCGATGGTGGCGATCGTCACCAATATCGAAGCCGACCACATGGATACCTATCAGGGCGATTTTGAGAACCTGAAGCAGACCTTTATCAACTTCCTGCACAACCTGCCTTTTTACGGCCGCGCGGTAATGTGCGTGGACGATACCGTCATCCGCGATTTGATCCCGCGCGTCGGACGTCAGATCACCACTTACGGCTTCAGCGACGATGCCGATGTGCGTATCGAGAATTATGAGCAGCGCGGCGCGCAGGGCCATTTTACCCTGGTGCGCCATGACAAGCCGCTGATGACGGTGACGCTGAACGCGCCGGGACGCCATAACGCGCTGAACGCGGCGGCGGCGGTTGCCGTGGCGACGGAAGAGGGCATTGAGGACCAGGCTATTCTGGCCGCGCTGGAGAGTTTTCAGGGCACGGGACGTCGCTTCGACCTGCTGGGCGAGTTCGCGACCGAGGCGGTCAACGGCGTCGCGGGCAGCGCGATGCTGGTGGACGATTACGGTCATCACCCGACAGAAGTGGACGCGACCATCAAAGCCGCGCGCGCCGGCTGGCCGGATAAAAGGCTGGTCATGGTGTTTCAGCCGCATCGTTACAGCCGTACGCGCGATCTGTTCGACGACTTCGCCAACGTGCTGTCGCAGGTCGACGTTCTGTTGATGCTGGACGTGTATGCGGCGGGCGAACCCGCGATCCCCGGCGCCGACAGCCGCTCGCTTTGCCGCTCCATTCGCGGCCGCGGCAAAGTCGATCCGATTCTGGTTTCCGATCATGACGCCTTGCCCGACATGCTGGCGCCGACCCTCTCCGGCAACGATTTGATCCTTATGCAGGGTGCCGGCAACGTCGGCAAAATCGCCCGTAAGCTGGCCGATGCGAAACTGCAACCGTCGCGCCAGCAGGAGGAACAGCATGGCTGAGAAAGTAGCGGTATTAATGGGCGGCACCTCTGCGGAACGCGAGGTATCGCTGATGTCGGGCAACGCGGTGTTGGCCGGCCTGCGCGAGGCGGGCATCGACGCGCATCCGATCGATACGCGCGATTTTTCCGTGTTGCGTCTGAAAGATGAAGGTTTCGACAAGACGTTTATCGCCCTGCACGGTCGCGGCGGCGAAGACGGCACCTTGCAAGCCATGCTCGACTTTTTGCAGATCCCTTATACCGGCAGCGGCGTGATGGCATCGGCGATCACCATGGATAAGCTGCGCACCAAGCTGCTGTGGCAAGGACGCGGACTGCCCGCCGGACGTTTCGTCTGGCTGACGCGTCGGCAGATGGAGAGCGGAATGGACGCGAATACCGAGGCGGCCATCGCCGCGCTCGGCCTGCCGCTGTTCGTGAAGCCGAGCTGCGAAGGCTCGAGCGTCGGCATCAGCCGGGTTAACAGTCTTGATGCGTTGCCCGCCGCGCTGGAAGAGGCGTTCCGCCATGACAGCGACGTGCTGATCGAAGCTTTTCTCAGCGGCGCGGAGTATACGGTGGGGATCGTCGGCGATCGTATTCTGCCTTCGATTCGCATTCAGACCGCCAGCGAATTTTATGACTATCAAGCAAAGTATATTTCTGACGATACCCAATACTTCTGCCCGAGCGGTTTAAGCGCGGAGCGGGAAGCGGAACTGCAGGCGCTGGTGCTGTCAGCCTGGCAGACGTTGGGGTGTAGCGGATGGGGGCGCGTAGACGTGATGTGCGATGACCGCGGCGAGTTTCATCTGCTGGAGGTGAACACCTCTCCCGGCATGACCAGCCACAGTCTGGTGCCGATGGCGGCGAAACAGGCGGACATAAGCTTCTCGCAGCTTGTGGCGCGTATTCTGGAGCTGGCCGACTGATATGTCACAGGCGGCGCTGAACGTACGAAACCGCGAACCCCAGGAGCGCACGCGCTCCGGGCGTAGCAACGGTGCCCGGCTTTTCGGCATTGCTTTTCTGCTGATCGTGCTCGGCATTATGGCTTTTGGCGGCTTGGTGGTGCTGAAGTGGATGAACGACGCGTCCCGGCTGCCGTTGTCGAAACTGGTGGTCACCGGGCAGACGCACTACACCACCAACGACGATATTCGTCAGGCGATTTTGTCGCTGGGCGCGCCCGGCACCTTTATGTCGCAGGACGTTAACATTATCCAGCAGCAGATTGAGCGTCTGCCGTGGATCAAGCAGGTCAGCGTGCGCAAGCAGTGGCCGGACGAACTGAAGATCCATCTGGTTGAGTACGTCGCCATCGCCCGCTGGAACGATCTGCACATGGTGGACGCCGATGGCGTGTCTTTCAGCGTTCCGGCTAACCATGCGGGCAAAGAGACGTTGCCGATGCTGTATGGGCCAGAAGGCAGCGAAAAAGAGGTGCTGGCGGGCTATCACAACCTCAGCGATGTATTGAAGGCCCATAAAATCAACCTGAAGGCGGCGTCGATGGCGGCGCGGCGTTCATGGCAGCTGGTCACCAGCGACGACGTGCGCATTGAGCTTGGACGCAATGACACTATGAAGCGTCTGCAACGATTTATCGAGCTCTGGCCGGTGCTGCAGCAGCAGGCGCAGGCGGAGAACAAACGCGTCGACTATGTTGATTTGCGTTATGACTCGGGCGCGGCGGTAGGTTGGTCGCCAGCGCTAATGGAGCCAAAGGACAGTAATCAGCAACAAAACCAGGCACAGGCTAAACAACAATGATCAAGGCAACGGACAGAAAACTGGTAGTGGGACTCGAAATCGGCACCGCCAAGGTTGCCGCCCTTGTTGGGGAAATTCTGCCCGATGGTATGGTCAACATTATCGGGGTGGGCAGCTGCCCTTCCCGCGGTATGGATAAAGGCGGCGTAAACGATCTGGAGTCGGTGGTGAAATGCGTGCAGCGCGCCATCGATCAGGCGGAGCTGATGGCCGATTGTCAGATTTCTTCGGTCTACCTCGCATTATCGGGCAAACATATCAGTTGTCAGAACGAAATCGGGATGGTTCCGATTTCCGAAGAGGAAGTCACCCAGGATGATGTGGAGAACGTAGTACATACCGCTAAATCGGTGCGCGTACGCGACGAACACCGCATTCTGCACGTCATTCCTCAGGAATACGCCATCGATTATCAGGAAGGGATTAAAAATCCGGTGGGACTTTCCGGCGTGCGTATGCAGGCGAAAGTACATTTAATCACCTGCCACAACGATATGGCGAAAAATATTGTCAAAGCCGTTGAACGTTGCGGCCTGAAAGTTGACCAACTGATTTTTGCCGGACTGGCGTCCAGCTTTGCGGTGCTGACCGAAGATGAACGTGAGCTGGGCGTCTGTGTTGTCGACATTGGCGGCGGTACAATGGATATCGCCGTCTATACTGGCGGGGCGCTGCGTCATACCAAGGTGATTCCTTATGCCGGAAACGTGGTCACCAGCGACATCGCCTATGCGTTCGGCACGCCGCCCACCGATGCGGAAGCGATTAAAGTGCGTCACGGCTGCGCCCTGGGCTCCATTGTCGGAAAAGACGAGAACGTCGAGGTGCCGAGCGTCGGTGGACGACCGCCGCGCAGCCTGCAGCGTCAGACGCTGGCGGAAGTGATAGAGCCGCGTTATACCGAGCTGCTGAATCTGGTTAACGACGAGATTCTGCAATTGCAGGAGCAGCTGCGTCAGCAGGGGGTGAAGCATCATCTTGCCGCTGGCATCGTATTGACCGGCGGCGCGGCGCAAATCGAAGGGCTGGCGGCCTGTGCGCAACGCGTATTCCATACGCAGGTGCGCATCGGGCAGCCGCTGAATATTACCGGCTTAACAGATTATGCGCAGGAGCCGTACTACTCAACGGCGGTTGGGCTTCTGCACTACGGAAAAGAATCGCATCTGAATGGCGATGCGGAAACGGAAAAACGAGCGTCAGTCGGCAACTGGTTCAAACGAATCAACAGTTGGCTGAAAAAAGAGTTTTAATTTTAGTAAAAGGGGATCATGCTGACACTATTAATGATCTCCAGGCGACAGGCACATAACGGAGAGAAATCATGTTTGAACCTATGGAATTAACCAACGACGCGGTGATTAAAGTCATCGGCGTCGGCGGTGGCGGTGGCAACGCCGTAGAACACATGGTACGCGAACGTATCGAAGGTGTGGAATTCTTCGCTGTAAACACCGACGCGCAAGCGTTGCGTAAAACGGCGGTCGGCCAGACTATCCAGATTGGTAATAACATTACCAAGGGACTCGGCGCGGGTGCGAACCCGGAAGTGGGCCGAACCTCAGCGGAAGAAGATCGCGAAGCGCTGCGTTCCGCGCTGGACGGGGCAGACATGGTGTTCATCGCGGCAGGCATGGGCGGCGGTACCGGTACCGGCGCGGCGCCTGTAGTGGCGGAAGTGGCTAAAGATTTAGGTATCCTGACGGTTGCGGTTGTCACTAAGCCGTTCAACTTTGAAGGCAAAAAGCGTATGGCTTTTGCCGAGCAGGGTATCGCCGAGCTGTCGAAGCACGTTGATTCGCTGATCACTATTCCTAACGACAAATTACTGAAGGTGTTGGGGCGCGGCATTTCTCTGCTCGACGCGTTCGGCGCGGCTAACGACGTGTTGAAAGGCGCGGTGCAGGGGATCGCTGAACTGATTACCCGCCCGGGCCTGATGAACGTCGACTTCGCGGACGTCCGTACCGTGATGTCGGAAATGGGTTACGCCATGATGGGTTCCGGCGTCGCCTGCGGCGAAGACCGCGCGGAAGAAGCGGCCGAAATGGCGATCTCCAGCCCGCTGCTGGAAGATATCGACCTTTCCGGCGCCCGCGGCGTGCTGGTCAACATCACGGCGGGCTTCGACCTGCGTCTGGATGAGTTCGAAACCGTGGGTAACACCATCCGCGCCTTCGCCTCTGACAACGCCACCGTGGTGATCGGCACTTCGCTGGATCCGGAAATGAACGACGAACTGCGCGTCACCGTGGTGGCGACCGGCATCGGCATGGATAAGCGTCCGGAAATCACGCTGGTCACCAACAAGCCCGCCAGTCAGCCGGTTATGGATCATCGCTACCAGCAGCACGGCATGTCTCCGCTGCCGCCGCAGGAGCAGAAACCGGCCGCTAAAGTGGTGAACGACCAGAATACGCCGTCGAACAAAGAGCCCGACTATCTGGATATTCCGGCGTTTCTGCGCAAGCAGGCCGACTAGGAATAAGCTGAGAATTGGGATTCTCCGCTCTTTGTGCTAAAGTACTCGCCCGCTGGTAAAGTATACTGGCGGTCGGATGGGCAATATTGCGAGATAATACGATGATCAAACAAAGGACATTAAAACGTATTGTTCAGGCGACTGGCGTCGGTTTGCATACCGGCAAAAAAGTCACCCTGACGTTACGCCCTGCGCCGGCCAATACCGGGGTCATCTATCGTCGCACTGACTTGAATCCACCGGTAGACTTTCCGGCTGATGCAAAATACGTGCGCGACACCATGCTGAGTACCTGCCTGGTGAACGATGAAGGCGTGCGTATTTCTACCGTTGAGCACCTTAACGCCGCGCTGGCGGGCCTGGGCATCGACAACATTATTGTTGAAGTCGATGCGCCGGAAATCCCGATCATGGACGGTAGTGCTGCGCCTTTCATCTATCTGTTGATGGATGGCGGTATCGATGAGCTGAACAGCGCGAAAAAATTCGTGCGCGTGAAGCAAACAGTGCGTGTTGAAGATGGCGATAAGTGGGCCGAAATTAGACCGTTTAACGGTTTCTCGCTCGATTTTACTATCGACTTTAAACACCCGGCGATCGATGCCAGCTCGCAGCGTTACAAAATGAACTTCTCGGCTGAGGCCTTTATGCGCCAAATCAGCCGTGCGCGTACCTTCGGCTTTATGCGCGAAATCGAATATCTGCAGTCTCGTGGCCTGTGCCTGGGCGGTAGTCTTGATTGCGCCATCGTGGTTGATGATTTCCGCGTACTGAATGAAGAAGGTCTGCGTTTCGAGGATGAGTTCGTTCGTCACAAAATGCTGGACGCTATCGGCGATCTGTTTATGTGTGGTCACAACATTATCGGCGCGTTTACCGCCTTTAAATCCGGCCATGCGTTAAACAATAAACTGCTGCAGGCGGTGCTGGCGAAACAGGAAGCCTGGGAATGGGCGACCTTCGAAGACGAAGCTGAACTGCCGTTGGCATTCAAAGCCCCGAATCTGGTTCTGGCATAAGCTGTCAAAGCGGCTGGTCTCGCTGACACCCTCTCCGGTCAGCAGAACCAGCCGTTTTTATTCCGTTCTTTGTAAATTGCGATCTTGCTTCCATGCTTTTACTTTCCTGTTGAAACTCTGACCGAAAAAGCACGGTTTCTCTCCGGCTTACGCCAATCTTTGATGTGGAAACAGCGCAATAGTGATACTATCAGGCGCTTAATCAGGCAGGGTGCCTTCGCGCGATGCGCGACCGGCAAACCATTAATGTGTGCATTCTCCACGTTGTGCTCTACGGACAGGTTGTGATCGGAATTCTTTTTCGCTGGCGACAATTTGGCAGACGCTACTTTTGGCCTCATCTCCTGTTCGGGATGGTGGCGGCCAGCCTTGGCCTGCCGGTTAATGCGCAAAGCACCGAACCGAATGCCCAGCCTGACAAACCTTCCAGCAGCCTGTTTATCGGCAACGCCGTTCGTTTCGATCATCTGATTCGCCTGCAGGAAACGGCCCGACGCCCTAATTTCACGGTGGATTACTGGCATCAACATGCCATTCGCACCGTTATTCGCCATCTCTCCTTTACGCTTGCGCCGCAGCATTTAACGGAGCAGGCCGATGCGCTGCCGCTGGCGGTGCAGAAGCTGGCGTTAATCGATTCACTGCATGCGTTGCTGACGCATCAGTCACAGCCTCTCCTGCTGCAGAACGCAGCTGAAAATACCCGGACGCATCATGCCGAATCGTTTCACAGCGGTCGCTGGCGCGCGAAAGTTCTGGGCATTCGCGCCGGTCCCCGATTCGAACTCTGCTAAGCTTGTTGGTTTTTTCACTCTGTTAAGATTTCGCAGCCCGTGTCGTCACGGCTGAATTGAGAACATATTCATCATGTTAATCAAATTATTAACCAAAGTATTTGGAAGCAGCAACGATCGCACCCTGCGCCGCATGCGCAAGGTGGTGGACCTCATCAACAAGATGGAGCCTGATTTTGTAAAGCTCTCTGATGATGAACTGAAAGCGAAAACGCAGGAGTTCCGTGCCCGTCTGGAAAAAGGCGAAGTGCTGGAGAACCTGATCCCGGAAGCCTTCGCGACAGTACGTGAAGCGAGTAAGCGCGTCTTCAATATGCGTCACTTCGACGTGCAGTTGATCGGCGGCATGGTGCTGAACGACCGCTGCATCGCTGAGATGCGTACCGGTGAAGGTAAAACGCTGACGGCGACCTTGCCTGCCTATCTCAACGCGCTGAGCGGCAAAGGCGTGCATGTTATTACGGTGAACGACTATCTGGCGCAGCGCGACGCCGAAAATAACCGCCCGCTGTTTGAGTTCCTTGGCCTGACCGTGGGCATCAACCTGCCGAACATGCCGGCGCCGGCGAAACGCGCGGCTTATGCGGCTGACATCACCTACGGCACCAACAATGAATACGGCTTCGACTATCTGCGCGACAACATGGCGTTCAGCCCGGAAGATCGCGTGCAGCGCAAACTGCACTATGCGTTAGTGGATGAGGTGGACTCCATCCTGATCGATGAAGCGCGTACGCCGCTGATCATCTCGGGTCCGGCGGAAGACAGCTCCGATCTCTATATCAAAGTGAATAAAATCATTCCTCATCTGATTCGTCAGGAGAAAGAGGATTCCGATACCTTCCAGGGCGAAGGCCACTTCTCGGTTGACGAGAAAGCGCGTCAGGTTCATCTGACCGAGCGCGGTCTGGTCACTATTGAAGAGCTGTTGGTGAGCCAGGGCATTATGGAAGAGGGCGAGTCGCTCTATTCGCCGACCAACATCATGTTGATGCATCACGTGACCGCGGCGCTGCGCGCCCATGCGCTCTTCACGCGCGATGTGGATTACATCGTCAAAGATGGCGAAGTTATCATCGTTGATGAACACACTGGTCGTACTATGCAGGGTCGTCGCTGGTCAGATGGTCTTCATCAGGCGGTTGAAGCGAAAGAGGGCGTCGAGATTCAAAACGAAAACCAGACGCTCGCCTCCATTACTTTTCAGAACTACTTCCGTCTGTACGAGAAACTGGCCGGTATGACCGGGACAGCGGATACGGAAGCCTTTGAATTCAGCTCGATCTATAAGCTCGATACTATCGTTGTGCCGACCAACCGTCCAATGGTGCGTAAAGATTTGGCCGATCTGGTCTACATGACCGAAAAAGAAAAAATCGACGCCATTATCGAAGATATCCGCGAGCGTACCGCTAACGGACAGCCGGTGCTGGTGGGAACCATCTCGATTGAAAAATCTGAGGTCGTGTCCAACGAGCTGACCCGCGCAGGCATCAAACATAACGTGCTGAACGCGAAGTTCCATGCGCGCGAAGCGGATATCGTCGCGCAGGCGGGCCAGCCGGGCGCGGTGACCATCGCCACTAACATGGCCGGCCGCGGTACCGATATCGTGCTGGGCGGCAGCTGGCAGGCGGAGATCGCCGAACTGCAGGAGCCGGACGCCGCGCAGATCGAAGCGATTAAAGCCGCCTGGCAACAGCGCCACGAAGCGGTGCTGGCGGCGGGCGGTCTGCATATTATCGGTACTGAACGTCATGAATCGCGCCGTATCGATAACCAGCTGCGCGGCCGTGCCGGTCGTCAGGGCGATGCGGGTTCATCCCGTTTCTACCTCTCAATGGAAGATGCACTGATGCGTATTTTCGCCTCGGACCGCGTATCCAATATGATGCGTAAGCTGGGGATGAAGCCGGGCGAAGCGATTGAACATCCGTGGGTCACCAAGGCGATCGCCAATGCGCAGCGCAAAGTTGAAAGCCGTAACTTCGATATTCGTAAGCAGCTGCTGGAATATGACGATGTGGCGAACGATCAGCGCCGTGCCATCTACACCCAGCGTAACGAGCTGCTGGATGTGGCCGACGTCAGCGAAACCATTAACAGCATCCGCGAAGATGTGTTGAAGTCGACCATCGACACCTATATCCCGCCGCAATCGCTGGAGGAGATGTGGGATGTGCCGGGTCTGGAAGAGCGCCTGCGTAACGACTTCGATCTCGATCTGCCCGTCGCCGACTGGCTGGATAAAGAGTCGGATCTGCATGAAGAGACGCTGCGCGAACGCATTATGACGCGCGCCGTAGAGAGCTACGCGGCGAAAGAAGAGATTGTCGGCGCAGAGATGATGCGCAACTTTGAAAAAGGCGTGATGCTGCAAACGCTTGATTCGCTCTGGAAAGAACACCTGGCGGCGATGGACTACCTGCGTCAGGGGATTCACCTGCGCGGCTATGCTCAAAAAGATCCGAAGCAGGAGTACAAACGTGAATCTTTCGCCATGTTTGCCGCTATGCTGGAATCACTGAAATATGAAGTGGTCAGCACGTTGAGCAAGGTTCAGGTTCGCATGCCGGAAGAGGTCGAGGCGATGGAACAGCAGCGCCGCGAAGAAGCTGAGCGCCTGGCGCAGCAGCAGCAGCTGAGCCATGTCGATACCGAAACGGAAGCGGCGGTCGCGCTGGCGGCGCAGAGCGGCGAGCGTAAAGTGGGGCGCAACGATCCCTGCCCGTGCGGCTCCGGCAAAAAATATAAGCAGTGTCACGGTCGTCTGGCCTGACAATGAGCTAACTAAAAAAAGGAGCCGCTGGCTCCTTTTTTATGGCATTTTTTCCTGGCTCGCTTGCGCGATATGATGAGCAAAGGCGATCGACGCCATGCGCTGGCGCGGCGCGCTTAACAATGAAAACAACCAGGACTGAAATATGAAACACCTGCAGGTTGCAGTAGGCGTCATTCGCAACGCCAGTAAACAGATATTCCTCACTCAGCGGGCGGCAACGTCGCATATGGCGAATAAATGGGAGTTCCCCGGCGGAAAAATCGAGGCGGGCGAAAGCGCTGAAGAGGCGTTAAAACGCGAGCTCCATGAGGAGACCGGCATCGAGGTGGCAGCGGCGCAAGCGATCGGCAGCGCCGACCACAGCTATAAAGATGTTCGCGTCACGCTGCATTTTTTCCTGGTGGAAAGCTGGAAAGGCGAACCCTGGGGACGCGAAGGTCAGCCGCAGCGCTGGGTTGCGCAGCAGCATCTGGTGGCGGAGGAGTTTCCCCCCGCCAACCATGACCTGGTTTCTCGCCTGGTTTCCGGCGAACTTTAATCCGGGCAGGGCAGCACGCCTCACAACCGGCTAACGCTCTTCTTCGCTCCAGTCATCGCTGTCCGTCATATCGCCGCTGCTGGGAATGCGTTTCTCTTCCGCGGCCCACTCGCCCAGATCGATCAGCTGGCAGCGCTTGCTGCAAAAAGGCCGCCACGGACTTAACTCATCCCAAAGGACCACTTTTCCACAGGCCGGACAGTTTACGGTTATCATCTCATTTTGCATCATCGGCCTCTCAACAACATGCCAGTTCGAAATTCAGACGCGCCGGCACTTCGCCGCGCTCGCTGTCGAGCGGCAAAAAGCGTATCGCATAGCGGCTTTTATGCCCGGAAACCTGAGGATAAAGAGAAACCTCCAGCGTCAGCTGCAGGCGCAGCAGGTCGGCGCCTTCGGCATTATCCTGATAAAACCCGTTCAGGCTGGTTTGATGGCGGAACGCACCCGACTGACGAATCAGGTTAAGGACAATCGCGAGGCTGGCCCGCAGCGGCGTCAGCGTCGCCAGCCACGCGTTCACCTGCTCGTCCCGCGCCGCCTGAGGCAGATGCAGCCAGATATGAAGACCCGGCAAATCGAAGCTGCAGCAGCCGCCGGGAATGCTCAGACGCTGGCGCACCAGGCCGATTAAGCGATCTTCGCGCAGCGGCTGTCCCATACGGGGCGCGGCCATTAATTCCGCAGAGTGCGCTTTTAACTCATTGCGCAGGGCGTTAACACGCTCGCTGTCCACGCCGGGAACATCCGCCCAAGCCAGCAATTTTTGCTGCTGACGCTCAAGCTCCTTAAGCAGTTCGGTGCGCATATCGCCGCGTTCGAAAATATCCAGCAGCTCGCCTACGAGGCGAAAGAAGGTCAGCGCCGTCACGGTACTGGTGACCGGAATGGTCTCATGCAGTTGATTAATTAGAAACTCAACGCGCAGCCAGGTGCGCATTTTTTCATTCAACGGGTGTTCAAACAGAACGACTGTACTCATGATGTTAATCCTGTTTCGTTGCCGCCAGCGCCAGATAACGCTGGTGAAGTTCGGCAACATAGGGCAGCGCAGCGTCGGGCGCGCCGCTGTTATCTATGACGTCATCGGCAACTGCCAGGCGCTGTTGTCGCGTAGCCTGAGCAGCAAGAATATTTTTAGCCTGTTCGGGTGAAATGCCGTCGCGTTTCAAGGTGCGCGCGATCTGCGTCTCTTCATCCACATCAACGACCAGCACGCGATCGGCCAGCTTTTGCAGCCCATTCTCCACCAGCAACGGCACGACCCACAGGACATAAGGGGAGGCGGCCTGCATTCTGAGCTGCCGGGTACGGGCATGGATCAAAGGATGCAGCAGCTGATTCAGCCAGCTTTTCTCATCCTGCGAGCGGAAAATCACCTCGCGCAGGCGCGCGCGAAACAGGCTGCCGTCGGGGTTCAGGATCCGATCGCCATAACGATGCGAGATGGCCTGTAAAGCCGGGGTGCCCGGTTCGACCACCTCTCTGGCGATAATATCGGCATCGATAATCTCAATGCCGAAAGCGGCGAACACATTGGCGATAGTCGTTTTTCCACTGCCGATTCCGCCGGTCAGCGCAACGGTATAGGGCATGTCACTCTCTCACTGATTGTCATCGTAAAAACAAGCTGCGCCCGGACTCCGGACCTGGAGCGAAATGAGCGCGCGATCACAATCACATTTCACAGGTAAATTTATCGGATTGTAGCTTATATAAAGTGAAATTCGCAGTCTTGTCGGCGGCCAAATGCCGCGTATGATAACGTCACTGGAGCAGTGAGCTGCACCCGAACAGTGTTCGTCGCCACTAACCAGGATATTCCTTATGCGTATTGAAGAAGATTTGAAACTGGGCTTTAAAGATGTGCTGATTCGGCCCAAACGTTCCACCTTAAAAAGCCGATCTCAGGTTGAACTGGAACGGACCTTCACCTTTAAACATTCCGGGCTGAGCTGGACAGGCGTGCCGATTATCGCTGCGAATATGGACACCGTAGGCACTTTCGGCATGGCTGAGGCGCTGGCGTCGTTTAACATCCTGACCGCCGTGCATAAGCACTACAGCGTGGAGCAATGGCAAGCCTTTATCCAGCGCGTGCCGGCGTCGGTGCTGAATCATTTGATGGTCTCTACCGGCACCTCCGAAGCGGATTTCAGTAAATTAGCCGCTATCGTCGCGCTCTCCCCGGCGCTGAAATTCATCTGCATCGACGTCGCTAACGGCTATTCAGAGCATTTCGTCGAGTTTTTACAGCGTGCGCGCGAAGCCTTTCCTGCCATGACGATTTGCGCAGGCAACGTGGTGACCGGCGAAATGGTCGAGGAGCTGATCCTGTCCGGCGCCGATATCGTCAAAGTGGGCATCGGCCCGGGGTCCGTCTGTACGACCCGGGTGAAAACCGGCGTCGGTTATCCTCAGCTCTCCGCGGTAATCGAATGTGCCGACGCCGCACACGGCTTGGGCGGACAGATTGTCAGCGACGGCGGCTGTTCCGTGCCGGGCGATGTGGCGAAAGCCTTCGGCGGCGGCGCTGATTTCGTCATGCTTGGCGGCATGCTGGCGGCCCATGATGAATGCGAAGGCAGCATCATCGAAGAGAACGGCGAACAGTTTATGCTGTTCTACGGCATGAGTTCCGAATCCGCCATGAAGCGTCACGTTGGCGGGGTCGCGCAATACCGCGCTGCAGAAGGCAAAACGGTCAAGCTGCCTTTCCGCGGACCGGTCGCCGATACGGCGCGCGATATTCTGGGCGGTCTGCGCTCGGCCTGTACCTATGTCGGCGCCGAACGGCTCAAAGAGCTGACCAAGCGCACCACCTTTATCCGCGTTGCGGAACAGGAAAACCGTGTCTTTACGCGCTGAGCGAAAAACCATTAACGGCGCGTGCGTAGCGCGCCGTTAGCCGATGGCGTCTCCCAGACCAAAAACCGGCAGATACATCGCCACCACCAGCGTTCCCACGATGCCCCCAATCACCACCATCATTATCGGTTCCAGCGACGCCGCGAGGCTTTCCGCGCGCTGCAATGTTTGCTCCTCATGCCACTCCGCCAGCCTTGCCAGCATCGTATCCAGCGCGCCAGCCTCTTCGCCGACTTTGATTAGCTGGTGGCAAAGCGGCGTAAACAGCGCGTGCTGATGCAGCGCCTGATGTAAAGGCCATCCCTGGGCGATATGCTGCTGCAAATAGCCGACAGCTTCGCGCCAGAGCAGAGGCGTCAGGGTCTCCTCTACCGCCTGCAAACTTTGCAGCAGCGTCAGGCCCGCCTTTTGCGTAAGCTGCAGAACCGCGTAGATCTGACTGAGATGGCTGCCGCGCCAGAGCGGGGCGATCAGCGGCAACCGCAGCATTAAAAGCTGCTCCCGACGTTGCCAGGCGGCTGATGTCTTATGCAGCTTCCGCCAGCCAAGCGCCACGCTCAGCGCCGCCGCCGCAACGGGCCCTCCCCATTGTTGCAGTCCCTGCGATAGCGCCATGACCGCAGCGGTAAAAGCAGGCAGCGGCGCATTGAACGCGCGGTAAACCGTAACGAACTCAGGCAGAACAAACAGCAGCATGCCGACGGTAACGCCGACGGCCACCAGCAGAATGAACAAAGGGTAACGCAGCGCTTTAACCACCTTTTGCCAGAGATGCTGCTGGCGCGCCTGCTGCTGCGCCAACTGGTTACAACATTCATCAAGCTGCCCGGTCAACTCGCCTACCTGCATCAGCGCAGGATAGAGCGCCGGAAAAACCTGCGGCCACTGGCGTAACGCTGTGGAAAACGCTTTGCCCTGCAGCACGCTGAGTTGCAAATCGTTTAATAAAGCTTGCCATCCGGGGTGGGGATGGCCGTCAGCAAGCAGGCGCAACCCCTCTACCAAAGGCAGGCCTGCCCTGAGCAGGGTAGCCAACTGGTGAAAAAGCGCGATTTTCTGCTGCCATTTCCAATCGCGGGCGCGCCAGGTTTTTCGCTTGCGCCACAAGACCGGCAACAGATCGCGATCGGCCAACTGCCGCAGCAATGTTTCGCTGTTTGCCGCCAACCCCTCTCCCTGTTGCAGATCGCCTGCGCTATCGACCGCCTGCCAGTGAAACAGCGATACCTCATCCCTCATCCATGCCTACCACGCGTTGCATCTCTTCCAGCGACGTGTCTCCGCGGCTAACCGCCTCCAGTCCGGACGCAAACAGGCTGCGCATGCCTTGCTGTTTCGCCAGCAGCAGGGTTTGTTCAAGAGGGGCGTCAGCGGCGATGGCGTTTTGTAATCTGGCCGTTATCGGCAGTACTTCAAACAACGCCAGCCGGCCAAAATAGCCTGAGAAGCAGTGATCGCACCCCGGTGCGCGCCAGGTCCGCAAGGTTCCCGGCCACAGCTCTGAAGGAAAATGGGAGACGACCTGCGAAGGTTCGCGACAGTAAGGGCATAGTCGTCGAACCAGACGTTGCGCGATGATAAGACGCAGCGCGGATCCCAGCAGGTAGCCCGGCAAACCCATTTGCCGGAGCCGGGTCAGGGTTTCGGCGGTGGAATTGGTATGTAAGGTCGAGAGCACCAAGTGACCGGTTTGCGCCGCCTTTACGGCGATTTCGGCCGTTTCCGCATCGCGTATTTCGCCAATCATAATGACGTCCGGATCCTGGCGCAGCAGCGCGCGCAGTACCCGATTAAAATCGAGTCCATATTTAGGATGGATTTGGGTCTGGTTAATGCCCGCCAGAGGGATCTCTACCGGATCTTCGACGCTGCAAAGATTTTTCTCCGCCACGTTGAGCGCGCTCAAACCGCTATAGAGCGTAAAGGTTTTTCCGCTGCCGGTGGGTCCGGTAACCAGAATCAATCCCTGCGGACGCGCCAGTGCCGCCTGAAACTGACGAAGCTGGCTGGCATGCATACCCAGCTTGTCCAGCGAAATGGCTGACGCTTCGCTTTGCAAAAGACGGATCACCGCTTTTTCTCCCCAGCGGGTCGGCAGCGTCGAGAGGCGAAAGGTCTCCTGCTTGCCGTTCAGCTCCAGTCCAAACTGACCATCCTGAGGTAAGCGTCGCTCGGCGATATCCAGTCCGCCCAATATTTTCAACCGGGCCAGCAGGGCGTTGGGCTGCGTTTCGGGCAGATTGGCAAGTGCCTGCAACACCCCGTCGATGCGCAGACGCACGCGCATCCCATTATGCTGAGGCTCAATATGAATATCAGAAGCGCGACGCTCCAGCGCCTGACTCAAAATCTGGTTTACCGCTTCGATGGCCGATTCGGCCGGGACGCGTTCATGCGCCCCGGCAACAGGCTCGTTCTGCTGCTGATACTGCTCAAGTCGGGCCTGCGGCCAGCACTCCACTTCGACCTGGCACTGACTGGCAAAGCGTAAAGCCTCAAGGAATTGCGTTGACGGCGTATCGGACAGCGCGACGCGTAGAACCTTGTCGTCATGGCTCAGGATCACGGCCCGGTAACGCTGGCAAATGGTCTGCAAAGTACGCAGCTGCTCGTTCATTGTGCCCCTTCCTTATCAGCGAAACGGAACTGGCTGAGACAGTTATCGCGCAGGCTGCTGCTGTCGCTGTTACAGCTGCGCTGCCAGGTAACATAGCCCTCGTCGCTGTCCCAGACCGGCAGCATCTCCACGCTCAGGCCGCTCAGACTTTCTTGCCCGGTCAGGGTTATAGCGCCGTTTACCACGCTTAACGCAGAGACATAGCGCGATCCTTTCGACGCCGGAATGCCGTTTTTTCCCGCGCTGCATTGTGTTGGGTCGCCATGCTCGATGGCGCACAGCTCTACGGCGGTTTTGTAGGGCACCATGGTTTGCAGCATGTCGGTCAGCGCGGCGCGCTGCAGATAATTTTGATAAGCGGGCAAACCGATAGCGCTGAGAATGGCGACGATGCCCACCACGATCATCAGTTCTATCAGGGTAAATCCCTGTTCTCTTGTCATTTTACAGCCTCCTTGTTGGGAAGGCATTACCATAAAAAGAACCCTATGACGGGAACAGCGGCAGATTACGTCACTGGAAAGCGTTGCGCAGAGAAAGGGGGTTGTTGCAGAAAAACGAGGCGGAAGCGGAAGCCAGAGCACAAAACAGCGCCCGTCGCACGGACGGGCAGCAGGCGACGTTCAGATTTCCTGAAAGCGCATTGAGAGGTCGAGCGCGCGCAGATGCTTGGTCAACGCGCCGACGGAAATATAGTCCACGCCGGTGCGCGCATAGAGCGGCAACGTCTCATCGGTCACGTTGCCGGACACTTCAAGTTGCGCCCGCCCATGAGTGAGGATTACCGCTTCGCGCATCGTTTCAGGCGTAAAATTATCCAGCATGACGATGTCCGCGCCCGCCTCCAGCGCCTCGGAAAGCTCCTGCAAATTTTCCACTTCAACCTCGACCGGCACGTCAGGGTAAAGCCAGAATGCTTTCTCTACGGCCTGACGAATCGAGCCGCTGGCGATAATATGGTTTTCTTTGATCAGAAAGGCGTCGGAGAGGCCCAGACGGTGGTTGCCGCCGCCGCCGCACAGTACCGCATATTTCAACGCGGTACGCAGGCCAGGCAAGGTCTTACGGGTATCCAGCAGCTGGGTTTTCGTGCCTTCCAGCATCGAGACGTAACGACGCACCTCGGTCGCCGCGCCGGAAAGGGTCTGCACGAAATTCAGCGCGGTTCGCTCTGCGGTCAGCAACAGACGCGCCGGGCCGTCGATATCAAATAACGGCTGGTTGGCGACGAGGTTTTGCCCATCTTCAACGTGCCAGGTCAGCGTCGCCTTACTGCCTAACTGAATAAACACCTCTTCAACCCAGCGTTTACCACAAAAAACGCCCGCCTCACGCGTAATAACCTGAGCATGCGCCTTTTTTTCCGCAGGCAACAGCTGGGCGGTAATATCCCGGTCGGCATCGACTTCGCCGCCAAGATCTTCCTGCAATGCCCGTGCGACGACGGAAGGGATATCATGTTCGATACGTTCGAGCAGTTCTTTACGGCGGCGATCGGGGTCATAACCACGGGGTGACATAAGCTGAGCGCTCCGGTTGGCGAAGATGAGAAAAACGTCACTTTAGCGTGGATGGCGTCAGGTTGCCAGAAGCCCGACCGCTTATTGTTTAGTATCCTTAACAATAAGGTTTTGTCTGATGTAGATATGCGCGGCGTTAAATCGCTTTCAGTCTGCGACATCGGCTGACGCAGCGCATTAAGCTACAAGAAGGCTAAAAAAATCATGCTATTCTCAGCCGAGACTAAGAAAAGGTAGATACGGCATGAAACTGGAACAGGGCTGGATTGCGGAAGCGCGAAAAGTGCCATCGCCGCATTGCAATGAGCGGCCAGATAACGAAGCGCCTTCGCTATTGATCATTCATAACATCAGCTTGCCGCCCGGGGAGTTTGGCGGGCCGTGGATCGATAGGCTTTTCACCGGGACGCTTCCCCCCGACGCGCACCCTTATTTCGCCGATATCTGTCAGCTGCGCGTCGCCGCGCACTGCCTGATCCGCCGCGACGGCGAGATCGTGCAGTACGTTGCTTTTGATAAGCGCGCCTGGCACGCCGGCGTCTCCGCTTTTGAAGGACGAGAAAACTGCAACGATTTTTCCATCGGCATCGAGCTGGAGGGCACCGATACCGCGCCTTACACGGATGCGCAATATCAGCAGCTGAGCGCCGTGACCCGGTTATTGCTGTCGCACTATCCGCTGACGCCGGCCCGCATTACCGGGCACAGCGATATCGCGCCGCAACGCAAAACCGATCCGGGGCCAGCCTTTGACTGGAACCGCTACAGGACACAGATAGGGCAGGAGAAAATATGATCTTGCGGGAGCCGCTGGTATGACGTTGTTTACCCTGTTACTGGTTTTGGGCTGGGAGCGCCTGTTTAAGCTGGGCGAGCACTGGCAATTCGATCACCGGCTGGAGCCGCTGTTCCGCACGCGCAAACGTTTTTCGCTGCTGCGCACGCTGTTTATGACGCTGCTGGCGATGCTGGTAATCGGGCTGGCGGTCTGGAGCCTGAAAGGCGTACTGTTCGGCGTCGTACAGCTGCTGTTCTGGATCGTGCTCGGATTGCTGTGCATTGGCGCCGGTTCGGTGCGCCTTCATTATCATGCCTATCTGAAGGCCGCCAGCCATGACGATCTCGCCGCTCACCAGGCGATGGCCGCGGAGCTGACCCTGATCCACGGCGTGCCGGTCGAATGCAGCGAAGGGGAGTTTCTGCGCGAGCTGCAAAACGCGCTGCTCTGGATTAACTTTCGCTTTTATTTAGCGCCGCTTTTCTGGTTTGTCGTCGGCGGCCCCTGGGGACCGGTGCTGCTGGTCGGCTACGCCTTTCTGCGCGCCTGGCAGAGCTGGCTGGCGCGCTATCAAACGCCGCTGGAGCGAGCGCAATCGGGGGTGGATAAGATTCTGCACGTGCTGGACTGGATCCCGGTGCGGCTGGCCGGCGTCGCCTATGCGCTGCTGGGACACGGCGAACGCGCGCTACCCGCCTGGTTTGCTTCTTTGACCGACTGGCGCAGCGCGCAATATCAGGTGCTGACCAGCCTCGCGCAATTTTCGTTAGCGCGCGATCCGCATCTGGATAAAGTCGAGACGCCGCGCGTCGCGGTCGCGCTGGCGAAGCGGGTTTCGCTGGTGCTGGTGGTGGTGGTCGCGCTGTTGACGATCTACGGCGCGCTGGTGTGATCGGCGGGCGGCACGCCGAAATCTGGCGTGCCGTCTTCGCGCCAGTGAAAGCTTTTTAACCGCGTATGACGATTGGGATCCCAGAAGGGATGCTGCCCGCAGTCGGTTGCGTTGCGTGCATGGTAAACCATCACCTCGCGTCCGCTTTCATCCAGCGTAAAACTCATCTGTCCCGGACCGTACTGCCGGTTATGCCAGCTGGTGCCGAATACCGGACGCGCCGATTTATGCCAGTTCGCGATCTGCATCGGGTCGGCGTTCACGTCGATGCTCAGCAGCCCCAGACAGTAATTCTCATCCGTCGCGCTGGCCGAATAGGTCACGAACAGCTGGTCGCCGTGACGAATCGCCGCCGGTCCTTCGTTAACGCT
Source organism: Enterobacteriaceae bacterium UBA2655 (assembly GCA_002359495.1). Classification (GTDB taxonomy): domain Bacteria; phylum Pseudomonadota; class Gammaproteobacteria; order Enterobacterales; family Enterobacteriaceae; genus Pantoea; species Pantoea superficialis. The sequence goes on from DENB01000023.1 coordinate 37,245, forward strand.
GAACCCGGCGCACTCCCATTCATACTCAGGACGGCTCAGCATGATCGGCTGTCCTTTGATCGTCCAGGGATTCAGCAGCTGCGCCAGATAGAGGTTAGAGTTGCCGGGGATGGCAGGATCTTTCTGCGCCCAGAGATACCAGTGCTTGCCCTGATGCGCAAAGTGGGTCGCATCCAGCGAGAGGCTGTCGATGTGGCTGAATACGCGGCGGCACGGCTGCCAGTCGCCGCGCAATGGATCGGCATCCTGGCAAACCAGCGCGTACATACGGTGCTGCAATAAACCCGCCTGCAGCTCGCAGGCGGGCGCCGCCGCGAAGTAGATCACCCACTCTCCATTGATAACGTGCAGCTCCGGCGCCCGAATCAGCTGACTGAACGGGCCGCTGTCGGGTTTGCGCCACACCACTACCGGCGTGGCGGCGCGCAGACCGGCGATCGAATCGGCGCGGCGAATCTCCAGCCTGTCGTGCTCCGGCACCGAGGCGATAAAGTAGTAGTGGGCATTGTGACGCAGAATAAAGGGATCGGCGCGCTGTTCGATAAAGGGATTCGGCCATGCATTGTTCATATCGCCACTCCTCGGGGGTGAACGAAAAGTATCTATGGCTTAGCAGCAGGATGACTGGCACCAGATGGTTGCGATAATGGACAAAATGCGCGTGCGGTGAGAAATGTGAAGATGATCGGACAGTAAAGGAAGCGGGGCGGAGAGCGTTTTCGCCAGCGGCAGGGTTTGCCGCCGGCGGAAAATCGTCAGCAGGATCGGGATGTCGCCTGCGCCTTTTAGCGCTGCTGCGCCCGGTTTTTGATGAAATAACCGATGCCCAGAATCACCAGCCAGACAGGGATCAGCCAGACAGAAATAGCCATGCCGGGCGTCATCGCCATAATCACCAGAATAGCGAGCATAAACAGCAGACAGATCCAGTTGCCCGCCGGGTAGAAAATCGCCTTGAAGCGGGTGGTTACACCTTGTTGATCCTTTTTACGACGGAACTTCAGGTGTGCCATGCTGATCATCGCCCAGTTAATCACCAGCGCGGAAACCACCAGCGCCATCAGCAATCCAAAGGCTTCGCCCGGCATTAGGTAGTTGATCAGGACGCAGACGGCGGTAGCCAGCGCCGACAGACCCAGCGCCACATAAGGCACGCCGCGGCGATCGACTTTCAGCAGCGATTTGGGACCGTTGCCCTGTTTCGCCAGGCCGTACAGCATGCGGCTGTTGCTGTAAACGCAACTGTTGTAAACCGACAGCGCCGCCGTCAGGATCACCACGTTCAGCGCATTAGCCACCAAGCTGTCGCCCAGCTCATGGAAAATCATCACAAACGGGCTGCCGCCTTCCACCACTTTGGTCCAGGGGTAGAGCGACAGCAGCACCGCCAGCGAACCGATATAGAAAATCAGGATACGGTAGATCACTTGGTTGGTGGCTTTCGGAATGCTCTTCTCCGGCTCATCCGCCTCGGCAGCGGTAATGCCGACCAGCTCCAGGCCGCCGAACGAAAACATGATCACCGCCATCGCCATCACCAGGCCGTTAATGCCGTTGGGGAAAAAGCCGCCTTTGGCCCAGATGTTGGTGACGGTCGCTTCCGGGCCGGCATGGCCGCTCAGCAGCAGCCAGCAGCCGAAGACGATCATTCCGACGACGGCGGCGACTTTAATAATGGAGAACCAGAATTCCAGCTCGCCGTAAACCTTCACGTTGGTGAGGTTGATGGCGTTAATAAACAGAAAGAATACCGCGGCGGAAACCCAAGTCGGAATGCCGGGCCACCAGTACTGAATGTAGATGCCGACGGCGCTGAGCTCCGCCATCGCCACCAGCACGTAAAGCACCCAGTAGTTCCAGCCTGAGGCGAAACCGGCGAAGTTGCCCCAGTATTTGTAAGCGAAGTGGCTAAACGAACCGGCAACCGGCTCTTCCACCACCATCTCGCCCAGCTGGCGCATAATCATAAAGGCGATAAAACCGCCAATCGCATAACCCAGCAGAACCGACGGGCCGGCCATTTTGATCGTCTGCGCGATCCCCAGAAACAGGCCGGTACCCACTGCGCCACCCAGCGCAATCAGCTGAATATGGCGATTTTTCAGGCCACGTTTCAGCGTCTCGCCGTGCTGTTGTTCCATACAAACCTCGTGATGTTTTTTTGTGCTTCTTTTGCAGCGCAGGCACGCTGTAATGAAGTTATTACATTAACGTATTTATTTTTTTACGGTATCAGGCGTGCTGGTTACAGACGGATGCTACCCTGGCGACAAGAATAGTGATAAGCGTGCGGCTTTGCACCTGGTTTCGCTTTTCGTGCTGAGATATGGCTGAAAAATCGGCAGTTACACAATTTTTTAACAATTTTCGCCTGCGGACATCGGGTCGAAATAAAAACAAATTAACTTCTGAAAAGCAGCGATGAAACGAAAGGCTAACTCTGTGTAAGGTTTGGTAAAATTTCAGGCATTTACCTCAGCCGGCTTAGGGCTATTTTTTGTTTTTTTCCTGCAGGCTTACGTCTGTTGCAGACTTTTAACTTCATTTATTGTGACGGCGTTCATATAGACAGCGCATGAATACTTTGTTAATTTACCGGCACCTTTTTGCAATTGGTATTACCAATTTACTCCGGACGATTGGCATAATAAGAAGGGAAGATGGCTTACAGCAAAATTCGCCAACCCAAACTCTCCGACGCCATCGAGCAACAGCTCGAATCCCTGATAATGGAAGGGACGCTGCGTCCGGGAGAAAAGCTGCTCCCTGAGCGCGAGCTCGCCAAACAATTCGATGTCTCACGTCCTTCATTACGCGAAGCGATCCAACGTCTGGAAGCCAAAGGACTGCTGCTGCGTCGTCAGGGCGGCGGCACCTTCGTGCAAAATAATCTGTGGCAAAGCCTCAGCGATCCGCTGGCGGGCCTGCTTGCCGAACATCCGGAATCGCAGTTCGATCTGCTGGAAACCCGTCACGCGCTGGAAGGCATCGCGGCCTATTACGCCGCGCTGCGCGGTACGGAAGAGGACCTGCAGCGCATCCGCGACTGCCATTTGCAGATCCAGCAGGCGCAGGAGAGCGGCGATCTCGATGCCGAAGCGGACGCCGTGATGCAGTATCAGATCGCTGTCACAGAAGCGGCCCATAATGTTGTGCTTTTGCATTTGCTCCGTTCCATGGGCCCTATGCTGGAACAAAACGTCCGTCAGAATTTTGAATTGCTCTACTCCCGCCGTGAAATGCTGGCGAAAGTGAGCGGTCACCGCGCCAGAATTTTCGAGGCGATCGTCGCCCGCGAGCCGGAACAGGCGCGCGAAGCTTCGCATCGCCATCTGGCGTTCATTGAGGAAATCTTGCTGGAC
>DENB01000066.1:0-277 GCA_002359495.1 Enterobacteriaceae bacterium UBA2655
GGTCACCGGCTGGGCGCTGCCCACGCGCACGCTGGTGACGGCCTCGACCCCCCGCGCCGATATGAGCCCGGGGGCGATGGACTATACCGAGCGTCCGTTGGACGTCGCGGTGCAGCAGGATGGCTGGCTGGCGGTGCGCACCGCGGACGGCAGCGAAGCTTACACCCGCAACGGCAATATGCAGATTAGCCCGACCGGCGTGCTGACGATCCAGGGCAACCCCGTGATGGGCGATGGCGGTCCGATCGCCGTGCCGCAGGGCGCCCAGTTGACCATC
>DENB01000066.1:356-8843 GCA_002359495.1 Enterobacteriaceae bacterium UBA2655
AAGCTGGTCAGGGCGACAGGCAAAGAGCTGGCGCGCGGCGATGACGGCATGTTTCGCCCCACGGCGGCCGCACAGGCGCAGCGCGGCGCGACGCTGGCCAACGACGCGACGGTGCAGGTGATGCCCGGCGTGCTTGAGGGCAGCAACGTCAAGCCGGTGGAAACCATGGTTGACATGATCGCCAACGCCCGACGTTTCGAGATGCAGATGAAAGTGATCTCTAACGTCGATGAAAACGAACAAAAAGCCAACCAGCTGCTGAACATGAGCAGCTAAGGCGCGAGGAAATAAAATGATTCGTTCTTTATGGATCGCGAAAACCGGTCTCGACGCACAGCAAACCAACATGGACGTTATCGCCAACAACCTGGCGAACGTCAGCACCAACGGCTTTAAACGCTCGCGCGCGGTGTTTGAAGATCTGATGTACCAGACGCTGCGTCAGCCGGGCGCCCAGTCGTCCGAACAGACCACGCTGCCGTCCGGTCTGCAGATCGGTACCGGCGTGCGTCCGGTAACCACCGAACGTCTGCACAACCAGGGCAACCTCTCGCAGACCGATAACTCGAAAGATGTGGCGATTAACGGTCAGGGCTATTTTCAGGTGCAGATGCCCGACGGCACCTCCGCCTATACGCGCGACGGCTCGTTCCAGGTCGATCAGAACGGTCAGCTGGTGACCAACGCCGGTTTCCCGGTGCAGCCCGGCATTACCATTCCGGCGAACGCCCTGAGCATTACCGTGGCGCGCGACGGCGTGGTGAGCGTGACACAGCAGGGGCAGACGCAGGCGACCCAGGTAGGACAGCTGACGCTGAGCACCTTTATCAACGATTCCGGTCTCGACAGCGTAGGCGAAAACCTTTACCAGGAGACGCAGGCGTCAGGCGCGCCGACCGAAAGCACGCCGGGCCAGAACGGCGCGGGTCTGCTCTATCAGGGCTATGTGGAAACCTCCAACGTCAACGTGGCGGAAGAGCTGGTGACCATGATCCAGACGCAGCGCGCGTATGAAATCAACAGCAAAGCGATCAGCACCTCCGATCAGATGCTGCAGAAATTAACTCAGGTATAAACCGGTGCGTTAGGGGCTGGCGCACGCCGGCCCGACTTCCGAACATGAATAAGGTCGTGATTCCGTGGCGAAGCAAGTGAATATCAAGCCTGGACATTGGTGGGTCGCAGCGCTGCTGCTGACCCTGAACGGGTGCGCGTTAGTGCCGCGCACGCCGCTGGTGGAAGGCGCAACCTCGGCGCAGCCGCTGCCTTCCGCGCCGCCGGTGGTAAACGGCTCTATTTTCCAGGGCGTGGCGCCGCTCAACTACGGTTATCAGCCGCTGTTTGAAGACCGCCGTCCGCGCAACGTCGGCGATACGCTGACCATTACGCTGCAGGAAAACGTCAGCGCCAGCAAAAGCTCCTCCGCCAACGCCAGCCGCGACGGCAGCAACAGCCTGACGCTGAGCGCCATCCCGACCGGACTGGCCGGACTGGTCGGCGCCAACGGCGAGAAGGCGAACCTCGCCGCAGAAGGCAAAAATGATTTCGCAGGTAAAGGCGGCGCGTCGGCCAACAACACCTTTACCGGCACCATCACCGTTACCGTCAATCAGGTGCTGTCGAACGGCAACCTGAAGGTGGTTGGTGAAAAACAGATCGCCATTAATCAGGGCACCGAGTTTATCCGCTTCTCGGGCGTGGTGAATCCGCGCACCATCAGCGCCAGCAACGCGGTGGTCTCGACGGCGGTGGCCGACGCACGTATTGAGTACGTCGGTAACGGTTATATCAATGAGGCGCAGACCATGGGTTGGCTGCAGCGCTTCTTCCTGAACATCTCGCCGATGTAAGAGGGTACGATGAAAAAAATGACATTGCTGCGTCTGGGCATGGGCCTGCTGCTTGGCCTCTCCAGCCTGTTCGCTCAGGCCGATCGCATCCGCGATCTCACCACCGTGCAGGGCGTGCGCGAAAACCAGCTGATCGGTTACGGCCTGGTGGTCGGGTTGGACGGCACCGGCGACCAGACCACGCAGACGCCGTTTACCACCCAGACGGTGAGCAACATGCTCTCGCAGCTCGGCATTACGGTGCCGACCGGCACCAACATGCAATTGAAAAACGTGGCGGCGGTAATGGTGACGGCGAAGCTGCCCGCTTTCGCCCGTCAGGGCCAGACCATCGACGTGGTGGTTTCCTCGTTGGGCAACGCCAAAAGCCTGCGCGGCGGCACGCTGCTGATGACGCCGATGAAAGGGGTCGACAACCAGGTCTACGCGCTGGCGCAGGGCAACATCCTGGTCGGCGGCGCAGGCGCGCAGGCGGGCGGCAGTAGCGTGCAGGTTAACCAGCTGAACGGCGGCCGCATCACCGGCGGCGCCACCATCGAGCGCGAGCTGCAAAGCAACTTCGGCAGCCAGAACGTCATCAATCTGCAGCTGAACAACGACGACTTCACCATGGCGCAGCGCATCGCCGATGCGATCAACAGCCGCGGCGGCTACGGTTCCGCTCAGCCGCTGGACGCGCGCACCGTGCAGATCCGCGTGTCGCCGAACAACAGCTCCCAGGTGCGCCTGCTGGCCGATATTCAGAATATCGACGTCTCCGTGCCGCTGGAGGATGCGAAGGTGATTATCAACTCGCGCACCGGCTCGGTGGTGATGAACCGCGAAGTGACGCTGAACACCTGCGCCGTGGCGCAAGGCAACCTGTCGGTCACCGTTAATCAGCAGCAGAACGTAAGCCAGCCGGATACGCCGCTGGCGGGCGGACAAACGGTGGTGACGCCGCAAACCCAGATCGATCTGCGCCAGAGCGGCGGCGCGCTGCAGCGGGTTAACGCCAGCGCCAACCTGAACAACGTGGTGCGCGCGCTGAATGCGCTGGGCGCTTCGCCGATCGAGCTGATGTCTATTCTGGAATCGATGCAGAGTGCCGGCTGTTTACGCGCCAAACTGGAAATTATCTGATGACCGATACGCAATCGCTGATGAACGCGGCGTATGACAGCCGCTCCCTGAACGACCTGAAGCGCCAGGCGAGCAACGATCCCAAAGGTAAAGCGTTGCAGGTGGCGAAACAGGTCGAGGGCATGTTCGTGCAGATGATGCTGAAAAGCATGCGCGCCGCGCTGCCGCAGGATGGCATGCTGAGCAACGATCAGACCCGGCTCTATACCTCGCTTTACGATCAGCAGATTGCGCAGGAGATCGGCAACCACGGGCTGGGCCTGGCGGACACCATCGTCAAACAGATGCAGCCCGCCAAAGCGCCGGATGAGAGAGCAGGCACCGTGCCGATGAAGCTGGACGATAACTTTATCATCTCCAGCATCGCGCCGGTGCAGCTGGAGCAGATGGTGCGCAAGGCGCTGCCGCGCCTGCCGGTATCGCTGGCGGATCTGCCCGGCGACAGCAATGAGTTTATCGCTCAGCTGGCGCAGCCGGCGAAGATCGCCAGCCAGCAGAGCGGCATTCCTCACCACCTGATTCTGGCGCAGGCGGCGCTGGAATCGGGCTGGGGCCAGCGTCAAATTCTGACCCGCGACGGCAAGCCGAGCTATAACGTCTTCGGCATTAAGGCCGGCGGCAGCTGGCAGGGCGAAACCACCGATATCATGACCACCGAATACGATCATGGCGAGGCGAAAAAAGTACGCGCCAGCTTCCGCGTATACGGTTCCTACCTGGAAGCGATCACCGACTATGTGAAGCTGCTGACCAACAACCCGCGCTACGCCGCAGTAAGCAATGCGCAGACGGCGGAACAGGGAGCGCATGCGCTTCAGGAAGCGGGCTACGCCACCGATCCGCGTTACGCGCAAAAGCTGGTGGGAATGATTCAGCAATTCAAGAACATGGGCGAAAAAGTGGTGAAAGCCTACAGTCAGGATTTAGGCGATTTGTTCTGATTTTCAGCCTCAAGTTTCACTTAAGCACGCCGATAACAGGGGAAGGCCGCGAGCGTTTTCGCGCGTTGGCAACCGCATTGAGACTGCCAGCCCGATTAACGGGAACTAAGGAACCGAGATGTCCAGCATAATTAACTCCGCCATGAGCGGACTCAGCGCCGCGCAGGCCGCATTAAGCACCACCAGCAACAACATCAGCAACTATACCGTGGCGGGTTATTCGCGTCAGACCACGATCCTGTCTCAGTCGCAGAGCACATTGGTCGGCAACAGCTACTACGGTAACGGCGTCACGGTTTCCGGCGTCCAGCGCGAGTACGATCAGTTCGTCACCTCTCAGCTGCGCAGCGCCAGCGCCAACAGCAGCGCCATCAGCACGCAATACAGTCAGATCTCGAATATCGACGATCTGCTGTCGACGTCGACCACCAGTCTTTCTGATTCGCTGCAGAGTTTCTTTACCAACCTGCAGAACGTGGTGAGCAACGCCGACGATCCCTCGGCGCGTCAGTCGATGCTCAGCTATGCGCAGGGGCTGGTGAACCAGTTCCAGACGACGTCGCAGTATCTGACCAATATGCAGAGCAGCGTCAATACCGATATCACCTCCAGCGTCGATCAGATCAATACCTACACCAGCCAGATTGCCGATCTTAACAAGCAGATCGCCAAGCTGACCACCGGCGACGGCACGGCGCCGAATAACCTGCTGGACCAGCGCGATCAGCTGGTCAACGATCTGAACAACGTGGTCGGCGTAACGGTTTCCCAGCAGGACGGCAGCTATATCGTCTCTATAGGCAGCGTCACGCTGGTCAACGGCAATAAATCCAACGATCTGGTGGCGATGCCCTCCAGCAGCGATCCGACGCGCACCACGGTGGGCTACGTGGATAAAACCGCCGGCAACGTCGAGATTGCGGAAAAAACTATTACGACCGGCTCGCTGGGCGGCCTGCTGGCGTTTCGCAGCCAGGATCTCGATAGCGCGCAGAACCAGCTGGGCCAGCTGGCGGCCAGCTTCACCACCAGCTTCAACGAGGTGCATAAGCAGGGCTACGACAGCAACGGCGACGCCGGCACCGACTTTTTCACCATCGGCAGCCCGACGGTATTGAGCAACAGCAAAAACAGCAGCGCGACGACAGTGAGCGCCAGCTGGAGTGACACCAGCGCGCTGAAAGCGTCGAATTATACCGTCGCCTATGACGGCAGCAGCTGGTCGGTGACGCGTCTCTCCGATAACGTCAAGGTGACGCCGACGCAGGGAACCGACAGCGACGGCAATACCACCTTAAGTTTCGACGGCCTGGCGCTGACGGTCGACGGCACCCCGGCGGCGAAAGACAGCTTCTTGGTGAAGCCGGTACAAAACGTCATCAGCGATATGTCCGTGGCGATCACTGACGAATCGCAAATCGCGGCGGCGGCAGAGCCGGGCGGCGAAAGTGATAACCGCAACGCACAGGCGCTGCTCGATCTGCAGGACGCCAACCTGGTGAACGGCAACGCGACGCTGTCGCAGGCCTACGCCAGCCTGGTCAGCACCGTGGGCAACAAAACCAGCACGCTGGAAACCGCCAATACTACGCAGACCAACGTCGTTAACCAGCTCACCGATCGTCAGCAGTCCGTTTCAGGGGTTAACCTCGACGAGGAGTACGCCAACCTGACCAAATATCAGCAGTTCTATATGGCTAACGCCCAGGTTTTGCAAACGGCGAGCTCCATTTTTGATGCGCTGCTGAGCATCACCAGTTAAGCACGGAATAAGGACTGACTAATATGCGACTCAGTACCAACATGATTTTCAACCAGCAGGTGCGCGGCATCACCGACTCTCAGTCCTCATGGCTGAAAGTGGGCGAGCAGCTCTCCAGCGGCAAGCGGGTCACCAATCCCTCCGACGATCCTATTGCGGCGTCACGCGCGGTCGTGCTGTCGCAAAGCCAGGCGCAAAGCAGCCAGTATGCGCTGGCGCGCACCTTCGCCAACCAGGGCCTGTCTATGGAAGAGAATGCGCTGACCAGCGTTACCAGCAGCATTCAGGACGCGCAAACGCTGATCGTTTACGGCTCGACCGGTACGCTGAGCGATGACGACCGTGGATCGATCGCCACGCAACTGGAGGGCATTCGCGCGCAGTTGATGAACCAGGCGAACAGCCAGGACGGCAACGGCCGCTACATTTTCGCCGGTTACAACACCAACAGCGCGCCTTTTGTCGACACGGACGGCAGCGTCAGCTACGTGGGCGGCACCCAGGGGATCACGCAAAAAGTGGATGCCAGCCGCACCATGACCGTGGGCCATACCGGCGACGACATTTTCATGTCGATCACCGGCAACGCCACCGCAGAGCCGGACGGCAGCGCCAGCGAAACCAATCTGTTTAGCATGCTGGACAGCGCGATTGCCGCGCTGCGTACGCCGCAGGACGATGCGGATGAAACCACCAAGCAGACGTTCCAGGACGCCATGGATAAAACCAACCGCGGGCTGAGCAACTCGCTGAATAACGTGCTGACGGTGCGTTCTGAGATCGGCACCCAGCTTTCCGAGCTGGATACGCTGGATGCGCAGGGCGATGACCGCGATGTGATTTTAAGCAGCGAAATGAGCGATCTGGTCGATACGGATTACACTTCGGCTATTTCCAGCTATACCATGCAACAGACTGCGCTGCAGGCTTCTTATAAAACCTTTACCGACATGTCTAAGATGTCGCTGTTCCAGCTGAATTCTTAACCGTTCTGAATTTTTAAGCGCGCTTAAACCGGGCGCGCTTAGCTTTCCCACCCGCTTCCCTGAAGCGCGTGGGATTTTTTTTGCCTGCGCGCTGGCGGTAATAAAAAAGCGGCAGGGCGGGAGCTGATTGGCTTTGGCCGCGCGAGTTCGCCGCGCGCGCAGGAAGCGGGCAATAAAAAACCCCGGCACGGGCCGGGGTGGGTATTACGCGCCGCAGAGTTAACGGCTTTGCGGTTTGGTCGCTGGCGCGGTGGCCTGATGGCTGGCGCTGTGACCGCCCGCGGCGCCTTTGCCTTCAAAGTTGAAAGGCGGGCGCACCCAGTCGCTGTGGCGAGCCGGTTCAGGCTGCCAGGCCGGCGCAGGCGCTTTGGTCATCGGCGCGGAAGCGTAATGCTTCCAGCGTCCATTTTCCTGCGGCGCGATATCGCGAGCCGCAACCGGCGCATGCGGTTCTGAAACCGGCTGCTGCGGCGCTTCGGCGGCGACCGGAGCGTTAAGCACCTCGGCGACCTGCTCTTCGCTTTCAGGCGTGACTTCAGACGGCGCCTGCTGCGCGATGTCGGCAGCGGCTTCCTCTGCGGCTGCGACCGGCTGAGCCTCCGGAGCTTCCGCGCGGGGCGCGGCTTCTTCGCGAGCCGGTTCGGCCTCGGCGGCGGTGGCGGCGGCAAGCGCTTCGTCTGCGGCGGAAATCACCGAAGGCTCTTCGTTGACCGGCGCTTCAATCGCCGTGGTGTCATCGGTATTCACCAGCGTTACCGGCGTCTCCGCCTGCGGCTCTGCGTCATGAACGGCGGCAGCGGCGTCCTGCGTTTCCGGCAGCGTCTCGCTCGCCGCAGCAGGCAGGGCAACGGCGGTCGCCGTCTCTTCACGGCTATAGTCCGGCGCTTCGTTCACGGCGTCCTGTACCACCGGCGCTTCGCTCTGCGCGACCGGATAACGGATCCAGACCTTGCCTGACGCCATTTCCGGCGACGCGGCGGCGGCTTCCAGCGGCATGGCTGACTGGGTCGGATAACGTTCGTCACGGTAACGACGACGGCGCTGACCGCTGACGCGCAGATGACGTGGCGAACGACGTGAGCGGCGCGGCATGTTGCCGTTTTCGCGCGCGTCGTTCTCATCCTGCTCGTCATTTTCCGAAGGCTCGGCGGCCTGCGCGACGACAGCGCGAAGATCGTCGGTTTCTGAACGACCCGGCTTCGCGTCGGCCTGCGGCTGCGCCGCTTCCGCTTCCTGCTGCGCGGCGTCGAGGATACGCACTTTCTGGTTCAGCTGGCGCTGTTTACGGCGCGGCATCGCCTGTACGCGTTCTTCTTCCTCAGCCTGCGGCTCTTCGTTCGCGCTGGTTTGCACGGCCTGCTCGGCGGCTTTCGCCTCCTGCTGGGCGCGTTTCTCTTCCTGACGACGACGCTGACGCTCCGCACGCTGTTCGCGGCGCTGCTGCTGCTGCTCTTCACGCTGCTGACGAGCCTCTTCGCTCAGCGGCGCTGAACGCTCTTCACGCGCCTCGGCAACCGGCGTCTGACGTTTGTTGCGACGGTTATCCTCGCGATTTTCGCGCGGCTCGCGGGCTTCACGCGGTTCACGTGGCTCGCGCGCTTCACGCGTCGCGGCATCGCCGTTGCGCGGCGTGCGTTCGCGGCGCGGATTGCGACGGTTGTTGCGACGATCGGTGCGTTGAGCGTTGCTCTCTTCGTCCGGCGTCGCGTCGGTCTTTTGCACTTCGGCTGTCGCCGTCGGCGCGGCGACGGTCTCTTCGCCCGCAAAGAGTTTTTTCAGGCCGCCGAACAGACGTCCAATGAAGCCGCCTGATGCGGCAGGGGCCG
>DENB01000041.1:0-130 GCA_002359495.1 Enterobacteriaceae bacterium UBA2655
CATGCTGAAGATCCCCTCGGTGACCACCAGCGTATCGCCGTCGCAGGGCGCGGCGAGACGCGCCGCCAGGCTCTCCGGCTGATTATGGGCGAAGCGGCGCAGCATGGCGGGGGTATGGCTGGCGGCGGCC
>DENB01000041.1:199-53301 GCA_002359495.1 Enterobacteriaceae bacterium UBA2655
ACCGGAGATAAACAGCAGCGCGCGCGGATAGCCGAGCCACGCCGCCAGCTGCGCTTCCAGCTCAGCCTGATAAGGACCGTGACCGGTAACGTGGGCTGACGTGCCCGCGCCCGCGCCGGCCTGCGCTGCGCCCTCTCCCCAGGCGGCGATCACCGCCGGGTGCTGGCTCAGGCCGAGATAGTCGTTGCTGGAAAAGTTCAGATAACGCTGCCCCGCGACCTGCAAACTGCGCGTGTCGCTCTGCTCAATCAGCGGGCGCCGCCGCCAGGCGTCCGCCTCGCGACGCGCCTGCAGGCCCGCATCGATACGTTGCTGCCAGCCCATTAAACCGCCGCGTTGTAAAACTGCGCGCCGTCCGCCTGCAGCAGCTGTTCGCTGAGCTGTTGCTGCTGTTCGTTGTCGCCCGCGCGGGTATGGGTGTGCTCCGGGTTCAGCCCCAGCTTGCGGAACAGCAGCAGATCTTTATCCTCTTCCGGGTTCGGCGTAGTCAGCAGCTTGCAGCCGTAGAAGATCGAGTTGGCGCCCGCCATAAAACACATCGCCTGAGTCTGCTCGTTCATCTGCTCGCGTCCGGCGGAGAGCCGTACGTGAGAGGTCGGCATCATGATGCGCGCTACCGCGATGGTGCGGATAAAATCGAAAGGATCGACATCCTCGTTTTCCGCCAGCGGCGTGCCTTTGACCTTCACCAGCATGTTGATCGGCACGCTCTCCGGCGGCGTCGGCAGATTGGCCAGCTGCACCAGCAGACCGGCGCGATCGTTTACCGTTTCACCCAGCCCTACGATGCCGCCTGAACAGACTTTGATGCCGACGTCGCGCACTTTGCCCAAGGTATCCAGACGCTCCTGATAGCTACGCGTGGTGATGATGTTGCCGTAAAATTCCGGCGAGGTGTCCAGGTTATGGTTATAGAAATCGAGTCCCGCCGCCGCCAGACGCTCCGCCTGGCTGTCGCTGAGGGTGCCCAGGGTCATGCAAGTCTCCATACCCATCGCCTTGACGCCCTGCACCATCTGCTCCAGGTAAGGCATGTCGCGATCGTTGGGGTTTTTCCACGCCGCGCCCATGCAGAAGCGGCCCGAGCCTGCGGCTTTCGCCTTGCGCGCCGACTCCAGCACCGCCTCGACCTCCATCAGCCGCTCAGATTCCAGACCGGTTTTATAGCGCGCGCTCTGCGGGCAATATTTACAATCTTCCGGGCAGGCGCCGGTTTTGATCGATAACAGGGTGCTGACCTGCACCTGACGCGGATCGAAATGCTGCCGATGCACTTGCTGCGCTTCAAACATCAGTTCCAGAAAAGGTTTATCAAACAGCGCCTGAGCGGCCGCCTGCGTCCAACGTTGTGCCATTGCTTGCTCCAAAAAAGGGTGTCATCCCGACGATTAACGTGGTTATACTTGTAAACTAAATCTTTTAATTTTGGTTTACAAGACAGATGTTCACTCAGGACGACCTCGCTTTCGATCGCCAGCATATCTGGCACCCTTACACCTCGCTGCACGATCCGCTGCCCTGCTACCCGGTGGTAGCGGCGGAAGGTTGCCGGTTGCAGCTGGCCGACGGACGCCATCTGGTCGACGGCATGTCCTCCTGGTGGGCGGCGATCCACGGCTACAACCATCCGCGGCTGAACCAGGCAATGCAGCAGCAGATGTCGCAGATGTCGCACGTGATGTTTGGCGGCATCACCCATCCCGCCGCCGTGGCGCTTTGTCGCCAGCTGGTGGCGATGACGCCGCAGGCGCTGGAATGCGTATTTCTCGCCGACTCCGGTTCGATCGCGGTGGAAGTGTCGATGAAGATGGCGATGCAGTACTGGCTGGGACGCGGTGAAACCCGCCAGCAGTTCCTGACGCTGCAGCGCGGCTACCATGGCGATACCTTCGCCGCGATGTCGGTCTGCGATCCGCACAACTCGATGCACAGCCTGTGGCGCGGCTTTCTGCCGATGCACCATTTCGCCGAGGCGCCCGCCTGTGGTTTCGACGACGAGTGGGATGAGCGCGACTTCACCGATTTTGCCCGCCTGATCGCGCAACATCAGTCGCAGATCGCGGCGGTGATTCTGGAGCCGATCGTGCAGGGCGCGGGCGGCATGCGTTTCTATCATCCGCGCTATCTGCAGCGGGTGCGCGAATATTGCGACCGCTACGGTTTGCTGCTGATCGCCGACGAGATCGCCACCGGCTTCGGCCGCAGCGGCAAGCTTTTCGCCTGCGAACATGCGGGCATCGTGCCCGACATTCTCTGCCTCGGCAAAGCCCTGACCGGGGGCACCATGACGCTTTCCGCCACGCTGACGACGCGCGACGTCGCCGAAACCATCGGCCGCAGCGCGGCGGGCTGCTTTATGCACGGCCCGACCTTTATGGGTAACCCGCTGGCCTGCGCCGTCGCCAGCGAGAGCCTGGCGCTGCTGCAGGAGGGCCACTGGCCTGCGCAGGTGGCGCGCATTGAACAGCAGCTGCGCGACGCGCTGCTGCCGTTGCGCGATCATCCGCAGGTAGCCGACGTGCGGGTGCTCGGCGCCATCGGCGTGGTGGAGAGCCGTACGCCGGTGGAAATGGCCGCCATCCAGCATTTTTTTGTTGAGCAAGGCGTCTGGATCCGTCCGTTCGGCCGCTTGATTTATCTGATGCCGCCTTACGTGATCGCGCCGGCCGAGCTGGCGCAGCTCACCACCGCCATCGGCAAGGCGCTGGATCGTCCGGCGCTGTTTCGCGGCTGACCGCTTCGGCAACTCCAGGTGTGATGCACTACGCTTGTATCACACACACTTGACAGGAGTTGAAGATGTCACAACGCAAAGAGACGAACCGCCGTGTGATGCTGGCTTCCCGCCCGAAGGGCGCGCCTACAGACGATAACTTTCGCCTCGAAAACGGCGAAATTCCTGAGCCCGGCGACGGCGAACTACTATTGCGCACCGTCTGGCTCTCCCTCGATCCCTATATGCGCGGTCGCATGAGCGACGCGCCCTCTTACGTCGAGCCCTATAACGTTGACGAGGTGTTAGGCGCCGGTACGGTCGCCGTGGTCGAGCAGTCGCGTCATCGCAACTATGCCGTAGGCGACTGGGTGGTCAGCCAGAGCGGCTGGCAGGATTTCGCCCTCTCGAACGGCGAAGGGTTGAAAAAACTCAGCGGTCCGGTGCTGGAGCACCCCTCCTGGGCGCTGAGCCTGCTCGGCATGACCGGTTTTACCGCCTATATGGGCCTGTTAGCTATCGGCAATCCGCAGCCTGGCGAAACCGTGGCGGTGGCCGCCGCGACCGGTGCGGTCGGCTCGGTGGTGGGTCAGATAGCGAAGCTGAAAGGGTGCCGCGTGGTGGGCATCGCCGGCGGCGAAGAGAAGTGCCGCTACGCGAAAGAGGAGCTGGGCTTCGATGAGTGCGTCGATCACCATCAGGATGATTTCGCCGAACAGCTGAAACAGCACTGTCCGAAGGGCATCGACGTCTATTTCGAGAGCGTAGGCGGCAAGGTGTTCAACGCGGTGCTGCCGCTGATGAATACGCTGGGACGTATCCCGGTATGCGGACTGATTGCCGACTATAACGAAAATAACGCGCCGGAAGGCAAGGATCATCTGCCGCTGTTCCAGAGCGCGATTTTGCGCAAGCGCCTGCATGTGCAGGGCTTCATCATCAATCAGGATTTCGGCAACCGCTTCGACGAGTTTTTCCAACAGATGAGCCAGTGGGTCGCTGAGGATCGCTTTGTGTTTCGCGAAGATATTGTCGACGGTCTGGAAAAAGCGCCACAAACCTTTATCGGCATGCTGGAAGGTAAAAACTTCGGCAAAGTGGTGGTCCGCGTCGCAGATGACAAGCCGAAGGGTAATGAATGAAAATTTTAATGGTTTTAACCTCTCACGACAGGCTGGGCGACAGCGGCAAAAAAACCGGCTTCTGGCTGGAGGAGTTCGCCGCCCCTTATTACGTGTTTAAAGATGCCGGCGTTAACGTGGTGCTCGCCTCGCCGGCGGGCGGCAAGCCGCCTGTCGATCCGAAAAGCGGCGAGCCCGACGCGCAGAGCAGCGACACCGAGCGCTTTCATCAGGATGTCGGCGCGCAGCAGGCGCTGGCCAATACGCAGCAGCTGGAGAGCATCGACAGCAGCCAGTTCGACGCGGTGTTCTATCCGGGTGGGCATGGTCCGCTGTGGGATCTGGCTGAAAATAAGCACAGCATCGCGCTGATCGAAAACCTGTTCGCCAACGGCAAGCCGGTGGCCGCCGTGTGCCACGCGCCCGGCGTGCTGCGCCACGCCAGAAAGCCGGACGGCACGCCGCTGGTGGCGGGAAAACGGGTGACCGGATTCACCAACAGCGAGGAGAAAGCGGTCGGGCTACTGGAAGTGGTGCCTTTTTTGGTTGAAGATGAGCTGCGCAATCTGGGCGGTAACTTCGAACGCACCGACGACTGGGGCGTTTACGCCGTGACTGACGGTCATCTGGTGACCGGACAAAATCCGGCCTCCTCCGCCGTTACCGCCCAAGAGCTGTTGAAACTGCTTCATCAATAATAACAGGGGGTTTTGATGAGAATTTATAGCCAGGATTTTAACGATGGCGACAAGATGCCGGAGCGTCACGTTTTTGACGGCATGGGCTATCGGGGCGACAACCTGTCGCCCCATCTGGCCTGGGACGAAGTGCCTGCCGGCACGAAAAGCTTCGTCGTGACCTGCTACGATCCCGACGCCCCTACCGGCTCCGGCTGGTGGCATTGGGTGGTGGCGAACATTCCCGCTGAAGTGACCGTGCTGCCGCAGGGCGCCGGCTCCGGCGTGGCGGAGCTGCCGGTAGAGGCGATCCAGGCCCGCACCGACTTCGGCCAGAACCGCTACGGCGGCGCCGCGCCGCCGCAGGGCGAAAGCCATCGCTACATCTTCAGCGTGCATGCGCTGGATGTTGAGAAGCTGGAGATCGACGAAGGCGCCAGCGGCGCGATGGTGGGCTTTAACGTGCATTTCCATGCGCTGGCCAGCGCATCGATTACGGTGATGTATTCCTAATATGAAGGCCGCCGCCCGGCGGCCGCGTCAAGGGGCGGCGGCATTACAGCCCCTTGACTCTCTGCCCGGGGGCGACCAGAAGGTTATCCCAGCGGATGAATCACCACCCACATCGGGCCCTGGCCGACTGCGTAGCGGGCCAGCGGCGTCAGCAGGCCCTGCGCCTCTTCAATTCTGTACACTTCGATATGGTGCGACTTCTGCCCCGCCGCCACTAAGTAACGACCGCTGCGATCGATATTGAAGCCGCGCGGCTGCGTTTCAGTCGGCTGATGGCCTTCAATCGCCAGCAGGCCGCCATCTTCGCTGACGCTGAAAACAGTAATGGTGCTGCTGGTGCGATCGCAGGCGTAAAGATGACGACCGTTCGGCGTTAAATGAATATCCGCCGCCCAGCGCGTGTCGCTGAAGCCCGGCGGCATCATGTCCAGACTCTGCACGCATTCAACCTCGCCCTGAACGTTGTTCAGGTTCCAGACGTCCACCGTGCTATTAAGCTCGTTGACGCAGTAGGCGTACTGACCGTTGGGGTGAAACGCCATATGACGCGGACCGGCCCCTTCCACGGTCTCGACCTGCTGCTGCTGACGCGGCGCCAGCTTGCCCTCCGCCGTAAGCTGGAAAAGCGCGATGCGATCCTGCTTAAGCGCCGGAACGAACAGCGTCTGATTTGCGTTATCGATATTGGCGGAGTGGCAGCCGGCTAAATCGCCGATCACCTGACTCGGCTCCTGCGGCAGGCCGTCCGCGCCGATCGGGCTGATACTGACGCAGGCGTCGTTATAAGAACCGCAAAACAGGAATTGTCCGGCGCGGTCGGTGGAGATGTGAGTCGGACTGCCGGGTAAAGAAGCTGCGCCCTCTTCAGTCAGCGTGCCGTCGGCAGCGATTCTGAAAGCGAGAACGCGGAAATTCGGACGGACGCCAACGTAGAGAAAATCCCCTTTCGGGCTGACGACCATCGGCTGTACCTGACCCGCGACATCAGTGACCTGCAATAACGTCAGCGTGCCGTCTTCATTCATCTGCCAGGCGTGGATCTGCTGGCTTTCCGGGCTGGCGGTGTAAACAACTTGTTTCATACATTCTCCTTGTTCGCTGCCTGTTAATCTTATGTGGCTCAACTTTAGCGCGTTTTACTGGCGCGCGCTGGCATGATTTGTGCCCTGTTTTTTGTCTCAGGACCGATACCCGGTGTAGACTCGACGCTTCGTTAACTTCTTCAGGCGGAATATTTAATGAGCTATCGCGTTATCGCCCTCGACCTTGACGGTACCCTGCTGACGCCCCGAAAAACCATTTTACCGGAATCGATTGAAGCCCTCGCCCGCGCGCAACAGGCTGGCGTGAAAGTGATTATTGTGACCGGACGTCATCATTGCGCCATCCACCCTTTTTATCAGGCGTTGCAGCTGGATACACCTGCAATCTGCTGTAATGGCACCTATTTGTATGATTATCATGCGAAAAAGGTGCTTGCCGCCGATCCGCTGGCGAAAGATCAGGCGCTGCGCGTGATTGAAATGTTGGATGAACAGGCGATTCACGGTCTGCTGTATGTCGACGATGCGATGCTTTATCAGACGCCGACCGGCCATGTGACCCGTACCCTGAACTGGGCCGAGTCCTTACCGGAACATCAGCGCCCCGCCTTTATTCAGGTGCCGGATCTGGCGCAAGCGGCGCGAGAGGCGGAGTCGATTTGGAAATTCGCCCTTTCCCACCCCGATACCCGCGCGCTGCAGCAGTTCGCCGACAGCGTCGAGCGGGAGCTGGGCCTGGCCTGCGAATGGTCGTGGCACGATCAGGTCGATATCGCCCAGCGCGGCAACAGCAAAGGCAAACGTCTGGCGCAGTGGGTGGAGTCTCAGGGCTTCGCGATGCGCGACGTGCTGGCGTTCGGCGATAACTATAACGATCTCAGCATGCTGGAAACCGTGGGTTTGGGCGTGGCGATGGCCAACGCTGACGACGCGATCAAGGCGCGCGCGAAGCGCGTGATCGGCACCAACCTGGAAGCGGGCATCGCCGAAACCATCTATAAAGAAGTGCTCTGATCAGGCGGCGACGGAGACGCTTTTTACCTGGGCATAGAGCCAGAGTCCCGGCTTGATGCCCAGCTCATCGCGCGACCAGGGCGAAATGCGCGCCCAAAGCTCGCTGACGCCGATGCGCAGCTTCACTTCGACCTGATCGTCCACCTCAATCAGCTCCGCCACCTGAGCGCGCAGCAAATTACGGATCGAACTGTGCTGCGGCGGTTGCAGCGCCAGCGAAACGTCTGCTGACTGGATGCGAACGCGCAGCGGCGTTTTCACCGGCTGGTTTACCCGGCTCACCCAGAGATGCTGGTCGCCGAGCGCCAGCGCCGTCATCGGATAGTCGGGATGATGCTCCAGCACCTGCACGCGCAGCACGCTGCTCAACTCGCTGCGCGGCAGCCAGGGCCGCATCGCGCTGCTGCCCCACACCTTTTCCAGCGGGCCGCAGGCTTTCACCGCGCCGTTATCCAGCACCAGCACGTTGTCGGCCAGCTGCAGGATCTCCTCCAGGCTGTGAGAGACATAGAGCACCGGAATATCGACCTGCTTCGCCAGCTTTTGCAACCAGGGCATCAGCTCGCGCTTGCGCGGCAGATCCAGCGACGCCAAGGGTTCGTCCATCAACAGAATGTCGGGCGCGGTAAGCAGCGCCCGGCCGATCGCCACGCGCTGCTTCTCCCCGCCGGAAAGCGAAAACGGAAAGCGATCCAGCAGATGCCCGATGCCGAGCAACGTCACCAGCGGGTCGAACTGCGGCTTCATGGCGGGCGGCATGCCATATTTCAGGTTGCCGCGCACGCGGTAGTGAGGAAAGAGGCGCGCGTCCTGAAAAACGTAGCCGGCGCGACGTTTTTCCGGCAGCAGAAACAGTCCGCTCTCCGTATCGCTCAGCAGGCGATCGTTAAGCGTAATGCGTCCGCGCTGCGGCCTGGTCAACCCGCCGATCGCATTGATCAATGAAGTTTTGCCGGCGCCGGAGAGACCGAAAATGGCGGTAATGCCTTTTGCCGGCAGCTCGACATTGATTTCCAGCTGGTGCTCGCCCAGCCGCTGTGAAAAGTCGAGCTTCAGCATGCCGCCCCCAGTCGCTTGCGGCCCCAGCGTGCCAGCCATTCGGAGAGCAGCAGAGAAACCAGCGCCAGCAGGATAGCGATGACGCAGAGCCGCGCGGCGGCGCTTTCCGCGCCCGGCGTTTCAATCAGGGTATACATCGCCAGCGGAATGGTGCGCGTTTCGCCCGGGATGTTGGAAACAAAGGTAATGGTGGCACCGAACTCGCCCAGCGAACGGGCAAAGGCCAACACGGTGCCGACGATCACGCCCGGCAGAGTGAGCGGCAGCGTAATGGTGAAAAAGACGCGCCAGCGGCCAGCCCCCAAGGTACGCGCCGCCTGTTCAAGCCGCGTATCCACCGCCTCTAGCGCCAGGCGAATCGCGCGCACCATCAGCGGAAAGGCGATCACCGCCGACGCCAGCGCCGCGCCGCGCCAGCTAAAGGCGAAGCTGAAGCCGAACCAGTCCCAGAGCCATTCGCCGATAAAGCCGCGACGGCCCAGCGCGATCAATAGCAGATAGCCGACCACCACCGGCGGCAGCACCAGCGGCAGGTGGATCAGGCTGTCGAGCAAGGCTTTGCCCGGAAACCGGCAGCGCACCAGAATCCAGGCCATTAAGATGCCGAAAGGCAGGCTGCATAGCACCGCTATGCCTGATATTTTCAGGCTAAGTATGACCGCCTGCCATTCGGGATCGCTGAGTATCATGTCCTGGGGGTAAATCCGTAACGTTTGAAAATGGCCGCCGCTTCAGGTCCTTTCAGGTAGGTGTAAAAGGCTGAGACGGCGGGCGTATTGTGATCTTTCACCACCGCCATCGGGTATTCTACCGGCTTATGGCTCGATTCCGGGAAGACGCCGACCACGGCGACCTTATTGCTGGCGACCGCATCCGATCCGTACACGATGCCATAAGGCGCTTCGTTGCGCTCAACCAGCGCCAGCGCGGCGCGTACGTTATTGGCGCGCGCCATCACCGGCGAAAGCTGATCCCATGCGCCCAGCTTCTGCAACGCCTCTTTCGCATAAATGCCCGCCGGGACGTGATCCGGGTCGCCCACCGCCAGGCGCTCGCCTTTCAGCAGCGTTTTCCAGTCGGTGGCGGCATTAATAGTCACCGGCTGTGGTTTGCTGGCGCTGGGAGCCACCAGCACCAGATCGTTGCCTAGCAGGGTAAAACGGCTCTCCGCCATCATGGTTTTTTTGTCGATGGCGTAATCCATCCACTGCTGATCGGCAGAGATAAACAGGTCGGCCGGCGCGCCCTGTTCGATCTGGCGCGCCAGCGTCGAGGAGGAGGCGAAAGAAGAGACGATTTCGACCTCTTTGCCCTGCTGATACTGCTTGGCGATATCCTGCAGCGCGTTGGTCAGCGAAGCGGCGGCAAATACGGTGACTTTATCCGCCGCCACAGCATGGCCGGCAAAGGTAAGGATCAGGGCGGCAATAGCTCCCCAGCGGCGCAAATTGACAGACATAATCTTCTCCTGGTTACGTTATATACTTGATAATACAACGGCAGTTCTGGAGCTGTCATGCGCTTTATCAATAAGGTAATTATCGGCAGGATAAAAGAAAAGTTGAGCAAGAAAGGGCGAAAAGCGCAACGCCCTCCGGCGGAGGGCGTTGCAGATGATCAGCGTTGTGACGCGGTCCGCTCGTTGCGGCGGCCGAATTTAGAGATGACGTTGAATACTTCGCCCAGGCCATAAATTAGTCCGAGCATAATCGCCATCACCACCGGCACCATGATGATCGCCACGGCCAGGCTTTTTAACAGTTCCAGCATGGAAGCCTCACTTAGTCGACAAAAAAGTGATTGTAACGGCTAAGGAAAAGAGTGTACTCACCTTTTCGTGCTTTTACTTTTCCCGGCTGACGTCGTGACGTGACGGCCGCGACAACTTACACTCTGCGAAAACTCTTTTCAGGAAGCGATATGCAGGCCGAAATTTCTCTCAATATCCGGTTGCAGCAGAAGCTGTTTGCCGATCCGCGACGCATTGAACTGCTGAAGCGCATCCGGGAAACCGGTTCGATCAGCCAGGGCGCGAAACTGGCGGGCATCAGTTACAAAAGCGCCTGGGACGCCATCAACGAGATGAATCAGCTGGCGGAGCAGACGCTGGTGGAGCGCGCCACCGGCGGCAAAGGCGGCGGCGGCGCCCGGCTGACGCGCTATGGCGAACGGCTGATTCAGCTTTTTCAGCTGCTGGAGCAGATCCAGCAAAAAGCTTTTGATGCGTTACAGCAGGACAGCCTGCCGATCGACAGCCTGCTGGCGGCGATCGCCCGCTTTTCGCTGCAAACCAGCGCGCGCAACCAGCTTTTCGGCACAGTGATCGCCCGCGACCATCAGCATGTGATGCAACACCTTGACGTGCTGCTGGCGGACGGCGAGACCCGGCTGAAGGTGGCGCTGACCGAGCGCAGCGCCGAACGGCTGCAGCTCGACAGCGGCAAAGAGGTGCTGGTGTTGATCAAAGCGCCCTGGATCAGCGTCGCCGCCCAGCCCGCTGCCGGAGACAATCAGCTCAGGGCGCAGATCACCGCTATCGAACCGGGCGAGACGCAGAGCGAAGTGCTGATGCAGCTGGCGAGCGGCGAAACCCTGTGCGCCACGCTGAGCAACGAAAACGTGCGGCAGCAGGATTTGCAGCGCGGCATGCAGGTAACCGCGCATTTCAATGCGGAACACGCGATTATCGCTACGCTGCTCTGACTCTGCCGCCATTATTTGACTTCGCTGCGTTCTCTGGTTAAAACAGCCTGACGTGATGCATACAGTGGAACAAACTATGGCTTCATTGCAAATTTTGCAAGGCACGTTTCGTCTTAGCGATACCCGAACCTTGAACCTCAACGATCTGCAGCTTCACGGCGGCGAAAGCTGGGCGTTCGTCGGCGCGAACGGCAGCGGCAAATCGTCGCTGGCGCGCGCTCTTTCCGGCGAGCTGCCCGCCCTGAGCGGCAGCGTGACGGCGGATTTTCAGCGCCCTGCGCGCCTGTCGCTGGAACAGCTGCAAAAGCTGGTGACGGATGAGTGGGAGCGCAACAACACCGATCTGCTCAGTGAAGGCGAAGAGGATACCGGCCGCACCGCGGCGGAAATTATCCAGGCCGAGGTGCGGGATCCCGCGCGCTGTCAGCAGCTGGCGCAGCAGTTCGGCATTGTCCCCCTGCTGGAGCGCCGTTTTAAATACCTTTCTACCGGCGAAACGCGCAAGACGCTGCTCTGTCAGGCGCTGATGTCCCGCCCCGACCTGCTGATCCTCGATGAGCCTTTCGACGGCCTCGATGTCGGCTCGCGTGCCAGCCTGACAGCGATGCTGGAAACGATGCAGCAGCAGGGTTATACCCTGGTGCTGGTGTTGAACCGCTTCGATGATATTCCCGCCTTCGTACAGCGGGTCGGCGTGCTGGCGGAATGCACCCTGACGCAAGTCGGCGACCGCGAGGCGATCCTCGGCGAGGCGCTGGTGGCGCAGCTGGCGCACAGCGAACGGCTGGCGGGCATGGCGCTGCCGGAACCGGGCGCGCCCGATCAACTGCCGCCGCTGGCGGATGACGCGCCGCGCGTCGCGCTGCACAACGGCGTGGTTTCTTATCATGATCGGCCGGTGATTAACGGACTGAACTGGCAGGTCAATGCCGGCGAACACTGGCAGATCACCGGGCCGAACGGCGCCGGAAAATCGACGCTGCTCAGCCTGGTGACCGGCGATCATCCGCAGGGCTACAGCAACGATCTGACGCTGTTCGGCATCCGGCGCGGCAGCGGCGAAACCATCTGGGATATCAAGCAGCATATCGGCTACGTCAGCAGCAGCCTGCATCTTGACTACCGCGTTAATGTCAACGTACGCACGGTGGTGCTGTCCGGGTTCTTTGATTCGATCGGCCTCTACCAGGCGGCTTCCGATCGGCAGACGTCGCTGGCGCGCCAGTGGCTCGCGCTGCTCGGCATGGATAACGCGCTGGCGGATGCGCCTTTTCACAGCCTCTCCTGGGGCCAGCAGCGGCTGGTGCTGATTGCGCGCGCGCTGGTCAAACACCCGACGCTGCTGATTCTGGACGAGCCTTTACAGGGGCTGGACCCGATTAACCGCCAGCTGGTGCGTCGCTTCGTCGATGTTTTGATTGGCGAAGGCCGCACTCAGCTGCTGTTTGTCTCCCA
Source organism: Enterobacteriaceae bacterium UBA2655 (assembly GCA_002359495.1). Taxonomy (GTDB): domain Bacteria; phylum Pseudomonadota; class Gammaproteobacteria; order Enterobacterales; family Enterobacteriaceae; genus Pantoea; species Pantoea superficialis. The sequence continues at coordinate 12,498 of DENB01000041.1, forward strand.
CCATGCGGAGGATGCGCCGCAGTGCATCACCCATCGTCTTAGTTTTGTGCCGCAGGATGAGGGTTACGCTTACCTGCAGGAAAAAGTGCGCTGAATAAAAGATGGCGTCGGCATAGCCGGCGTCGCGCTGTCCTGCGCGCGCATAGTAAATGTAAGCGTTACCATTTTATCCGCCTAAATCAGGAAAAACCATTCTATAAACCCTGTAAATCGGATTATTACGCTTGTGTAAACGATTTCATTTATCCAGACTGGATCACGCTTTCCTTTTCAGCAATGTGCTACGTTTTATCGAAGCGACTTTGGCACTCTGACTTTACCAGGACTCAATATGGCAAAATTTAATCCGGTCGATCATCCGCATCGCCGCTACAACCCGTTGAGCGATCAATGGGTTCTGGTCTCGCCGCATCGGGCGAAACGGCCCTGGCAGGGCGCACAGGAGACCCCGTCGCTGGAAAAACTGCCGGCGCACGATCCCGACTGTTTTCTTTGCGCCGGCAACACGCGCATTACCGGCGATAAAAACCCTGACTACAGCGGCACCTATGTCTTTACCAACGATTTCGCCGCCCTGATGACCGATACGCCCGACGCGCCGCAGAGCGACGATCTGCTGATGCGCTGCGAAAGCGCGCGCGGCACCAGCCGCGTTATCTGCTTTTCTCCGGATCACAGTAAAACCCTGCCGGAGATGTCGCTGAGCGCGCTGGAAGAGGTGGTGCGCACTTGGCAGGCGCAGACGGCCGATCTCGGCCAGCATTATCCCTGGGTACAGGTGTTTGAAAACAAAGGCGCGGCGATGGGCTGCTCCAACCCTCATCCGCACGGCCAGGTGTGGGCCAACAGCTTTTTGCCCAACGAGGCGCAGCGCGAGGACGATCTGCAGCGCGCCTACTTCGCGCAGAAAGGTTCGCCGATGCTGCTGGACTACAGCGCGCGCGAATTGCAGGACGGCAGCCGCACCGTGGTGGAAACGGAACACTGGCTGGCGGTGGTGCCCTGGTGGGCCGCCTGGCCGTTCGAAACGCTGCTCCTGCCGAAAGCCCATGTCAAACGCCTGACCGATCTGGACGCGGCGCAGCGCAGCGATCTGGCGCTGGCGCTGAAGCAGCTGACAACCCGCTACGATAACCTGTTCCAGTGCTCGTTCCCCTACTCCATGGGCTGGCACGGCGCGCCTTTCAATGACGACAGCAACGAGCACTGGCAGCTGCACGCCCATTTCTACCCACCGTTGCTGCGTTCGGCAACGGTGCGAAAATTTATGGTCGGCTACGAAATGCTGGCCGAAACCCAACGTGATTTGACGGCGGAACAGGCGGCGGAACGTCTGCGCTCTGTCAGCGACATTCATTTCCGCGAGGCGAAACAATGACTCTGAAAACTCTTACCCAGCAGGTATTCGCTGAGAAATTCGGCTATCAGCCGACCCATACAATTCAGGCGCCGGGCCGCGTTAACCTGATCGGCGAGCATACCGACTACAACGACGGCTTCGTGCTGCCCTGCGCCATCGATTATCAGACCGTGATCAGCTGCGCGAAGCGCGACGATCGCCTGGTGCGGGTGATCGCCGTGGATTACAACAACGCGGAAGATCGCTTCTCGCTTGACGAGCCGATCATGAGCGTGAAAGAGCCGATGTGGGCCAACTATGTGCGCGGCGTGGTGAAGCACCTGCAAAAACGCAACGCGGATTTCGGCGGCGTGGATATGGTGATCAGCGGCGACGTGCCGCAGGGCGCCGGCCTCAGCTCGTCGGCCTCGCTGGAAGTGGCGGTCGGCACCCTGTTTCAGCAGCTTTACCACCTGCCGCTGGACGGCGCGGATATCGCCGTCAACGGTCAGGAAGCGGAAAATCAGTTCGTCGGCTGCAACTGCGGCATCATGGACCAGCTGATCTCGGCGCTGGGCAAGAAAAATCACGCCATGCTGCTCGACTGCCGCACGCTGGGCACCCGTCCGGTGCCGATGCCGAAAGAGGTCGCGGTGGTGATCATCAACTCCAACTTCCGCCGTAACCTGGTGGGCAGCGAATACAATACCCGTCGCGAACAGTGCGAAACCGGCGCGCGCTTTTTTGCCCAGCCGGCGCTGCGCGATGTGGATATCGAACGCTTCCGCGCGGTGGAGCATGAGCTGGATCCGCAGGTGGCGAAGCGTGTGCGTCACATCCTGACGGAAAACGCCCGTACCCTGGAGGCGGCGGAAGCGCTGAGCAAAGGCGACCTGAAACGCATGGGCGAGTTAATGGCGGAGTCGCACGCCTCCATGCGCGACGACTTTGAGATCACCGTGCCGCCGATCGATACGCTGGTAGAGATCGTCAAAGCGGTGATCGGCGATCGCGGCGGCGTGCGCATGACCGGCGGCGGCTTCGGCGGCTGCGTGGTGGCGCTGATGCCGCTTGATCTGGTGGATGCGGTAAAAGAGGCGGTCGCCGCGCAGTACGAAGCGAAAACCGGCATTAAAGAGAGCTTCTGGGTGTGCCAGGCGTCAGAAGGAGCGGGCCAATGCTGAGCGACGTCGAGTCCCGTGCGCCAGACGGCCAGCCGTGGCGCATAACGGTATTACGCAACCGCAACGGCATGGTCGCCACCTTTATGGACTGGGGCGCCACCTGGCTGTCGGCGCGCGTGCCGATGCTGGACGGCTCGGTGCGCGAAGCGCTGCTGGGCTGCGCCACGCCCTCGGATTACCTGCATCAAACCGCCTACCTCGGCGCGACCGTGGGGCGTTACGCCAACCGCATCGCCTATGCCTGCCTGGAGGAAGCCGGTATCGCCCTGGCAGCCAATCAGGGCGCGCATCAGCTGCACGGCGGCCCGGAGGGATTCGACAAACGCCGCTGGCAAATCCTCAGCCAGAGCGAAAGCGAAGTGCACTATCGCCTTGACTCGCCCGACGGCGATCAGGGTTTTCCGGGCACGCTTATCGTCGATCTGCGCTATCAGCTGGATGACGATAACTGCCTGGCGATCCAGTACCAGGCGCGCACCGATAAAGCCTGTCCGGTTAACCTCACCAACCACGCCTACTTTAACCTTGACGCACATCATGGCGACGCGCGTCAGCATCGCTTACAACTGCGGGCCGATCGTTATTTGCCGGTAGACAGCGACGGCATCCCCAACGCGCCGCTGAAAGCGGTGACCGGAACCAGCTTCGACTTTCGCCAGCCGAAGGTGGTGGCGCAGGATTTCCTCGCCGACGACGATCAAAAAGCGGTGAAGGGCTACGATCACGCCTTCCTGCTCAACGCCGCCGGGGATGACGGCCAGCCCGCCGCGCAGCTCTGGTCGGCAGACGGCAAGCTGCAGCTGCGGGTATCGACCTCAGCGCCCGCGCTGCAGTTCTACACCGGCAACTACCTGGAGGGCACGCGCGCCCGTGAACAGGAGAGCTATACTGCTTTCCAGGGCATAGCGCTGGAGAGCGAGTTTTTGCCGGATTCGCCAAATCATCCTGAGTGGCCGCAACCGAGCTGCTGGCTGCAGCCGGGTGAAACCTGGCGCTCTTCGACGCGCTACCGTTTCACGGCCTGTTGAAAACAGGATGAAAATCGCGCACCGCGTACCGCGCAGGCTTACGCGCTGTGAAGTTTTCCGCTATGGTAAGGCACTATTGATTTGCCGCTCGTCTTGTCGGCAACAGCGTGGTTTCCATTATCATAGAAACATCAAGTATTAAGGAGTTAAGCTATGGCTGTAACTAAGCTGGTTCTGGTGCGCCACGGCGAAAGCCAGTGGAACAACGAAAACCGCTTCACCGGATGGTACGATGTGGACCTGTCCGAGAAAGGCCGCAGCGAAGCCAAAGCAGCGGGTCAACTGCTGAAAAACGAAGGCTTCGTTTTCGATTACGCCTACACCTCCGTGCTGAAACGCGCCATTCACACCTTGTGGAACGTGCTGGACGAGCTGGATCAGGCCTGGCTGCCGGTTGAAAAAACCTGGCGTCTGAACGAGCGCCACTACGGCGCGCTGCAGGGTCTAAACAAAGCGGAAACCGCTGAAAAATATGGCGACGAGCAGGTTAAGCAGTGGCGTCGCGGCTTCGCGGTCACCCCGCCGGAGCTGGATCGCAACGATGAGCGTTTCCCGGGCCACGATCCGCGCTACGCGAAATTGACCGCCGAGCAGCTGCCGACCACCGAGAGCCTGGCGCTGACCATCGATCGCGTGATCCCTTTCTGGAACGAATCCATCCTGCCGCGTATCAAGAGCGGCGAGAAAGTGATCATCGCGGCGCACGGCAACTCCCTGCGCGCGCTGGTGAAATATCTGGATAACATGAGCGAAGAGGCGATCCTCGAACTGAACATTCCGACCGGCGTGCCGCTGGTGTATGAGTTCGACGAAAACTTTAAGCCGATCAAACACTACTATCTGGGCGACCAGGCTGAGATCGAAGCGAAAGCGGCAGCCGTTGCGAACCAGGGTAAAGCGAAGTAAGCGCAGGCTGAAACGCAAAAAGGCCAGACGATGTCTGGCCTTTTTTATGCCCGGGAAACTCAGCCGCGGCGCGTTTTCACCGCTTCGGCCAGCTGACGCAAAACCTTTTCAGTATCTTCCCAGCCGATGCAGGCGTCGGTCACGCTCTGACCATAGACCAGCGCTTCGCCGCTCTCCAGACTCTGGTTGCCTTCCACCAGATGGCTCTCCAGCATCACGCCGGTAATGCCGGTTTCGCCGCCGGCGATCTGCTGCGCCACATCGTCCGCCACCACCAGCTGGCGCTGAAACTGCTTGCTGCTGTTGGCATGGCTGAAATCGATCATCACCTGCGGCCGCAGTCCCGCCTTCTCCAGGCCCGCTTTCACCGCGCTGACGTGGTGAGCGCTGTAGTTCGGCTCTTTGCCGCCGCGCAGGATGATATGGCAATCCTGGTTGCCGCTGGTTTCGACAATCGCCGAATGGCCATATTTGGTGACGGAAAGGAAGCTGTGCGGCGCGCTGGCGGCGTTGATGGCATCGATCGCCACTTTGATCGTGCCGTCAGTGCCGTTTTTGAAGCCCACCGGGCAGGAGAGACCGGAAGAGAGTTCGCGATGCACCTGAGATTCCGTGGTGCGCGCGCCGATAGCGCCCCAGCTCATCAGGTCCGCCACATATTGCGGGGTAATCATATCGAGGAACTCGCCCGCCGCCGGCAGACCGCTGTCGTTGATATCCAGCAACAGTTTGCGCGCGATGCGTAGACCGTCATTGATCTGGAAGCTGCCGTCCATAAAGGGATCGTTGATCAGACCTTTCCAGCCGACCGTGGTGCGCGGCTTTTCAAAATAGACGCGCATCACCACTTCCAGCTCGCCTTTTAACGCCTCACGCAGTTTCAGCAGGCGGGCAGCATACTCTTTTGCCGCTTCGGGATCGTGAATGGAACAGGGGCCGATCACCACCAGCAGGCGATCGTCTTCGCCGTGCAGAATCTGGTGAATCGCCTGGCGAGCGGTGAAAACGGTTTCCGCCGCTTTGTCGGTCGCGGGAAACTTTTCCAGCAACGCAACGGGAGGAAGCAACTCTTTAATTTCTTTGATACGCAAATCGTCGTTCTGGTAATTCATATTTTATCCATCTTATTCCTGGCCCGGCGCGCACCGGGCACAACCTGCTCAATGTATCCCGTCGCAGCCGCAGTGTAAATTGTATCCTTAGGTAAAAGGTATGTCTGATATTTGCACTTATTCCCCTTTGCACTAGACTTTTTACTGTAAGCGCTGAGGAGCCTGTCGCTTACCTTATTTTTATTCAGACAGTGACCGCATGGCGGGATTTTATTTCGCTCCAGGTCTATTCGTCAAAACTGCACCACCGGGTTTAAGACGGCAACTATCATTAATTAACAGGAGCATAATGATGAATAAGTTTGCAATTATTTTTCTGACGGCAGCAATGACTTTTGGTAGCGGTGCGGCGCTGGCTGCCAGCGGCGGCAGCGGCAACGGTACGGCTAACCAGGCGGCGGAAGCTGGCGCAGCGGCAGGTGGTGCGAAACAGAATCTGCCGCCGAATAATGTCGATAACAGCAAAATCAATAATACCGGCACTAATACAAATCGCGAAGCGACCTCTTCCGACGGCACCAATAATATGTCTGCCGACGAAATCGATCAGAACGCACAATGTAAAGATGGTAAGTGCCCGAATATCAATCGTAAGGTTCAGACCGGCACCGGCAGCGACGTAAATACCAAAACTGACGGCACCAGCCAGTAACTATTTTAATTAAATAAAGGCGAGCTGCGGCTCGCCTTTATTTTTCCCGCCTCTTTTTTCCGTTATGCTGACGCCATCGAACCTTCAGAGATCTTTCCATGGCCTCACTGCTGTTAATCGACGATCATCCGCTGGTTGAAGTCGCGCTGGAAGCGGCTCTCGATAAATCTCCCGTTCCCTTACGGCTTTTCTCCGCTGACAGCGAAGCGGCGGCGCGCAGGCTGTTGCAACAGCGTCGCGTCGACCTGATCGTGCTTGATATCGGTTTACCCGACGGCGACGGGCTGGAGCTGTTGCGTCGTCTGAAAGCGCATGATGAAGCTTGTCCGATCCTGATTTATTCCGCGCAACAGGGACATCACTATGTGCGTACAGCGCAGGCGCTGGGCGCCGCCGGCTACGTAGAGAAAAGTCAGAGCATGAATCAACTGTTAAACGCCATTCTGGCGGTTCTGGGCGGTCAGCAGGCGTTCCCGGCGCAATTAGACGCGGCGCCCGCTCCGGCGTTGACCAGCAAAGAGCAGCAGGTGCTGGCGCTGCTGGCGAGCGGCCTTTCCAATCTGCAAATTGCCGGTCAGCTGCATATCAGCAATAAAACCGTCAGCACCCACAAAAAAAATATTCTGGAAAAAACCGGGGCGCGTTCGGTGGTTGAACTGGCGGCGTTATGGAACGCCTGGCGGTGACGCGCTGGCTGGTCATGCTCTGCCTGCTGTGCTGCGTGACGGCGCAGGCGGACTATCGGCCGGTAAGCAGCGTGACGCTGCCGATGACGATGCCGCTTAATCCGCAACATAACGGGCACGGGCGTCAGCTGGCGGTAGGCGTGCTGGAAGAGAATAACGCCCCCTGGGCGATGCGGGTCGGCAACGATCTCTACGGCATCGATGCCGATTACCTCGCGGCGCTCAGTCAGCTGACCGGCGTCCAGTTCAGGGTAAAAGCCTACCCCGATGAGGCGAGCCAGCTGGCGGCGCTGAAAAGCGGCGAGCTCGATTTTGTACTCGCCGTCGCGCACGCCGCTCTGCCGCCCGGCCTGCTGCTAAGCGACAGCTGGTACAGCAGCCCGCTGCGCATTTACCGCAGCCGCGAAAATCAGCGCGCCGTGATGTTCAACAGCGGCGGTGCGCAGCTGGCGGTGAGCCGACAGACGCTGTCGCTTTTGCCCCCTGCGCTGATAGCGAAACACCACTGGCGCGAATATGGCAGCGATCTGCAGGCGCTGTATACCCTGCTCAATCGACAAAACGATTATGTGGTGGCGGATGAAGCCAGCGCCAGCTTTCTGCTCAGCCAGCTGCAGCAGGGGCAAATTTATCAGCTCGCCTCCAGCATTGAAACGGGACAGCTGACGCTGCGCGCCATAACGCAAGATCGCGAACTGCTTACGTGGCTCAACCAGAGCCTGCGCCAGCTGCCGGTGGAGCTGCTTAACGCGATTCAGGGGCGCTGGATCTCATCGCTGCCGCGCTATCAGGATACCCAGACCCTGGCGCTGACCGCGATGGAGCGTCAGTGGCTGGCTGCCCATCCGGTGGTGCGCTACGCCGCCGAAAGCAACAACTATCCCTGGAGCTACCGCGACATCAGCGGCGAAGCCCGCGGCTACGGCATCGACCTGCTGAACGCTGTCAGCCAGAGCACCGGTTTGCGCTTCGAGCCGTATTGGGTCGGCAATCCGCAGCAGGCCGACGCGGCGCTGCGACAGCAGCGGGCACTGGTGCAGCTGATGCAGCCGCTGAACGGCGAGATGATGCAGAGCGCGACGCTGCCGGTCTGGCGCGCGCTTTGGGGCGTTTACAGCGCGGATCGCGCACCGGTCATGCGCTGGGACGATCTGCGCGGCAAGCGCGTTGGCGTGCTGCGCGACGATCTGGCGCAACGGCTGCTGCCGCCAGGGATAGAGAGCCAAAGGTTTAACGATCGCACCAGCCTGTATGAAGCGCTGGCGAGCGGCCGCATCGACGCGCTGGCGGACAATGTGCTCTCCGCGCGCTGGCTGGCGGCCAGCCGCTATCCCGACCGCATCCATCTGGCCTTTGCCGCCAGCGATATCGCCTGGCCGATCGCCATGGGCGTCAGTCCGGCGCAGCCGCTGCTGCGCGAAATTCTTGATAAGGGATTGCAACAGATCCCGCCGGAGACCCAGCGGCAGATGCGCGATAACTGGAGCATGCCGCCGCAGCCGGACAGCGAGAGGGCGATGCGCTCGCTGCCCGCGATGGTGCTGGCGGCGGCGATCATGGCGATCGTCGTGCTGCTGATCCTGCTGGCGCGCCGCTATCTCCAGCAGCGCCAGGAGCGCCTGCAGCGCGAGCAGGCCGAACGGGCTAATCAGATGAAAAGCCAGTTTCTCGCGACCGTCAGCCATGAGCTGCGTACGCCGATGCAGGCGACCCTCGGCCTGCTGGAACTGGAGCAGCAGCAGCGCAACAGTCCCAACCTTACGCTGCTGCACAGCAGCGCGCGCTCGCTGTTGACCCTGCTGAACGATCTGCAGGATCACGCCCGCATTGAGAGCAACAGCTTTACCCTGGCGCCGCGTCCGCTGGATCTGTCGCGCTGGCTGGCGCAGCTGCAGCATTTTTATCATCCGCTGATGCACCAGGCCGGGCCGCGGCTGGTAGTGGAAGCCTTAACGCCGCTGCCGGATCGGGTGATGATCGATGGCGATCGGCTGCAGCAGGTCACCAATAATCTGGTGGCGAACGCGCTGAAGTTTACCCGCAAAGGCGAAATCCGTCTGACGCTGGCCGTCGCGCAACAGATCACCTTAACCATCAGCGACAGCGGCAGCGGCATTCCGCCGGACGAACAGCAAAAACTGTTCGATCCCTGGTATCAGGCGCCCTCCGGCAAAACGGTGTCGGTACAGGGAAGCGGGCTTGGCCTGTTTATCTGCCGTGAAATCGTGCAACGCATGGGAGGCAACATCAGGCTGCGCTCTACCCCGGGCGTCGGCACCTGCGTGACCGTCACCCTGCCGCTGCAGCCTGTTGAAGGCGCAGCGCTTCATCCAGTCGTTAGCCCTGACTGGCCGGGTTATCCGTCGCTGCGCGCGGCCATCGTCGACGATCATCCGGCCAACCTGCTGGTGATGCAGCAGCAGCTGGCGCGCTTTGCCATCGACGCCGACTGTTTCGCCGAAGGCCGGGCGCTGTTGCGGGCGGATGCCGCGCAGCCTTACGACCTGCTGTTTATCGATCAGATGATGCCCCGCCCCGACGGCGCCCTGCTGCTGCGAATCCTGCGGCGACGCGATCGTCAGCGCAGGCGACGTTCGCTGCGCGTGCTCTGCTCCGCCGACGCGCAGTTGTTGCGCGCCGACGCCGCGCTGTCAAACGAAATCGTGCTGATTAAGCCGCTTGCGTTGCAGGATATCGCGCGCGTGCTGGCGGAAGCCTTTTCAGATCCGCTGGTCCGGCTGGAAGAGAATATCAACGCGCTGGCGCAGCATAATCAAAAGTATGTTGCGCGGCTGAGCGCCACGCTGCGTCAGTCGCTGCAGCACGACAGCCAGGCTATCGAAGCGGCGCTGGCGGCGCACAACTGGTCCGATCTGGTCAACGCCGCTCACCGCATGAAAAGCAGCTGGCTGCTGTTAGACATTTCTCAGGGGGCCGCGTTGAGCCAACAGCTGGTAGAAAAAGCGAAACTGCACCAGGATGCGTCTGAAGAAAGGAAATTACTGATATTATTAACCAACAGGTTGTTAGAAAAACTGGAAAGTTATGGCCCACACACACAGTCACACGGAAAATAACGGGAACCGAACCCGTCTGGCCGCGGCATTCGGCGTTACCGCGCTGTTTATGCTGGCGGAAGTTATCGGCGGCTGGATCGCCGGTTCGCTGGCGCTGCTCGCCGATGCGGGACACATGCTGACAGACGCCGCCGCGCTGCTGATGGCGCTGCTGGCCGTGCAGTTCGCACAGCGCAAACCCGACGCGCGCCATACCTTCGGCCTGTTGCGGCTGACGACGCTGGCCGCCTTCGTCAACGCCATCGCGCTGCTTGTGATTACGGTCCTAATCGTCTGGGAAGCGCTGCGCCGTTTCTGGCTGCCGCAGCCGGTCGCCGGCGGCCTGATGCTGGGCATCGCCATTGCCGGTCTGCTGGCGAACCTGCTTTCGTTCTGGCTGCTGCATCGCGGCAGCGAAGAAAAGAATCTGAACGTGCGCGCGGCGGCGCTGCATGTACTGGGCGATCTGCTCGGCTCGGTGGGAGCGATTGTCGCGGCGGTGATTATTATACTGACCGGCTGGACGCTGGCCGACCCTGTTCTGTCGCTGCTGGTTTCGCTGCTGGTGCTGCGCAGCGGCTGGGCGCTGCTGCGTGAAAGCCTGCATGAACTGCTGGAAGGCGCGCCCGTCTCCGTCGATGTGGATAAGCTGAAGCGCGATCTGACGCTGAATATCGCCGAGGTACGCAATGTGCATCACGTTCACCTCTGGCAGGTGGGAGAAAAGCCGGTGCTGACGCTACATGTTCAGGTGATCCCGCCTTATGACCACGATGCGCTGTTGCAGCGCATTCATGGCTATCTGCATCAGCGCTATCAGATTGAACACGCCACGGTGCAAATGGAGTACCAGCCCTGCGCCGGCCCGGACTGCGAGCTCGGCTTAGCGTCGGCCGACGGCAGCGCCTCTCATCATGGACACCACCACGGCCACAGCCACTCTCACTGAGAAGAGAGCGCGTGCGAATGCTGTTCGCGCGCGCTTTTGATCCACAGACGCGAGCCGTTCAGGGCGATCAGCGTCAGGATCACATACTCCAGCGCCATCGCATAGACGCCCTGACGGGCGAAAATCATCACGCTGATGACGTCAATCACCACCCAGAGCAGCCAGTTCTCTACATATTTGCGCGTCATTAATATCATCGCCACGATGGAGAGCACCATCATGCTGGCGTCCCAGAACGGGAACGCATCGGGCTGCAGCTGCGGCATCGCTACGTTTAATCCCAGGCTGTTCATCAGCCAGACGGCGAGGCGGGTCAGAAAAGCGAAAACCGGATCGATGAAGCGCGTCATCAGCGCAATGGCGATAACGCAGGCCAGCGCCCAGCCGATCGCTTTCGGCAACGGCAGCCAGCGAATCTTCAACGCGGCCTGACGATCGGCGGTCTGCCGGCTCCAGGCGTACCAGCCGTAGATATTGGCGGCGAAGAAAAAGAGCTGCAGCAGCAGGCTGGCGTAAAGCTGGATCTGGAAGAAGATCACCGCGAACAGCGTGACGTTAACCAACCCGAACGGATAGTTAACAACTTTCTCCAGACTGGCGAGCCAGATGCAGAGCAAGCCCGCCAGGGTGCCGACCGCTTCGATCCAGGAAAGATCGTAACCTCCCGCGCCCAGCGGTATGTGAACCAGAATGTTTTGCGTGCTGAAAAAATCCATATTATGCACCTGTTGAAAAAGAAGCCGTCAGGCGTTGCCTTTTACCTTAAGTTTAAGCGTCGCTGCGAAAGAGAGCATGCGGTCCAGCGGCAATAATGCCGCCTCGCGCAGCGCGGCGTCCACTTCGATTTTATGGGCGCTGCCGCCCTGCTCCAGCGCGTCCGCAATCGCCTGCAGGCCGTTCATCGCCATCCAGGGGCAGTGCGCGCAGCTGCGGCAGGTCGCGCCTTCGCCTGCGGTCGGCGCTTCCAGCAAGGTTTTCTCCGGCACCGCCTGCTGCATTTTGTAGAAAATGCCGCGATCGGTCGCGACAATCATCTGCGGATGCGGCAGCGTTTTCGCCGCCTGGATCAGCTGACTGGTGGAGCCTACCGCATCGGCCAGCTCCACTATCGCCTGCGGCGATTCGGGATGCACCAGCACCGCCGCGTCAGGGAACAGCGCCTTCATGCGCTGCAGCGCCTGGGTTTTGAATTCGTCGTGGACGATGCAGGCGCCCTGCCAGCAAAGCACGTTCGCGCCGGTTTTCTGCGTCACGTAGCGACCCAGATGGCGATCCGGCGCCCAGATAATCTTTTCGCCAAGACTGTCGAGGTGTTCAATCAGCTCCACGGCGATGCTGGAGGTGACCACCCAATCCGCGCGCGCTTTTACCGCCGCCGAGGTATTGGCGTAAACCACCACGGTGCGGTCCGGGTGGGCGTCGCAAAAGGCGTTGAATTCATCGATGGGGCAGCCGAGATCGAGCGAGCATTCGGCCTTCAGCGTCGGCATCAGCACGGTTTTTTCCGGGCTGAGGATTTTGGCCGTCTCGCCCATAAAACGCACGCCGGCCACCAGCAGCGTCGAAGCGGGATGCGCGCTGCCGAAACGCGCCATCTCCAGCGAGTCGGCCACGCAGCCGCCGGTCTCTTCGGCCAGCGCCTGGATGTCAGGATCGGTATAATAATGCGCGACCATCACCGCATTGCGCACTTTAAGCAAAGCTTTGATTTTTTCGCGATAATGCTGTTTTTCCTCGTCATCCAGACGGGCAGGCTTGGGCGGGAAAGGGTAAACGGCGCTTTCAGGATCGAACATCAGGCTCATGACACGGCTCTCGTTTTATTAATTTAACGAATCAGGCGAACTTTCGCCCATGAGCGGCGTAAAAACCGCTTATCGTGTTTTATATGCTAAACACGATAGCGGAATTCAGCACAGGTGTCGTCTCTTTTTTCAGCGTTGCGCTCAGGATGTGCGCAGCGTCTCTTCCCGCCGGGTCTCCAGCTCAAGCAAGAAGGCTTTCACTTCCAGACCGCCGGCAAAGCCGGTGAGCTTGCCATTAGCGCCGATAACCCGGTGACAGGGCGCCACGATCGAGATCGGGTTTCTGCCGTTAGCGGCGCCGACCGCGCGTACCGCCGCCGGATGGCCGATCTGCTCGGCGATTTGGCGGTAGCTGCGCGTTTCGCCAAAGGGGATGCTGACCAGCGCCTGCCAGACTTTTTTCTGGAACTCGGTGCCGGCGAAATCGAGCGGCAGATCGAAACGCTGACGCGTTCCGTTGAAGTATTCGTTCAGCTGACGCTCCGCTTCGCACAGCAGCGGATGATTGTCATCCTGGTTGAGCGGACGCAGCCGCAGGTGTTTCGGCAGTTCATTTTCCCAAAGGATAGCGGCCAGCCCCGCGTCGCTGGCGACCAGCGTCAGTACGCCGACCGGCGTGTTGATGGTTTTAAAATGAAACATAGGCTTGTCTCCGACCAATAGCTTGCCGCCATTATCTCACTTTTTTATCCGGCGACTGGCTGTTTTCGGACAGCGGGATAAACTGCTTACCTGTCCGAAAGCAGCCAGTTTTCTTCTGCGCTTTTTTGCAGGATAGGATTTATTTTGCGGAGAACCGTGATGCTCGACCCCGATATCGCTTACCAGGCGTTGACCGCGCGCGACACCCGTTTCGACGGCGTGTTTTTCGTTGGCGTGACCTCAACCGGCATCTATTGCCGACCGGTCTGCCCGGTTAAGCCGCCGCAGCAGAAAAATTGTTTGTTTTTTGACAGCGCCGAAGCGGCGGAAAAGGCCCATTTTCGTCCCTGCCTGCGCTGCCGACCGGAGCTGGCGCCGGGCAACGCGCCGATGGACAACCAACATCGCGTCGCGGATCTGCTGATCCAGCGCATCGACGAGGGCCTGCTGGAAGAGAATGAAAGCCTTGATGCGATAGCCGCGGAATTCGGACTGAGCCTGCGCCAGCTACGGCGTATCGTCCAGCAGGAGCTGGGCGTGTCGCCGCTGGCGCTGAGACAAACGCGGCGCATGCTGCTGGCGAAGCAGCTGCTTACCGAAACCCGGCTGCCGGTGACCGATATCGCCTTTGCCAGCGGCTTCAACAGCCTGCGGCGCTTCAACGATGTGTTTCAGGCGCGCTACCGCATGACGCCAGGCAGCCTGCGTAAAGAGGCGACGCGGCATGACGTTCCCGCCAGCCTCGACGACAGGGCGCAGCTGCGCCTGAGCTACCGCCCTCCCTATGACTGGCCGGCGATGCTGGAATTTCTCAGCCTGCGCCTGATGCAGGGGGTTGAAGCGGTAGATGAACAGAGCTATATGCGCACCGTGAAGCTGGGCGACTGTCGCGGCTGGCTGCGCGTGACCCATCTGGCGGCGAAGCAGGCTTTGCAGGTTGAATTTACCTGCTCGCTGACGCCGGTGCTGCCCGCCCTGCTGCAACGTCTGCGCAACCTGTTCGATCTCAGCGCTCAGCCGCTGTTGATTGCTGAACGCCTGCAGCAGGACAGCCTGCTGGCGCCGAGCATTGCGTTGAATCCCGGGCTACGGGTTCCCGGTGCTTTCGACGGGTTTGAGATGGCGGTACGCGCGGTGCTCGGCCAGCAGATTACGGTTAAGGCCGCCACCACGCTTAGCAACCGTTTCGCCAACGCCTTTGGCGAGGCGATCGAGACGCCCTTCCCGATGCTCAATCGGCTAGCGCCAACGCCCGAACGCGTGCGTATGGCGAGCCTCGATGAGATTGCGCGTCACGGCATCGTCAGCGCGCGCGCCAGAACGATTCTGGCGCTGGCTGAGGCCTGCGCCTCAGGGCAACTGCGTTTCAACGGCGCCACCCGCCCGGAAATGATTATGCAGCGGCTGCTGGCGCTGCCGGGCATCGGTCCCTGGACGGCGAACTATATCGCGCTGCGCGCGCTGCGCTGGCCCGATGCGTTTCCTAAAGAGGATATCGCCATTCGTAATAATCTGGGCGGCGTGACGCCTGCGCAAGCGGAAGCGCGCTCGCAGGCGTGGCGGCCATGGCGAAGTTACGCAGTGATGCATATCTGGAAAAATCTGACGGCGGCGAAAACGAAAAAAGCGCCCTGAAGGCGCTTTTTTCTGAATTGGTGGGTCGTGCAGGATTCGAACCTGCGACCAATTGATTAAAAGTCAACTGCTCTACCAACTGAGCTAACGACCCATCTTCAGGCTTGCCGATACGTATTGAGATATGTCCCGGCAACGGCGGCATATATTACTGATTTAGCGGGGTAGCGCAACCCTTATTTTCCGGCAACGGGTTCAATTGCTTACCTTTCATGCGGCAAGACCAGAATTCAAACGAAATCCGGTCTTTATTGCACAGATTACAGCCCGGCCAGACGCTTTTGCGCCTGTTTGGCGGATTCGCTGCCAGGGAACTGTTTGATCACCTGCTGATAAACCGCTTTGGCTTTCGCCGTATCGTTTTTATCTTGCATGATGACGCCGACCTTCAACAGCGCTTCGGCGCTCTTGGGCGATTTGGGATAGTTTTTTACCACGGTGGCAAAATAGTAGGCCGCATCGTCCTTTTTGCCTTTGTTGTAAAACAGCTGCCCCAGCCAGTAATTGGCGTTCGGCTGATAGGTAGAGTCGGGATAACGCTTCACCCACGTTTGCAGCGCGCTGATCGCCTGATCGTACTGCTTTTTCTCCAGAATCAGCGCTACCGCAGCATTGTAGTCGCTGTTGGCGTCGCCGCTCTGCGTCGGGGCGGGCGCGGGCGCCGCGCTGGCGTTGTTGTCGCTGCTGGCGGCTGCGGCTGCATCGGCCGGCGCCGCAGCGGCGTCGCTTGCGCCCTGCTGAGCGCCGCTGTTGCTGCTCAACGCGTCGATCTGTTGATAGAGCTGCTTCTGACGCTCGACCACCTGGTTCAGCTGATAACTGTTTTGTTGAATCTGACCGCGCAGCGAGTCAATGTCGCTCTGGTTGGCATTCATCTGCTCCTGCACCTGCTGCAAGAGTTGCGCCTGGGCATTCGAGATACGTTCAAGGGAGGTGACGCGGTCTTCGACCGAGCCGGAGCCGACGCTACTGATTGACGCCTGGGCATTAGCGGCCCAGGGGGCCGCTACGCCAACCAGTAACGACAGACTTAATAATTGAAGCCTGAAGTTACTAATCATGTGATTCTCTTAGTAAACCAGAACGGCACGACGGTTTTTAGAGTAAGCCGCTTCGTCATGGCCCAGAACCGCCGGTTTCTCTTTACCGTAAGAAACGATGGACATCTGGTCAGCCGACACGCCTTTGCCCTGCAGGTACATTTTCACCGCGCTTGCGCGACGCTCGCCCAAGGCGATGTTGTATTCCGGCGTACCGCGCTCATCCGCATGACCTTCGATGGTCACTTTGTATGACGGGTTGCTACGCAGGAAAGCCGCGTGCTGGTCCAGCATCTGCGCGTACTCAGACTGGATGTCGTACTTATCCAGACCGAAGTAAACGATGTTGTTCTGCTGCAGCTGCTGCATCTGCAGACGCGCCTGCTCGTCAGAAGACATGTTGCCGTTGCCGTTCATACCTGAACCCGCACCGTAAGCGCCGTCAGCGCCCATGCCGGTCTGGTCATTGTTGTTGTTTTTATGAGAGCTACACGCCGCCACTGCGATAACCGGCAGAGCCAGCATCAAACCCTTCAGCACTTTGTTCAGTTGCATTTCTAAATCCTATTATTGTTTGCCATACATATTTACACATGCATCACAGATACGGCGACCAGGCAGGCGATTTTACCTGTCCATCAGTTGCCGGAAGACGCGCTTTGAAACGCCCATCGGTTGAAACCAACTGCAACACGGAACCCATCCCCTGAGTAGAGCTATAGATCACCATAGTGCCGTTAGGTGCAAGACTCGGCGTCTCATCCAGGAACGTATCCGTTAACGTTTGAACGGCTCCCGTTTCCAGATCCTGTCTGGCGACGTGTTGAGCGCCGCCGTTGGTGCTAATCATCACCATAGATTTGCCGTCCGTTGCGACATCAGCGTCCTGGTTCTGACCGCCTTCCCAGGTAATACGCTGCGGCGTCCCGCCATTAATGCCAATTTTATAAATCTGCGGCGCGCCGGCCTGATCCGAGGTGTAGGCCAGCGACTGGCTGTCCGGATACCAAGAGGGCTCGGTGCTGTTGTAGCGGCCGTTGGTGATCTGACGCACCTGACCGGATGCCAGATCCATAACATAAAGGTTCAGGCTGCCGGTTTTAGAGAGCGCAAACGCAAGTTTGGAACCGTCCGGCGAGAAGGCCGGCGCGCCGTTATGTCGCGGGTAAGAGGCAATCTGACGGATCGCGCCGTTAGAGAGCGTCTGCACCACCAGCGCCGACTTGCCGCTTTCAAACGTTACATAGGCGACTTTGCTGCCGTCCGGTGACCAGGTCGGCGACATCAGCGGTTGCGGAGAGCGATGCACGACAAACTGGTTATAGCCGTCGTAGTCAGCCACGCGCAGTTCATACGGGAACTGGCCGCCGTTGGTCTGCACCACATAGGCGATGCGGGTGCGGAATGCGCCTTTAATGCCGGTCAGCTTTTCAAAAGCTTCATCGCTGGCGGTATGCGCCGCGTAACGCAGCCACTGTTTGGTTACCTTATACTGATTTTGCGCCAGTACGGTGCCCGGCGCACCGGAAGTATCGACCAGCTGGTAAGAGACTTGATAGCTGCCGTCCGGATTCGGCTGCACCTGGCCGACCACAACGGCGTCGATGCCGAGCGCGGTCCAGGCGGCGGGCTGCACTTCCTGCGGGCTGGTGGGCTGCTGCGGCAGGCGCGAACGATCCAGCGGGTTAAATTTGCCGCTGTTGCGCAGGTCGGCGGCGACGATGCCGCCGATATCTTCCGGCGCGGCGCCAGGTCCATTCCATTTAAAGGGGACGACGCCAATAGGGCGCGCGGTATTTACCCCCTGGGTAATTTCAATGCGTACTTCTGCATGCAGCACGGCTGCCCACAGCAGTAAAAAAAAGCTTAACGTAACACGAAGTGCCTGCTTCATTTTTTCTCCCTTACCTGAACCTGAGTCCACGATAATTCGCACTGTTCCTGAAAACGACGAGTTAAAGCCTGATAGAGTACGGCAAGCTAACCTTAGCTCAACTTGCCGTGGATTACTGCATGCTTACGGTTTGAACTCTACCGTAGCATCCTTCACCGCCTGCCAGACATCCTGACTTGGCGGTTTAGGTATGCGCGCCAGCCGCGCGGCGTTGATTGCCGCCTGACAAAGCGCGGGATCGCCGCCCGCCGGCGTCGCTGAAACCAGCAAACCATCCGGCGCCAGTTTAATCCGAACATCGCAGGTGCGACCCTGGAATGTGTCCGAATCATAAAATTTACTCTGGATCGCGCCTTTAACCTGGCCCAGATAGCTGGCGATAGCCGCGCCGGAGGCGCCGGCTTTCTTCTGGTTGCCCTGCCCTGCCGCCGCCGCGCCGCCCGACTTGCCGGCGTCGCCGCTTTTCGGCGCATTCTTACCGGAAGCCAGACCGCCGAGTAGATCGTTGACGTCGCTGTCGTTCTTTGCCGCTTCCGCCGCCGCTTTCTTCTTCGCATCCGCCGCGGCTTTGGCTTTCGCCGCCGCATCGGCTTTCGCTTTGGCTTCCGCCGCCGCTTTCTCTTTCGCTTCCTGCGCCGCTTTTTGCTTCGCTTCCGCTGCGGCGGCTTTAGCTTCTTCCGCCGCTTTCTGCTTCGCTTCCGCCGCGGCGGCCGCTTTAGCTTCCTGCGCCGCTTTCTGCTTCGCTTCCGCTGCGGCAGCGGCTTTTGCCTCTTCCGCCGCTTTCTGTTTCGCAGCAGCGGCAGCAGCGGCCTTGGCCTCATCCGCCGCTTTCTGTTTAGCCGCCTCAGCGGCGGCCTGCTTCGCCTGCTCTTCCGCTTTTTGCTTCGCTTCCGCAGCGGCTTTCGCCTGCGCATCGGCTTCGGCTTTCGCTTCCGCCTTCGCTTTGGCCGCAGCGGCTTCCGCCGCTTTTTGCTGCTCCTGCGCCTGCTTCGCCGCGGCTTCAGCCTGCTTCTGCTGTTCCGCCTGCTGCTTCGCCTGCGCTTTCGCCTCTTCCTGCGCCTGCAAACGTTCTTTTTCCAGTTCTTTCAGACGCTGTTGCTCAGCCGCCTGTTTCTGCTGCAGCTCTTCCGCCTGCTGCTGAGCCTGTTTTTTACGCTGCTGCTCGGCGCGCTGGCTGTCGCTTTGCTGATTCTGCTGGCGGTTGTACTGTTCCACTACGGCGCCGGGATCCACCATTACAGCATCGATATCGCTTCCGCCGCCGCCGCCGCTGGCCTCGATGTTTTCGTTAAACGAGCTCCATAGCAGCAGGGCGATCAGGACGATATGCAATATCACCGAAATGATTATCGCGCGCTTCAACTTCTCGTTTTGCTCGGTTGCCTTCGACACTCTCGGTTCCCAAAAAACGGTTCGACTTTAAATCGGCTGCGTCATCAAACCGACGGATTTTACACCTGCCTGATGCAGCAGATTCAGCGCCTTGATGATTTCGTCGTAAGGCACATCTTTCGCGCCGCCGATCAAAAAGACGGTTTTCGGATCCGATGACAGACGACGCTGCGCCTCGCTGATCACCTGCTCCGGCGGCAGCTGCTCCATACGATCGTGATCCACTACCAGACTGTATTGTCCGATGCCGGAAACCTCGACGATCACCGGCGGATTATCATTGCTGGCGACGGTTTTTGAATCGGTTGCGTCAGGCAGATCGACTTCTACGCTCTGAGTGATGATCGGCGCCGTCGCCATAAAGATCAGCAGCAGCACCAACAGCACATCCAGCAGCGGAACAATGTTGATTTCCGACTTTAAATCGCGGCGACCGCGACCACGCGTTCTGGCCATAAATAACCTCCGCTCTTACTTGTTGCTGTCGCTGGAGAATGCCTGACGGTGCAGAATAGCCGTGAACTCTTCCATAAAGTTGTCGTAACCCTGCTCCAGCTTGTTGACGCGCTGGTTCAGACGGTTATAGGCCATAACGGCGGGGATCGCGGCGAACAGGCCGATCGCCGTGGCGATCAGCGCTTCGGCGATGCCGGGCGCCACCATCTGCAAGGTCGCCTGCTTCACGGCGCCCAAGGCGATAAAGGCATGCATAATCCCCCAAACGGTACCGAACAGGCCGATATAAGGGCTGATCGAGCCGACGGTGCCGAGGAAAGGAATATGGGTTTCCAGCGATTCAAGTTCGCGATTCATTGAGATACGCATCGCGCGGCCCGCCCCTTCCAGCACCGCTTCCGGCGCATGGTTGTTGGCGCGGTGCAGCCGGGCGAACTCTTTGAAGCCGGCGTAGAAAATCTGCTCGGCGCCCGCCAGTTCATCGCGGCGCGCCTGGCTTTCCTGATAAAGACGCGACAGCTCAATGCCTGACCAGAATTTATCTTCAAACGCTTCCGCCTCGCGTCCCGCCGCATTCAGGATGCGCGTACGCTGGATAATGATCGCCCATGAGGCAATGGAAAAGCCGATCAAAATCAACATGATAAGTTTGACCAGAAGGCTCGCCTTCAGGAACAAATCAAGAATGTTCATGTCAGTCACTGCTTGAACTCCGCGACAATAGACTTGGGAAGCGCTATCGGCTTCATAAGATGTGGATTGATACAGGCAATCAGGACTTCCGCTTCGTTGAGCACTTTGCCTTCCGCACTGACGATACGCTGGGCGAACGTAAGGGTTGCGCGCGTCATACTTTTGATTTCACTCTGGATTTCCAGAAGATCGTCGAGGCGAGCCGCTGCGTGATAGTCC
This sequence comes from Enterobacteriaceae bacterium UBA2655, assembly GCA_002359495.1. Lineage (GTDB taxonomy): Bacteria > Pseudomonadota > Gammaproteobacteria > Enterobacterales > Enterobacteriaceae > Pantoea > Pantoea superficialis. The sequence continues at coordinate 33,186 of DENB01000041.1, forward strand.
ACCGTAATACGTCGCACCACAAAAGCAATCTGCTGTTCCAGCAGGGTTTGCTGATTGAAATGATGCTGTCGCAACATTTCAGTACGTGCTCGTTTGTAAAAAGCAATATAGCTGGCGTGATAAACCACGCCACCGGCGTCGGTGTCTTCGTAATAGACCCGAACCGGCCAGCGAAACAGCGTTGTACTCACTCTACATCCCGGTCCCGTTTTAAACGTTGCTACTATACGCAAGAGATTTCAGGTTGGGAATGGCTCGCCAGAGCCAGGAGAAAATAATTATCAGACGGTTACAACCGGAACGATTTTCAGCAGGTTTCTTGACCATTCAGTAACAAAAGTTCGAGTAAAATTCCGGCTTTTGCCGTTTGCGCCGCTGCGCGACGGCGCAAAAAAAAAGAGGCCCGCAAGGGGCCTCTGTGCATCAACGCATTATGCGTTATCAGGCTTCATTCTGTTTTGCATTCTCTTCAACATGTTCCAGCGCCAGCGCGGTGATCACACCAAACGCACAGGCCAGCAGCGTGCCGAGGATCCAGGCGAAATACCACATCGTCGATCTCCTTTATCAGTAGAGGGAGTGCGTGTTGCTCTCAATATGCTGCCCGGTGATACGGCCAAACATTTTGTAGTAGCACCAGGCGGTGTAAGCGAGAATGATCGGCACGAAGATCATGGCGGCGAAGGTCATCAGCTTCAGCGTCATCAAGCTTGAGGTCGCGTCCCACATGGTCAGGCTGACGTCAGGCGCCGTGCTGGACGGCATAATGAACGGGAACATGGCGATGCCCGCCGTCATAATCACGCAGGCCAGCGTGAGCGATGAGAAAACAAACGCCCAGGCGCCCTTCTCCGCCTTTGAGCAGAAGAACGTCAGCAGCGGCAGCAGTGCGCCCAGCAGCGGGAACAGCCAGAGCAGCGGCATAGCGTGGAAGTTAGCCAGCCAGGCGCCCGCTTCGCGCGCTACCTGTTTGCCTAACGGGTTGGAGGCGGCATGGTGATCGATCACGCTTTTCACTACATAGCCGTCGATGCCGTACATCACCCAGACGCCCGCCAGCACAAAGCAAACCAGCATCACCAGCGTGCTCATCTGCGCCGCGCTGCGCGAACGCTGATGCAGTTCGCCGGTAGTGCGCATTTGCAGATAAGTCGCGCCCTGCGTCAGGATCATGGTCAGGCTGACCATGCCCGCCAGCAGCGCGAAGGGGTTCAACAGCTGGAAGAAGTTGCCGGTATAGTAGAGACGCATGTACTGGTCGGTGTGAAAAGGCACGCCCTGCAGCAGATTACCGAAGGCGACGCCAATCACCAGCGGCGGCACGAAGCTGCCGATAAAGATGCCCCAGTCCCACATACCGCGCCAGCGCATATCTTCGATTTTTGAACGGTAATCGAATCCCACCGGACGGAAAAACAGCGACGCCAGCACCAGTATCATCGCCACGTAGAAACCGGAAAACGCCGCGGCGTAAACCATCGGCCAGGCGGCGAAAAGCGCGCCGCCGGCGGTGATCAGCCAGACCTGGTTGCCGTCCCAGTGCGGCGCGATGGTATTAATCATCACGCGCCGCTCGGTATCGGTACGGCCCAGCAAACGCGTCAGCATGCCCACGCCCATATCAAAACCGTCGGCCACGGCGAAGCCAATCAGCAAAATGCCGATCAGCAGCCACCAGACAAAGCGCAAAACTTCATAATCAAACATTTATGATCTCCTCCATCAACGCGCTTGCTGCGACGTAGCGGCGAGTTGTTCATGATGGTAACGTCCGGTTCGCATGCTGCTCGGGCCGAGGCGGGCGAATTTGAACATCAGATACATCTCTGCGACCAGGAACAGGGTGTAAAGACCGCACACCAGCGTCATGGAAAAGAGCAGGTCGCCGACCGTTAACGAGGAGTTCGCCACGGCGGTGGGCAGAACCTCGCCGATCGCCCAGGGTTGACGGCCATACTCAGCGACGAACCAGCCGGACTCAATGGCGATCCAGGGCAACGGGATCCCCCAGAGCGCGGCTTTCATCAACCAGCGGCTGTTGCCGACGCGGTTGCGGATCACGCTCCAGAACGCCAGCGCGATAATGCCCAGCAGCAGCACGCCGCTGACTACCATGATGCGGAACGCGAAATAGAGCGGCGCCACGCGCGGAATCGAGTCCTGCGTCGCCTGCTTGATTTGCGCTTCGCTGGCGTCGGTGACGTTCTGGGTATAGCGCTTCAGCAGCAGGCCATAGCCCAGATCCTGTTTGCTGGCGTCGAAAGCCTGACGCACCGCCGGGTCCTGATTGCCCGCGCGCAGCTCGTTCAACAGCGCGTAGGCTTTCATGCCGTTGCGGATTCGAATTTCATGCTGCGTCAGCAACTCTTTCAGGCCGGTGACCGGCGTATCGACGGAACGGGTGGCGATCAACCCCAGCAGATAGGGGATTTGAATAGCGTAGTCATTTTTCTGCGCTTCCTGATTGGGCAGACCAAACAGGGTAAACGCGGCGGGCGCCGGCTGGGTTTCCCATTCGGCTTCAATCGCGGCCAGCTTAGTTTTTTGCACGTCGCCGACCTCGTAGCCCGACTCGTCGCCCAGCACGATGACCGAAAGCACCGCGGCCATGCCGAAGCTGGCGGCAATGGCGAAAGAGCGTTTGGCGAAAGCGGTATCGCGTCCTTTCAGCAAATACCAGGCGCTGATCCCCATGATGAACATCGCGCCGGTAGTGTAGCCTGCCGCCACGGTATGCACGAATTTCACCTGCGCGACCGGATTCAGCACCAGCTCGGCGAAGCTCACCATCTCCATGCGCATGGTTTCAAAATTGAAGGTCGAGGCGACCGGATTTTGCATCCAGCCGTTCGCCACCAGAATCCACAGCGCGGACAGATTAGAACCGAGCGCCACCAGCCAGGTGACCGCCAGATGCTGATTTTTACCCAAGCGATCCCAGCCGAAAAAGAACAGGCCGACAAAAGTCGATTCCAGGAAGAACGCCATCAGCCCCTCAATCGCCAGCGGCGCGCCGAAAATATCGCCGACGTAGTGGGAATAATAAGACCAGTTGGTGCCGAACTGAAATTCCATCGTCAGGCCGGTCGCCACGCCCAGGGCGAAGTTAATACCGAATAATTTCCCCCAAAATTTTGTCATGTCCTTATAAATTTGTTTTCCCGACAGCACATATACGGTTTCCATGATGGCCAGTAAAAACGCCATTCCCAGCGTGAGCGGGACAAACAGGAAATGGTACATGGCCGTCAGAGCAAACTGTAAACGTGACAGTTCGACGATATCTAACATAGTGACTCCTGGTGTTTCGCAAAGACGCCCCGCTTATTCGCACCATTGCCTCTTTTTATCGAATGCATTGCGACGCGAATATCAGGAACAATCCATTATTGATTCCAGATTTATTGCCAACAAAACAGGTTATAACGCTGCCCGCCGGGACCCGGAACGACTGCGTATATTCCCTGAAATTTATCAACCCAGACGGCACAGGCGTTACAGCGAACCGAATTCGCCGTTTTCGTTGTTTAATCAATTTCGATAAATTTTGGAATGATTCGAAAAGCGTCTGAATTGATTCAGCGCAATTTAACTCCTCCACGCTGCGCTTTTCCAGCGCTATCGTTTTCTATAAATTGGAATTTATTGATCTGAATTAACGAAATAAAATATGAGATATGTTCTGCTAAAGATATTGTTAATTAATTGTATTTCGCGAGTAAACAACCGAGGCGGTTAATAACCTTTGCTATTTTTATTTAACCTGCGCCTTCTCTCCCGGCTTGACGCTGCAGTGAAATAACACTTAATAGTTACTGAAGTTAACGGAACAGCTGCGAGGCCGCCGTTGAGCGTGCGCCATAAAAAAGGCCACCCGCAGGTGGCCTGTTCAACAACGCGATGGTGGCTTATTTAGCCGGGAGAACCGCTTTTACCGCGTCGCCGATATCCGCAAGACTGCGTACCGTTTTCACGCCCGCCGCTTCCAGCGCAGCGAATTTTTCTTCCGCCGTGCCTTTGCCGCCCGCGATGATGGCGCCCGCATGGCCCATGCGCTTGCCTTTCGGCGCGGTCACGCCGGCGATATAGCCGACGACCGGCTTAGTGACATGCTCTTTGATAAAGGCGGCGGCTTCTTCTTCCGCGCTGCCGCCGATTTCGCCGATCATCACGATCGCTTCCGTCTGCGGATCGTCCTGGAACAGCTTCAGGATATCAATGAAGTTGGAGCCCGGAATCGGATCGCCGCCGATGCCCACGCAGGTGGACTGGCCGTAGCCGATGTCGGTGGTTTGCTTCACCGCTTCGTAGGTCAGGGTGCCGGAGCGGGAGACGATCCCGATGCGGCCCGGCTGGTGGATATGGCCCGGCATAATGCCGATTTTGCATTCGCCCGGCGTGATGACGCCCGGACAGTTAGGCCCGATCATCCGTACGCCCGCTTCATCCAGCTTCACTTTTACCGTCAGCATATCCAGCGTCGGGATGCCTTCAGTGATGGTAATGATCAGTTTGATGCCCGCGTCGATCGCTTCCAGAATACCGTCTTTGCAGAACGGCGCCGGGACGTAAATCACCGAGGCCGTCGCGCCGGTCGCCTCCACCGCTTCACGCACGGTATTAAACACCGGCAGGCCCAGATGCGTGGTGCCGCCTTTGCCTGGCGTCACGCCGCCAACCAGCTGCGTACCGTAGGCCAGCGCCTGCTCAGAGTGGAATGTGCCCTGTCCACCGGTAAAGCCCTGGCAGATCACTTTGGTGTTTTTGTCGATCAAAATGGACATTATTTACCCTCCGCAGCAGCAACAACACGCTGTGCCGCGTCTGTCAGGCTGGTTGCTGCAATGATGTTCAGACCGCTGTCCGCCAGCTTCTCGGCGCCCAGCTCGGCGTTGTTGCCTTCCAGACGCACCACCACCGGCACGTTGACTCCGACTTCGGCTACGGCGCCGATGATGCCGTCGGCAATCAGGTCGCAGCGCACGATGCCGCCGAAGATATTAACGAATACCGCTTTTACGGCGTCGTCGGAGAGAATGATTTTAAAGGCTTCGGTCACGCGCTCTTTGGTCGCGCCGCCGCCCACGTCGAGGAAGTTGGCCGGCTGGCCGCCGTGATGCTTCACGATATCCATGGTGCCCATCGCCAGACCGGCGCCGTTCACCATACAGCCGATGTTGCCCTCCAGCGCCACATAGTTCAGTTCCCACTGCGTGGCGTGCGCTTCGCGCGGGTCTTCCTGGCTCGGGTCGCGCATTTCGCGCAGCTCCGGCTGACGGAACATGGCGTTGCCGTCCGCGCCCAGTTTGCCGTCGAGGCAGACCAGATCGCCCTGTTTGGTGATCACCAGCGGGTTGATCTCGATCAGCGCCAGATCGCGCTCCAGGAACATCGTCGCCAGGCCCATGAAGATCTTGGTGAACTGATTGACCTGCTTGCCGCTCAGGCCCAGCTTGAACGCCAGCTCGCGGCCCTGATAGGGCTGCGGGCCGGTTAGCGGATCAAGTGCCGTTTTGTGGATCAGGTGCGGGGTCTCTTCCGCCACTTTTTCAATCTCGACGCCGCCTTCGGTCGAGGCCATAAAGACCACGCGGCGGCTGGCGCGATCGACGACCGCGCCCAGATAGAGTTCCTGATCGATATCGGTCGCCGCTTCCACCAGAATCTCATTAACCGGCTGGCCGTCAGCGTCGGTTTGATAGGTGACCAGACGTTTACCCAGCCAGTTTTCGGCAAAAGCGCGGATCTCTTCTTTGCTCTTGACCACTTTCACACCGCCCGCTTTACCGCGGCCGCCGGCATGAACCTGACATTTGACTACCCACGGGCCTGCACCGATTTTCGATGCCGCCTCTTCCGCTTCGCGAGGGGTAGTACAGGCGTAGCCGGTCGGCGCCGGTAAACCATACCGTGCAAACAGCTGTTTCGCCTGGTATTCGTGTAAGTTCATGATGTTCTATCCATTCAGATCTGAAAAGAGTATTGAGGTTGGGCGCGCCCGCGACGCGCCCGGCGAAAATCAGACATCCAGCAGCAGGCGAGCCGGATCTTCCAGCATCTCTTTCACCGCCACCAGATAACCCACGGACTCGCGTCCGTCGATCAGACGGTGATCGTACGAGAGCGCCAGATACATCATCGGCAGCACCACCACCTGGCCGTTTACCGCCATCGGACGATCCTTGATGGCGTGCATGCCCAGAATGGCGCTCTGCGGCGGGTTGATAATCGGCGTCGACATCAGCGAACCGAACACGCCGCCGTTGGTGATGGTAAAGTTGCCGCCGGTCAGCTCGTCTACGGTGAGTTTGCCGTCGCGACCTTTAACCGCCAGCTCCTTAATTTTCTTCTCGATATCCGCCATGCTCAGCGCATCGACATCTTTCAGCACCGGCGTCACCAGACCGCGCGGCGTGGAGACTGCGATGCTGACGTCGAAGTAGTTGTGGTAAACCACATCTTCGCCGTCGATGGAGGCGTTAACTTCCGGGAAGCGTTTCAGCGCTTCCACCACCGCCTTGATATAGAATGACATAAAGCCCAGACGCACGCCGTGACGCTTCTCGAAGGCGTCGCCGTACTGCTTGCGCAGGTCCATGATCGGCTTCATATTCACTTCGTTGAAGGTGGTCAGCATGGCGGTGCTGTTTTTCGCTTCCAGCAGACGTTCCGCGACGCGTTTGCGCAGGCGCGTCATCGGCACGCGCTTCTCGCTGCGGTTCGCGGCGGCAGGCTGCGCCGCCTGCAGCTGCGGAGCCGCTTTCTGCGTTTCCGGCGCCTTCGTCAGATGTTTATCTACGTCTTCACGCGTAATGCGTCCGCCTACGCCGCTGCCCTTGATCTGCGACGCATCGAGATCGTGTTCGGCGATCAGGCGGCGAATGGCCGGGCTGAGCGTGTCGTTGCTTTCACCTTCCAGCGCGGCGGTCTGGCGCTGCGCAGGCGTAGACTCTTTGCTTTCCACTTTCGCCGTGATCTCTTTACCGCCGCTGTTGCCCTCTTTCAGGCGTCCCAGAATCTGGCGCGAGGTAACGGTGGATCCTTCGTCTTCCAGCACCGCATCCAGCACGCCGTCTGCGGAGGCGGGAACTTCCAGCACCACTTTGTCAGTTTCGATCTCTACCAGCACTTCGTCGCGGGTAACCGCATCGCCCGGTTTTTTGTGCCAGGTCGCCACGGTGGCGTCGGCAACGGATTCAGGCAGGTCGGGAACGAGAATTTCTACGCTACTCATTATCTTTCCTTTTAATTAATCAACGTTCAGCGCGTCATTAACCAGGTCTTGCTGCTGTTTTTGGTGAACGGACATATAGCCTACGGCCGGTGAAGCAGAAGCCGGACGACCCGCATAACGCAATGACGCGCCAGACGGAATCGCTTCCCGGAAGTGATGCTGACTACAATACCATGCGCCCTGGTTCAGAGGTTCTTCCTGACACCAGACAAAGTCCTGTACGTGGGCGTAATTTTTTAACGCTTCCTGCAGCGCTTTATGCGGGAACGGATAGAGCTGTTCGACGCGCACGATCGCTACATCGGTCTGTTCGTTTTTACGGCGCTGCTCCAGCAGGTCGTAATAGACTTTTCCGGCGCAGAGCACCACGCGTTTTACCTGCTGCGCGTCCAGATCGTCGATCTCGCCGATGGCAGGCTGGAAGCTGCCGTTCGCCAGCTCATCCAGAGAGGAGATCGCCAGCGGATGACGCAGCAGCGATTTCGGCGACATGACGATCAGCGGACGGCGCATGCCGCGCAGCGCCTGGCGACGCAGCATGTGATACACCTGCGCTGGCGTGGAGGGCACGCACACCTGCATGTTCTGCTCGGCGCAGAGTTGCAGATAACGCTCCAGACGGGCTGAAGAGTGTTCCGGGCCCTGGCCTTCATAGCCGTGCGGCAGCAGCATCACCAGACCGCACATCCGGCCCCATTTCTGCTCGCCGGAGCTGATGAACTGGTCGATAACCACNNGTCGCCGAACTGCGCTTCCCAAATGGTCAGAGTACGCGGTTCCGCCGTGGCGTAGCCATATTCGAACGCCAGCACCGCCTCTTCCGACAGCACCGAATCCCATACGCGGAACGTGCCCTGGCCGTTATGGATATGGTGCAGCGGGGTGTAGGTCGATCCGTTCGCCTGGTTATGGATAACCGCATGACGATGGAAGAAGGTGCCGCGCCCGGTATCTTCGCCGGAAAGACGCACCGGAATGCCCTCGTCCACCAGCGTGGCGTAGGCCAGGTTTTCCGCCCCGCCCCAGTCGAACGGCTTGTTGCCTTCGGCCATTTCCTGACGGTCTTTGTAGATCTTCGCCACGCGCGACTGCACTTCCACCGCTTCCGGCACCTGGCTGATACGGCGCGCCAGCTCCTGCAAGCGTTTCATCTCCACTTTTTCCGGGTAGCTCTCTTCCCAGTCATGGTTGAGATAAGGCGACCAGGTAAAGGAGTGCAGGCTCATCGGACGCCATTCCGGCACCACGCATTCGCCGGCATCCAGCGCATCGCGATAAAGATTCACCATCTCGGTGGCGTCTTCCAGCGAAGCGACCTTCTCCGCTTCCAGACGATCGGCGTAGATTTTACGCGGCGTCGGATGTTTTTTGATTTTCTGGTACATCAGCGGCTGGGTCGCGCTCGGCTCGTCCGCTTCGTTATGACCGTGACGGCGATAGCAGACCAAATCGATAAAGACGTCGCGTTTGAAGGTGTTGCGATAGTCGAGGGCCAGACGGGTGACGAACGCCACCGCCTCGGGATCGTCCGCGTTGACGTGGAAGATCGGCGCCAGCACCATTTTGCCGATATCGGTGCAGTACGGCGTGGAGCGCGCGTCTTTCGGGTTCGAGGTGGTAAAGCCCACCTGGTTGTTGATGACGATGCGAACGGTGCCGCCCACTTCGTAACCGCGCGCCTGGGACATGTTCAGGGTTTCCTGCACCACGCCCTGGCCGGTGACGGCAGCGTCGCCGTGAATGGTAATCGGCAGCACTTTGTTGCTGGCCGGTTCGGCCAGGCGATCGAGGCGCGCGCGCACTGAGCCCATCACCACCGGGCTGACGATCTCCAGATGCGACGGGTTGAACGCCAGCGCCAGATGCACCAGGCCGCCTTCGGTTTCCACATCAGAGGAGAAGCCCATGTGGTATTTCACGTCGCCGGTGCCTAAATGCTCTTTATGCTTGCCGGAGAATTCGTCGAACAGATCCTGCGGCTTTTTGCCCAGCACATTGATCAGCACGTTAAGGCGTCCGCGGTGCGCCATCCCCAGCACCACTTCGCGCGTGCCGTTTTTGCCGGCGTGACGAATCAGCTCGCGCAGCATCGGCACCAGCGCGTCGCCGCCTTCCAGCGAAAAGCGTTTCGCGCCCGGGAATTTCGCTCCGAGATATTTCTCCAGCCCTTCCGCCGCGGTCAGCTCTTTCAGGAAACCTTTTTTCTCGTCGTTGCTGAACGCCGCATGGCCCACTACCGATTCCAGACGCTGCTGGATCCAACGCTTCTCATCGGTATTGTTGATATGCATATATTCCGCGCCGATGGAGCCGCAGTAAGTCTGCTTCAGCGCGTCATAAAGTTCAGCCAGCTTCATGGTCTCTTTGCCGATGGCGAAAGAGCCTACGTTAAAGCTTTCCTGAAAATCGTCTTCGGTCAGGTCGTGATAGGCCGGATCGAGATCGGGCACCCTTTCCTGCTGCCACAGGCCAAGCGGATCAAGGTTGGCGTGCTGATGGCCGCGAAAGCGGAACGCGTTAATCAGCTGCAGGACTTTAACCTGTTTGGAGTTGGTCGCAGGGTCGGATACGGAGGAGGTGTAACGTGACGCGTCTTTGGCCAGGCGGCGGAAATATTCGCGCGTGGTGGAGTGAAACTGCTCGGGCTTCACGCCAGTGCCTGGAAGTTGCTGGAACATGGAACGCCACGCCGCATCAACGGAGTCAGGATCGGTCAGGAAATCCTCATAGAGCTGTTCTATGTAAGACTGGTTCGCGCCGGCCAGCCAGGAGGAGTCCAGCCAGGGCTTCATCGCGCTGTTCTGCATTGTGATCCCTTAAGCATTAGTATGCTTTTTTTGAGGTTTCATTGTTGCCGCTTTCGCGGCTTGCCGTAGTGAGTTCAGCGATACGAGCACTGTGCGCTGCCAGCGCCCGGCCCGTAAGGGAACCTTTGTAAGGCTTGTTCTGCCGGGCAGTCACAAACCTTACAGAGGCTTCCGTTAAAATCCGGGAGCCGCAGGGCTCCCGGCGTCACGATATTACGCCCCGCGCTGCAGCAGCATCGACTTAATATGACCGATAGCGCGCGTCGGGTTCAGCCCTTTCGGACATACGCTCACACAGTTCATAATGCTGTGACAGCGGAATACACTGAAAGCATCGCTCATATTGTCGAGACGCGCTTCGGTTTCGGTATCGCGGCTGTCGATCAGAAAACGATAGGCCGCCAGCAGGCCGGCCGGACCGATAAACTTGTCCGGGTTCCACCAGAACGACGGGCACGAGGTCGAGCAGCAGGCGCAGAGAATGCACTCATACAGACCATCCAGGTGCTCACGCTCGGCAGGGGTCTGCAAATGCTCGCGGGCGGGCGGATTTTCCCCATTATTCAACAGGTAAGGCTTAATCTTCTCATACTGCGCATAAAATTGCCCCATGTCCACGACCAGATCGCGCACCACCGGCAAACCGGGCAGCGGACGAATGACGATTTTCTTCGCGCCGTTGCCCAGTGCGGAGATCGGCGTGATGCAGGCGAGGCCGTTTTTACCGTTCATGTTCAGGCCGTCTGAACCGCAAACGCCTTCGCGGCAGGAGCGGCGGAACGCCAGGGTAGGATCTTTCTCTTTCAGACGAATCAGCGCGTCCAGCAGCATCATGTCGCGCCCGTCTTCCGCTTCAAGGGTGTAATCCTGCATGCGCGGCGCGGCGTCGACGTCCGGGTTATAACGATAAATGGAAAATTCGAGTCTCATGATCGCTCTCCGCTAATTAATAGGTACGCACTTTCGGCGGGAAGGCCGCGCGCAGTTTCGGCTGCATGTTCACCTCGCGGCGCGTCATGCTCTCCGTTTGCGGCAGATAGAGACTGTGACACAGCCAGTTTTCATCATCGCGATCCGGGTAGTCGAAGCGGCTGTGCGCGCCGCGGCTTTCGGTGCGGTAGTTGGCCGCTACCGCCGTGGCGTACGCGGTCTCCATCAGGTTATCCAGCTCCAGACACTCGATACGCTGGGTATTGAAGTCCGGGGAGCGGTCGTCGAGACGGGCGGATTTCAGACGCTCGCGGATCTGCTTCAGCTCTTCCAGGCCCTGCGCCATGGCGTCGCCTTCGCGGAATACCGAGAAATTGTTCTGCATGCAGCGCTGCAGCGCTTTGCGGATCTCGACCGGATCTTCGCCGGTGGTGTTGTTTTCCCAGCGGTTGAAGCGCGCCATCGCGGCGTCGATTTCCTCCGCAGTGGCGTCGCGCAGTTCGCCCTGCTCCTGAATCGACTCCAGCAGATGCAGGCCCGCCGCGCGGCCGAATACCACCAGGTCGAGCAGCGAGTTGCCGCCGAGGCGGTTAGCGCCATGAACCGAGACGCAGGCGATTTCGCCGACGGCGAACAGGCCCGGAATGACTTCATCTTCGCCCTGCTCGTTGACGCGCAGCGCCTGACCGGTCACTTTGGTCGGAATGCCGCCCATCATATAGTGGCAGGTCGGAATAACCGGAATCGGCTCTTTGACCGGATCGGCGTGAGCGAAGGTGCGGGACAGCTCCAGGATGCCCGGCAGACGCGACTCCAGCACCTCTTTGCCGAGGTGATCCAGCTTCAGCTTAATGTGCGGACCCCAGGGGCCGTCGCAGCCGCGGCCTTCGCGGATTTCAATCATCATCGAGCGAGCAACCACGTCGCGCCCCGCCAGATCTTTGGCGTTCGGCGCGTAACGCTCCATAAAGCGCTCGCCATGTTTGTTCAGCAGGTAGCCGCCTTCGCCGCGGCAGCCTTCGGTCACCAGCACGCCCGCGCCGGCGATGCCGGTGGGGTGGAACTGCCACATCTCCATATCCTGCACCGGCACGCCGGCGCGCAGCGCCATGCCGACGCCGTCGCCGGTATTGATGTGGGCGTTGGTGGTGGATTGGTAGATACGCCCGGCGCCGCCGGTAGCCAGCACCGTGGCTTTGGCTTTGAAATAGACGGTTTCGCCGGTTTCAATGCAGATGGCGGTGCAGCCGACGATCGCGCCGTCCTGGTTTTTCACCAGATCCAGGGCATACCACTCGGAGAAAATGGTGGTTTTGTTTTTCAGGTTCTGCTGATAGAGCGTATGCAGCAGCGCATGGCCGGTACGGTCCGCCGCCGCCGCGGTACGCGCAGCCTGTTCGCCGCCGAAGTTTTTCGACTGGCCGCCGAACGGGCGCTGGTAAACGCGGCCGTCGTCGAGGCGGGAGAACGGCAGACCCATGTGCTCCAGCTCAAGGATCGCTTCCGGGCCGGTTTTGCACATGTATTCGATCGCATCCTGATCGCCGATATAGTCGGAGCCTTTTACCGTGTCGTACATGTGCCATTCCCAGTTGTCCTCATGGGTATTACCCAGCGCAACGGTAATGCCGCCCTGAGCCGAGACGGTATGGGAACGGGTAGGAAACACTTTCGATAACAGGGCGCAGCTCTGGCCCGCTTGGGAGATTTGCAGTGCGGCGCGCATGCCTGCGCCGCCAGCGCCGATCACCACGGCATCAAATTCTCTGACTGGCAAATTCATTTACACACCCCACACCACAACAGTTCCATAAATAGCGAAAGCCAACAGCACCACCACAATCACCAGCTGTCCGATCAGGCGCGTGGCCAGATGCTTAACGTAATCGGTCAGTACTTGCCACATGCCGATCCAGCCATGAATCAGGGTGGCGAACAGCGTAAGCAGCGTAAAGACTTTGGTGAACGAGGAGGCGAAAAAGGCGTGCCAGGTCTCATAGGTCAGGGTATCGGTGATAATGAAAAAGCCGAGGATATAAAGCGCGTAAAGCGTGATAAGAATCGCCGTAGCGCGCAGCAGCAGCCAGTCCTGAATGCCGTTGCGTCCCAGCGCGGTCGCATTATTGCTTACCATACGAGAACTCCAGCCAAAATTGAAATCACGACAGTGATAGCAAAAGAGACATAAGCAGACTGCCTTCCCACTTCCATGGTTTCCGCCAGATAGCCGAAGTCCATTAACATATGGCGGATCCCGCCGACGGTATGAAACGCCAGCGCGGTCAAAATGCCCCACATGATAAACTTGACGAAGAAGCTGCCCATAATGGCGGAGGCGTGCATGAAGCCTTCAGGAGAGGAGAGCGAGATATCCAGCAGCCAGAGCATGATGCCGATGGCGAAAATAGAGATAACGCCGGTAACACGGTGGAGAATGGACGATATTGCAGTAACGGGAAACCGGATCGTCGTGAGATCCAAGTTGACAGGTCTTTGTTTTTTCACGGTTTTGCCCACACAGCTCTTTTCTTTATTTTGCTTCCTCCGGTCCTGAGGGCGCAGTAAGAACACGGTTGTGGTCAAACTGTAACCGTCACCAAAACAGCAACATCCAGTGTTAATTGACGCGGTAGAAACGCTGGGTGGCTCCTGGTGTCAGGGAATTCCGGAGACCTGGCGGCAGTATAGGAGGATCACATTATTATTACAATTCCCCTACAAACTGTTTGGTGACATTTGCCCGGATCAGTGATCGCCCTCACGTTTTTCACAATTTATACAAATTTAATTATCTGATTTGACAATACTTAAACAATTTGGTTACAAACAATCGCAACAAACCCCTATGATGCACAAAAGTTATGGGGATACACTTTCCCCTAAGCTCAAGTTATGTAACATTGCAGTGATAAGCGACCCGAAGCATCAGGTTATTGGTTAGCAAGAAGTTATGTCCGGAACGGATCTTTAACAACCGCGATTGGCCGCACAGGATACCTTAACGGTTACTGGCCTGGACGCGCCTGGCACGCTGTATCCTGCTCGCCAAACGTTACCGCAAAATGAAGCGGTTTATGTCGCACGTACGCAACATGACCGCTTTTCTGGTGTCTAAGATCCTTACCCTACAAAGGCGCTATGGAGACGAAAAATGACAGATAAAAAAGTAACGCTGAACCTGGAAGGCGAAGCTCCTGTTGAACTAAACGTGCTGAAAGGCACGTTAGGCCAGGATGTAGTTGATGTCCGCGCCCTTGGCTCACAAGGCCTGTTTACTTTCGACCCCGGTTTTACCTCTACCGCGTCCTGCGAATCCAAAATCACCTTTATCGACGGCGACGAAGGAATTTTGCTGCACCGCGGTTTTCCTATCGATCAGCTCGCGACGCACTCCAACTATCTGGAGGTGTGTTACATCCTGCTGAACGGTGAAAAACCGACCCAGCAGGAGTTCGATGAGTTCCGCACCACGGTAACGCGCCACACCATGATCCACGAACAGATTACCCGCCTGTTTCATGGTTTCCGTCGCGACTCGCATCCGATGGCGGTTATGTGCGGCGTCACCGGCGCGCTGGCGGCCTTCTATCACGACTCGCTGGATGTCAATAACGAACGCCACCGTGAAATCGCCGCGTTCCGTCTGCTCTCTAAAATGCCGACCATGGCGGCGATGTGTTACAAATACTCCATCGGTCAGCCGTTCGTTTATCCGCGCAACGATCTCTCCTATGCCGGCAACTTCCTGCATATGATGTTCGCCACCCCTTGCGAAGAGTACAAAGTCAATCCGGTGCTGGAACGCGCCATGGACCGTATTCTTATCCTGCATGCGGATCACGAACAGAACGCGTCAACCTCTACCGTGCGCACCGCCGGTTCGTCAGGCGCTAACCCCTTCGCCTGTATCGCCGCGGGCATCGCCTCGCTGTGGGGACCGGCGCATGGCGGCGCCAACGAAGCCACGCTGCGCATGCTGGAAGAGATCAGCACCGTCGAGCATATTCCTGAGTTCGTCCGCCGCGCGAAAGACAAGAACGACTCTTTCCGCCTGATGGGCTTCGGCCACCGCGTTTATAAGAATTACGATCCGCGCGCCACCGTGATGCGCGAAACCTGCCACGAAGTGCTGAACGAGCTGGGAATGAAGGATGATCTGCTGGAAGTGGCGATGGAGCTGGAGCACATCGCGCTGAACGATCCCTACTTTATCGAGCGCAAACTCTATCCGAACGTCGATTTCTATTCCGGCATCATTCTGAAAGCGATGGGCATCCCTTCTTCGATGTTTACCGTAATCTTCGCCATGGCGCGCACCGTCGGCTGGATCGCCCACTGGAAAGAGATGCATGACGAAGGCATGAAGATCGCGCGTCCGCGTCAGCTCTACACCGGTTATACCGAGCGTCCGTTTACCTCGGACCTGCAGAAACCATAACCAGCGCAGACTCGATAATCAGCAAAAAGGCGGGATAATCCCGCCTTTTTTTATGGTCGCGCGATCAGTACTGGCAGCCCGGACACCAGTAAAAAGGCCGCGATGAAAGCGTGCCTTTCTCAACCAGCGCGCCGCATCGCCGACAGGCTTTGCCCTGACGATGAAAAACCTCAAAGCGAAACGCCGCGCCGTGATGATAGCCTTTCATGGTGCCGCGCATCCGGTAGGAGTGGCGCGGCACCGCCAGCAGCGCCTCGCTCAGCGCATCCAGCTGCGCGTCGGTTAAAGTCTGGGCCTTGTGCTGCGGCAACAGCTGCGCCTGCCAGAGTATTTCTACCCGCAGGTAGTTCCCCAACCCGGCGAGAAACGCCTGATCCAGCAGAAGGCCGCTAAACTGGCGTCGTCGAAAACGCGGCGACAATAGACGCGCTTTAACCATTTCCGTCGTCAGCGAGGCGTCCAGCACGTCCGGCCCGACGCGCTGTAAAAACGGATGCGCCGCCAGCGTATCGGCATTGAGCATTTCGATATCTGACGCGCTGTAGAGCAAAATGGCGTGATCCGCCGTCGCCAGCCTGACGCGCAGTACGCGCTGCGTCTCCGGCACCGTGCCGCTGGGCACGACGCGCCAGACGCCGTAAAGCTGGTTGTGGCTGTAGAGCGTCAACCCGTTGGAGAAATGGGTCAGCAGGGCTTTGCCGCGGGTCTCAATGGCGTTGACCTGCTCGCCTAGCAGGCCCGCTTCATAGCTTTTCAGCGTCGGGAAGGCGAACCAGACGTCAGTCAGCGGCTTGCCGACAATCGCTTTCTCCAGCTGGTCCGCCGCGCGGCGTATTTCCGGTCCTTCTGGCATCTCAACTCCTGTTAATGTAAGGTGCCCCCGGACAGGCGCGTATCCCGCTCCGTCTCCAGCGAGACGCGAATAGCGATTTCTAACGCCCGGATCACGCTGGCCGCCGCCATGCTGGGCGCGCCGGGATGATTCACCGCCTGCTCCGGCAGGTAAGGAATGTGGATAAAGCCGCCGCGCGCCGGATTTTCGCGGGTATGCAGACGGTGCAGCAAACCGTACATCACATGATTGCAGACGAAGGTGCCGGCCGTTTGCGACACCGACGCGGGAATGCCCGCCTCGCGTACCGCCGCCACGATCGCTTTAATCGGCAGTGTGGAAAAGTAGGCCGCCGGTCCCTCGTTAATCACCGGCTCGTCCACCGGCTGATTGTTCCGGTTGTCGGGAATGCGCGCATCGTCGACGTTGATTGCCACGCGCTCGACGCTGAAGTCGCTGCGCCCGCCCGCCTGGCCGACGGCGATAATCCGCTGCGGCTGGATCTCGTCCATCGCCTGCCAGAGCCTTTCCAGCGCCTGGCCAAACACCACCGGCAGCTGGCGCGCCGCGATGCGCGCGCCGCCAATTACCCTGCCGTCCAGTTGACGCACGGCTTCCCACGAGGGATTGACCGCCTCGCCTTCAAATGGCTCAAATGCCGTAATCAATACGGTTTTCATCTTATCCTCACAGGAACATCAGGAAATAAAGCAGGAAAATATTGACCAGTAACAGTAGCACACCGGTAGGCACCTGCGCTTTGATCACCGCGTTGCGATCCGGCAGCTCCAGCAGCGCGGCGGGCACGATGTTGAAGTTCGCGGCCATCGGCGTCATCAGCGTGCCGCAGTAGCCGGAGAACATGCCGATAGCCGCCATCACGGCCGGATCGCCGTGGTGCTGCACCACCAGAATGGGAATACCGATGCCCGCCGTAACGATCGGAAAGGCGGCAAAGGCGTTACCCATCACCATCGTCAGCAGCGCCATGCCAACGGCGAATACCGTCACAGCGATGAAACGGTTATCCACCGCCAGCCAGGTTTCCGTCAGGTGCGAGATCGCGCCGCCCACGCCGGCGCTGGTGAACAGCAGACCGAGGGTGGCGAGGATCTGCGGCAGAATAAAGGCCCAGCCGATGCCGTCCAGCAGACGGCGCGTCTCCTGCATCGACTGAACCGGACGTTCATGGGTCATTTTCAGCGTGATCAGCCAGCCGAGCACGCAGCCGACCATCATCGAGAACAGCGTAACCAGCGTGGCGTGATTTCCGGCGCCGAAAACCAAGGTTTGCAGAGCGGGAAAGTTATTAAACGCCAGTACGCCGACCACGGTGACCACCGGGATGGTCAGCGCGGGCAGAAACAGCTTGTTGCCTAAGCGCTGCGCGCTCGCCTGACGCTCCTGCTCGCTGCGCTGGTGATAACGCCCGAGTTTGACGCCGCCCAGACCGGCGATCAGCGCCATGATCACCACCACCACGCCGACGCCGATATGCAGCCAGCGCGCTCCCAGTTCAGGCGAACCGGCGAAGCGTCCCACAAGCTGGCTGGCGCCGTCGCCAATCAGAAAAATCAGGCCGTAAAGCCCCCAGAAAAGCCCGGTGGTCAGGCGGCGCGGATTGGCGCGATCCCGCCAGGAGAGCACGGCCACCGTCAGCAAGATAATGCCCGCCAGCCACATCAGATACTGTTGTTGAAACATCAGCGGCCTCCTTTCGCATGCAGCGCCTGTTGATTCAGCGCGCTCAACTCGCGCGCCAGCTTGCGGTCAAGCCGCACCAGACGCGCCGAATGGATTAAAAAGGCGCTCAGCGCGGTCGGGATCCCCCAGACGGCGATATGCAGCGGTTCGGTCTGAATGCCGGCCGACTCCAGCATGAAATTATGCATGAAGATAATGGCGCCGAAGGCGACGAAAATATCCTCGCCGAAAAAGAGCCCGACGTTATCGGTGGCGGCGGACATGGCGCGCAGACGATCGCGCACCGCCGGCGGCACGTCGCCGTAACGGTTTTCCGTCGCCCCTTCCGCCATCGGCGCCAGCAGCGGACGCACCATCTGCGGATGGCCGCCGAGGCTGGTCAAGCCGAGCGCCGCGGTAATTTCCCGCACGAAAAGGTAGACGATCAGCAGACGGCCGGCCGTGGCGGTTTTGATCTGCGCGATCCACGTCTGGGCGCGCTCCTTTAAACCGTGACGCTCCAGCAGGCCGATAACCGCCAGCGGCAGCAGCAGGATTAATGGCAGGTTGCGCGTGTTAAGAAAGCCGGAACCCAGCTTTTCCAGGATATCACCCAGCGGCATCTGCGCCGCGAACCCGGTGACAAAGCCGGCAACAATCACCACCAGCACCGGGTTAAAGCGTAATAAAAACCCCGCCACGATGGCGGCGATGCCCAACAAGGGCCAGAGATTCACGACGGTATCCATCTTCTTCCTTCGGCAAAAAATAAAAGCCCGGCGCAGGGCCGGGCAACATCAAAGTTATGCGCGGGTTACGGCAATCTGGCTGGCGGCGAAGGCGTCGCGCAGACGCTGCGCGAACAGCAGCGCATGATCGCCGTCGCCGTGCAGGCAGACGGTTTGCGCATTTACCTTCACCCAGTCGCCGCTGACGCTGCGCACCAGGCCTTGCTGCACCATGCTCAGCGTCTGGGCAATCGCCTGTTCTTCGCTCTTGATCATGGCGCCGGGCTGGCCGCGCGGCACCAGCGCGCCGTTGCTCTGATAGCCGCGATCGGCGAACACTTCTTCACGCGTCCTCAGACCATAATGCGCGCCCGCCTTGATCAGCTCGCTATTGGCCAGGCCCACCAGAATCAATCGGCTGTCGACCGCTTTTACCGCCCGGGCGATGGCGTCGGCCAGCGCCGCGTCGCCCGCCGCCTGGTTGTAAAGCATCCCGTGCGGCTTCACATGCGCCAGAGTTTCGCCCTCGCTCTCCGCCAGGCTTTTCAGCGCGCCGATCTGATAGACCACCTGGGCATAAACGGTTTCCGGCGGCAGCTGCATCGCGGTGCGGCCGAAATTTTTCCGATCGGGAAAGCTGGGGTGCGCGCCGATAGCCACGCCGAACGCCTTCGCCCAGCGCACCGACTGCAGCATGGTTTGCGCATCGCCGGCATGAAAGCCGCAGGCGATATTGGCGGAACTGACCAGCTGCAGCAGCTGGCGATCGCTGCCGCTCCCCTCGCCGAGATCGGCGTTAAGATCAATTTTCATGACTGATTCCCCACTTCATATGGTCCAGCGCGCGCTGCTGATGTTGCTTCGCCTGCATCGCCTCCTCCAGCGTACAGTGGATAAAATGGATTGGCTCGCCCAGACGGATCTGCGCAAGGTGATAGAGATCGGCCTCGATCACGCAGGCGATGCGCGGGTAGCCGCCGGTGGTCTGCGCGTCCGCCATCAGTACAATCGGCTGTCCGTTGGGCGGAACCTGCACCACGCCGGGCACCAGGCCATGCGACAAGAGTTCGCGATCGGTCGCGCGCGTTAAGGCTCTGCCCTGCAAACGATAACCCATGCGGTTACTCTGCGGGCTAAGCTTCCAGCCGGTGCGCCAGAACCCCTCCTGCGACTCGCGGCTAAACTCGCTGTATTCCGGGCCGGGCAGCGCGCGGATGCGGTTGCCCCACAGCAGCTGGCGCACGCCCGCCGGTTTGGCGAAGTCGCGCGTCGGCTTGCCCAGCGGCAGTTCATCGCCGTCCGCCAGCGCGCGCCCCTGCCAGCCGCCGAATCCCGCCTTGAGATCGGTACTGGCCGAGCCGAGCATCGGCGGCACGTCAAAGCCGCCGTGGATCGCCAGATAACTGCGCATCCCGCGCACCGGCATGGAGAGGGAGAGGATTTGTCCTTTTTTCACCGGCAGGA
>DENB01000041.1:53475-73654 GCA_002359495.1 Enterobacteriaceae bacterium UBA2655
CCGACCAAGATCCTGTAAGCTTGTCGCCAGACCCGCGCGTAAAATTTTCAACATACGCCCTCCTTTTGCGGCACGAAACGGACTTTGTCGCCGGAGCGTAACAGGGTTGGCGGCTGTTGAGCCGGATCGAACAGGGCCAGCGGCGTCTGACCGATCAACTGCCAGCCGCCGGGCGTCGCCAGCGGATAAACGCCTGTCTGGCTGCCGCCGATCCCCACCGAGCCGGCGGGCACGCTGAGACGCGGCTCCGCGCGGCGCGGCGTATGCAGCCGCGCGTCCAGCCCGCCGAGATAAGGAAAGCCGGGCTGAAAGCCGATAAAGTAAACGTCGTAGGCGGCGCTGCTGTGCAGCTCCACCACCTGTTTCGGCGTCATCTGCGCGCGCTCCGCCACCCAGGCTAAATCGGGACCGGCGTCACCGCCGTAAATCACCGGAATATCCACCTGACGCGAAACCGGCAGCTGCGCCTCGCTCTCTTCCCACCAGCGTTGCAAACGCTCAATCGCATCCAATGCTCGCTGCTGCGGATCGCGCAGCAGCAGCGTCAGGTTATTCATTCCCGGGATTGCTTCCAACACCTCCGGATGAGTTTGCAGCCGTTCGCACAATCCCCAAATACGCTGCTGGCTGAGCAGGGAAACCGGAGGCTCTAGTTCCAGCACTACCGCGCGTTCGCCCAGCAGATAACAACGTGCTCGTTGCAAAACCAACCTCCCGTTATGTGCCAGACCGGCACGCATCCGGCGCGCAAAATCTCTGCGCCGGACGTAGTAAGAAAACGCTGTAAGGGACTCAGTTATGCGAAAGTGACAGAGAAGTGTCAACAGATTTGCTTCCTCCGGGGCGCGTGGAGGAAGCAGTTGCGGAAAAATCAGGCAGGATTAGGGATATCGATAAAGGTGACGTCAAGGCCGTGATGCTGCGCCAGCCATTCGCCTAACGCTTTGATTCCGCCGCGTTCGGTGGCATGGTGGCCGGCGGCGAAAAAGTGGATCCCCTGCTCGCGCGCGCTGTGGATCGTCTGTTCAGACACTTCGCCGGTGACGAAGGCGTCGACGCCGAAGGCCGCCGCGCTGTCGATAAAGCCCTGGCCGCCGCCGCTGCACCAGGCGACGCGGCGAATGGTTTCCGGCGCATTATCGCCGCAGTGCAGCGGTTGACGCGCCAGCTTTTCCGCGATGCGCTGCGTGAACGCCTCGCCGCTTACCGGTTGCGCTAGCTCGCCCCAAGGCACCAGCGGCATGATTTCTCCGCGCACATCGATATCCAGCAGCTTCGCCAGCTGCGCGTTATTGCCCAGCTCCGGGTGCGCATCAAGCGGCAGATGCCAGCCGAACAGATTGATGTCGTTCGCCAGCAGCGTGCGCAGTCGGTTGCGCTTCATTCCCTTTATCACCGCCGCCTCGTTTTTCCAGAAGTAGCCGTGATGGACCAGCACCGCATCGGCGTTGCGTTTTACCGCCTCATCCAGCAGCGCCTGGCTGGCGGTGACGCCGGTAATAATTTTCGCAATCTCCGCGCGCCCCTCGACCTGCAGGCCGTTTGGCGCGTAATCGCTGAAGCTGTCGCTGTTTAACTGCTGATTGACGATATTTTCAAGCTCAAAATTTTTCATTACTGCTCCAGAACAAAACTCAGGCGTCGCTGCGCGCGCGTTCAAAGGCTTCCAGCGTTTTTTTACGTGCCGCCTTATGTTCCACTATCGGCTCAGGATAATCGAGCCTCTCGTGGTTTTTCTTCGCCCAGGCGTGAGGCTGATGAATGTCGCTGTCCGGCACCGCGCTCAGTTCCGGCAGCCAGTGGCGGATAAAGTCGCCCTGCTTGTCGAATCGTTCTCCCTGGGTGGTCGGGTTGAAGATGCGAAAATAGGGCGCGGCATCGGTTCCGGTGGAGGCCGCCCACTGCCAGCCGCCGTTGTTGGCGGCGAAATCGCCGTCGATCAGCTTTTCCATGAAGTAGCGCTCGCCGTCGTGCCAGTCAATCAGCAGATCTTTGACCAGAATGCTGGCGGTGATCATCCGCAGCCGGTTATGCATCCAGCCTAGCTGGTTCATCTGACGCATCG
Organism: Enterobacteriaceae bacterium UBA2655; assembly: GCA_002359495.1. Taxonomy (GTDB): domain Bacteria; phylum Pseudomonadota; class Gammaproteobacteria; order Enterobacterales; family Enterobacteriaceae; genus Pantoea; species Pantoea superficialis. The sequence goes on from DENB01000041.1 coordinate 55,541, forward strand.
CGGCGTCCACGATGGGAAAACCGGTTTTGCCCGCTTTCCAGGCATCGAGATGCGTTTCGTTTTTCTGCCAGGCGACATTTTTCGTCCAGCCGATAAAAGGCTGATGCTTACAGAGCGCCGGGTAAGCAACCAGCAGATGGCGATAAAAATCACGCCAGATCAGCTCGTTCAGCCAGGTCAGCGCACTGCCCTGCTCCAGCGCGTCGGGATGTTCTTTCAGTACGCGATGCAGACACTGGCGCGGCGAGAGCACGCCGGTCGTGAGGTAAACCGACAGGCGGCTGGTGCCGTCCAGCGCGGGTTTATCGCGCTCGCTATCATAGCGGGTTATCGGCTGCTGGCTGAAATAGCGCAGGCGCTTCAGGGCCGCCTGTTCGCCGGGCGGAAAATGTTCGGCGTCAAACGCTTCGCTGGCGTAATCGAAGGCAGGAAGCGAGGCATCTACCTTGAGCGGCGCGCCCTGGCGCGGCTTCGGCGCCGGTACGCATTCCGGCAATCCCTGCTGCAGACGACGCACGAAGGCTCTGCTGTAGGGCGTAAACACCTTGTACACGCCGTTGCTGCCGGTGCGCACGCTGCCGGGCGGCAACAGCAGGCTGTCGTCGAAACCCTGGCAAATCACCCCGTCGGCATCCAGCGTTTTCTCCGCTAGCGCATCGCGCTGCCGTTCATTAATCTCATACTGGTAGTTGTAAAACAGCTGGTCGACCTTGTGCTGACGGCAGAAGTCGCTGAGCAGCTGTACGGAATCGCCGAAGCTGTCGCACTGATGATAATGCAGCGGAACGCCCCGTTCGGCCAGAGCGGCCTGCAGCAGCGTCAGGCTTTGAAAGATAAAGTTCGCCTGCTTCGGCGCCATCGCATGCTTCCACCACTGGACCGGCGTGGCGATATAGATCGCCAGCACCCGGGCATCGGCATCGCGGCAGGCGGCGTGTAGCGCCAGATTGTCGTTGATGCGCAGGTCATTGCGCAGCCAGACCAGATGTGTCGTCATGTTATTCCCGCTGACTATTGGCCGTAACGCAGACGCAGCGCTTCCGGGTAAGGATCGAAATAGCGCTGTTGAGCCAGCCAGGGATCAGGGAACTCCGTCATGTAGTGTTTTAACATGGTGATCGGCGCCAGCAGCGGCTGCAGTCCTTGACGGTAACGGTCGATCAGCTGCGCCAGCTCCTGACGCTGCGATGAGTTTAACTGACGACGAAAGTAACCCTGCACATGCATCAGCACGTTGGTGTGGTTGCGGCGCGTCGCTTTATGGGTAAGCAGCCGCATCAGCCGGTTGCGGTATTCGAACGCGTAATCGTCCAGCGACGCCCATTGCTGCATGGCGGCGACAAAACGCCCCAGCTCGCGATATTCTTCCTGTGAGTGAGAGAGCAGCAGCAGCTTGTAGCGGGTATGAAACGCCATCAGCTGACCGCGCGTCATGCCCTGCTTCCACATTTCGTTAAATTCGTGCAGCGCGCAGATACGGCCAACAAAGTTCTCCCGCAGAACCGGATCGTGCAGCCGTCCATCTTCCTCTAGCGGCAGCCAGGGCATTTCTTCGCGCAATATTTGAGCAAAGATGCCGGTACCCGCTTTCCGGTTGTTGTTGGTCTCTGATTCGTAAACCCGCACCCGCTCCATGCCGCAGCTCGGCGATTTCGCGCAGAGAATATAGCCGCACAGGTGATGCAGAGATTTAACCCGCGACGCGGACCAGTCGCGCATCGGATCGGTAAGGTCTTCGCCGCCCGCTTTACTGAAGCAGAGATGCACCTGATCCTCATTTTCGCCTTTCACCAGGCGCAGCGCGGGACGCGGGGTGGGCAAACCGATCCCCATTTCAGGACAGGCGGGTTCGTAACGAACGAAAGGCGCGAGCTCGTCGACGGCGAAGGCGAAGCGCTTATGGCCGCCATCGAACCGGACGCTATCTCCGAGCAGGCAGGCGCTGATCCCTACCGGAATTTTCTCGCTCATACTTGTACAACCTTTTAAAACTTGTAAAGGTTTAAGTGTAGCTGAAAATGCGGCTAGCCGCAGCGCAGAGAAAGTATCGGCAGGTCATTTTTGCCGCTTTTTCGTTAATCAGGCCGGTAACAGGTAAAGAAAAGCCCGAAGCGATGCGATCTTGCCTCGGGCGACAAAACGATGCTGAATGGGCGATAACGCCCGCTACCAGAAAACGCCGGCAGCGGCTTCAGACTGCGCCAGCCACACTGGTTTAGCGCTGGTTTTGCACCACATACGATGCAAATAGCTATAAAAGCGTGCACGATCGCGACGGAAAAGCATCCACGGCAGCGCCAGCGCGCCCAGCAAAATCACTAACGTACGGCGTAAAACGATCTTATAGAGAGGATAAGCCTGATACATCGTCGTGCCTCCTTCCGGCCAAGGTGGTAAATGTGATCTGTGTCTGATATTAAGCCGATTTGGATACTTTTACTACTCATCTGACCACTTTATTACGCTTTTTTTAACGCTTTGCTCTAATAAAAAAGGCGCCCTGAGGCGCCTTAGCTTTTAACCGTTCGCTTTATGCGTTTTTCAACACTTCGCTGACGATCTCTACCGCTTCTTTCTCAATCTGCGCGCGATGTTCCGCGCCGAGGAAGCTTTCGCAGTAAATTTTGTAAGCGTCTTCGGTGCCTGACGGACGGGCGGCGAACCAGCCGTTTTCCGTCATTACCTTCAGGCCACCGATCGCGGCGCCGTTGCCCGGCGCGGCGGTCAGTCGCGCCGTGATAGGATCGCCCGCCAGCGTATCGGCGCTCACCATCTCCGGCGACAGCTTAGAGAGTGCGGCTTTTTGCGCTGAGGTCGCCGCCGCCTGCAGGCGGTTGTAACTCGGCGCGCCAAATCGTTCAGCCAGCTCATCATAGTGCTGCTGCGGATTTTTGCCGGTTACCGCCGTGATTTCCGCCGCCAGCAGGCAGAGGATGATCCCGTCTTTATCCGTCGACCACGGCGTGCCGTCGAAGCGCAGGAACGAGGCGCCCGCGCTCTCTTCGCCGCCGAAGCCGAAGCTGCCGTCATACAGACCGTCGACGAACCACTTGAAGCCGACCGGCACTTCCACCAGCTTGCGGCCGATGTCGTTGACCACGCGGTCGATCATGGCGCTGGAAACCAGCGTCTTGCCTACCGCCACCTCTTTGCCCCACTGCGGACGATGCTGGAACAGGTAGTTAATCGCCACCGCCAGATAGTGATTCGGGTTCATCAGGCCCGCCGGCGTCACAATGCCGTGTCGGTCGTAATCAGGATCGTTGCCGAACGCGAGATCGAACTTATCGCGCAGCGCCAGCAGACCCGCCATGGCGCATTCAGAGGAGCAGTCCATGCGCACCACGCCGTCTTTGTCCAGGTGCATAAAGCGGAACGTCTGATCGATAGCGTCGTTAACGATGGTGATGTCGAGCTTATAGTGCTCGGCAATACGCTGCCAGTAAGCCATGCCGGAGCCGCCGAGCGGATCCACGCCGATTTTCAGGCCCGCTTTCTGAATCGCCGGAAAGTCGATGACCTGCGCCAGCCCTTCGACATAAGGCTGAATCAGATCTTTTTCCTGAATGCGGCCGCTGGCCCACGCCTGATCCAGCGGCAGGCGTTTCACCTCTTTTAGGCCGTCCTTCATCAGCTGGTTAGCGCGATCTTCCACCACTTTGGTGACGTTGGTGTCGGCGGGACCGCCGTTAGGCGGGTTGTACTTGATACCGCCATCTTCCGGCGGGTTGTGCGATGGCGTAATGACGATGCCGTCAGCCTGCGCGCCGCCCTGCTTGTTATGTTCCAGAATGGCGTTGGAGATCGCCGGCGTCGGCGTGTAGCCGTTATCCTGCTGCACGATAACATCGACGCCGTTCGCGGCCAGCACTTCCAGCACCGACAGAATGGCGGGTTCAGACAGGGCGTGCGTATCTTTGCCGACATAGCAAGGGCCGGTAATGCCGTTCTTTTTACGCTCTTCGGCGATCGCCTGAGCGATAGCCAGAATATGCATTTCGTTGAAGCTTTGACGTCCTGCGCTGCCACGATGGCCTGATGTGCCAAATTTCACCGCATGTTCCGGGTTAGCCACATCGGGCTGCAGGACATAATACTGTGAGGTTAATTGTGCAACGTTAATCAAATCGCTCTGCTGGGCAGGTTGCCCGGCACGGGGGTGATTGGCCATTGGCGCTTCTCCCTGACGCTTCGGTTTATAGGGTGCCGCAAACTTTATCGGTCAGTTCCTGTGGGAACTGCATCGCCAGCATAATGTGTTCGATCATGCTGCATTTGCGACCAGTATTGGTATTGGTAATGACCCAGTACGGCGTGCCCGGAACGTGCTTCGGCTTGGTATGGGTGCCATTCTGCAGCAGCGTATGTTCGTCGGCGGCAAAATAGACACGGGTTCTCCCCTGCAGCGACGCAGTGGCCTCGGCGAACGCCTGGTGATCAAGACGATACAAGGTTGACAGAATCAGCATAAAACGGTTAACCGCCTTCTTTTGTTCCGCATATTCGTCGGAGAGCAAAAGCTCACGCACCGCTCGGACCCGATCCTGCGGACGCGGTTCCTGATGCGCGGGCTGCTCCTCTTTCGCCGTGACGTTCACCGCGACAGCCGATGCGGCTCTTGCGGTGCTCTGACCTGCGGTAAACTTCAGCATCCGCCGCAAAATGTCAGACGCGCTTTCGCCAATGTGCTGAGTATGACTGGCAATATAGCGGTAAAGCTCTTCATCAACTTCGATCGTTTTCATCTTTTTCCGTACGGTTCTTGCGGGTGACAGAACCACGCATTTTCTGATAAAGCCATAGCAGACCCTGGCGATACAAAGTGTGAGCGGGTTCTAACATAAGGATTATAAAGTTAAATCCGGGAAAGCCGGTAGCTTCTGCGGCCATGAGCGACAAAAGTCAGAATATGTCCTAATGCCAGCCGGACGCCTCCCGGAAACGTGAATCCATGATAACCTAAGCAAAGGTCACAACCGTAAGAACTTTGCCATGATTTTGAATGCCCGTCTGCAAACTGAACAATCCGATTCTCATTCTTTGCCAATTTTGTTAATTCACGGCCTGTTCGGCAGCCTGGATAATCTTGGCATGCTGGCGCGCGGATTGAAAAACGATCGGCCGCTTATTCAGGTTGACGTGCGCAACCATGGTCTTTCGCCGCGTTCCGATAAGATGAACTATCATGTTATGGCGCAGGATATGCTGGATACGCTGGATGCGCACGGCATCGATAAGGTGGCGGCGATCGGCCATTCGATGGGCGGAAAAATCGCCATGGCGCTTAGCGCATTGGCGCCTGAGCGCCTTGAGTGGCTGGTATTGATCGATATCGCGCCGGTGGATTACCAGACGCGCCGTCATGACGATATCTTCGCGGCGATCAACGCCGTCAGCGAAGCCGGGGCGCGTCAACGCGGCGAGGCGGCGCAGATCATGCGTGGTCTGATTCAGGAAGAGGGCGTAATTCAGTTTATTCTGAAATCGTTTAACGACGGCGAATGGCGTTTCAACGTGCCGGCGCTGTGGGAAAATTATCGCGCCATCTCCGGCTGGGAAAAGGTGCCCACCTGGCCGCATCCGGCGTTATTCATTCGCGGCGGCGACTCCGCTTACCTTGACAATCAGTACCGCGACGCGCTGCTGAGCCAGTTTCCCAAAGCACATGCGCATGTGATCAGCGGCGCCGGTCACTGGGTGCATGCGGAAAAACCGGAGGCGGTATTGCGCGCCGTGCGGCGATTTTTTGCGCTTTAAAAGCAAAAGCTTGCCCGCCGCCGTTTAGGATTGGCGTCATCTGCTTCGCTGGAGTATGATGGCGCGCTAAAATTTTGCCGCTGTGGATTCAGGCAGCGGCAGAGGCCGATAATTCATAAGCCGCGCAGCGCCTTTTCGCCGTTCGCGCCCACTCAGTTTCACAAAGCCATGGCAAAAGAACACACGGACCGCACGACGCTTGATCTCTTTGCTGATGAACGTCGGCCCGGTCGTCCTAAAACCAGTCCGCTTTCGCGTGATGAACAGCTGCGTATCAATAAACGCAATCAACTGAAACGTGACAAAGTGCGCGGGCTGCGCCGTGTCGAACTTAAGATGAACAGCGAGGCCGTCGATGCGCTCAACGAGCTGGCCGAGCAGAGTAATATGAGCCGCAGCGAATTGATCGAACGCATGATCCTTTCGCAACTCAAGCTGCGCTGAGACGCCGTAAAGCGCACGCAGAAACAAAAGTGGCGGCTTTACAAGTTCCGCCCTTTTCTATCGTCTGCTATCATTCGCGTATCTGTACAGACAAAACACCCATCTGTTTATTAAGATTCAAGAGGTTATTTTACCCATGGCAATCGTAGGCATCTTCTTTGGCAGCGATACCGGCAACACCGAAAACATTGCAAAAATGATCCAGAAACAACTGGGTAAAGACGTTGCTGAAGTGCATGACATTGCCAAAAGCACCAAAGAGGATCTTGAAGCGTTCGACATTCTGCTGCTGGGCATCCCAACCTGGTACTATGGCGAAGCGCAGTGCGACTGGGACGACTTCTTCCCGACGCTGGAAGAGATCGACTTTAACGGCAAGTTAGTCGCGTTGTTCGGCTGCGGCGATCAGGAAGATTACGCGGAGTATTTCTGTGACGCGATGGGAACGATTCGCGACATTATCGAGCCGAACGGCGCTGTGATCGTCGGACACTGGCCGACCGCCGGTTACCATTTCGAAGCGTCAAAAGGCCTGGCGGACGATAACCACTTCCTGGGCCTGGCAATCGATGAAGATCGCCAGCCTGAGCTGACCAGCGAGCGCGTCGATGGTTGGGTGAAGCAGATTTTCGACGAGCTGCATCTGAAAGAGATCCTCGAAGCTTAATCCATCTTGTCTCAATGTGGGCGCTGGCTCACATTGAGACAAAGGAATTTTCTATAGAAATAATAGCTACAGGTTTTTAACTTTTACCCGCAAATCTGTAGAATACCCGCATCGGTCATCCGCTTATTCTTCTGATTGAAGAGATGAGGTTGAGCGAAATGTAAACAGACACCTGCATAATCCTCTCCGGCGTAGCGACATTTTTCCTTATCGCCTGCGGCGATTTTCAGGCTTTCCCCCCGGTTTTCATTTCGATGCTTCAGTTCTATAATGAGACGCAAATGAGATCAGCGTCGACCGATATTCAGGGCTCAGCGCCACAAAGTGACTAGCAAAGTAACAGGACAATATCCGCATGACTGACAACAACTCCGCATTAAAGAAGGCTGGCCTGAAAGTCACGCTGCCCAGACTGAAAATTCTGGAAGTGCTTCAGGAACCCGAGTGCCATCACGTCAGTGCGGAAGATTTGTACAAACGCCTGATTGATATGGGCGAAGAGATTGGTCTGGCAACGGTTTATCGTGTTCTGAACCAGTTTGATGATGCCGGCATCGTGACGCGTCACAATTTTGAAGGCGGTAAGTCCGTTTTTGAGCTGACCCAGCAGCATCATCACGATCACCTAATCTGCCTCGACTGCGGCAAGGTTATCGAATTCAGCGATGAATCCATCGAGACTCGTCAGCGTGAAATCGCCACGCGCCACGGCATCAAACTCACTAACCACAGCCTCTACCTTTACGGGCATTGTGCTCTGGGCGACTGCCGCGAAGACGACACGCTCCACGATAAATAAAGTGTGCTATGCAGTAATTGAAAATAAACCGGTGTCCTTCACCGGTTTTTTTATGTCCGCGGTCAGGCGATCAGCGTCTCCTGCAGATAGCGCCAGCGGGGGATCGAGGTGGCGCAATCAAGCACCGCCAGAGAAATACGGCTCTGGTTAATCCCGTTCATCATCTGCAGTTCGCGGTACTGAATGGTAATCTCCCGCTGCTGCTCTGAAATGACGCGGTAGTCACTGATGGCAATATGCATCCCTTTGCGCTGTCCGCGCAGCTGACGAAACAGCTTTTCCATTTCATTCAGATCGCACTGTTTTCCCTGCGGCGTCACCAGCAGGAATTCAGGATGAAAATAGGAGAGAAAGAGGTCGAGGCTGTCGTCATTCTGGTCAGCGTTATTGAAAATTCGTTCAATAAGCTGATGTAAAACGACCACGCTGTGTTTGGCTTCCAGGGCGAGGCTTGTCATTTTATCCTTTTTTAACCCGCTGTTCATGGTTTGAAAAGCGAATAGCCTACCTGAAAAAAAGCAATTCACACCTTGTAATTGGTTAATTTTGTTAAACTCGGAATAGTCCCGCCGGCAGCTATAACGACCTTAAGGACAACGCGACTGCGCTACGAGGGTGAAGGAATTCAGAGCGTAAAAAAGGGCGATCGCTCGCCCTCAGGTAACACTTAAATAGGCGGGTTAATCGCCAATTTTCGCCCAGGTATCGCGCAGACCGACGGTACGGTTGAACACCAGCGCCGAAGGTTGGGAATAAACGCTGTCGGCGCAAAAATAACCTTCGCGTTCAAACTGGTACGGACTGTTCGCTTCAGCATCGCGCAGACCCGGCTCGACAAAGCCCTGTTTGATTTCCAGCGAGTTGGGGTTGATGGTGGTGAGGAAATCCTCCGCCGCGCCCGGATTCGGCACGCTGAACAGGCGATCGTAAAGACGGAATTCCGCCGGCAGGGCATGAATCGCTGATACCCAGTGGATAACGCCTTTAACTTTACGGCCGTCGGCCGGATCTTTGCTCAGGGTGTCGATGTCGCAGGTGCAATAAACGCAGGTAATGTTGCCCTCTTCATCTTTCGCCACGCGTTCCGCCCGGATCACATAGGCGTTGCGCAGGCGAACCTCTTTGCCCAGCACCAGACGCTTATACTGTTTGTTGGCTTCTTCACGGAAGTCGGCGCGATCGATCCAGACTTCGCGGCTGAAAGGCACGCTGCGCGTTCCCATCTCCGGCTTGTTAGGATGGTTAGGCATGGCGATCACTTCATCATGCCCGGCCGGCAGATTCTCAATCACCACCTTCAGCGGATCCAGAACCGCCATGGCGCGCGGCGCGTTTTCATTGAGATCGTCGCGAATGCAGGATTCCAGAGACGCCATCTCCACAATGTTGTCCTGCTTCGTTACGCCGATGCGCTGACAGAACTCACGAATGGCGGCGGCGGTGTAACCGCGACGGCGCAGGCCCGACACGGTCAGCATACGCGGGTCGTCCCAGCTCTCGACGATCTTTTCGCTGACCAGCTGGGTGAGTTTGCGTTTCGACATTACCGCGTATTCGAGGTTCAGACGCGAAAACTCATACTGGCGCGGATGCACCGGGATAGTGATATTGTCCAGCACCCAGTCGTAAAGGCGGCGGTTATCCTGAAACTCCAGCGTACAGAGCGAATGGGTAATGCCTTCCAGCGCATCGGAGATGCAGTGGGTAAAGTCGTACATCGGGTAAATGCACCACTTTTTGCCGGTCTGGTGATGTTCGGCAAACTTAATGCGATAGAGCACCGGGTCGCGCATCACGATAAAGCTGGACGCCATATCGATTTTGGCGCGCAGGCAGGCTTTGCCCTCGGCGAATTCGCCGTTGCGCATTTTTTCAAACAGCGCCAGGTTCTCTTCCACGCTGCGATCGCGGTACGGACTGTTTTTACCCGGCGCGGTCAGCGAGCCGCGGTATTCGCGGATCTCTTCCGGCGACAGCTCGTCCACATAGGCCAGGCCTTTCTGGATCAGCTCAACGGCGTAGTGATAAAGTTGGTCGAAATAGTCTGAGGAATAACGTACCTCGCCACTCCACTCAAAGCCCAACCATTGCACGTCACGCTTGATCGATTCAACGAACTCCATATCCTCTTTTACCGGATTGGTATCGTCGAAGCGCAGGTTGCACTCTCCCTGATAGTCTTGCGCAATGCCGAAATTCAGGCAGATCGACTTGGCATGGCCTATATGCAGGTAGCCATTGGGCTCAGGCGGGAAACGGGTATGCACGCTGTTGTGCTTGCCGCTCGCCAAATCTTCGTCAATGATCTGACGAATAAAGTTAGTTGGGCGGGCTTCAGCCTCACTCATCTCAAAGTCCTCAATACGAATATCTGATGATTTGCACTACGAAGTAACGGAGTATGATCCACAAAGCGTTAAAGGGAAACAACCGTTTGTTGGGCGATTAAAACAAAAAAGGCAGGAATCGCTTCCTGCCTGAATAACGATTTTTCCGACAATCAGTTCTTAATGTCGTAGAGCGGCGTTTCGCCCGCCACTACCTTTCCGCTCGCCCGCAGCGTCAGGCCCGCAAATTCATCGCTGTTGCTGACGACCACCGGACTGATCATCGAGCGCGCGTTGGCGTTGAGGTAATCGAGATCCATCTCCAGCACCGGCTGACCCGCCGTCACGGTCGCGCCCTCTTCCACCAGACGCGTAAAGCCTTTGCCTGCCAGCGCGACGGTATCCAGCCCCATATGCACGACGATCTCCACGCCGTTTTCAGTTTCCATGCAGAACGCGTGGTTGGTATTGAAAATTTTCACCACGGCGCCGGCAATCGGCGCCACCACGGTTTTACCGGTCGGCTTGATCGCCAGGCCGTCGCCGACCGCTTTGCTGGCGAAAGCGTCGTCCGGCACCTGATCTATCGCCACCACGTCGCCGCTCACCGGCGCCAGCAAGGTAGCGATGACTTTACTCTCGCGGGGGGTGACCGGCTGCGGTTTTACCTCTGCTGCCGGCGCCGGCGAAGCGCTGGTCGCCGCCGCGACCGGACCTTTGCTCAGCACTTTTTTCATCGCGGTCGCAATGCCTTCCGCTTGGGTGCCGACGATAATCTGCACGCTCTGTTTGTTCAGGCGAATAACGCCGGAGGCACCCAGACGTTTCGCCACGCCTTCGTTCACGGCCGCCGAGTCGTTGACGTTCAGACGCAGACGCGTAATACAAGCGTCGATATGGGTCAGGTTATCTGAGCCGCCCATCGCGCTGATATAACGACGTGCCAGCGATTCAGTCGCGCTTTCATCGTCGCCCTGCTTGTCTACGTTTACGTCGTAGCCGTCGCTTTCGTCGCCCGCTACCGCCAGCTCACGGCCCGGCGTCATCAGGTTGAACTTTGTGATTGTGAAGCGGAACACGACGTAATAAAGCGCGAAGAACACCAGACCCTGCGGGATGAGCATATACCAGTGGGTCGCCAGCGGGTTGCGGCTCGACAGCACCATATCCACCAGCCCGGCGCTGAAGCCGAAACCGGCAATCCAGTGCATGCTGGCCGCGATAAACACGGAAATGCCGGTCAGCACCGCATGAATCACATAAAGCACCGGCGCGACGAACATAAAGGAGAATTCCAGCGGCTCGGTGATGCCGGTAAAGAACGCGGCGAAAGCGGCCGCCAGCATGATGCCGGCGACTTTCGCGCGGTTTTCCGGGCGAGCGCAGTGATAAATAGCCAGCGCTGCGCCGGGCAGACCGAACATCATAATCGGGAAGAAGCCAGCCTGATAGCGCCCGGTAATACCGACAATGCCGGTTCCGTTGGCAATCGACTGGGCGCCGCCGAGAAATTTCGGAATATCGTTGATGCCCGCCACGTCAAACCAGAACACCGAATTGAGCGCATGATGCAAGCCCACCGGGATCAGCAGACGGTTAAAGAAGGCGTAAATACCTGCGCCGATCGAGCCCAGTTTCTGAATCTGCTCGCCGAAGCTGACCAGCGCGCCGAAAATCAACGGCCAAAGATACATCAGGATAAAGGCGACCAGGATCATCAGGAAGGAGACCAGGATCGGCACCAGACGACGACCGCTGAAGAACGAGAGCGCTTTCGGCAGCTCAACATGGCTGAAGCGGTTATAGACCTCCGCAGAGAGGATCCCGACCAGAATGCCGACAAACTGGTTGTTAATTTTACCGAAGGCGGCAGGCACCTGATCGGCCGGAATCTTCTGAATCATGGCGACGGCGGCGGGCGAGCAGAGCGTGGTCACCACCAGGAAACCGACAAAGCCGGTCAACGCCGCCGCGCCGTCTTTGTCTTTCGACATGCCGTAAGCGACGCCGATGGCGAACAACACCGACATATTTTCAATAATGGCAGAGCCCGATTTAATCAACAGCGCCGCCAGCGCATTGCTGGCGCCCCAGCTATCTGGATCCAGCCAGTAACCTACCCCCATTAAGATAGCCGCAGCAGGAAGCGTCGCGACGGGTACCATCAATGCGCGACCTACTTTTTGTAAGTAACTTAGAATATTCACTTTAACCCCTTTAAGACTGGCTTATCGCCTCGTCGCTGTCATATCGTTCTTCCGGTACCAGCGTCGCGGATACCGTTATCATCAGGTTGCGCAGTGTAAAAACAAATTATTTCGCTTTGCAAATTAAACGCGCCTTAACTATGAACTTAATCATAAAAAAACTTCAATCAGCCTGCTTAAGGTAGCTATCTTTCGCCACTTATTTTATGATGCGAAATATTAACAGATGGTTTTCTTGCGCTACCCTTCCATAATCACGTTATGCAAAGAGTAAATGTGAGCAGAAAACCTTCGCTACTTTTATTTTGTCTGTAAGAGGTGAGAAATGAGACTGATTCCCCTGGCGACCCCGACTCAGGTCGGCAAATGGGCTGCCCGCCATATCGTCAACCGCATCAACGCCTTCAAGCCGACCGCTCAGCGCCCTTTCGTTTTGGGTTTGCCGACCGGCGGCACGCCGCTGGAAGCCTACAAACATCTTATCGAGATGCATAAAGCGGGCCAGGTAAGCTTTAAGCATGTGATTACTTTCAACATGGACGAGTACGTCGGCCTGCCGAAAGCGCATCCAGAAAGCTATCATAGCTTTATGTATCGTAACTTTTTTGGTCACGTTGATATTCAACAGGAAAATATCAACCTGCTGAATGGAAATGCGGAGGATATTGACGCAGAATGTCGCCGCTACGAAGAGAAGATCCGCGCGCTGGGAAAAATTCATCTGTTTATGGGCGGCGTAGGCAACGACGGACACATCGCGTTTAATGAGCCGGCCTCCTCGCTGGCCTCGCGCACCCGCATCAAAACCCTGACGCAGGAAACCCGTCTCGCTAACTCGCGCTTTTTTGACGGCGATATCGATCAGGTCCCGAAATATGCCCTTACTGTCGGCGTCGGCACGCTGCTGGACGCGGAAGAGGTGATGATTCTGGTGACCGGCCACGTTAAAGCGCTCGCTCTGCAGGCGGCGGTGGAAGGCAACGTTAATCATATGTGGACCATCAGCTGCCTGCAGCTGCATCCGAAAGCGGTTGTGGTGTGCGATGAACCTTCCACCATGGAACTGAAAGTCAAAACTGTGAAATATTTCCGCGAAATGGAAGCGGAAAATATGAAAGGTGTGTAATACGACGTTGATTGTCGCCTGAGACGCGAAGCGGGGAGTTAAAGCCCCCTTCTAGCCTCAGGCATAGCCGGGAGAAAAATGATGTACGCATTAGTTAACGGCCGAATTTATACCGGTCATGAAATTCTGGATAACCATGCGGTGGTAATAGCCGACGGACTTATTAAGCGCGTCTGTCCACAGAGCGAACTGGCCTCAGGGACTGAATTGCGCGATATGTCCGGCGCCATCATCGCTCCCGGCTTTATCGACCTCCAGCTGAACGGCTGCGGCGGCGTGCAGTTTAACGATGATATCGACGCGCTCAGCATCGAGACGTTAGAGGTCATGCAGCGCGCCAATGAGAAATCGGGCTGCACCAGCTTCTTACCGACGCTGATCACCAGCAGCGACGCCCTGATGAAGCGCGCGGTTGAAACCATGCGCGCTTACCTGGCTCAGCACGCTCATCAGGCGCTGGGCTTGCACCTGGAAGGCCCCTGGCTGAATAAAGTCAAAAAGGGCACGCACAATCCCGATCTGATCCGCAAACCCGATCCCGCACTGGTCGATTTCCTCTGCGATAACGCCGACGCGATCGCTAAAATCACCCTGGCGCCGGAAAATGTCGACGGTGCCATTATTCGCCGCCTGACCGAAGCGGGCATTGTCATTTCAGCCGGCCACTCCAACGCCACGCTGGAAGAGGCGAAAGCGGGCTTCCAGGCGGGCGTCAGCTTCGCGACGCACCTCTATAATGCGATGCCCGCTTTTGCAGGGCGTGAGCCAGGTCTTATCGGTGCGCTATTCGATTCGCCTAATGTATACTGCGGCATTATTGCAGATGGCTTACACGTCCATTACGCTAACGTGCGCAATGCGAAACGCATCAAAGGCGATAAGCTGGTGCTGGTAACCGACGCCACCGCTCCGGCGGGCGCAGCCATCGACCGATTCATTTTTGCCGGAAAAACAATATACTATCGCGACGGGCTATGTGTTGACGAGAACGGAACGCTTAGCGGTTCAGCGTTGACTATGATCGAGGCGGTGCAAAACAGCGTCGAACAGGTTGGCATTGCGCTGGACGAAGCTTTGCGTATGGCGACGCTTTATCCGGCCCGGGCAATGGGCGTGGAAAAACAGTTAGGCTCTGTCGAAGTAGGAAAAGTCGCAAACCTGACTGTCTTTACCCGCGATTATCGAATCATTAAGACGTTCGTCAATGGAGAGGACGTCCTCAGCGAGTAAGCATTGAATGACCACTGGCGGCCAGACACAAATTGGAAATGTCGATCTTGTCAAGCAACTCAACAGCGCAGCCGTTTACCGGCTGATCGATCAGCAAGGCCCCATTTCGCGCATTCAGATCGCCGAACTGAGCCAGCTTGCCCCCGCCAGCGTAACCAAAATTACCCGTCAACTGATTGAGCGCGGTTTAATCAAAGAGGTGGACCAACAGGCGTCCACCGGCGGACGCCGCGCCATCTCCATCGTAACGGAAACGCGCGGCTTCCATACCATCGGCGTGCGTCTCGGCCGTAATGACGCCACCCTGACCCTGTTCGACCTGAGCGGAAAATCGCTGGCGCAGGAGGATTATCCGCTGCCGGAGCGAACGCAGGAGACGCTGGAAAGTGCGCTGTTCAACGCAATCGCCGCCTTTATGGAGAGTCATCAGCGCAAGCTGCGCGAACTGATCGCCATTGCGGTGATCCTGCCTGGCCTGGTCGATCCGATCAACGGCATCATTCGTTATATGCCGCATATTCATGTTGCTCATTGGCCGCTGGTGGCTCATTTGCAAAGCCGCTTTAAAGTAACCAGCTTCGTCGGCCACGATATTCGCAGCTTGGCCCTTGCCGAGCACTATTTCGGTGCAAGCCGCGACTGCGCGGACTCTATTCTGGTGCGTCTGCATCGCGGCACTGGCGCCGGCATTATCGCCAACGGCCATATTTTTCTCGGCAGCAACGGCAACGTAGGTGAGATCGGCCATATTCAGGTCGATCCGCTTGGCGAACGCTGCCACTGCGGTAATTTCGGCTGTCTGGAAACTATCGCCGCCAACGGCGCCATCGAGAACCGCGTACGCCATCTGCTGAATCAGGGTTATCCCAGCAGCCTTACGCTGAATGATTGTCAGATGACGCAAATCTGCAAAGCGGCTAACCATGGCGATGCGCTGGCCTGCGAAGTCATCGAATATGTCGGACGTTATCTCGGCAAAGCTATCGCCATTGCGATTAACCTGTTCAATCCGCAAAAAGTGGTGATTGCCGGTGAAATTACCGATGCGGAAAAGGTGCTGCTGCCAGCGATTGAGGGCTGTATCAATACGCAGGCGCTGAAAGCGTTTCGCAAAAACCTTCCGGTGGTGCGCTCAGAACTGGATCACCGCTCCGCCATCGGCGCCTTCGCGCTGGCCAAACGCGCGATGCTGAACGGCATTCTGCTGCAACATCTGCTGGAAGAGTAAGCGACGCCCGGCGTCGCCTCTTCTTTTCTCTCATCAGCAAAACTTATCGCCCATACCGCGCTCCTGTGCGGTATTTCATCATTCGCTTCCCCTGGATGCCTGGTTTATCTGCGCTGCGCCCTGCCCGCTCTGTTCAAATTTTATCCTGAATGGCTTTTTCATTATCGATTCATCAATAAAAAAGCCGTTATATTGATAATTGTTCAATTTTAAGCGGCAGGCAACAATATTTTTATCAGAAAAACACGAATCCGCTTGCACAACAGGCATGAAATAGCGCATTTTCTTATGCATGACGCAGCGACAAGCTGCCAGACAAACGTAGAATCAACATTACTGCAAGGTGTGCCAGGAGTAGGTTATGTGTTCAATTTTTGGTGTGCTGGACCTGAAAAGCGATCCGGCTGAGCTGCGCAAAAAAGCGCTGGAATCTTCCCGTCTGATGCGCCATCGCGGGCCGGACTGGTCAGGCGTCTATGCCGACGATCATGCGATCCTCGCGCATGAGCGCCTGTCGATTGTTGACGTCAACAACGGCGCCCAGCCGCTCTATAACGCCGACCATACTCACGTGCTGGCCGTTAACGGTGAAATCTATAACCATCAGGCGCTGCGCGCCGAGCTGAGCGACCGTTATCAGTTTCAAACCGGCTCCGATTGCGAAGTGATTCTGGCGCTGTATCAGGAAAAAGGCGCTGATTTCCTCGACGATCTGCAGGGCATGTTCGCCTTTATTCTCTACGATCGCGTAAAAAACACTTATTTAATCGGTCGCGACCATATCGGCATCATTCCGCTTTATATGGGCAACGACGAACACGGCAACCTATTTGTCGCTTCCGAGATGAAGGCGCTGGTGCCGGTTTGCCGCACCATTAAAGAATTCCCGCCGGGTAGCTACCTCTCCAGTACCGACGGCGAAATTCGTCGCTACTGGCAGCGTGACTGGATGGAGTATAAAAACGTCGAGCACAACGTGACTGACGCGGCGGCGCTGAAAAACGCGCTAGAAGAGTCGGTGAAGAGCCATCTGATGTCGGACGTGCCCTATGGCGTGCTGCTCTCCGGCGGCCTGGACTCGTCGATCATCTCCGCCGTCACCAAACGTTTTGCGGCGAAACGCGTCGAGGATCAGGATAAAAGCGAGGCTTGGTGGCCGCAGCTGCACTCTTTCGCCGTTGGCCTTGAGGGTTCGCCGGATCTGAAAGCGGCCAAGGCGGTCGCCGATCATCTGGGCACCGTGCATCACGAAATCCACTTTACCGTGCAGGAAGGGCTGGATGCGATTCGCGACGTGATTTATCACATCGAAACTTACGACGTGACCACTATTCGCGCTTCGACGCCAATGTACTTAATGTCGCGCAAGATCAAAGCGATGGGTATTAAAATGGTGCTCTCCGGCGAAGGCGCGGATGAAGTCTTCGGCGGCTACCTCTATTTCCATAAGGCGCCCAACGCCAAAGAGTTTCATGAAGAGAACGTGCGCAAATTGCTGGCGCTGCATATGTATGACTGCGCGCGCGCCAACAAAGCGATGTCCGCCTGGGGCGTGGAAGCGCGTGTGCCCTTCCTCGACAAGAAATTCCTTGATGTCGCCATGAGCATCAACCCGGAAGACAAAATGTGCGGCGGCAACGGCAAAATGGAGAAACATATCCTGCGCGAGTGCTTCTCTTCTTACCTGCCGGAAAGCGTAGCGTGGCGCCAGAAAGAGCAGTTCTCCGACGGGGTCGGCTATAGCTGGATCGATACGCTGAAAGAGGTGGCGGCGCAGCAGGTCAGCGATCAGCAGCTGGCTACCGCTCACTTCCGTTTCCCGTATAACACGCCGGGATCGAAAGAAGCGTATCTCTATCGTGAAATTTTCGAAGAGCTGTTCCCGCTGCCAAGCGCGGCGGAGTGCGTGCCGGGCGGTCCTTCCGTCGCCTGCTCCTCCGCCAAAGCGATTGAATGGGACGAAGCGTTCAAATCGATGGACGATCCTTCCGGTCGCGCCGTCGGCGTGCATCAGTCCGCCTACAAGTAATCGTGAACGAATAGAAAAGTTTAATGGACCCTGCGGGGTCCATTTTTTTTGCCGTTGCTGCAGTTGCGATCAGAAATTGCCGAATAAATCATCAGCCTGGTTACAAGCCAGACAAACGCGCGCGTTAAGGCGAAATTCGAAAAAAAACTTGTTGACGCTGCCAGGTCAACTCCGCATAATGCGCCCCGCAACGCCCGATAAGGTAACGCGAAAAAAGATGGCTACGTAGCTCAGCTGGTTAGAGCACAGCACTCATAATGCTGGGGTCACAGGTTCGATTCCCGTCGTAGCCACCATCTT
>DENB01000041.1:73857-94939 GCA_002359495.1 Enterobacteriaceae bacterium UBA2655
TCGCCAAGCGGTAAGGCACCGGATTCTGATTCCGGCATTCCGGGGTTCGAATCCCTGCACCCCAGCCAAATTGCATAACAAAGCCCGCTTCTGCGGGCTTTGTCGTTTTTGCGTTTCCGCCAGACTCGGGCAGCCTTGCGGCCGCCCTTGTTTATAGTCCCAGCGCGTAGCGCAGCACCTGACGTTTGAGTATGCCGGCGCGCTCCGCCGCCATCAGCCCCAGATTGCGCAGCACCTTCAGCGGCGGCAGACGATTGCTGAAGGCGAAGTAGAAGAGATCCATCCCGCTCTGCATCATCATATTGTCCCGCTGACGCTGGCGCTGATAACGCAGCAGCACGCGCTCCGCGCACCACTCTTCGGCATTGGCGCGCGCCGCGATCAGCGTATCCATCAGCGCATCGACGTCGCGATAGCCGAGATTGACCCCCTGCCCCGCCAGCGGATTGATGGTGTGCGCCGCATCGCCCACCAGCGCCAGTCCCGGCAGGACGTAGCGCGTGGCATGTCGCCGCACCAGCGGGAAGGCGGCGGCCCGCTTCGCCTCGAAGCGCCCCAGCCGCGCGGGAAAATGCGCGGCGATCTCTTTTTCCAGCTGCGGCAGTGGCAGCGACTGCAGTTGGCGGATGCGCGAAGGTTTGTCATACCAGACCAGCGAGGCCTGACGACCGAAAAGCGGCAGAAAGGCGCGCGGGCCGTCGGGCGTAAACTGCTGCCAGGTCGAGTCGCCCGCCGGGTGCTCGCACTCCACGCCGATCAGCAGGCAGGATTGCGTATAGTTCCAGCCGTGAATGCCGATGCCCGCCAGCTGACGCACCTGGGAATTCGCCCCATCGGCGCCGACTACCAGCCTCGCCATCAGTTTTTCGCCGCCTGACAACGTCAGGGTCCAGCCGCCGTTATGCTGCTGCAAATTTTCCAGCGTCGCCGGGCAGAGCAGCGTTATGTCGCACTGCTGCATCTTCTCCCAGAGCGCCCGCTGCAGAACCGCATTCTCCACCATAAAGCCCAGCTCGGGCAGACCCAGCGAGGCGGCGTCAAAGGTCACATGCGCCGTTTGCCACTCCCAGGTTTCCAGCTTGCGGTAAGGCGCGCAGCGCATCACCTGCACCGAAGACCAGACGTCCAGCTGTTTAAGCAGATCGACCGAGGCGGTGCCGATGGCGGAGATACGCACGTCCGGCTCGCTTTGCGCGTCGAAAGGCGCAGGCTCGGCGCGCTCAATCACCGCCACGCGAAAACGATGCTCCGCCAGCCCGCAAGCCAGCGCAGCGCCAACCATGCCGCCGCCCACGATCACGACATCAAAATGGTTATCCTGCATCTTTATTTCCCTCTTGTTCTCTCCCTTAATCAGGAAAGCAACGGATGCGCTAAAGTGTACCGGAAAATTACGGCACAATCAGAAAAGCCCTTATACTGGTCACAACAGCAGCAAAGCATTACAATACGCGCCCTGCACTTCTTTGCACTGAATCAATGGCTAGTTCGATGACGAAAAAACTGCATATCAAAACCTGGGGCTGTCAGATGAATGAATACGATTCATCGAAGATGGCTGACCTGCTGAACAGCACGCACGGCTATACCCTGACAGAGGAAGCCGACGAGGCGGACATTCTGCTGCTCAACACCTGTTCCATCCGCGAAAAGGCGCAGGAAAAGGTCTTTCACCAGCTGGGCCGCTGGAAAACGCTGAAGGAGCGTAACCCCGATTTAATTATCGGCGTGGGCGGCTGCGTGGCATCGCAGGAGGGGGATCATATTCGTCAGCGTGCCAGCTATGTCGATATCGTGTTCGGTCCGCAGACGCTGCACCGTCTGCCGGAGATGATCAACAGCGTGCGCGGTAATAAAAGCCCGGTAGTGGATATCAGCTTCCCGGAAATCGAGAAATTCGACCGACTGCCGGAACCGCGCGCCGAAGGGCCGACCGCCTTTGTTTCCATCATGGAAGGCTGCAACAAATATTGTACTTTCTGCGTGGTGCCCTATACGCGCGGCGAAGAGGTGAGCCGTCCCAGCGACGACATCCTGCTGGAAATCGCGCAGCTGGCAGCGCAGGGCGTACGCGAAGTCAACCTGTTGGGCCAGAACGTTAACGCTTACCGCGGCGAAACCTTCGACGGCGGCGTCTGTACCTTCGCCGAACTGCTGCGTCTGGTGGCAGCGATCGACGGCATCGATCGCATTCGCTTCACCACCAGCCACCCGATCGAATTTACCGACGATATTATCGAGGTTTACCGCGATACGCCGGAGCTGGTCAGCTTCCTGCACCTGCCGGTACAGAGCGGCGCCGACCGCATTCTGACGCTGATGAAGCGCGCCCACACCGCGCTGGAATACAAGGCTATTATTCGTAAGCTGCGGGCGGCGCGCCCGGATATCCAAATCAGCTCTGATTTCATCATCGGCTTCCCTGGCGAAACCCAGCAGGATTTCGAGCAGACGATGAAGCTGATCGCCGACGTCAATTTCGACATGAGCTTTAGCTTTATCTACTCGGCGCGCCCGGGTACGCCGGCGGCCGACCTGCCGGACGACGTCTCCGAAGAGGAGAAAAAACAGCGTCTTTATATCCTGCAGGACCGCATCAACCAGCAGGCGATGGCCTGGAGTCGCCGCATGCTGGGCAGCGTACAGCGCATTCTGGTGGAAGGCACCTCGCGTAAAAACGTGATGGAACTCTCCGGCCGTACCGAAAACAACCGCGTGGTGAACTTCGAAGGCTCGCCGGCGATGATCGGTAAGTTCGTCGATGTGGAAATCGTCGACGTCTACGCTAACTCGCTGCGCGGCAAAGTGGTGCGCAGCGAAGACGAGATGGGCCTGCGCGTGGTGGAAACGCCCGCTTCCGTTATCGCCCGCACCCGGAAAGAGAACGACATCGGCGTGGGTACTTTCCAGCCTTGATCTCCCTTCCCCTCAGCGGCGTCGCAACCGGCGTCGCCGCTGTTTTCATCCCGTTGCACTTGGTTTCTGACAGTGCCGCCCAAATATCTTCTTTCAAGCTTGCGCCCGGGCATGACGACATAAATACTTCCGTTATGGCATCACGCGTTCAGCGTAACGGCGCGTAAGACCTTTTTCCCAACTGGCCCTGAGTGACCCAAAGGATTAGTTTGAATATTGAAACTCGTGAAATCGTCCTTGAACCGGCAGATAACCGCCGGCTGATGAGCCTGTGCGGTCCGTTTGATGACAATATAAAGCAGCTCGAACGTCGACTGGGCATCGAGATCAACCGTCTCGATAACGTGTTTAAACTCTCCGGCCGCTCTCTGTGCGTCGAGGCGGCGGCAAATATTCTGCGTACGCTGTACGTCGATACCGCGCCGATGCGCGGCAACATTCCCGATATCGAACCGGATCAGATCCACTTGGCGATCAAAGAGAGCCGCGTGCTGGAGCAAACTGCCGAGAGCGTGCCGGAGTACGGTAAAGCGGTCAATATCAAGACCAAACGCGGCGTGATTAAGCCGCGCACGCCGAACCAGGCGCAGTACATCGCCAACATCCTCGATCACGATATTACCTTCGGCGTCGGCCCTGCCGGCACCGGAAAAACCTATCTGGCGGTCGCCGCCGCGGTGGATGCGCTGGAGCGCCAGGAGATTCGCCGCATTCTGCTGACGCGTCCGGCGGTGGAAGCGGGTGAAAAACTCGGCTTTCTGCCAGGCGATCTGAGCCAGAAGGTCGATCCCTATCTGCGCCCGCTGTATGACGCATTGTTTGAGATGCTGGGCTTCGAGCGCGTGGAAAAGCTGATGGAGCGCAACGTTATCGAAGTCGCGCCGCTGGCGTATATGCGCGGCCGTACGCTCAACGACGCCTTTATCATTCTTGATGAAAGCCAGAACACCACCATCGAACAGATGAAGATGTTTCTGACCCGTATTGGCTTTAACTCCAAAGCGGTGATTACCGGCGACGTAACCCAGATCGACCTGCCACGCAACACCAAGTCCGGTCTGCGCCATGCGATCGAGGTGCTGAGCGAGGTTGAAGAGCTGAGCTTCAATTTCTTCCATACCGAGGACGTGGTGCGTCATCCGGTGGTGGCGCGCATCGTCAGCGCCTATGAGGCTTGGGAGGACGCGGACCAGAAACGTCGCGATCGGCTGGCGGCGGAGCGTAAACAGGAAGCGTTAGCGGCGCAGGCCGCGGCGGCAGGAACGGATACGCAGGTAAGTCAATGAGCGACGTAATCCTGGATCTGCAACAGGCCTGTGAAAACAGCGCGGGCCTGCCTGACGAAGCGGCATTCCGCCGCTGGCTGGAAGCGGCCGTTACGCCGTTTCAGCCGGAGAGCGAAGTCACGATTCGTCTGGTGGATGAGGCGGAAAGCCATGAGCTTAATCTGACTTATCGCAGCAAAGACAAGCCGACCAACGTGCTCTCTTTTCCCTTCGAAGCGCCGCCCGGCATCGAATTGCCGCTGCTGGGCGATCTGATCATCTGCCGACAGGTCGTGGAGCAAGAGGCTGCCGAACAAGGGAAAACCCTGGAGGCGCACTGGGCGCATATGGTCGTGCACGGCACGCTGCATCTGCTCGGCTATGACCATATCGAAGACGACGAAGCCGAAGAGATGGAAACGATCGAGACCGAGATAATGCTTGCTCTTGGTTATCCCGATCCGTACATTTCGGAGAAAGAAGAGGCCTGAGCCCGGCGCTCAGGTTTACCTGCTGTCGGCGCGGTGCCGACAGCGCCCGTTATCCACACCAGAGAGATCTGAAAAAAAACGCCATGAGCGACGACCATTCTCAAAACAGCGATGCTCCCAGTAGTAAAAAGGGATTTTTTTCCCTGCTTATCAACCAGCTTTTTCACGGCGAACCACAAAACCGTGATGAGCTGCTGGAGCTGATCCGCGATTCTGAACAGAAAGAACTTATCGACCAGGATACCCGCGACATGCTTGAAGGCGTCATGGATATCGCGGACCAGCGGGTACGCGACATCATGATCCCGCGTTCGCAGATGATTACCCTGAAGCGCAACCAGAGCTTGGACGAGTGTCTCGATGTCATTATCGAATCCGCCCACTCCCGCTTTCCGGTGATCAGCGAAGACCGGGATCACGTCGAAGGCATTCTTATGGCGAAGGACTTGCTGCCGTTTATGAGCAGCGAAGCCGAGCCGTTCAGCATCGAAAAGGTGCTGCGCCCTGCGGTAGTGGTGCCGGAGAGCAAACGCGTCGACCGCATGCTCAAAGAGTTCCGTTCTCAGCGCTATCATATGGCTATCGTGATCGATGAGTTTGGCGGCGTTTCGGGCCTGGTTACCATTGAAGATATCCTTGAGCTGATCGTCGGCGAAATCGAAGATGAGTACGACGAAGAGGAAGATCGCGATATTCGTCAGCTCAGCCGCCACGCCTATACCGTACGCGCGCTGACGCCGATCGAAGATTTCAATGAGGTTTTCAATACCCACTTCAGCGATGAAGAGGTGGATACGCTGGGTGGTCTGGTCATGCAAGGTTTCGGCCATCTGCCCGCGCGCGGCGAAAGCATCGAAATTGAAGGCTACCAGTTCAAAGTCGCGATGGCCGACAGCCGCCGCATCATCCAGATCCATGTAAAAATCCCGGAAAATTCGCCGCAACCTCAACTCGATGACGAATAAGTTTATGGCACTGGCCTCTCTTTGCCAGCGGCAGCGGGTACGCTTGCTGCTGGCTTTATTGACGGGTGCGTCTGGCACCCTGGCGTTTTCTCCCTATGATTTTTGGCCGGCGGCGCTCATTGCGCTCTGCGGCCTGCAACTGCTGACCCTGAACCGCAGCGCGCTTCAGGCGGCTGGCATCGGCTTTGTCTGGGGCTTCGGCCTGTTCGGCAGCGGCGTTAACTGGGTTTATGTCAGCATTGCCACCTTCGGCGGCATGCCCGGCCCGGTTAACGTGTTTTTGGTCATTCTGCTGGCGGCTTACCTCGCCATCTACCCGGCGCTGTTCGCCGCCGTGCTGACCCGCTTCTGGCCGCGCGCCACGCTCTGGCGCCTCGCGCTCGCCGCGCCGGCGCTCTGGCAGATCAGCGAATTTCTGCGCGGCTGGATCCTGACCGGTTTTCCCTGGCTGCAATTCGGCTACAGCCAGATCGACGGCCCGTTAAAAGGGCTGGCGCCGCTGGCGGGCGTGGAAACCCTGACCTTCCTACTGATGGCGATCGCCGGCCTGCTCTGCTGGGCCGTGGCGAAGCGTCGCCCTGCCGCCGCGGTGGTCGGCGCTCTGCTGCTGCTGCTGCCCTGGCCGCTGCGCTATATCAGCTGGTATCAGCCTTTGCCGCAGCGCAGCGTTGAAGTGGCGATGGTACAGGGCAACATTCCGCAGTCAATGAAATGGGATCCGCAGCAGCTGCTGAATACGCTGCGCACCTATAACGCGCTGAGTCAGCCCTGGATCGGCAGAGCGCCGATTATTATCTGGCCGGAATCGGCGATTACCGATCTGGAAAGCAACCAGCAGCCGTTTCTGCGGTCGCTGGATGCGGAGTTGCGCGCGCGCGGCAGCGGCCTGATAACCGGCATCGTCGATTCGCGTCTGGAGCAGAATCACTACCACGATTACAACACGGTTATCGTACTGGGCGGCGATCGGCCTTACAGCTATCTGAGCCGTAATCGCTACCAGAAAAATCATCTGGTGCCGTTCGGCGAATTCGTCCCGCTGGAAAATCTGCTGCGTCCGCTGGCGCCCTTTTTCGATCTGCCGATGTCCTCTTTCAGCCGCGGCGACTATATTCAGCCGCAGCTGAGAGTGGCGGGCTACAACCTGACGACCGCCATCTGTTACGAGATCGTGCTGGGCGAGCAGGTGCGGGCGAACTTCCGTCCCGATACCAATTTCCTGCTGACGGTCTCTAACGACGCCTGGTTCGGCCACTCTATCGGCCCGTGGCAGCACTTTCAGATGGCGCGGATGCGCGCGCTGGAGTTAGGCCGTCCGCTGTTGCGCAGCACCAACAACGGGGTGACTGCCGTGGTGGACGCCAACGGCGAAACGCAACACATTTTACCGCAGTTTACGCAGGGCGTGCTGGCGACCAGGGTAACGCCGACCACGGGTGAAACCCCTTATGCCCGCGCCGGACTCTGGCCGGTCTGGATACTGACGCTGCTGGCTGGCGGCGTCGCCTTGCTCAGACGACGTCAGGACGATTAATATTCTTCTCAACGGCGAAGCTCAGGCTTCGCCGCTTTCGCTTTTCCGCCCCGCCCGTTTCACATCCTTGTTAAAAAAATCAGCAAATTCTTATTCTGGCATGATGATTGCTAACCATTTCAGTGGCTTCACCATTATAACGCGATTGTCACGTAATTCGGGTTTACTGTGCACCACGGCCAAGCAGGCATGCGCACTCTTATAGCGCATAGAGGAAAATTTGCCTTCTTTTGGTGCGGCGCACCTCGCAAAAAAGAAACTTTTTTGTTTCATTGCGTTAACATTCCGCTATGTTAAAGCCTATTCTGAGCGCAGTTGCGCGCTGGGATAACAAGAAAAGCAGCAGGAAATACACACAACATCACAGTCAGCGCAATTTTTATTCTGCGCCACATCGATACGAAGGAGTTGGAACATGCAGATACGCAAAGTGGCATTATCTCTTCTGCTGATGAGCACAGCAGTGGGAGCGGCCCAGGCGGAAGATCTCAGCGGCACCCTGAAGAAGATCAGCGACAATGGCGTGATCGTCGTCGGGCACCGTGAATCATCAGTTCCCTTTTCTTATTATGATAACCAGCAGAAAGTAGTGGGTTATTCACAAGACTACTCCAATGCGATTGTTGCGGCGATCAAGGCAAAACTGAACAAGCCTAATCTTCAGGTAAAAATGATCCCGATTACTTCACAAAACCGTATTCCGCTGTTGCAGAACGGCACCTACGATTTTGAATGCGGCTCCACCACCAACAACGTCGAGCGTCAGAAACAGGCGGCGTTCTCCGACACGGTGTTTGTCATCGGCACGCGTTTGCTGGTGAAAAAAGGCAGCCCGATTAAAGATTTCAGCGATCTGAAAGGCAAAACGGTGGTCGTCACCTCCGGCACCACCTCGGAAATTCTGCTCAACAAGCTGAATGACGAGAAGAAAATGGAAATGCGTATCATCAGCGCCAAGGATCACGGCGACTCCTTCCGTACGCTGGAAACCGGCCGCGCCGTCGCCTTTATGATGGATGACGCGCTGCTGGCGGGCGAACGCGCTAAAGCGAAGAAACCGGATAACTGGGAAATCGTGGGCACGCCGCAGTCGAAAGAAGCCTACGGCTGTATGCTGCGTAAAGACGATCCGCAGTTCAAGCAGCTGATGGATGAGACGATCGCCAAAGCGCAGACCTCGGGCGAGGCGGCGAAATGGTTTGATAAGTGGTTCAAACAACCGATTCCGCCGAAAAACCTGAATATGAACTTTGAGCTTTCTCAGGATATGAAGGCGTTGTTCGCGTCGCCGAATGACAAGGCACTGAATTAAAAAAGAAAACAAGGGCGGTTCGGCTGCCCTCTCGATTGTTGAACAGAGGCCCGGACAGACAGACTGCGACAGGTCGTTCCCCTGCCGCAGGAACAAGAGGCCTCTCATCAATCTTCAGGGTAGCTAAGCTACCCTTTTTTACCGGAGTTTGTTATGGGTATCGATTGGAACTGGGGCATTTTTCTCGAACAGGCCCCGTTCGGTAACACCACCTATCTCGGCTGGCTGTGGTCTGGTTTTCAGGTGACGATCGCCGTCTCCTTCTGCGCCTGGATTATCGCCTTCTTCGTCGGGTCCTTTTTCGGCATTCTGCGTACCCTGCCCAATCGCCTGCTGGCGACGATCGGCACCTGCTACGTGGAACTGTTCCGCAACATTCCGCTGATTGTGCAGTTCTTTTTCTGGTATCTGGTCGCGCCGGAACTGGTGGGGGAAGATCTGGGCATGTGGTATAAAGCCGAACTGGATCCAAATATCCAGTTCTTTTTCTCTTCGATGATCTGTCTCGGCCTGTTTACCGCCGCCCGCGTTTGCGAACAGGTGCGCGCCGCGATTCAGTCGCTGCCGCGCGGGCAAAAAAACGCCGGACTGGCGATGGGCCTGACGCTGGCGCAAACCTATCGTTACGTGCTGCTGCCGAACTGTTATCGCGTCATCGTTCCGCCGATGACGTCGGAAATGCTTAACCTGGTAAAGAATTCCGCCATCGCCTCGACGATTGGCTTGGTGGATATGGCGGCGCAGGCGGGCAAGCTGCTCGACTATTCCGCCCACGCCTATGAATCCTTTACCGCCATTACGCTGGCCTATATCGCCATTAACCTGGTGATCATGCTGATCATGAGTCTGGTGGAGCGCAAAGTGCGTCTGCCGGGCAGCATGGGAGGTAAATAATGTACGATTTCGACTGGAGTTCTATTCCTCCCAGCCTGCCCTACCTGATGAACGGCATGGTGATTACCCTGAAGATCACCGTTACCGCTGTGGTGTTCGGCATCCTCTGGGGAACCTTGCTAGCGGTGATGCGCCTGTCGAGCTTTAAGCCGATCAGCTGGTTCGCCAAACTTTACGTCAACCTGTTCCGCTCCGTGCCGCTGGTGATGGTGCTGCTCTGGTTTTACCTGGTGGTGCCGAGCTTCCTGCAGCAAGTGCTGGGCCTCTCGCCTAAAACCGATATTCGTCTGATTTCGGCGATGGTCGCTTTCGCCCTGTTCGAAGCTGCCTACTATTCGGAAATTATCCGCGCCGGTATCCTGAGCATTTCGCGCGGTCAGGGCAATGCAGCGCTGGCGCTGGGGATGACGCACTGGCAGTCGATGAAACTGATCATCCTGCCGCAGGCGTTCCGCGCCATGGTGCCGCTGCTGCTGACGCAGGGCATCGTGCTATTTCAGGATACGTCGCTGGTTTATGTTCTCAGCCTGGCGGATTTCTTCCGCACCGCCTCGTCCATCGGCGAACGCGACGGCACCCAGGTTGAAATGATTCTCTTTGCCGGTCTGGTCTACTTCGTGATCAGCCTGAGCGCTTCGCTGTTGGTCAGCTATCTTAAAAGAAGAAGGACGGTATAAATGATTAACCTGAAAAACGTTTCTAAGTGGTATGGTCACTTTCAGGTGCTGACCGACTGCACGACCGAAGTGAAAACCGGCGAAGTAGTGGTGGTGTGCGGCCCGTCCGGCTCCGGTAAATCCACGCTGATCAAAACCGTTAACGGGCTGGAGCCGATCCAGCAAGGCAGCATTATCGTCAACGGCACAGAAGTCACGGATAAAAAAACCAATCTCGCCCAGCTGCGCAGCAAGGTCGGCATGGTTTTCCAGCACTTCGAACTGTTTCCGCATCTGAGCATCGTTGAGAACCTTACGCTGGCGCAGGTTAAGGTGCTGAAGCGCGACAAAGCCGCCGCCCGGGAAAAGGGTCTGAAGCTGCTGGCGCGCGTAGGGCTTTCCGCCCATGCGCACAAATACCCCGGCCAGCTCTCCGGCGGACAGCAACAGCGCGTCGCCATCGCCCGCGCGCTCTGCATGGATCCGGTCGCCATGCTGTTTGACGAACCGACTTCCGCGCTCGACCCGGAAATGATCAACGAAGTGCTGGACGTTATGGTGGAGCTGGCGCAGGAAGGTATGACCATGATGGTGGTAACGCACGAAATGGGCTTTGCGCGCAAGGTGGCGAACCGCGTCATCTTTATGGACGAAGGCAGGATCATCGAAGACCGACGCAAAGACGAATTTTTCGATAACCCGCAGTCTGACCGCGCAAAAGAGTTCCTCGCGAAAATCCTGCACTAAACGCTGGCGGGCGACGTTGTCGCCCGCTGTCGCTTACGGCTCGAATGGCTGGCGCTGAAACTGATCGTGACCGCATTCCGGGCAGCGTGAAAGCGTTTCCGGCGTGTAAATGGCGCGCTCGAAGCGGCAGTTTTCACACACCAGATTGCCCAGCCCGACCACTTCGCCGCTGTGATAGACGCCGTGGTGATGCAGATCCTGAAAAATCTCCCGCCACTCCAGCTGGCTTTTGTCCGTGATATCCGCCAGCTCTTTCCACAAGCTTTCACGGATGATGCGCATAAACAGCGAGTCGTCCGAGGCGTCGCTCTTTTCGCCATAGCTGCGCGCGAACTCGCCTACGTCTCGCCGTACGGCAAGCAGTACCTCTTCCACCTCGCCCGGGGTCAGATCGCCGCGCTGTAACAAACGCGCACGCGTTTCCGTCAACAAGGCGTCGATATCGCGATCGCCCCGACTGATGCGTTCCGTTAGCGAAGCGACAGACTCCCGATATACCTGCGCCACTTTATTCATTTTGTTCTCCTTTCAGCTCTCGTCGCGTTAATTAAGTTTAGACCGCTTATGGCTTTTGCCTGGCTGAGAAAAGACCGAATAACAAAACGGAGCGCGCCCATCCTGCAATCGGGATAAATCGCGGTTGCACCGGCGTGAAGTGTTGTTGATATGCGGCCTTATGGGTATGCTATGCGGATCGAAAATTAAGTGTTTAAGCTTCGCGCTATTTACAAAGGACCACAGGCTGCCATGCAAGAGCAATACCGCCCGGAAGAGATAGAATCCCACGTCCAGCAACACTGGCACGAGAACGAAACGTTTAAAGTGACTGAGCAGGAAGGCAAAGAAAAATATTACTGCCTCTCTATGCTGCCCTATCCTTCTGGCCGCCTACATATGGGCCACGTTCGTAACTACACCATTGGCGATGTGATTGCCCGCTACCAGCGTATGCTGGGTAAAAACGTGCTGCAGCCGATCGGCTGGGATGCGTTTGGTCTGCCGGCGGAAGGCGCGGCGGTGAAAAACAACACCGCTCCGGCACCCTGGACCTACGACAATATCGAATATATGAAGAACCAGCTGAAACTGCTGGGTTTCGGCTATGACTGGAGCCGCGAACTGGCGACCTGCAAGCCGGACTACTATCGCTGGGAACAGTGGTTCTTCACCAAACTCTATGAAAAAGGCCTGGTCTACAAAAAGACCTCGGCGGTGAACTGGTGCCCGAACGACCAGACCGTGCTGGCGAACGAGCAGGTGATCGACGGCTGCTGCTGGCGCTGCGACACGAAAGTCGAGCGTAAAGAGATCCCGCAGTGGTTTATTAAAATCACCGACTATGCGGAAGAGCTGCTGAACGATCTCGACAAGCTGGAAGACTGGCCTGAGCAGGTCAAAACCATGCAGCGCAACTGGATCGGCCGCTCTGAAGGCGTCGAGATCACTTTCGACGTGGCCGACAGCGAAGAGAAAGTCACCGTTTACACTACCCGCCCTGACACCTTTATGGGCGCGACATATATTGGCGTGGCGGCGGGCCACCCGCTGGCTATCCAGGCTTCGGTCAACAACCCGGTGCTGGCGGACTTTATTGCGGAATGCCGCAATACCAAGGTCGCGGAAGCGGATATGGCGACGATGGAGAAGAAAGGCATGGCCACCGGCCTGTTCGCGCTTCATCCGCTGACCGGCGAAAAAATTCCGGTCTGGGTCGCTAACTTCGTGCTGATGGAATATGGCACCGGCGCCGTGATGGCCGTTCCGGGCCACGATCAGCGCGACTGGGAATTCGCCACCAAATACGACCTGCCGATCAAGCCGGTGGTGCTGAACCTGGACGGCAGCGAGCCGGACGTCAGCGCCGCCGCCATGACCGATAAAGGCGCGCTGTTCAATTCCGGCGACTTTAACGGCCTGAGCCATGAAGCGGGCTTCAACGCCATTGCGCAGGCGCTGGCGGACAAAGGCGTCGGCGTACGCAAGGTCAACTACCGCCTGCGCGACTGGGGCGTTTCCCGTCAGCGTTACTGGGGCGCGCCGATTCCGATGGTGACGCTGGAAGATGGCACCGTGATGCCGACGCCGGAAGATCAGTTGCCGGTGATCCTGCCGGAAGACGTGGTCATGGACGGCATCACCAGCCCGATAAAAGCCGATCCCACCTGGGCGCAAACCACGGTGAACGGTCAGCCTGCGCTGCGTGAAACCGACACCTTCGACACCTTTATGGAGTCCTCCTGGTACTACGCTCGCTACACCTGCGCCGACTACAATGAAGGCATGCTCGCTCCCGCAGCGGCTAATTACTGGCTGCCGGTGGATCAGTATGTCGGCGGCATCGAACACGCCATCATGCACCTGATGTACTTCCGTTTCTTCCATAAGCTGCTGCGCGACGCCGGGCTGGTAAATTCGGACGAACCGGCGAAACGTCTGCTCTGCCAAGGCATGGTGCTGGCCGACGCCTTTTACTACCTCGGCGCCAACGGCGAGCGCAACTGGGTCTCGCCGGTAGACGTTACCGTCGAGCGCGACGAGAAAGGCCGCATCCTGAAGGCGACCGACGCCGCCGGGCATGAGCTGGTTTACGCCGGCATGAGCAAAATGTCGAAGTCGAAAAACAACGGCATCGACCCGCAGCTGATGGTGGAGCGTTACGGCGCCGATACCGTGCGTCTGTTTATGATGTTCGCCTCGCCGGCGGATATGACGCTGGAGTGGCAGGAGTCCGGCGTCGAAGGCGCAAACCGCTTCCTGAAGCGCGTCTGGAAGCTGGCCTATGACCATACCGCCAAAGGGCCGACCGTGGCGCTGGATGTGGCGACGCTGAACGCCGATCAAAAAGCGCTGCGTCGCGATCTGCATAAAACCATCGCTAAGGTGTCGGACGATATCGGTCGTCGTCAGACCTTTAACACCGCCATCGCCGCGATTATGGAGCTGATGAACAAGCTGGCCCGCGCGCCGCAGGAGAGCAAGCAGGATCGCGCGCTGATGCAGGAAGCGCTGCTGGCGGTCACGCGTCTGCTCTATCCTTACACCCCGCACGCCAGCTATGTGCTGTGGCAGGCGCTGGGCGGCGAAGGCACTATCGACGACGCCAGCTGGCCGGTCGCCGATGAAGCGGCGATGGTGGAAGATTCGCTGCTGGTGGTCGTGCAGGTCAACGGCAAAGTGCGCGGCAAAATTACCGTTGCGCCCGACGCCACCCAGGAGCAGGTGCAGGCGCGCGCCGCGCAGGAACATCTGGTGGCGAAATACCTTGATGGCGTCACTATTCGTAAAGTGATTTATGTACCGGGCAAACTGCTTAACCTGGTCGTAGGTTAAGTTCAGGAGGAACTGTGCGACAACCGATTATCAGGCTGTTTGTCATGCTGGCGCTGTTGATCACCGCCGGTTGCGGCTTTCATCCGCGCGGCACCACGCAGGTGCCGAAGGAACTGAGAACCATGATCTTCACCAGCGGCGATCCGTACGGTCCGCTGGCGCGCACCGTGCGCCAGCAGCTGCGTCTGAATAATATTCAGATCGTCAGCGACTCCAAAGCGAAACGCGCCGATCTGCCGACGCTGCGTTTAGGCGGAGAAATGTCCGGTCGCGATACCGCCTCGGTCTTTATCAGCGGCACGACGGCGGAATATCAGCTGGTGATGACCGTCACCGCGCAGGTGTTGCTGCCGGGTAAAGGGCTCTACCCCATCAGCACCACGGTTTATCGTTCCTTCTTCGATAACCCGAACGCGGCGCTGGCGAAGGATGCCGAGCAGGATATGATCATGCAGGAGATGCGCGAGCGCGCGGCCGATCAGCTGGTGCGCAAGCTGCTGACCGTACATGCCGCCGTGGCGAGCAACAAGGATACGTTACCGCAGTCGGACATACCGGCGCCGGGTGCTGAAGCGCCCGAAACGCCCTCGTCTTCCGCTACCAGCCTGCAATGATCAGGATCTATCCTGAGCAACTCAGCGCGCAGCTCCGTGGGGGGCTGCGCGCTTGTTATTTGCTCAGCGGCAACGAGCCGCTGCTGTTGCAGGAGAGTCAGGATCTGATCCGAACGGCGGCGGGCAAACAGGGTTTCGAGGAGCATTTCAGCGTGACGCTGGATGCGCAGACGGATTGGGATAGCCTGTTTACCCAGTGCCAGTCGCTCAGCCTGTTTACGCTGCGCCAGACGCTGACGCTGACTTTCCCGGAAAACGGCCCGACGGCGGCGATGGCGGAACAGCTGGTCAAGCTTGCCGGTCTGCTGCATAACGACATTCTGCTGATCCTGCGCACGGCGAAACTGACTAAAGCCCAGGAGAACAGCGCATGGTTCAAGGCGCTGGGCGCGCATGCGGTGCTGGTGCCCTGCGCCACGCCGGAACATGCTCAGCTGCCGCGCTGGGTCGTGAGCCGGGCGAAAGCGATGCAGCTGAACATCGACGATGCTGCGGTTCAACTGCTCTGCTACTGCTATGAAGGCAACCTGCTGGCGCTGGCGCAGGCGCTGGAGCGGCTTTCGCTGCTCTGGCCCGACGGCAAGCTCACGCTGCCGCGCGTCGAAGCCGCAGTCAGCGACGCCGCGCATTTCACCCCTTATCATTGGGTCGATGCGCTGCTGGCGGGCAAAAGCAAACGCGCGCTGCACATCTTACGCCAGCTGGCGAAAGAGGAGAGCGAGGCGGTGATCCTGCTACGCACGCTGCAGCGCGATTTAATGACGCTGCTGCATCTGCAACGTCAGCAGCAGCAACAGCCGTTGCGGACGTTGATGGATCAGCAGCGCATCTGGCAAAACCGTCGGGCGCTGTTTACTGATGCCCTGCAGCGTCTGGACGGCGCGCGTCTTCAGCGCGCGCTTCATCTGCTGACGACCATTGAGCTGACGCTGAAGCAGGATTACGGCCAATCCGTCTGGCCGCAGCTGGAAGCCCTGTCGCTGCTGCTCTCCACTCGCAATTTTCCTGCGAGCTTCGCCGATGCCTGAACTCTACGCGCTGTTCGGCGGCACCTTCGATCCGGTGCACTATGGTCATCTGCGTCCGGTCGAGGCGCTGGCGGCCCAGGTGGAATTAAAAAAGGTGACGCTGCTGCCCAATAACGTCCCGCCGCATCGGCCGCAGCCGGAAGCGACGCCGGCGCAGCGCGTGGCGATGCTGCAATGCGCCATCGCCGATCGTCCGCTGTTCGATATCGATCGGCGCGAGCTGGCGCGCGATACCCCGTCCTGGACGGTCAGTACGCTGGAAGCGCTGCGAGCCGAGCGCGGCGCGCAGCAGCCGCTGGGTTTTATCATCGGCCAGGATTCGCTGTTGACGCTGGCGAAATGGCATCGCTGGCAAGAGCTGCTGTCGCTCTGTCATCTGCTGGTGTGCAAGCGTCCGGGCTACGCGACGCAGATGGAGACGCCGGAGATGCAGCGCTGGCTTGAGCATCATCTCGCCCGGGATCCGCAATCTCTGCATCAGTATCCTGCGGGCTATATCTGGCTGGCGGAGACGCCGCTGTATAATATATCGGCGACGGAGATCCGCCGACGCCGCCATCAGGGCATCGCCTGTGACGATCTGCTGCCGCAAAAGGTGATTGACTATATCGACCGTTTTGGCTTATATCGCGACTGATCGAGGCGTGCTATACTACGCCGCTTCATTTTCGGCTGCGTCATCCGGGCTTACAGCCAGCCCGCCATTACCTGTTTTCAAGGGGGAACCTTTTGCAAGGTAAAAGACTCCAAGAGTTCGTTATCGATAAAATCGACGATCTTAAAGGCCAAGACATCGTTAGCCTCGATGTACAGGGCAAATCCAGCATTACCGACTGTATGATTATCTGCACCGGCACCTCCACGCGTCACGTGGCGTCGATCGCCGACCATGTGGTTCAGGAGTCGCGCGCCGCCGGCCTGGCGCCGCTGGGCGTAGAAGGTAAAAGTATCGCCGACTGGGTCGTGGTCGACCTTGGCGAAGTGATTGTGCATGTTATGCAGGAAGAGAGCCGCCAGCTCTACGAACTGGAAAAGCTCTGGGGTTAATGCGTGAAACTGCAGCTTGTTGCCGTCGGCACGAAAATGCCCGACTGGGTACAAACCGGTTTTATGGAATACCTGCGCCGCTTTCCTAAAGATATGCCGCTGGAGTTGACCGAAGTTCAGGCCGGCAAACGCGGTAAAAATGCCGACATCAAACGCATTCTGGAGAAGGAAGGCGAAGCGATGTTGGCAGCGACAGGAAAAGGCAATCGTATCGTCACTCTCGATATTCCTGGCCATCCGTGGGAAACCCCGCAGCTGGCGCACCAGCTTGAGCGCTGGAAACAGGATGGTCGCGACGTCAGTCTGCTGATCGGCGGCCCGGAAGGGCTGGCGCCCGCCTGCAAGGCGGCGGCGGAGCAGAGCTGGTCGCTTTCCGCCCTGACGCTGCCCCACCCGCTGGTGCGCGTGCTGGTGGCGGAAAGCCTTTATCGTGCATGGAGCATAACGGCCAATCATCCTTATCATCGTGAATAACCGATAAGGTCACCCCCGACTTAACAAGCTGCGGATGAAATTACAAAGCAACGCCTTTCGCGATTACAGCGCCGAACAGAAACTTTTTGTCCGTCGGGCGCTTGTCGCTTTCGTCGGCATTTTTCTGCTCTCCTGCGTGCTGGTGGTAAACCTTTACCACCTGCAAATTTTGCGCTTTGAAGATTACAGCACCCGTTCCAATGAAAACCGCATCAAGCTGGTGCCGGTTGCGCCCAGTCGCGGCATCATTTATGACCGCAACGGTACGCCGCTGGCGCTAAACCGCACGATTTATCAGGCGGAGCTGGTGCCGGAGAAGGTGGACGATCTGCAAAAAACGCTGCAGGATCTGCGCCCGGTGCTCGACCTCAGCGATGACGACCTCGTCGCCTTCGAGAAAGAGCGCAAGCGTTCGCGACGCTTCACCTCTATTCCGCTGAAAACCGGCCTGAACGACGTGCAGGTGGCGCGCTTCGCCGTCAATCAGTATCGCTTTCCCGGCGTCGAGGTAAAAGGCTATCAGCGCCGTTACTACCCTTACGGCCCGACGCTGACCCACGTGGTGGGCTACGTTTCGAAAATCAACGATCGCGACGTCGCGCGGCTGGATAAAGAGGGCAAATGGCCTAACTACGCGGCGACGCACGACATCGGCAAGCTGGGCATCGAAAGTTACTATGAGGACGTGCTGCACGGCAAAACCGGCTACGAAGAGGTCGAGGTCAACAACCGCGGCCGGGTGATCCGTCAGCTGCACGAACAGTCGCCGCAGGCCGGACGGGATATCTGGCTCACCATCGATCTCAAGCTGCAGCAATATATCGAAACGCTGCTGGCGGGCAGTCGCGCGGCGGTAGTGGTGAGCGATCCGCGCACCGGCGAAATTCTCGCGCTGGTCTCTACGCCGAGCTACGATCCCAATCTGTTCGTCGACGGTATCACCAGCAAAGACTATAAGGCGCTGCTGACCGACGAGAACCGTCCGCTCTATAACCGCGCCATTCAGGCCTCCTATCCGCCCGCCTCGACGGTGAAGCCCTATGTCGCCGTTTCCGCGCTGAGCGCGGGCGTGATTACCCGCAACACCAGCCTGTTCGATCCCGGCTGGTGGCAGCTGCCCGGCTCGGAAAAGCGTTACCGCGACTGGAAAAAATGGGGGCATGGCCGCCTTAACGTGACCCGTTCGCTGGAGGAGTCCGCCGACACCTTCTTCTACCAGGTCGCCTATGACATGGGGATCGATCGTCTGGCCGAGTGGATGAATAAATTCGGCTACGGCCATCGCACCGGCATCGATCTGCCGCAGGAGAGCCCGGGCAACATGCCGACGCGCGACTGGAAAATGAAGCGCTTCAAAAAACCCTGGTATCAGGGCGATACCATACCGGTGGGCATCGGCCAGGGCTACTGGACCGCCACGCCGGTACAGATGAACAAGGCGCTGATGATCCTGATCAACGACGGCGTAGTGAAGGTGCCGCATCTGCTGCGCGCCACGCGCGAAGGAAACGCCATGACGCCCTTCCGTCAGCCGCCCGACGCGCCGATCGGCGATATCCACTCCGGCTACTGGGAACTGGCGAAAGACGGCATGTATGGCGTCGCCAACCGGGCGAACGGCACCGCGCATAAGAGCTTTGCGGACGCGCCTTATAAAATCGCGGCGAAATCCGGTACCGCTCAGGTATTCGGTTTGAAAGAGAACGAAACCTATAACGCGCACAAAATCGCCGAACGCCTGCGCGACCATAAATTAATGACCGCCTTCGCGCCTTATGACAAGCCGCGCGTAGCCGTCACCATGATTCTGGAAAACGGCGGCGCCGGCCCGGCGGTCGGCACCGTGATGCGCCAGATCCTGGACCACATTATGTTAGGCGATAACAATACGGTATTGCCGGAAGCGGCGCCGACGCCGCCCGGCTACGAAGGTGAATAACGATGTCCATGAGCGATAATCCGCAAAAAAAGTCGATCTGGACGCGTATCCATATCGATCCCCTGTTTTTAATGGTGATCCTCGGCCTGCTGACCTATAGCGCCATCGTCATCTGGAGCGCCAGCGGACAAGATCCCGGCATGATGGAGCGTAAGATCGGCCAGATTCTGATGGGTCTGGTGATCATGATCGTCATGGCGCAGGTACCGCCCCGCGTCTATGAAAGCTGGGCGCCCTATCTCTATATCTTTTGCGTCATTCTGCTGGTCGCCGTTGACGCCTTCGGCCATATCAGTAAGGGGGCGCAGCGCTGGCTCGATCTCGGCGTGGTGCGCTTCCAGCCTTCGGAGATTGCGAAAATCGCCGTGCCGCTGATGGTCGCGCGCTTTATCAACCGCGACGTCTGCCCGCCGACGTTGAAAAACACCGGCATTGCGCTGGTGCTGATTTTCGTGCCGACGCTGCTGGTGGCGGCGCAGCCGGATCTGGGC
This sequence comes from Enterobacteriaceae bacterium UBA2655, assembly GCA_002359495.1. Lineage (GTDB taxonomy): Bacteria > Pseudomonadota > Gammaproteobacteria > Enterobacterales > Enterobacteriaceae > Pantoea > Pantoea superficialis. The sequence continues at coordinate 93,561 of DENB01000041.1, forward strand.
ACCGCCATTCTGATCGCCGCTTCCGGGCTGTTCGTGCTGTTTCTCTCTGGCATGAGCTGGAAGCTGATCGGCGTCGCCGTGGTGCTGGTGGCCGCCTTTATTCCGGTTCTCTGGTTCTTTCTGATGCATGACTACCAGCGCGACCGCGTCATGATGCTGCTCGATCCCGAGAGCGATCCGCTGGGCGCCGGCTATCACATTATTCAGTCGAAAATCGCCATCGGTTCCGGCGGCCTGCGCGGCAAAGGCTGGCTGCACGGCACGCAGTCGCAGCTGGAGTTTTTGCCCGAGCGCCACACCGACTTTATTTTCGCGGTGCTGGCCGAGGAGCTGGGACTGGTCGGGGTATTGATCCTGCTGGTGCTCTATCTGCTGCTGATTATGCGCGGATTGATTATCGCCGCGCGGGCGCAAACCACCTTTGGCCGCGTTATGGCCGGCGGTTTAATGCTGATTTTATTCGTTTATGTTTTCGTTAACATCGGCATGGTTAGTGGTATCTTACCGGTGGTCGGCGTGCCTTTGCCGCTGGTAAGCTATGGCGGCTCCGCGCTGATCGTGTTAATGGCCGGATTCGGCATCGTGATGTCGATCCATACTCATCGAAAAATGTTATCAAAAAGCGTTTAAGAGGCTGCACTCATGCGTAAGGACTGGCTTGGCGTTGGATTGGCGACACTGTTACTGGCGGCATGTAGCGCGCCGGAACAGCAGCAGTATACGGCTCCGCCGCAACCGGCGTATAACGGACCCGTGGTGGAAATTCCCGGCGTAGAACCGCGTTACGAAGCTGTCGATCCTAACACCAGCCAGGATTACAGCGTCAACGGCAAGACCTACCGCATCATTAAAAATCCGGCCAACTACAGCGAAGTGGGCCTGGCTGGCTGGTACGGCGACGAGGCGCAGGGAAAACGCACCGCCACCGGCGAAGCTTTCGATCCTGACGCCCTGAGCGCCGCGCATCCGACATTGCCGCTGCCGAGCTATGTGCGCGTCACCAACCTGGCCAACGGGCGTCAGATCGTGGTGCGCGTTAATGACCGTGGTCCCTATGTGCCGGGCCGCATTATCGATCTCTCCCGCGCCGCCGGGGATCGTCTGAACATCTCCAACAATACGCGCGTGCGCCTCGATTATATCGCGGTCGCGCCCGATGGCTCGCTCTCCGGTCCCGGCACCATTGGCACGCGCGTCGCGAAACAGAGCTATGCATTGCCTGCGCGCCCCGATCTCAGCGGCGGCATGACGATGACGGGCGGCGAGGCGGCGCCTTCTGCCGAAGCGGATACCCATCCGGTTGATAACAGCACGCTGCAAAGCGGCGACAATATCGGCGCGCCGGTACGCAGCAGCGGCTTTTTAGGCGCGCCGCAGCC
>DENB01000009.1 GCA_002359495.1 Enterobacteriaceae bacterium UBA2655
TTTCACGTCTGCCGATCGCGCAGATAGGCGATACGTGCCTGTTTAAACATTTAAACATTTAAACGATCGAACCTCCATTTAAGCTAAGCGGCAAGCTTGCAAAATAATCCGTTATCCTTACGCTAAAAACCGCTCCGCTTCACATTTTACTTCTCTGCTCCCTCAGGTTATTTTCCGTATTGTTACTGCAACTGCTTTACTGAACTTTTTAATGCTGTTTATCAACACGCATCAAAGAGGTCAGGTATGTCAGATACGCTGGATTCCGGCAATAAAACCAGGCCGGAGACGCCGGTCGCGAGTAAAAAACGCATCTGGGCCATAGTTGGCGCCTCGTCCGGAAACCTGGTCGAATGGTTCGATTTTTACGTCTACTCCTTTTTTTCGCTCTATTTCGCCCATGTCTTCTTTCCGCGCGGCGACAGCACGACGCAACTGCTGCAAACGGCTGGCATATTTGCCGCCGGCTTTCTGATGCGGCCCTGCGGCGGCTGGCTGTTTGGTTATATCGCGGATAAACATGGCCGAAAGAACTCCATGTTAATCTCTGTCTGCATGATGTGTTTCGGCTCGCTGGTTATTGCCTGTTTACCCGGTTACGCCAGCATTGGCGTCGCTGCGCCCGTTTCACTCTTGCTGGCGCGGATGTTTCAGGGGTTATCTGTCGGCGGGGAATATGGCACCAGCGCAACCTATATGAGCGAAGTCGCACTGGAAGGCCGCAAAGGCTTCTATGCCTCTTTCCAGTACGTGACGTTAATCGGCGGGCAGCTTCTGGCAGTGTTGACGGTGGTTATCCTGCAACAGATCCTCAGCGAGGAAGCGTTAAGAAGCTGGGGCTGGCGTATTCCATTTTTCCTGGGCGCGCTCCTGGCTGTCGTTGCGCTCTGGCTGCGTCGTTCGCTGAATGAGACCTCAGAGAAACGCAGCCGCGAGCACCGGGATGCAGGAAATATCTTCGGCCTGTTACGCAATCACACCCGCGCCTTTTTAATGGTGTTAGGTTTTACCGCAGGCGGATCGCTCAGCTTCTATACCTTCACCACCTATATGCAGAAATATCTGGTTAACAGCGCCGGGATAGATGCAAAAACGGCAAGCGGTTTAATGACCGCCGCTTTATTTGTTTTTATGCTGATTCAGCCGTTGATTGGCGCGTTATCCGATAAAATTGGCCGACGAGGATCGATGTTAATATTCGGCGCTGGCGCGGCAATTTGTACCGTACCCATTCTGACTTTGATACAAACTACTGATAGTTTGTGGTTCACTTTTAGCCTAACTATGCTGGCCTTACTTATCACCAGCTTCTATACCGCTATCAGCGGGATCCTGAAGGCGGAGATGTTTCCTCCTGAGGTTCGGGCGCTGGGCGTTGGGCTTTCTTACGCAGTCGCCAATGCGCTATTCGGCGGTTCGGCAGAGTACGTCGCGCTGCTAATGAAAAAGCTGGGCATGGAAAGCAGCTTCTTCTGGTACGTTTCGGCGATGGGCGCCGTGGCCTTTTTGGTCTCGTTGATGCTGCATAAACGAGGCAAAGGTATACGGCTTTAAGCGTAAAGGTCAAAAAGCCCCTTGCGGGGCTTGAATCAGAGAATACGGCTGATAAGGCGATCGATGCGAATACGGCGCAAACGACGAATCAGTTTTCGCACCTTGGCAGGATAATCGGCGATGCTTTCCAGATCGCGAAAGTGCTTTACCACCGTCGTATGAGTGCGAATCAACGCCAGCTCTTTTTCGCGTTGTTCAGCCAGCTGCTGTAGCGGATCGTGGATCAACACCGCATTTTCCAGATCGAGCCGCCAGGCGCGCGGGTTAAGATTATTACCGGTAATCAGCATCCACTCTTCGTCTACCCACATCCCTTTCAGGTGATAGCTGTTATCACCATCCTTCCATAAACGCACCACCAGCTGGTCGTTGTTAACGTAATATTGCAGACGGCTCAGAAAACGGCGCAGATTGATTTCATACAGATAGGGCAGGGCGCCGATAATTTTAAAAGGTTGATCGGGCGGAATATAGAAGTCGTTGGCTGTCTTATCGCCAACGATAATCTCCACCTTTTTACCCAGCCGCAGCAAGTTAATAATATTACGGACCAGAACCGCGGGCAGATTGAAGTAAGGCGTACAGAGCGTCAACTTTTCTTCAGCGCAGGGCATCAGATGGAAGATGGTTTTATTCAACAGGCTGCGCTTGCCCAGCCCTACCAGCGGCGTTACCGTCAGCTCTTCGTTATGGCCATCGCCGGCGAATTGATAGTTAAAGCCGCGCAAGTCCTGACGAAACTGTCGGGTCTCGTTTTTAATTTCAGGACTGGAAGGACGCTCAGCGCGATCGAGACGATTCACCGCTTCGGCCTGTTTCAGATTCGCGCTGATCCACTCATACATGGTATCGGTCAGTCTGGCATTGCGAATCAGATGGTAACGATCGTAGCGATATTTATCATGCTGATGCAGATAGACGTCGTTGAGGCTGGCGCCGCTGTAAAGCAGCGTATCGTCAAGAATTAAGCCCTTCAGATGCAGCACGCCCAACGCTTCGCGGGTATTAACCGGAATGCCGTAAACCGGAATGGCGATATCCGCATATTGCGTCGCCATTTCGCAGTACCAGTCGGCATTCGTCACGCCGCGCGTCGCGCCGATCCGGCCTCGCTGCGCGCGATGCCAGTCTACCAGGATGCTGACGTCCAGCTCCGGGCGCACCTGTTTCGCGGCGTAGAGCGCATTCATGATGCTGCGTCCGCCGTCATCATTCTCAAGATAGAGCGCCACGATGCAGATACGTTTTTCCGCTGCGGCAATCTTCTCAAGCAGGGTTTGATGAAACTCAGCCGGTGAATAAAGCGTCGATATATCTGCCACAGATTGTGACAGTTTAGGCAGCTGCGCGAGGTGTTGTTGGTGTTTATTGCGCTTAAATTTAGACAACATCACAGTGCGCTTCTTCTCTGTTCATTGCATGGCCTTTTGCCATCAAATCATGGTCCTAACGTTAAATTGTAACATCAACCGGCCAAATCAGCGCGATTTTTACCTTTCTCTACAAGGTTAGCCGATGTCGTCGCGAAAAGATAAATTCAGACTGACGATACCTTCATCCAGTTGAATATCAACATTAAAATTCAGTTTACGCGCCAAGGTTATCATGCCGCGATTGTTCGGCATGGTGATACCGTTTAATTGTTGCAGACCATGATCGCGCGTATAGCGGATCATCTTTTCCAGCAGCCGTCGTCCAAGGCCGAGGCTTTTGAGATCCGAGCGTACCAGCACGGAAAATTCCGCATCGATATTATCGGCATCGGAGATAGCGCGCGTGACGCCGATGATCTCCGGCTCGCCTTCGCGATCGCGCACCGCAACGATCGCCATCTCGCGGTCGTAATCGATCTGCGTCATGTTCGCCAGATCCTCATGGGTGAATTCGTTGATCTCGCTAAAATAACGGTAATAAAGATCTTCTTTAGTCACCCGGGCGATAAAGGCGCGCAGCAGCGGCTCATCCTCCGGCAAGATCGGGCGGAACAGACAACTTTGCCCATCTTTTAACTGCACCTGCTCTTCAAGGTGCTGCGGATATGGGCGTATCGCCAGACGCGCTTCGTTATCGCCGTCAAAAGGCGCAAGGCTCATGGTGACGTCCAGCAGGGTAAATTCATCGCCTGCCGCCAGCAGCGGATGAATATCGAGCCGCTGAATTTCGGGACAATTGACGATCAGGTTGGAAACCTGCACCAGCAGCTGGCTGAGCGCGGCGATATCGAGCGGGAAAAGCGCGCTGCGGCTGCGGATCTTACCGCTCTTTATCGCCTGAATCACCAGATAGCGCGCCAGCGTCATATTCAGCGGCGGCAGCGCGACGGCGGCCTGTTGATCGGCCTGCCATTCAATACCACCTTCGCCCAGCAGGATCAGCGGACCGAACAGCGGATCCTGTTCCACCACCACGCGCAGCTCCTGCGCCCCGGCGCGATTCGCCATACTTTGTACCAGCAAGCCCTGGATTCGCGCCTGCGGCAGCGCCAGCCTGACGCGATCGATAATCGCGTCGGCGGCCTGTTGCACCTCCGCAGGGGTGCGTAGATAAAGCATCACGCCATGCACATCGGACTTATGCGCGACGTCCGGCGAACGCAGCTTCAGCGCCACCGGATAGCCGATCTGCCCGGCGATGTGCACCGCTTCCGCGCTGTCGTTGGCGATCCAGGTCGGCAAGGTCGGCAAGCCGTAAGCCTGCAATACCGGCTGGACTTCATGGGTGTCCAGCATACTGACGCCGTCCGCCAGCGCCTGCTGAAGCAGCTGGTGCGCCTGGGCGCTGTTCTGCGTCAGGCCAACGGGCAGCGCCGGGGTTTCTCGCAGCTGTTTCTGATTGCGCCGGTATTCCACCTGATGCATGAATGCCGTAACCGTACCTTCCGGCGTACGCCAGGTGGGAATCCCCGCCAGGGTAAAAGCCCGGCGAGCGGCGAGCGAAGAGAATTCGCCGCACCAGTTGGTTAATAGCGTCACCTGCTTAGCGCGCGGATGACGGGCGATGGCGTCGATAAGCCGCTCCGCCGTTTCCGTCGCAGGCGCCACGGCGCTTGGCGCATGGATAATCATCAGCGCATC
>DENB01000020.1:0-50235 GCA_002359495.1 Enterobacteriaceae bacterium UBA2655
CCTGTATTGTTCTGAGGTGAGCATATCGCCTCTTTTCACATGACCAAGTTCAGTAACCCACTGCAGAGAGCGTCAGCGTGAACGGTACACAGAGTAACTTAGTGCAGCCTTCAGGCTGATTACTCTTTCAGGTGGACAGCTACGCGCACCTGAGACTACGCCGGGCAAACCTGGCTATGCCCTACCCGCATTATAAGGCTTCGCCTGTGGGCTGCAATTATACTTTTTATAACTAACAAAGAGACATTTTAACTATTTACTAATGAGAGAGTTATTAAAGGCTTATTGACTGGAAATTCAACACATATTAGCAAGTAGAAAGCTGATCAATAACAGAACACACTAACAATAAACTAACTTTAAAAGTAAAACAGTTTACTTTCACATTTACTTTAACCTTGTGCCAGGCCGTGCAGCACTAAGGCTGAGCTATAGCAGGCATATTATAACTGACACTGTGCAAGCTCTACTCACTTAGCTGTATTGCTTAGCAAACTTTTCTCTTCCCTCTTCTTATGTTAATAATTAAATTATTTTTGATAAATACTATGAAAACTTCATTAAAAATACCACTGTATATACAACCAGTCATTTAATGATAATGATTATCACTTATGTGTGAATTCGTGCAAGGCATGCTCTCACCTTCTTGATTGTGCTGATCAGCCTTTTAGCGGTAAGAAGATTGTGATAAATGAAGGTTTGATGCAGGATTTGACTGAACACTCAGATCGAGCAAATGTTAATGAAATGTTGTTACGCGGATTTGATAGATTGGAGTTGGAAAAGTCAGTAAAATAGCCCTTTCATGCTAATTTATGGATGAGTGCCGATTTCGCAGGGCGCGTAACACCCATTATGTTAAATACCCCTCTTTTTTACTAAATTATCTCCTCCTGAACCATGCAACTAGGCATTGAAGCCTATAACGTTCGTCCTTACATGAAAAACCCTTTAAAATCATATAAATGATATTTTAAAATGAGACTGATAGCCTATAGATGGGGTTAGCGAGCCACTTAATGCCAAAAACATGGCTATTGGAACCAACGTTAATTGTTTAGCAGAATGATATTTGCCCATTATTAACGTATGAATGCTATAGCGTCTGTAGTCGTTCCTGACGGGAAGAATGGTTATGAGGAATGCGGTAGTAGGCCAAATGCTTTTAGCGGCTTCAGGAGTAAATCCAACATAACTAAACTAATGTTAACGGATTTTATTGCAAGCTCAAAAAAACGAGATCACACTCTAAAGCATGATCCCGCCAAAATCACATACATTCGTTCTAATCTATAATTTATCTTGCTTCTCGAGGTTAACTTAATCACCTTTAGCTTTGATGAAAGTTTCAGCCAAATGTAGTGGTAGATCTTTCAAATACTGTTGTGCGTCCCTGATCAATTCTTCTTGTGTTTCGTCACGCTCACGTAGATTCGCAGCCCAACCTCTTCCCGGATGCATGAAATCCCATCGAGGGCGTAAACCAGTGTAACGATGTTTACCTGGATCGTGATTTCCAAATCCATCAATTGACGAATTCCAGATTGGTTTAAAACGGGAAATAACCAAAGATTCGCCTAGTGGGATCCAGATGTCATCAACAACCAAAAATCGGCAATAAAAATCTTCAATCGAAAGATTTTCCACTGCGCGAACACTTTCGGCATGTTCTTTTAAGCGTCTAAAGAGGACGTTTCCAACCTTATCAGGATTGGTAAGCCCCATTCTTGCCCCTGCTGGTACGGCTTTACCCACATAGATAGGCAATCGAAATTGCCCATCACGATTCAGTTCTGCTAATTGCCGATAAGCAGGATGATCGCCAGTGTAATAAATCGCGTAAATCCCTGCGCCTGGAAATGAGGTTAACTCCTCCATGGGATGAGCATCTTTGCTCAATAAGGCTTCAGCAACACTGGCACCTAAATTTTGCTTATCGAGCGGATTAAATGGAATGACCTTTCCTGTCATGCAAACGCCCTTTTATTATTACCACCCTGCTTGAGAATGTTACCAATTTCAGAGGCCAGCAGCTTTTCCGCTACACTGCTTGCAACACAATACGCCAAGTGAACCGGCACTGCGTTACCCAACTGTCTCATAGTTTCAGTCCAGCTCCCGTGAAAACGATAACTATCGGGAAACGTTTGAATTCTGGCACTTTCTCGCACAGTAAAATAGCGTACTGAACCATCATCACGAACAAGCATGTTCTCCCCACCAGGAACGCCATGAGCACCTGCTTTGAGCGTTTTAGCTGGCAGATCTAATGGGCTTCCCGTATGACCGGGATATATTCGCGCTCCCGCTTGAAACGTATGATTCCGGATAATCTTCGCCGCCTTTATTTCAGGATCTGGCAAATCTGCAATTGCATCTCGAACTGTTTTCCACGGAAGTGTATCGGGAGGATTTTTACGCAATTTTGCGATACGACTAATCATCTGGCTTGGAACAGCTGGCATTTCTAAACCGTGTCGTTTCCAATAATTACCAGTAACCCACTGATCATAAACAAGTGCATCATAACTATGGGTCGGTTTAGGGAACGACCACTCAATTTCAAGATCATCGCGGAAACCGACAATGAATACTCGCTCACGTTTTTGTGGAATACCATAGTCTGCTGCATTGACTAATGTAGCCAGTACGTTATACGTCAACCCTTTCCCTTTGCTCTTTCCACTGGTTTTTTCTTCTTGCAAGCGTTTCAAATGCTCGCTCCAGTCTTCGCTATTCCGAGGGGCCACTTCTGGAAACTCAAGCTGCAACTGGATGTACTGGAAATAGCTCGCAAAGGTTGCTCGAGTTAACCCCTTCACATTCTCAACGATGAAGGCCTTAGGACGAATTTGCCTTATTGCTTCTGCTGTTGCAGGAAACATATCTCGCGAGTCCGAATTAGCTTTGTGTTTGCCACCTATTGAAAATGGTTGGCAAGGTGGACCGCCCGCAAGTAGATCGATACCTTTAGGGATTGATGACCAGTCGAACTCCCTTACATCGCCCTCGAAGAGGTTCCAATCAACTAATAGTGGGTTACCTTTGCTTTGGTTTTCACGGACAGTGTCGCAAGCCCACTTATCCCATTCGACTACCGCCAAATGCTCAAATCCGGCGATTTTACACCCCATTGCGAGGCCGCCAGCGCCAGCAAATAGCTCTACAGATTTCATCATTATCTCCGCCTTAAGGCTTATGGTGTGCATCTTAACAAGTTAATTCGCTCATCGGAACCATGAGACCAATCGCCTATCTAGACAGGTACCACACTACATACAGGTAAATTTAGAATAATAGACTGCCTATGCGCCGTGTTGGGCACATACATGGACGCGCCGTAGGCGAACCGCTGGTTTTGCAATCGACTGTGGCTTATCGAGTACCGATCATTTATGGCTCGGTGAACACCACGGCAGAGCCTGACCCTTTCCCGGCCAGGTTAGGTTTTGATGAGTGCCAAACTTCTCGCCTGGCTGATGACTCGTAACCCTCATCCCAACATTAGCTCGTTTATTCCCTGCGACGTCATCACGACGTGGGGCATCATGGAACACCGCGCAAAGTGCGTAACAGTCGAAAGTTTTGGGATGATTTAGAGACGCTGGCTACGTCATTAGCTTCAAGTTGGATGCTGATACGTGTTTGAGCTTGGAACTACACGCCGCTATGAGATAGTATTCCCTGATCTGCCACTACTAACTACAGCGGCAATTTCTGGTGAGAATTTAGATCATTTCTTACATGCAAAAGAGATAGAATTTTGTATCTAACTCTCTGAAAAATAAGAAATTAGGTATTGAATGCCGAAGGCCGGACTCGAACCGGCACGTATTTCTACGGTTGATTTTGAATCAACTGCGTCTACCGATTTCGCCACTCCGGCACGGAAGGGATGCGGAAAACGTTGAGGATTATACCCTTAAGGGCAAGCGGCGCAACCCCAATTGACGGGCTTGTGCGCTAAGCGATGAAAAAACCAGCGGCTATCTCTTAACGCGCCGAACACGCCTGCCCGCATTCCTTATCCATCCCGGCTTACCAGGCTGCGCCCTGCCCTTTTATCTCTCTTATTCCCTGAAGACCTTCTCGCTGCAAACGTAAAAGGGCCAGCCTTTCGGCTGGCCCTCTTGGCGTTGTGAATCAAAGCCGCTCATAAACCCAGGGATCAGTGGGTATGATCGTAATCACGCTGTTTCAGCTTATCTTCTACTTTATCCTTCGCAGCGCCGACTTTGTTGCTTACCTTGTCGGTCATGCTCTGGTTGCCGTCACGTGCTTGCGGTGCGGCAGTGGTATTTCCCGTGGTGTTAACGCCTGTGGTTGAGGCTGCGGCTGCCGGTTTCGCGGCAACGTTATCAGTGGCGGAGGTGTTCACGCCGCTGTTAAGGGTATTGGCGCCGGTTGCCGACAACGCACGCTCGTTCACGTCCGGCGTGGTTTTGTCGATATCCACTTCCTGACGACGTACGGTGTCATTCACGGTTTCGGTGCGCTCGTTGGCATCGGTACGGACTACTACCTCTTCTTTCACGCGCGCCGTTTTGTTAATTACCGGCTGCTCATGCGATTCGGCAATCTCAACGGTTTTTTCGCTCCAGTCCACCTCGCCAAGCCAGGCCGGCTCGTTGATGGCGCGACGGAATACGTCGGCATGCTGCTCATGCAGCGACACATCTTCAGAAACCTGATCGGTTACGGTATAACGACGTACGCGGGTTGAACCCTCGCTCACCAGTCGTTTGCCGACTTCAATCTGCTCTTCCGCCAGACGCAGGATTTCATCTTCCGTCTCATCGCCGGTCAGTGACGTACGCACCGGCTCTTCGTAACGTTCATTAAGGCGATCGTTGGTTTCACCGGCAAACTCACGGTCGCGGCCCACCATCGGCTCTTCTCTTTCACCGGTCATCAGCTCACGCTCTGACGGATCGGTCAGGGTGCTCTTCATGCGTTCCGGCATATCTACCGAGTCATGGGAGTGAAGAATGGTCATCGCTCTGGCCAGATCTTTCTCTTCAGTACGCAGCGTCAGCACTACGCCGCCTTTATCCATCGCTTTGGTAAAAACATCCGCCTGGTCTTTATCAACGGTGTCACCAAACAGACGCTGCCAGATGCTTGGATGACGAATCGCTTTGCCTTCGGACTGCAAACGATCACCACTAATCAAACTAATATCCCGATCGGGAAAACCAGCTTTTGCGAGATTTCTTTTCGCGGCTTCAGCCTGCATTGCAGAATCGAACAGGGTTACGATTTTTTCATGTGCCATGATAAATTCCTCTCTGTTGATGGTTAATTACCGATCGTCGTTTCTCTCCACTTTCACCTGCTGTTTACGTCGTGTTACCACCTCCTGAAAAGGTACGGTCTCCTGTACCTTTCGAATGTGTAGCTCTTCCTTAAGCACCAGCTTGCGAACGATTTCAATCTCTTCTTCAACGATCGGAACGATTAATACGCCGTTCTCTTCCCGAATATCCGGCATTGACTCCACGCGCTGCGCTTTCGTCACATGCTCCACCTCAACTTTTTCCTTGTTGAGCAACGCATTAATCGTTTCGTCATGCTCTGACGTAAAACGGGTTACGGTAACGCGGTCATCCACAACTTCCTGCTTACTCAAGGTCACCTGCTCTTCAGCAAGCTTGAGCACTTCGTCTGCAGCGGTATTGTGTTCCGGCTGACCGGTCATAATTTCTCCCGTTTCCTTTTTATATTAATGAATATTTTTCTCAGTGTTTTTGCTGAAAGAAATATTCGCCGTAAGTACGTTTCACAGTGATTAATGGTAGCTAATAATCGCAGCTTGTCAGGGGCTAATAATAAAATTTTTAAGCGAAGCGCTGATATTTAACCAAGGGAATAGTACGCATGAAAGCGTTATTTCAGGGTCGTAATTCCATTATTATTTTTGCCATAAATCGTGGGTAAACCCATGATATAAAAGCGGGAAAACGGCAGCGTGCCTCGCCTCGATTTTCAGGCCCGGAATCCCGTCGCGCGCCGGGTTGCGCTCAAAAACCCCGCGTTAATCTTTACTTTTCCCAGGACAAGAAAAAACAGTGTTTACCTGTGAGTGTATAAATATTAAATAATGTTTCAGGCTTAAAGAAGTTATTATTCATCGTGCTTAAACTGCTGATATTTCGCTGATAACCAATAAGCGAAGCCGAATTAAATCGTTAAGGCGTTCGGGTACGATACAGAATAATCTCAAAGCCCTTCTAAACTAAAGCCGTGCAGGAACTTTATCTAACCAGACTTCTCTTAAGCAAGGCTGACAATGATCGAGATAGAAATAACCGAGGTTGAGATGAATAAAATAACGCAACGCATGATTTGGGGATGGGGAATGGCGGCAGCTCTGGCGGCGGGCAGCGCATCAGCGGCAAGCTGGCAGGATCAGTTGAGCAGCGCGGCATCGCAGTTGAGCCAGCAAAACAACACCGCTACGGCGGGCGGCGCGCAACAGAACGGCGGCATGTCGCTCTCTTCGCTGACCGGTCTGCTGAACGGCGGCGATAAAGCGGTCAGCTCCTCCAGCATGACTAACGCGGCGGGCGTGATGCAGTATTGCGTCCAGCATAACGTGGTGAAAAACAATGTGCAGTCGGTGAAGGACCAGGTACTGAGCAAGCTGGGCCTGAATACCACCGCCGCGCAGGAACAGAAAACTGACTACCAGCAGGGTATTTCAGGTTTGCTGAACACCGGCAACGGCCAGCAGCTTAACCTGCAAAGCCTGGGCAATACTCAATTAGGCGAAAAGCTGAAGACCAAAGCCTGTAACGTCGTGCTGAAGCAGGGTAAAAACTTTATCTCCTGATAGCGCTGCGGACATGACGCAGAGCCGCCAGTAAAATCAGCAATGTGCCGATGTAAACCAGCATCGGCACTTTATCTTTATTAACCGCTTGCATTTATATCAGCTGAAACGTCGTTTATGCCGGGCATGATTATTATTAACGCCGGGCCAATCCGCACTCCCCTTATCTTAAGCGGTAAAGCATCCATTAATACTCCTCCGTTAAATTGACAGCCTTCTTAAGCATCCGTTTGGCTACAGAATTAAAAGCTGCAACGCTACGGATATCAAACCAAAAAAATTATTTTTAATTTATTCATCAGGTTAACTGGAAAATAGTCGAGCATGTAACCGGTTCGGCTAATGTTTGCTCGTTCCTGCTGTGATAGGGTGCTTCCGCTTATTTTCACGTCAGGGATGAAAATGGAAACCCACTACTCGCCCGTTCCTCATGACGGGCTGTTTAAAACCTTTCTTACCCATCCAGCCACCGCACGGGATTTTCTCTCCTTTTATCTGCCGCCCGCGCTGCTGGAGGTGTGCGACCTTAATACGCTCCGGCTGGAGTCCGGCTCGTTTATTGAAGAAGATTTACGGCCCTATTTCGCCAATGTGCTTTATTCGCTGAAAACCGCGCGGGGCGATAGTTATGTTTATACACTGATTGAGCATCAAAGCAGCGCGGATAAACATATGGCTTTCCGCCTGATGCGCTACGCCATAGCAACCATGCAGCGCAACTGCCGCTGGTGATCCCGCTGCTGTTTTGCCATGGCCGCGCCTCGCCCTGGCCCTGTGCGTTGAACTGGCTGGATCTGTTCAGCGAGCCGGATCTGGCGCGTCAGCTTTACAGCAACGCGTTCCCGTTGATCGATGTGGGCGCGATGGCGGACGACATCATCATGCAGCATCGGGCTATGGCTATACTGGAGCTGATGTTCAAGCATATTCAAAAGCGCGATCTGGCGGAGTTAACGGACCCGCTGGTGAAGCTTATAGCAGCGGAATACAATACGTCGGAACAGCGTGACGCATTAATGCATTGGATAATGCAGAATAGTGACAGCGCCCAGCCAAAAATGTTTTTACAGACGCTGGCGCGTCAGTTGCCGCAACACAGAGAGGTGTTTATGACGATTGCAGAAAGGCTGAAAGAGGAAGGGCGCGCTGAGGCTCAAAGAGAAATCGCCCAGGCGCTGCTGCGCAAAGGCATGTCACCTGAATTTGTCATGGAAATTACCGGCCTGACAAAACCGGAGCTTAAAAAACTCCGGCGCTGAATCTGTCATTTCGTCGCCAGCCAGCCCTGCGCGCTCAGGGCGGCGCACAGGTCAGAAGCGGTTATCGCAAACCAGGCGCCGGCCCAAAAGCAGATAGCCCTGAAAGTGCGCAATAAACCAGACCGGCGCAGCGGCGGAAAGCCGACAGCGCCCGGCCTGCCGTTTTTCCCTTACGCCCGCTACAGCTGCAGGCGCGGCAGCCAGGCGGCGCCGCGCACGCCGCTGGAATCGCCGTGTATCGCCTGGCGAATCGGCGTATCGCACTCGCCGCCAAACACCCATTTCGGCAGCAGCGCAGGCAGCGTTTGATAGAGGCGGCTGACGTTGCTCATTCCGCCGCCCAGCACGATAATACCGGGATCGAGAATATTCACCACCCCTGCCAGCGCCTTCGCCAGACGCCGTTCGTACTGCTCCAGCGCCTGCTGCGCCCTGCCGTCGCCGCGATCCGCCAGCGCCATGATATCGCGCCCCTTCAGCGCCTCGCCGCCCAGCCGTTTAAAGGTGGTTTCAAAGCCGGTGCCGGAGATGAACAGCTCATTGCAGCCGCGCTTGCCGCAGTAGCAGGGCACCTCATCGGCAAACCGTTGCTCTTCCGCGTCCGGCCAAGGCAAAGGATTGTGCCCCCACTCGCCGCAGACGCCGTTGTCGCCGCTGTAAACGCCGCTGTTGACGGCAAGGCCGCCGCCGCAGCCGGTGCCGATAATCACCGCGAACACCACCTTAAAGCCCGCGCCCGCGCCGTCGGCCGCTTCGGAGATGGCGAGGCAGTTGGCGTCGTTCGCCACCGCGATCGGCCGTCCCAGCAGGATCGCCAGATCCTGATGCAGCGGCTGTCCGTTCAGCCATACCGAGTTAGCGTTTTTTACCCGCTGCGTCAGCCCGGACACCGTTCCCGGAATGCCGACGCCGACGCTGCCACGCTGGCCCGTCTCCCGCTCGGCCAACGCCACCAGATCGGCGATGGTCCGCAGCGTGCCGTGGTAATCGTTTTTAGGGGTGCTGACGCGGTGACGGAAAAGCTCTGCGCCCTGATCGTCAAGGGCGATAACTTCGGTTTTGGTGCCGCCTAAATCGATGCCGATCATCATGATGCGTTCCTCCTGCTGGCAAGACGCGCCTTCAGCTGTGAAAAGATCCCGCGGAACACCACGATGCCGATAATGATCGCTCCCCAGGTGGCGGTGATGGTAAAGGGATCGAGGCGCAGCAGGTTAAGTCCGCTGGAGATCATCTGTAAGATGATGACCGCCAGCACCACGCCGGAGACGCGGCCAAAGCCGCCGAACGGGCTGACCTTGCCGAGAAAGGCAGCCAGTACCGCCACCAGCAGGTAGGAATCCGCGTAGCTGGCCTTTACCGAGTTAAGCTGCCCCACCATCACCAGCGAAGTGAGCGCGGCAAAAATGGAGGAGAAGATGTACTGCATTACAGTAATCTTCACCAGATTGACGTTGGCGTACTGCGCCGCCGTGGGGTTGGACCCCATCATATAGAGGCTGAAGCCGAAGCGCGTTTTATTGAGGATCACCGACGCGACAACGCTGGCGACGATAAACAGGATCAGCGCGTTGGGCACGCCGAAGCTGGCGCCGTTGCCGATGTTAAGCAGGCTGTCGGGAAAACCGGAGAGCGTATAGCCCTTGGTGAATACTACGTTCAGCCCGGCGATCAGCGTCATGGTGCCTAGCGTCACCAAAATATCGGGGATCTTCAGCAGCGAGATCAGCAGCCCGTTCACCACGCCCACCAGCACGCAGGTCAGGAATCCCAACACCACCGCCAGCAGCACCAGTTCCGGGCCAGCCAGCTTCATCCCCTGCGCCGAAAACTGTTGCAGACAGAGCGCGATAATAATGCCGTTCAGGTTGGCGGTGGCGATAATCGAGAGGTTAATGCCGCCGGAGAGCATCGAGATCATCATGCCGATCGCCAGCAGCCCGACGATCGGCAGCTGATAGGCCATCGAAATCAGGTTCTGGCTGCGGATAAACTTCTCGCCGTTCAGCGCGAACATCAGCACGAAGACGCCGATCAATACCAGGTAGAGCGACAGGTTCTCCACCACCACGGCGGTCAGCCGCAGGCGCGCAGGCGTGTAGGTTTTCACGGTTTTGCTCCTCATTGTTCCACCACGACCCTTACCTGCGCCCGTTTCTGACGCAGCAGTTGCAGCGCGTTAAGCACCACGCTGAACAGGATCACCAGCCCGGTAAACACGTTGTAGTAATAAGGGGAGACTTTCAGCAGCGTCAGGCTGTTGCTGAGAATGGCGAACAGCAGCACGCCGAGCAGGGTGCCCGGCACGCTGCCGCGTCCGCCGGTTACGGAGGCGCCGCCCAGCACCACGGCGGCGATGACCTGTAATTCCGAGCCGACGATCGAGTTTGGGATCACCGTCTGGACGATGGAGACCTGGATAATGCTGGCGAAGCCGGAAATCGCGCCGACGAAGGTGTAGATAAACAGCGTGGTGCGCCGCAGGTTGAAGCCGACGCGCTCCGCCGACAGCGGGTTGCCGCCCACGGCATAGATGCTGCGCCCCAACACGGTGTGTTTGAGAAACAGATGAAGGAAAATCGCCAGCAGGAACCAGAGGCAGGTAATCAGGCTCAGGCCGTACCAGGCGCCGTTCGCCGCCTGCAGCGGAAAGATTTTGATCTCCGCCAGGCTCAGCAGCGAAGGAGGAATGTCATAGATCAGATCCCCCTGCGTCACCACATAGAGCGCGCCGTAAAACAGGCTGTTGGTGGCGATAGTGACGATAATGGCGGTGATCTTAAAGTAATAGATGATGACGCCGTTCAGCAGCCCCATCAGCGCGCCCAGCATCAGGCTGCACAGTATCGCCAGCCAGATATTGTCCAGCCCCGCCTGCAAAAACCAGAACACCACCACGTACTGCACCACCTGAGCGATGGCGGTAAATGAGACGTCGAAGCCGCCCGACAGTAGCACCAGCAGCACGCCGAGCGCGAAGATCCCCAGCACCGTCCAGGACTTCAGCAGGCCGGTAAGGTTATCGAAGGTCATAAAGGTGGGGTTGATGCTGGTGATGACGATCGACAGCACGACGATCAGCACCAGCAGCAGCGTCTCCCTGGCCTTCAGGTATTTCATGAAATCCATGGCAGCCTCCTCAGGCAGGCCTCACAGCTCAAGTTGGTGTTGCAGCGCATCGTTATCGATCTCATCGGTCAGCCAGCTTTTACCCAGCCTGCCGCGGCGCATCATTATGATGCGATCGCAGTTCGCCAGCAGCTCCGGCAGCTCGTCAGAGATGAAGATGATTCCCATCCCCTCCTGCGCCTTGGCCTTCACCGTCTGGTAGATGTAGCTTTTCGCGCCGACGTCGATGCCCACCGTCGGGCTGTCGAGAATAAACACCTGCGGCTTCATCGCCAGCCACTTCGCCAGCACCACCTTCTGCTGATTGCCGCCGGAAAGCATGCGGATCGGCTGATCCTGACTGCCATATTTCACCTGCATCCCTTTCAGCAGCCCCTCTACGGTGTCGCGCATTTTGCTGCCGTTCAGCAGGCGCAGCGGCGAGAGATAGTGATCGAGGGTGCAGATCGCGGCGTTAGCGGCGATGCTCTGCTCCATCACCAGCCCCTGCGCCAGCCGATCTTCCGGCACATAGGCGATGCCCTGTTTTACCGCGTCGTTGATGCTGTTCAGCCTGACCGATCGGCCGTTCAGGTAAACCTCGCCGCTCTGCGCCGGTTCGACGCCGAACAGCGCCATCGCCAGCTCGGTGCGCCCGGCACCGAGCAGCCCGGCGATGCCCAGCACTTCGCCCTTATGCAGATCGAAGCTGATATCCTGAAAGCTGTTGCGCTTGGTCAGGTTGCGCACGCTGAGCAGCACCTCATCGGTGGCGCAGGAGGCGCGCGCTTCATAGGTCAGGGCGTAGCCCAGCATCATCGCCTCGATATCGGCGCTGGTCAGCTGCGCCGTAGGCTGGCAGTCGATTACCTTGCCGTCGCGCATCACGGTGACGCGATCGCAGATCTCCAGCAGCTCGTTGAGCTTGTGGCTGATAAAAATAAAGGCGATGCCCTGGCTTTTCAGATGGCGAAGAATAGTGAATAGGTTATTGATTTCGCTGCGCGTCAGGGCGGTAGTCGGCTCATCAAGAATGATCAGCTTTGACTCGTTGACCAGCGCTCTGGCGATCGCCACCAGCTGCTGTTTGGCGATCGGCAGCTCATCCACGGTGGCGCTGAGATCGAGACGGATGCCGAGCTGGTCGATAATCCGCTCTACTCTGTCCCGGTAGGCGCTGGCGCGCACCAGCGGCTTTTTCTCGTTCAGCATCTGGCTGATATAAATATTTTCCAGCACCGTCAGGTTGGGAAACAGCGACAGATCCTGATAGATAATGCCGATTCCCTGCTTTACCGCTTCGATGGCGCTGTAGCGCTGCATCGGCTGGTTTTTGATGGTGAGCGTGCCGCGATCCCGCTCCAGCACCCCGGCAATGATTTTCATCAGTGTCGATTTGCCGCAGCCGTTTTCGCCTACCAAGCCGTGAACTTCGCCCTCGTTGATATCAAAACTGACGTTATTGAGCGCGGTGACGCCGCCAAACTTTTTCGTCACCTTATCGACGGCAAGAAATTGCATGATGCTCCCCCTTATCCTCCTCCCGCCAGCGGGAGGAGGAGGCGCGATGTCAGAAGTTATACTGCCCGACATTCTCTTTAGTGACCGTCAGCGGCTTATCAAAAATGATGTTCTGTCCGTTGATGTTCGGCGTGCCCAGCCCCGGTATTTCCAGCCCCTGCTTGATCTGATCCTTTTTGCCGTCCAGCACCAGTTTGGCGACGTAGGCCATGGCGTAAGAGGCTTCGCCCGGGCTCCAGAGGATCGATTCGGTAATGGAGCCATCTTTCAGGAAGGCGGCGCTCTCTTTCGGCGAGGTGGTGCCGATCACGGTGAGTTTGCCAACCAGCCCTTTCTCGCGCAGCGCCTGCGCCGCGCCCGGCGCGCCCTGGCTGCCGAACGCCAGCACCCCTTTCAGGTTGGGATAGGTGGAGAGCAATTCGAGGGTTTTCTGCCGCGCCGCGTTACGGTCTTCGCTGACCGGGAAGCGATCGGCCACCAGCTTCATCTCCGGGAATTTCTCCTTCATCTCTTTGATCGCCGCATCGGCCCAGACGTTATGCGCCGGCACGGTGAGCGAGCCGACGAAAATGGCGAACTCCCCTTTGCCGCCGGCGTGTTTGGCGAATTCGTCCATCATGTAGCGGCCGAACTTGTCGTTTTCGATCATCTCGACGTCGTAATCGGCGCCGGGCTGGTTAACGGACTCATGGGTGATCACCACGATTTTCTGCTGGCGCGCACGGTTAAATACCGGCTCCACCGAGCTGGCGTTGTTGGGCACCACCAGCAGCGCGTTGGCGCCCTGAGTGATGCTGTCTTCGATAATGCGCACCTGCTGCGCCTCATCCGCAGAGGCCGGGGCCTGCTGGTAGGCGTCGATATCAAAATCTTTCGCCGCTTTTTTCAGGCCGGTTTCATAGTCGTTGAACCAGGCGGAGCGCAGTTTGGGAATACCGACCATGGAGTATTGATCGGCCGCCGCGCTGAGCGAGGCGTGGCAGAGCGTGGCCGCGCCGAGCAGCAGCGCCAGCGTCAAAGAGTGTCGCGTTTTCATCAGGTTATATCCTTAGCACAGGGAAGGTTCAGGCGGGGTAGCGCCGTTCTGGTTCGGGAATTGATCCGGCATTGCCGATCTCAATGACTGCACCCTGAAAACGTTCTTCGGTATCGAGGTAATAAAAGACGTCGTCGCCGATATTGCCGCTTTGCACCACCTCATAGCCGCGCGCCCGGTAAGTCTCCAGCGCCTTGTCGCAGTCGGCGAAGTAGAGCTTCATGTGATGCAGGCCGTAGCCGTGCTTCTCAATATATTCGTCGTAAATGCTGTAGCCCGACACCGGCTGCATCAGCTCCATCTGCACGCCGTTGATCCAGCAGACGGCGATTTTGTAGACGTGTTCAGCGGGCTGGCCGCGATAGCGCGAGTCGTTCACGTTGTGCGGGCCATAGGTGTAGACATCCCAGGGGCCGATATTGAACGCTTCCCAGTAGTGCTGCATGGCGGCGTCGAGATCGGACACCAGATGGGCGATTTGGATGATGTCACCATCTTTCATAAGAGGCTTCCTCCGGCTCAGGCAAATTTATGCGGCAGACCTTCAAGGTTGGTATGGCTGGCTTTCATCTCGTCCATCGAGATTTGCCGCCGCTCAATCAGCATCATGGTGACAATATCCGTGAACAGCAGCAGCGCCTGCTCCAGCAGCGTGGACATCGGCTGAATCGACGGGATCTCCTGGTCGCCGCCGAAGATCTGCCCCGGAACCCGCACCGCGAGATCGGCGTACTGGCCGTGTTCGTTCTCTGGGTGAGCAGTCAGCAGCACGATGCGCGCCCCCGCCTCTTTCGCCAGTTTGATGATGTTGAGTTCGACGTTGGTCACCGCGCAATGCACGATCAGCAGATCGCCTTCGCCAAGGTAGGGCGAAGTGGTGTCATAGACCACGTAGCTGTCGAAGCCCATGTGTTTGAGGCGCATGGCGAAGCCGCGTACCGACAACTGCATGCGCCCCATGGCGTAGAGCTGGATGGTTTTTGCCTGGCAGATCTCATCCATCAACTGCTCGATCTGATGTGGATCGACCGCCATAAGCGTGTCGCGGTTTTCGTTAATGACCTTGTCAACGAGCGCCTGGTATTGTGACATATGCAACTCCTCAGTGAGATCCCGCTACAGGAGAGGGCAGTGAAAGTTTTTTACAAATTTGCAAAATAAACTGCATGACAACTGAGCATCACCTTACGCAACATTTTTACTATTTCTTTTGGAATTGATCACACTTATGGAACAATGTGATTACTTGATAGCCAGCTTGTGATGATTAAGTGCGCTACATCACAAGATCCCGCCTAAATGCTGCGCTATCTTGCAAGCAAGGCGAAAGCCAGCAAAAAATCGGCGAGGCAGCGGCGCGCCAGATTTGACTTTACAAATTAGTTATTTATTCCGCCGCCTTGATGTTACTTATTATCTTTCTTAACCTGTTCCTTCGGCTTCCGTGCGGGAGGCGTCGGCCCACGCCGGACAGGGATAAGCGCAGCGAGAGAGGATAAGATTCACTATGGCAAAATCGGGCAAGCTTGAGCGGGTTTATCGGGATCTGGAACAGCGGATCCGCAGCGGGTTCTATAGCCAGGAAGAGCGTTTGCCGACCGAAGTGACGCTCTGCGCGGAATTTGCGGTCTCGCGCCCGACGCTTTCCCGCGCCCTCACCCGCCTGCGCGCTCAGGGGCTGATCAGCAGCACCCAAGGTTCGGGCCACTATGTCACTTTCGTCGAGGAGCCGCAGCCCGTGGTCGCGGATGCGCCGCTGGCGCTGGGTATCCTCTCACCGCGTATGGAAGCCAACGAGAGCGGCTTTCTGTTTGAGCAGATCTTTAAATCGATCGCCACCCTCTCGCAGAGTTTTAACTTCGATCTGGTCTGGAACGGAGTAATGACGCTCGGCGCCGGGGCGACGCGCCAGACCATTCTCAGCAAAATCGACAACGTGATTGAGCGCTATCTGCGCAGCGGCGTAAAAGGCGTGTTCTTTATTCCTATCGAATTTCACCCCTTCGCCGCCGGGATCAACCAGCTGATCCTCAGCAAGCTGGATCGCTACGGCATCGGCGTGGTGCTGCTCGACAGCGACGTCGCCTGCTGGCCGGCGCGCAGCCGCTGGGACTTAATCGGCATCGATAACGTCGCGGCGGGCATGGAGGTGACGCGTCACCTGCTGCGCCAGCAGCCGAGGCGCATCGATTTCCTCTGCGAACGTTTCTCCGCCAACACCGTCAGCATGCGCATGATGGGCTACCGGCTGGCTCTGCTGGAGGCGGGCATTACGCCCCGCCCTGAGTGGGAGCATGAAGGCGATCTGAACGAAACGCCTTTTGTGCTGCGACTGCTCAACGACGGTGCGCAGGATATCGTCTGCGCCAATGACTTTACCGCCATGAAGCTGCTGGCGGTCTGCGCCCAACAGGGCGCGAAGGTGAACGTGGTAGGCTTCGACGACAACGAATATTCCGCGCTGCTCGGCATTCCGCTGACGACCTGGAAACAGCCGTTCAGCGATATCGCACGCAACGCGGTGCTGACGATGCTCAACCGCCTGCAGTTTCCGCAGGATAGCGCGCGTCATCTCACCTCGCCCGGCGAACTGATCGTGCGCGCCTCCTGCGGAGCCCGGCCGCTCTCTGCGGCACGGGCGCCGGGCTTTTTTCCCTCTCCGCCGGGCTGACCTGTTTATCTTCATTCTGCGGCGCTATAGTGACATTTTCGCCCACACAGGATGGTCAGTATGAAAGGCATCACATATATCGGCATTTATTTCGATCCTGATCGGGTTCAGGTTGGTGTCCATCAGCCTGACGGCGCGTTCAGCAAGCATACCTTCGTCTATGACGAAGCGATTACCGATGAAATTGAAGCCTGGCTGGCGGCCTTCGCTCCCGCAACCACCCATGTCTGTCTGATTGAGAACGAGACGGCGGCGATGCTGGCCGATGAGCTGGCGGACAAGAATTATTATGTCTTCCAGATTACCTTTCATGAGCTGATCAGCTGGTTCGCCGCCGCGCCGCCCGCCGAGCCGGACGGCACGCCGGTCAACGCGATGATCCGCTATCTGCGAAGCGAAAGACCCGCGCGCTACGAGTCGCGCACCCCGCAGCTTGAAGTGCTTTATACCCTGCTTGATGAGCTGGAAGCCTTTGAAGACGCCAGCGAAGAGGAGGAGGAAGAGCTGCTGTCGGCGGAAACCCGGCATAAATACCGCAACAAGGGTCTTAGCATCAGTGAGATCGTCGACCGGCGCATGAATGAACTGCATGAGCTGATCCGCGAGCACCTGATGATCTATCCCGAGCTGATGACGCCGGAGCTGTTTCAGGAGTTTTTCCCGGACGTGATCGATGCGCTGGAGCAACCCAAACACTGATTAACCGCGCCGCCTGTCGATGCGCTAAGGGCTTCTCATGACGGAGTTGTTTAAAGCTATCGGGCTCGGTTTGGTGGTGCTTCTGCCGCTGGCCAATCCACTGTCCACCGTCGCGCTGTTTCTGGGGCTGGCGGGCGGAATGAGCCAGCGCGAGCGCAACCGACAGGCGTTTCAGGCGTCGCTTTACGTCTTTTTGATCATGATGGTCGCCTGGTATGCGGGCAACGCGGTGCTGCATACCTTCGGCATTTCGATTCCCGGCCTGCGCATGGCGGGCGGGCTGATCGTCGCCTTTATCGGTTTTCGCATGCTGTTTCCGGCGCAGCCCGCCGGGCACTTCGTCGAGGCGGAATATAAGCAGGATGAGCTGGAGGCGCGCGCCGGGCAAACCACGCCGGTAAATATCGCCTTCGTGCCGCTGGCGATGCCGGGCACCGCCGGGCCGGGCACCATCGCGATGATTATCAGCTCTGCCTCGACGGTAAAAAGCGGCGTCCACTTCCCCGCCTGGGTGCTTATGGTCGCGCCGACCCTGACCTTTCTTACGGTAAGCGCGATACTGTGGATCTGCCTGCGCAGCTCGGGCGCCATTATGAAGCTGGTCGGGCAAAGCGGCATCGAGGCGATCTCAAGGCTGATGGGATTTTTACTGGTCTGCGTCGGCGTGCAGTTTTTGATTAACGGCGCGCTGGAGGTGGCCGCGACTTTTCAGCGCTGAGGCGTCGCGCTGCCGGGATTGCAGCGATAAAAAAAGGGGCGACATTTTCGCCCCTTTTGCATTGATGAGATTGCGCTTACTCGCCGTGCTTCAGCGTTTTACGCACGTCCGCCACCTGCTCTTTGGTGACGGCCGGCGCGCTGTTGCTCCAGCCCTGGCGAACGAAGGTCGCCAGCTGCGCCACTTCCTCGTCGCTCAGACGCTGACCGAAGCCCGGCATCGCCAGCTTAGACGGCGCTTTCGCCGTGGAAGGCTGCTGCGCGCCTGCCAGGATGGTGTGGATCAAACCGCTCGGATCTTTGGCGTTGACGATGCTTGCCTGATCCAGCTCAGGGAAGACGCCCGGCGCGCCTTTACCGGTGACAAAGTGGCAGGCGCCGCAGTTGTCAAGATAGAGACGTTCGCCTTCCGTCAGGTTTTTCGCTGCGGTCAGCTTCGCTTCGGTCGCCTGCGCCGCCTGGACGTTATAAGCCTGCAGCGGCGGGTTGCCGCCAAGGAACTTCAGGTAAGCGGCGATCGCTTTGAGATCTTCATCGGTCATGTGCGAGCTGCTGTGCTCCACCACCGATTTCATCTCGCCGCCGACGGCCGCTTTGTCGTTACGTCCGGTTTGCAGGTAAGCCACGATCTCCTGCTCGCTCCAGCGCGGCACGCCGCGCAGCGACGGGACGTCCCAGTCGTTCAGGCTACCGCCCGCCAGGAACTGATCGTCGCCGCTGTCGAGCGCCTTCTCGTTCATGCCGATGCCGCGCGGCGTATGACAGCTGCCGCAGTGGCCGAGGCTTTCGACGATGTAGGCGCCGCGGTTCACCTCTTCCGACGCGCCGCCGATCGGCTGGAACGGCTTGTCGGAGGTGAAGGCCCAGTTCCAGAAGCGCATGCCCCAGCGCTGGCTGAACGGGAAGCTCATTTTGGTTTCCGGCGGCTGTTCCGCGCTCGGCTTCACGCCTTTCATAAAGTAGACGTAGAGCGCGTGCATGTCGGCATCGCTGATTTTGGCGTAGTCCGGGTAAGGCATCGCCGGATAAAGGCGCGAGCCGTCCGGCAGCACCCCTTTGCGCACCGCGTCGGAGAACTGCTGTTCGCTGTAGTTGCCGATGCCGTGCTCTTTGTCCGGCGTAATGTTGGTGGAATAGATGGTGCCGAGGTTGGAGTCGATCGCCAGACCGCCGGAGTACTCCGGCTTATTGGGCAGCGAGTGACACGCCATGCAGTCGCCGAGGCGCGAGAGATACTCCCCCTGCTTAATCAGCTGACCTTCATCTTCCGCCTGCGCCTGCAGGGCGAAACCGCTGGCCAGCAGCACCGCATTGGCAATGAATAAAGATTTCAGATTCAACAACTTCATGCGCTTATACCTGTACCAGTGGGCCGGGGTTTTTCAGATAGTGATCTTTGATCGCCTGTGCCGCCATCAGGGTAATGGCACCGATGGTATCGGTGGGGTTCGCCTGGAAGTTCTGCGGGAAGGCGTTGCCGCCCGGCACAAAGACGTTATGCACATCCCAGCTCTGCAGATATTTGTTAAGCGCCGAGGTTTTCGGGTTGTCGCCCATCACCGCGCCGCCCACGTTGTGGGTAGAGACATATTTGGTCAGGTCAAAATCCGCGCCCATCGGCAGGAAGCTCATGCTCATGCTGTCCGGGTTCAGCTCTTTTGCGATGTTGCCCACAATGCCTTTCAGGTATTGCTGCAGCTTCAGCTCGTTCTCTTTCCAGTTAAAGGTCATGCGCAGCAGCGGCAGACCGTGGTGATCCTTGTAGTTCGGATCGAGATCGAGGTAGATGTCGCGATAAGACTGACAGGTGGTGGTAATGCTGATCTTCATGGAGTGGCCGTACCACTCTTCCAGACCCTCTTTCCAGCCTGCGCCCCAGCTCGGCGTGCCTTTCGGCAATGCGGTGCCGATCGGCGTACCGGTCGCCTGTGAACTGTGGATCTTCGCGCCGCCGAGGAAACCGAGCGACGGACCGTCGAAGTTGCCCGGAGAGATGTCGTTGAACATCTGGCCGGTGGCGCCTGCGGTGGCGAACGGGTTGAAGTTCTTGTCTTTGAAGAACAGGGTCGCGCCGCCGTTGGAAAGGAACGCGTAGTTACGTCCTACCACGCCCTCTTCGGTGATCGGGTTGTAAGGCTTGCCGATGCCGGAGAGCAGCATCAGACGCACGTTGTAGAGCTGGAAGCTGCTCAGCACCACAATTTTCGCCGGCTGGAAGCATTCGTTGCCGTTCACGTCGATATAGATCACCCCTTTCGCGGTTTTCTTATCGTCATGCAGCACGACCTTGATCACTTCCGCATTCACTTCATAAGAGAAGTTCGGCATGCGCTTCAGCGCATCCATCACCGCCGTCTGCGGCGACGCTTTCGAGTAGTTCAGGCACGGATACTTACTGCAGTAGCCGCAGTAGTTGCAGGGCGCGATCTGGTTGCCGTAAGGGTTGGTCCAGGCGCGCGAAACGCAGGCCGACGGGTTCGGGAACGGATGGTAGCCGAGCTTTTTCGCCGCGTCGGCGAACATAGTGTTGTTCAGCGTATCTTCCAGCGCCGGCAGCGGGTACGGCTCGGAGCGCGGGCCTTCAAACGGGTCGCCGCCTTCCAGAATTTTGCCGCGCAGGTTGCCGGTGTTGCCGGACTGACCGCAGATCAGCTCGAATTTGTAGAAGTAAGGCTCGATCTCATCCCAGCTGAACGGGAAATCCATCACGCGCATATCTTCCTGCAGGATGCCCGGCTTGTAGGCCTCATCCACGTAAGTTTTCAGCTTGATGTCGGTCGGGGTCGGACGGAGCAGTACCGCCGTCCAGTGCAGACCGGAGCCGCCCACGCCGGTGCCGGGCGCGAAGGCGCCCCATTTGCGCGTCGGCAGCGCGGTCTGGCTGGTGTTGTAGCGTACGGTGACCGCCGCTTCCGCCGGGGTGGCGAACACTTTGTTGCGCACCGCGTACGCGTATTCGTCAGCCGGTTTCGGGTAGGCGAATTCGTCATAATCGCGATCGCCGCCGCGCTCCAGCGCGCGAACTTTCAGTCCGGCCATCGCCAGCTCGATACTCATCAACGAGCCTGCCCAGCCGAGGCCGCAGACGACGACGTCGACTTCTTCTTTATTAATCTGTGCCATGTTAATCCTGTCTCTAATACCTGTTCGGAATGTCGCGCACTCAGGCGCGCTCACCCTTAACGCTTACCGGACCCAGCGGGTAAGGAATGTTGTGCTGTTTTACCCATTCCATGTAGCTGGCACGCGCGCCGGGAAAGCCGATGGCGATCCAGGCTTTCATGCCTTTGTTGCCGCCATACATCGGGTCGGCAAGGTATCCGTGTTTGGTATCGGAAAGCATCTGGCTGAAGAAGTGCGAGGCTTTCATGTTGTTTTCACCGAGGGCGGCGAAGTCGATGCCGTTCTTGTTCATCTGCGTCAGCGCGTCATCTTTCTCCTGCTGCGACAGCTGATGGAACGGTTTCTGATGGGTATTCTGGCTCCACTGGTTTACCAGCTTGATGCCGAGCTTATAGATCTGCTGCGGATTAAAAGGAATTTGATATCCCATGGTCGCCGGCGCGTTAACGTTAAACGGGCCTTGCAGATAGATCTCCTGACCAAAGTTCTCGTCATGCAACTGCTGGTCGATAAAGATCGGCACGTTGGTTTCCAGCGCGCCCGGCGCTTTGCCCTGCCCGCCAGCGGGGATCAGGCGGTCGGTCGCGGCGAGAATAAACTGCCACTCGTCAGCGCTGAAAAAAATCGGTTTATAATCGGTCAGTTCCGGTGCTGCCATTTCCGCAGCCTGCGCCGCGGTCAATCCCTTAAATACCAGACTGCTTAACGGCAGCGCCATTAGCGATCCCAGTAAAAACTTACGTCTTGAGCTTGGTTTTTGTAAAAGCATAACCGTACGACTCTCACATGCTATTAGGTAATTATTTTGTTAATTATCCAGGTTATCGGTATACAACCCGGCAATCTTAGGGATACAAATATTTCAAAATGTAAAAATAAAATTAATAATGTGTCTTAATGAAAAGATATTATCGTGTTATTTAATGGTTACAGGGTGGTAAGAATATGTGAGAGCGAGGATTTGGGCTTTTCCCGGATAAAGGTGAGGATTTTGACTTATTTTACGCAGCGAATCGCCAAATCTGATTTCCTGATGAAATAGTCCCATCAATTAATCAATAAAAATAAATCATGCTTCCATACCAGGCAATTTCCCTCAAACTTAACATTATATTAACCATATAAAAACAAAAGGTAAATATATTGCCTGCAGGGATGAAATAATTGAGTGCAATTTATTCTCATTACGCTCTAAATTAGAGCGCAATTCGCAATGAAAATAAAAAACGCGTAAAAAAACGGCGACGCAGTTACTGCGCGTTTTCCGGTCCATTCTGCACGCGGCGCAGGGGGCGGCTTGCTATTCTTGAAGCACTCCATTCCCTGAATACGACGGAAAATTGTCATGAGCGCTTCTCTGCTGATTGCCCAAACCCCTGATACGCAACTCCATCTGCTGCCGCAAATGGCTAACCGCCACGGCCTGATTACCGGCGCGACCGGCACCGGCAAAACCGTGACGCTGCAAAAGCTGGCCGAATCTTTTTCACAGGCCGGCGTGCCGGTTTTTATGGCGGATGTTAAGGGCGACCTGAGCGGTGTCGCCGCGCCGGGAGAAAGCTCCGATAAACTGCTGGCGCGGCTGCGCAACATCGGCGTCACCCAATGGCAGCCGCAGCAGAATCCCGCCATGCTGTGGGATATTTTCGGCGAGCAAGGTCATCCGCTGCGCGCGACCGTCTCCGATCTCGGCCCGCTGTTGCTGGCGCGTCTGCTGAATCTCAACGAGATCCAGAGCAGCGTGCTGCAGATCATTTTCCGCATCGCGGACGATCAGGGGCTGCTGCTGCTTGATTTCAAAGATCTGCGCGCCATGACGCAATATATCGGCGATAACGCCAAAGCGTTCCAGACCGAGTACGGCAATATCAGCGGCGCCTCGGTGGGCGCGATTCAGCGCGGCCTGATGGCGATGGAGCAACAGGGCGCGCCGCACTTTTTCGGCGAGCCGATGCTCGACATTAAAGACTGGATGCGCACCGACGAACAGGGACGCGGCTGGATCAATATTTTATCGGCGGAGAAACTCTGGCAGATGCCGAAGCTTTATGCCGCCAGCCTGCTCTGGATGCTCGCCGAGCTTTATGAGCAGCTGCCGGAGGCGGGCGACCTCGATAAGCCGAAGTTGGTGTTCTTTTTCGACGAGGCGCATCTGCTGTTTGACGATGCGCCTCCGGTGCTGCTGGAGAAGGTGGAACAGGTGATTCGCCTGATCCGTTCCAAAGGCGTCGGCGTCTGGTTCGTTACGCAGAATCCCGCCGATGTGCCCGACAGCGTGCTCGGCCAGCTGGGCAATCGCATCCAGCACGCGCTGCGCGCCTTTACGCCGAAAGATCAAAAGGCGCTGAAAACCGCCGCGGAGACGATGCGCGCCAATCCCGCTTTCGATACTCTCGCCGCGCTGCAGGAGCTGGGCACCGGCGAGGCGCTGATCTCCTTCCTCGATGAGAAAGGCAGCCCCGGCATGACGCAGCGCGCGACGGTTATCGCGCCCGGCTCGCGCATGGGGCCACTCAGCGTCGACGAGCGCAACGGCCTGATCAACCACTCTCCGCTTTACGGCAAATATGACGAGGCGCTGGATCGCGAATCGGCGTATGAAAAACTGCAAAAAGGGGCGCAGGCGACCAGCGAGCAGGCCAGCGCCCCTGCGGCGAAAGGCGAAAAGGTGGCGGTGGATAATGCGATTCTCGGCGGCCTGAAAGATATTCTGTTCGGCACTACCGGCCCGCGCGGCGGCAAGCGCGACGGCGTGGTGCAAACAATGGCGAAAAGCGCCACGCGGCAGATCGCCAATCAGCTGGTGCGCGGCGTGCTGGGCAGCCTGCTCGGCGGTCGTAAGCGGTAAAGAGGAAATGCGTTCGCCTCGCCCGGAGGAGCTACACTGATTCGATGGATAAAATAACTGAACTGAAACGGACGAAACGTCTGGCGCTGCTGCTGCTGCTGATTGCCGCCGTCACCTTTATCATCACGCTGTTCCTGCCAGCCAACTTTTGGGTGAGCGGCGTTAAGGCGATCGCCGAAGCGGCGATGGTGGGCGCGCTGGCGGACTGGTTCGCCGTGGTGGCGCTGTTCCGGCGCGTGCCGGTGCCTTTTATTTCGCGTCATACCGCGATTATTCCGCGCAATAAAGATCGCATCGGCGACAATCTTGGCCGCTTCGTGCAAGAGAAGTTTCTCGATACCGATTCGCTGCTGGCGCTAATCCGCCGTCACGATCCGTCGCAGATGCTGGCGAACTGGCTTAACGCGCCGGGCAACGCCGATCGCGTCGGCCGCCATTTGCTGCAGGTGATGCGCGGTTTTCTCGATCTTACTGACGATGCGCGCATTCAGCGCCTTTTGCGCCGCGCCGTGCATCGCGCCATCGATAAAGTCGATCTGACCCAGTCAGGCGCTCTGATGCTGGAGAGCCTGACGAAGAATAATCGCCATCAGGCGTTGCTGGATGCCGCCATCAAGCAGCTGCTGCATATTTTGCATAAGCCTGGCACCCGCGCCTTTATCGCGCAGCAGATTGTGCGCTGGCTGAAGCGCGAACATCCGATGAAGGCCAAAGTGCTGCCGACCGAGTGGCTGGGAGAACACAGCGCCGATCTGGTGGCGAACGCCGTGGATTCGATTTTGGACGATGTGGCGCTCGATCAGGGGCACGAGCTGCGTCTCGGTTTCAACCGCGCGGTGGAGCGGCTGATCGATAAGCTGAAAAGCGACCCGGAGATGGCGGAGCGCGCCGAGGTGATTAAATCCTGGCTGAAAGAGGATGAATCGCTGAACCGCTATATCGGCGAGCTGTGGCAGGATTTGCGCGCCTGGCTGAAGCAGGATCTCAGCGGCGAAGAGTCAAAAGTGCAGGATAAGGTGCGGCTGGCGGCGCTCTGGCTGGGAGAGAATCTGGCGGCGGACGAAGCGCTGCGCAAATCGCTGAATCAGCATCTGGAAGACGCGGCGCGCAGCGTAGCCCCGGAGTTTTCCAGTTTTTTAACCCGTCATATCAGCGATACGGTGAAGAGCTGGGATGCGCGCGATATGTCGCAGCAGATCGAGCTGAATATCGGCAAGGACTTACAGTTTATCCGCATCAATGGCACCCTGGTGGGCGGCACCATCGGGTTGATTCTGTATCTGCTATCGCAGCTGCCGGGCGTGCTGCCGCTGCTGTGAGGGTAAAGATAAAATCTGCGCCTGAAGCAGAGAGCCTGCGCAGACCGCCCCGGCCGATCGTAAAGACGCAAAACGTCATCCCTGACAGCTCGACCCGCGCCATTCCTGCCACGGGACGCTTTACTCTTCGGCCGGGGCGGCCTGCGTCTCAGACTTCTGAGCCGTCTGTAGTGATTTCGCTGCAGCTTTGTGCCTCAAGAATGACAGCTGGCGTCGCTTCAGGCGCTACACTTGCCGGGCATAGAAAAAGGCCGCATCGCTGCGGCCTTTTGATTTTCAGCAGTCTGGCTTAGCGTCGCTTCAGCAACATAAATATGCTGATGGCGAAGAACAAGCCGCTGGGCAGGATCGCGCCGAGCACCGGCGGTATGCCGTAGACCAGGCTGAGCGGACCGAAGATCTGATCCAGCACGTAGAACAGGAAGCCGAAGCTGATGCCGGTCACTACGCGCATCCCCATTGAGACGCTGCGCAGCGGGCCAAAGATAAACGACAGCGCCATCAGCATCATCACCGCCACCGACAGCGGCTGGAAGATTTTGCCCCACATGTTGAGACGGTAACGGCCCGACTCCTGGCCGCTCTGCTCAAGGTATTTGCTGTAGTTGTAGAGGCCGCTGATCGACAGCGCGTCGGGATCCAGCGCCACCACACCGAGTTTGTCCGGCGTCAGGTTGGTTTTCCATTCGCCGCTCAGGCTCTGCGAACCGGTAATCTGCTTCGCATCCTTCAGATCGGATTCGTCCACCTGCGACAGCGTCCAGCGCTTCTGCGCCCCGTCCCATTTGGCGGTGGCGGCGTAGCGCACGCTAAGCAGGCGGCGTTGATCGTTGAAGTTATAGATGCTGACGCCGTCCAGCTCGTCGTCGCCCCGGATGCGTTCAATATAGATGAAGCTGTTGCCGTCCTTCGCCCACAGGCCGTTCTGCGTGGAAACCAGCGCGCCGCCGTAGAGCTGCTGCGCGCGGTAGTTACGCGCCATCTGTTCGCCCTGCGGCGCGACGAATTCGCCGATCAGCATCGTCAGCAGCACCAGCGGAATCGCGGTTTTCATCACCGCCAGCGCTACCTGCATACGGGTAAAGCCCGACGCCTGCATCACTACCAGTTCGCTGCGCTGCGCCAGCGTGCCGAGGCCCAGCAGCGCGCCCAGCAGCGCCGCCATCGGAAAGAAGATCTCAATGTCTTTCGGCACGCTGAGCAGGGTATAGTAACCGGCGTCCAGCACCGAATAGGCGCCCTGCCCGGTTTTACGCAGCTGATCGACAAACTTGATGATGCCGGACAGCGACACCAGCATAAACAGCGTCAGCATGATGGTATTGAAAATGGTTTTGCCGATATAACGGTCAAGAACACCAAACATCAGACCGATCCTCCACGGCTAAAACGGGCGCGCAGCCGTCGCATCGGCACGGTATCCCACAGGTTCAACGCCACGGCCAGCGCCAGGTAGCTCAGGTTGACCACCCACATCCAGATAGCGGGATCGAGGCGGCCTTTTGAAGCGTTCGACTTTAACGAGCTTTGCAGCAGGAAAAAGATCAGGTAAAGCAGCATCGCCGGCAGCATTGACAGCACGCGGCCCTGACGCGGATTCACCACGCTGAGCGGCACTACCATCAGCGCCATCACCAGCACTGAGAAAATCAGCGTCAGACGCCAGTGCAGCTCGGCCCGGAAAGCAGGCGTGTCGCTGTGCCAGAGCGTGAGCAGGTCGGACTGCTCCGAGTCGTTCGGATCCAGCGTCGCCTCCCGATAGCCGATTACCGCCTGATAATTAACAAAGTCAGTGATGCGGAAATCGCGCAGCAGCGCGGTGCCTTCGAAACGCGTGCCTTTGTCCAGCGTCACGACCTGCGAGCCGTCGGCGCGCTGCTCCATATGACCGCTATCCGCCAGCACCACCGACGGACGCGCGTTGCCTTTAGGACGCAGCTGCGCCAGGAAGACGTTGCCGAACTGCTGGCCCTTCACATCTTCGATGAACAACACCGTATTGCCGTCGCTGGAGGTCTGGAACTGTCCGGCGGCCAGAGCGGCCGCGCCAGGGTTGGCCCGCGCGTTCTGCGTCACCTCGTCCTGATAGCGCGACGACCAAGGCCCCAGCCAGATAACGTTCACCGCAGCCGCGATCGAGGTGAACAGCATCAGCACCATCGCCGCCTTGACCAGTACGCCCTTACTCAGGCCGCAGGCGTGCATGACGGTGATTTCGCTCTCCGTATAGAGCCGTCCCAGCGTCATCAGGATCGCTAAAAACAGACTGAGCGGTAAGATAAGTTGCGCCATTTCCGGCACACCGAGCCCTAACAGGGTCAGAACTAAATTTGTTGGGATCTCACCATCCACTGCTGCCCCTAAAATCCTGACTAACTTCTGACAAAAGAAGATCAATAGCAGGATAAACAGGATGGCCAGCTGGCTTTTGAGCGTTTCCCGAACCAGATATCTAATGATGATCACGCTTAGTACGCCTGTGAAAACTTGTCTTTTTGCAGGAAAATCGATAGTTTCAACGCTTATTCGCCATTTTTCTTCATCAATGGCGGTCATCGCAGCTAAAATTGTATGACAAACGCGTTAGGGTGGTGAAAAACAACACATTGTCACCCTGACTCATTATGACGTCCGCTGGCCAAATGTCATGGCGATACGGTTAATAATGGGTTACGAGCGGGCTACATTCTAGCGACAGCCGACGCCGTTGTCTTTAAGATTCAGGAGAGTGCATGGAGTTCAGTGTAAAAAGCGGTAGCCCGGAGAAACAACGCAGCGCCTGCATTGTTGTGGGCGTCTTTGAGCCGCGCCGGCTGTCGCCTATCGCCGAACAGCTGGACAAAATCAGCGACGGCTACATCAGCGCCCTGCTGCGCCGTGGAGAGCTGGAAGGCAAAGTAGGCCAGACCCTGCTGCTGCATCACGTCCCGAATATTCTGTCAGAACGCATTCTGCTGATCGGCTGTGGCAAAGAGCGCGAGCTTGACGAGCGCCAGTACAAACAGGTGATTCAGAAAACCATTAATACCCTGAATGATACCGGCTCGATGGAGGCGGTCTGCTTCCTGACCGAACTGCACGTCAAAGGCCGCAACACCTACTGGAAAGTGCGTCAGGCGGTGGAAACCTCTAAAGAGGCGCTCTACAACTTCGACCAGCTGAAAAGCAACAAAACCGAACCGCGCCGTCCGCTGCGCAAGCTGGTGTTCAACGTGCCGACGCGCCGCGAACTCACCAGCGGCGAACGCGCCATCCAGCATGGCCTGGCGGTCGCCGCCGGCGTGAAGGCGGCGAAAGATCTCAGCAATATGCCGCCCAATATCTGCAACGCCGCCTATCTGGCTTCGCAGGCGCGCCAGCTGGCGGACGAGTACGGCAAGAACATCACCACGCGCGTTATCGGCGAACAGCAGATGAAAGAGCTGGGCATGAACGCCTATCTGGCGGTGGGCGCCGGTTCGCAGAACGAATCGCTGATGTCGGTGATTGAATACAAGGGCAGCCCCGATCCGGAAGCGCGTCCGATCGTGCTGGTGGGCAAAGGCCTGACCTTTGACTCCGGCGGCATCTCCATCAAGCCGGCGGAAGCGATGGACGAGATGAAATATGACATGTGCGGTGCGGCCTCGGTTTACGGCGTGATGCGCATGGTGGCGGAGCTGAATCTGCCGCTGAACGTGGTCGGCGTGCTGGCGGGCTGTGAAAATATGCCTGACGGCCGTTCGATGCGCCCCGGCGACATTCTCACCACCATGTCCGGCCAGACGGTGGAAGTGCTGAACACCGACGCCGAAGGCCGCCTGGTGCTGTGCGACGCGCTGACTTATGTCGAGCGCTTCGAGCCGGAAGTGGTGATTGACGTCGCGACCCTGACCGGCGCCTGCGTCATCGCGCTGGGCCATCACGTCAGCGGCCTGTTGTCGAACCACAATCCGCTGGCGCACGAGCTGATCGGCGCCTCCGAGCAGTCAGGCGATCGCGCCTGGCGTCTGCCGATGGCGGATGAATATCAGGAACAGCTGGAATCGAACTTCGCCGATATGGCGAACATCGGCGGTCGTCCGGGCGGCGCCATTACGGCGGCCTGCTTCCTGGCGCGCTTCGCCCGCAAATATAACTGGGCGCATCTCGATATCGCCGGCACCGCCTGGCGCTCCGGCAAAGCGAAAGGTGCGACCGGTCGTCCAGTGCCGATGCTGTCGCAGTTCCTGCTGAACCGCGCCGGACTGAACGGCGACGACTGATCCCGTCGCGTAAAAGCTCCGCCCCGCAACCGGGGCGGACTTTCTTCGTCCGATCCGGCATAATAAGAGACGAATCCGGTCTCTTTTTTCACTTCAGGCACTTACATGAAAAACGCCACCTTTTATCTGCTCGATCACGATACCCACGTGGACGGCCTGAGCGCTGTAGAAGCGCTGGTGTGCGATCTGGCCGAAACGCGCTGGCGCGCGGGCAAACGCGTCCTGATCGCCTGCGCGGACGAACAGCAGGCGATTCGGCTGGATGAAGCCCTGTGGCAGCGTCCGGCCAACGCCTTCGTTCCGCATAATCTGGCGGGCGAAGGACCGCGCTACGGCGCGCCGGTGGAGCTGGCCTGGCCGCAACGCCGCGGCAACGCGCCGCGCGATCTGCTGATCAGCCTGCTGCCGCAGTTTGCAGATTTTGCTACTGCTTTCCATGAAGTGATAGACTTCGTACCGTTCGAAGAATCTCAAAAACAGCTGGCGCGCGACCGCTATAAAGCCTATCGCAGCGTCGGTTTCCAATTGAATACGGCAACGCCGCCTCAGCCGCAAACGACATAGCAGAAATGGAAAAGACATATAACCCGCAAGATATCGAGCAGCCGCTTTACGAGCACTGGGAAAAGCAGGGCTACTTTAAACCGAACGGCGATACCAGCCAAGAGAGCTTCTGCATCATGATCCCGCCGCCGAACGTCACCGGCAGCTTGCATATGGGTCACGCCTTCCAGCAAACCATCATGGACACCATGATCCGCTACCAGCGTATGCAGGGAAAAAATACCCTGTGGCAGGCGGGCACAGACCATGCCGGCATCGCCACCCAGATGGTGGTTGAGCGTAAAATCGCAGCCGAAAAGGGCAAAACGCGCCAGGATTACGGCCGCGACGCCTTTATCGACAAAATTTGGCAGTGGAAGGCAGAATCGGGCGGCACTATTACCCGTCAGATGCGTCGTCTCGGCAATTCCGTAGACTGGGAACGCGAGCGCTTCACTATGGACGAAGGTCTCTCCAACGCGGTGAAAGAAGTCTTTGTCCGTCTCTACAAAGAGAACCTGATTTACCGCGGCAAACGTCTGGTGAACTGGGATCCTAAGCTACGCACCGCCATCTCCGATCTGGAAGTGGAGAACCGCGAATCGAAAGGTTCGATGTGGCATATCCGCTATCCGCTGGCGGACGGCGCGAAAACCGCCGACGGCAAAGATTATCTGGTGGTCGCCACTACCCGTCCGGAAACTCTGCTGGGCGATACCGGCGTCGCGGTGAACCCGGAAGATCCGCGTTATAAAGATCTGATCGGCAAAGAGGTGATCCTGCCGCTGGTGAATCGCCGCATTCCGATCGTCGGCGACGAACATGCCGACATGGAAAAAGGCACCGGCTGCGTGAAGATCACCCCGGCGCATGACTTTAACGACTACGAAGTGGGCCGTCGCCATCAGCTGCCGATGATCAACATCTTGACCTTCGACGGCGATATCCGCGAGCGCGCGCAGGTATACGACACCAACGGCATCGAAACCGACGTCTGCTCCGATGAAATTCCGGCGCCGTTCCGCAAAATGGAGCGCTTCGCCGCGCGTAAGGCGATCGTCGCCGCCGTTGACGAACTGGGCCTGCTGGAAGAGATCAAACCGCACGACTTAACCGTTCCCTATGGCGACCGCGGCGGCGTGGTTATCGAGCCGATGCTGACCGATCAGTGGTACGTGCGTACCGCGCCGCTGGCAAAAGTGGCGGTGGAAGCGGTAGAAAACGGCGATATCCAGTTTGTGCCGAAGCAGTATGAAAACATGTACTTCTCCTGGATGCGCGATATTCAGGACTGGTGTATCTCCCGTCAGCTCTGGTGGGGCCACCGTATTCCGGCCTGGTACGACAACGACGGCAACGTCTATGTCGGCCGCAGCGAAGAAGAGGTGCGCGCGGAAAACAACCTGACCGCCGACGTCGCGCTGCGCCAGGATGACGACGTGCTCGATACCTGGTTCTCCTCCGGCCTGTGGACCTTCTCCACGCTGGGCTGGCCGGAAAACACCGACGCGATGCGCACCTTCCACCCCACCAGCGTGCTGGTGAGCGGCTTCGACATCATCTTCTTCTGGATCGCCCGCATGATCATGCTGACCATGCACTTCATCAAGGATGAGAACGGCAAGCCGCAAGTGCCGTTTAAGACCGTTTACATGACCGGTCTGATCCGCGACGAAGAAGGCCAGAAAATGTCGAAATCCAAGGGCAACGTGATCGATCCGCTGGATATGGTCGACGGCATCTCCCTGGAGGCGCTGCTGGAGAAACGCACCGGCAACATGATGCAGCCGCAGCTGGCGGAAAAAATCCGCAAGCGCACCGAGAAGCAGTTCCCGAACGGCATCGAGCCGTCAGGCACCGATGCGCTGCGCTTTACCCTGGCAGCGCTGGCGTCAACTGGCCGCGACATCAATTGGGATATGAAGCGCCTGGAAGGCTATCGCAATTTCTGCAACAAGCTGTGGAACGCCAGCCGCTTCGTGCTGATGAACACCGAAGATCAGGATTGCGGTCAGAACGGCGGCGAGATGACGCTGTCGTTGGCGGATCGTTGGATCCTCAGCGAGTTCAACAATACCGTGAAGGCTTACCGCGACGCGCTGGACAGCTACCGTTTCGATATCGCCGCCAACCTGCTTTACGACTTCACCTGGAACCAGTTCTGCGACTGGTATCTGGAACTGACCAAGCCGGTGATGACCAGCGGCAGCGAAGCGGAACTGCGCGGCACGCGCCATACGCTGGTTTACGTGCTGGAAGCGCTGCTGCGCCTGGCGCACCCGATCATTCCGTTCATCACGGAAACCATCTGGCAACGCGTGAAGGCGCTGAAAAATATCAGCGACGATACCATCATGCTGCAGCCTTTCCCGCACTACGATGCGGCGAAACAGGATGCCGAAGCGCAGGCGGATATCGAGTGGATGAAGCAGGCGATCGTCGCGGTGCGCAACATTCGCGCAGAGATGAACATCGCGCTGAGCAAGCCGCTGGATGTGCTGCTGCGCAACGCATCGCCGGCGGCCCAACGTCGTGTGGAGGAGAACCGCGCTTTCCTGGCGCGTCTGGCGCGTCTGGAGAGCCTGACGCTGTTGCCTGCAGGCGAGAAGGGTCCGGTTTCCGTCACCAAGATCGTGGAAGGCGCCGAGCTGCTGATCCCGATGGCGGGTCTGGTGGATAAAGCCGCCGAGCTGGATCGTCTGGCGAAAGAGCTGGGCAAGCTCGACGTGGAGATTGAGAAGATTCAGGCCAAGCTGGCCAATGAAGGCTTCGTCTCCCGCGCGCCGGAAGCGGTCGTGGCGAAAGAGCGCGAGCGCATGAACGAGCTGGAGCAATCAAAAACAAAACTGATTGAACAGCAGGGTGTGATTGCGGCATTGTAAAACTTCGCAAACTGTCGCTTAACACTTGATAGGCCGGGCTTGCCCGGCTTTTTTATTGGAAGAGATGATGACTACCACCGCAACGCCGCTGACGCTCCAGGTACGCCCGATTACTGCGGCGGACAATCCCTACATCGCGCGGGTTATTCGCGATGTCTCCGCCGAGTTCGGCCTGACGGCGGACAAAGGCTATACCGTCTCCGATCCGCA
This sequence comes from Enterobacteriaceae bacterium UBA2655, assembly GCA_002359495.1. GTDB lineage: Bacteria > Pseudomonadota > Gammaproteobacteria > Enterobacterales > Enterobacteriaceae > Pantoea > Pantoea superficialis. Next base: position 33,016 of record DENB01000020.1, read on the forward strand.
GCTGGATCGGCTATTTGAGCTGTATACGGCGGACAACAGCGCCTACTGGATTATCGAACATGGCGGCAAGGTGATGGGCGGCGGCGGCGTCGCTCCCCTCGCCTGCAGCGCGCCGGATATTTGCGAACTGCAAAAAATGTATTTCCTGCCTGAGGCACGCGGCCTCGGCATGGCGCGCAATCTGGCGCTGCGCGCGATGGACTATGCGCGCGAACGCGGTTTTAAGCGCTGCTATCTGGAAACCACCGGCAGCCTGGCGCGGGCGATTAAGCTGTATGAGTCGCTGGGGTTTGAACATATCGACGGGCCGCTGGGCTGCACCGGCCACGTCGATTGCGAAGTGAGAATGTTAAAGACGCTGTAGCGACCAACGATTAAGCCGCCCACGCCGGCACGCCGCTGTGAAAACGCAGCTCGCCGTCCGGCTCGGAGATCAATCTTGCTTCCGTCTCGCCGATCCTCTTTACCCGCGGCGCGATATCTTTTGGGGAGATTTGCGCCGCCAGCGTCAGGTAATCCTGATAATGGCGCGCCTCGGAGCGCAGCAGCGAGATGTAAAATTTCTCCAGCTCGGCGTCGAGGTAAGGCGCCAGGCTGGCGAAACGTTCGCAGGAGCGTGCTTCGATATAGGCGCCGCAAATCAGCTTATCCACCAGCGTATCGGGCTCGTGCGTCGTCACTTCACGCAGCAGCCCTTTGGCGTAGCGGCTGGCGGTAATCTTCTGATAGGGAATATGGCGCGCCTGCATGATCTCCCATACCTGATAAAAATGGTGCAGCTCCTCTTTGATCAGCAGCACCATCTTCTCCACCAGATCGTCCGCCCAGGGCAGCTCGTTGCGAACGATGATGCTTTTAGTCAGGTTTTTATGCGCGTTGATAAAGTTGCTGTCGCGATCTTCGCGGTAGATAAAATCTTCGTAAGGCTTAAGCCAGGCGAGAATCGCCTCCCCGCTGGGTTTGTCGGCGACATATTTGCGGATCAGCCAGGTGGCGGTTTGCGCCGCTTTCAGCTCGCAGACCATATGGTCGGTCAGCAGCAAGGTGAGATTTTCCGGCTTGCGCGCCTCCAGGAGCCACGCTTCGGGCGTGCGGCAATGCAGAAATCGCCAGATAGGTTCAAGCAGTGGTGCGTAATTCATTATGCATATCGAATGGTAGAAAGGCGGAAATAAGCCGGGGCGGAGCGCGCTCCGCCCCCGACTGTCAGTGGCGGGTGCCGTCGTCCTCGTCGTCGATGAACTCTTCATCTTCATCTTCTGCGTCGGGATCTTCAAAGTAGGTGCCCCAACCGTCGTAATCGACGTTGTATTTACCGGCGAGGTTGACTAACTGCTCGACCTGCGCGTCGATCAGATCGGCCTGCAGCGACGCTTCGCTGATGATATCCACGCACATAACCGTGGTGCCGTCTTCCAGCTCCAGCTCCTCCGGCTCCGTCACTTCGTAACCCAGCTTGAAGGCATCGACGGCCACTTTTTCCAGCGAATCGAAATTGTTGCAGGAGAGATGATGCTCAATGGTATAGAGCGCATCGGGATCGCTGCCGTCATCCAGCAGCTCTTCAATGATCAGGCGCGTCTCTTCACGCTGCTCTTCCAGCAATTCTTCGTATGCCATGGTGATGTCCTCAATGGTCGGCAAATAAAGGCGGTGTCCTGCAATTATTTTCCCACACTGCCTCGCGCGCCACTACACAAAACGGAAAGTTTATTTACGCCGGGGTTGAAAATGCATATTCATACGGTTAGATTGAATTTTAATTCATTTAATATCGTTATCTGGAGCGCTGTATGAGTCAGCTTTATCACCGCCATTTCCTCCGGCTGCTGGATTTTACCCCGGCTGAAATCGAACATCTGCTTAGTCTGGCCGCTGAATTAAAACGCGCTAAAAAAAGCGGCAGCGAAACCCAATATTTGAAAGGCAAAAATATCGCGCTCATCTTCGAAAAAGATTCGACCCGTACCCGTTGCTCTTTCGAAGTTGCCGCATACGATCAGGGCGCTAACGTCACTTATCTCGGCCCGAGCGGCAGCCAGATTGGCCATAAAGAGTCAATTAAGGATACCGCGCGCGTGCTGGGCCGCATGTACGACGGCATTCAGTATCGCGGCTACGGCCAGGATCTGGTTTCCACGCTGGCGCGCTATGCGGGCGTGCCGGTGTGGAATGGCCTGACCACGGAGTTCCATCCCACCCAGCTGCTGGCGGATCTGCTGACCATGCAGGAGCACCTGCCGCAGAAATCGCTGCGGGAGATGACGCTGGTTTACGTCGGCGATGCGCGCAACAACATGGGCAACAGCATGCTAGAAGCGGCGGCGCTGGTCGGCCTGGATCTGCGCCTGGTGGCGCCGAAAAGCTGCTGGCCGGAAGCGGAGCTGGTGGAGAGCTGTCGTCAGGCGGCGGAGCAAACCGGCGGCAAAATTACCCTGACCGACGCGATCGCCGAAGGGGTGCAAGGCGCCGACTTCATCTATACCGACGTCTGGGTGTCGATGGGCGAGCCGAAAGCGGTATGGGAAGAGCGTATCGCCCTGCTGCGCGATTATCAGGTGAATAGCGCCATGCTGGCGCTCACCGGCAATCCTCAGGTGAAATTTCTGCACTGCCTGCCGGCGTTTCATGACGATCAGACCACGCTGGGCCGTCAGATGGCGGAACAGTACGGCCTGGAGGATGGCATGGAGGTCAGCAACGCGGTCTTTGAGTCGGAGCAGAGCATCGTTTTCGACCAGGCAGAAAACCGCATGCATACCATTAAAGCGGTGATGGTCGCGACTCTGGGTCAGCCGTGACGCGCTGGTTTCGGCAAAAGCGCGCCACGCAATCGTTTACCCCGGGCGCGTTTTCCACTTGATGCCGACGGCCGAACGCGTATAATTCGCGACAATTTGCCGGGAGGAAGCATGCAACAGCGCAGCGTACAGCATCACGCACTATCTCGCCTGACCGCAGGCGGCGCGCCTGTTTCTTTCCGTCATCCCGTTGATTTTAAAAAAAGCCCCTTAAGCAGGGGCTTTTTTTTGTCCGCAATCCGGCACGCGCAGAGGAGAGAGAGATGCCCAATCCGCTATATCGCAAGCACATCATTTCCATTAACGATCTTAATCGCGAAGAGCTTGAGCTGGTTCTGCATACCGCGGCGCAGCTGAAGGCGAATCCCCAGCCGGAGCTGCTGAAGCATAACGTTATCGCCAGCTGCTTCTTTGAGGCGTCGACGCGCACGCGTCTGTCGTTTGAAACCGCCATGCATCGTCTGGGCGCCTCAGTGGTGGGTTTTGCCGACGGCGGCAACACCTCGCTGGGCAAAAAGGGCGAAACCCTAGCCGACACCATCTCCGTGATCGGCACCTACGTCGACGCCATCGTGATGCGTCATCCGCAGGAAGGCGCCGCGCGTCTCGCCACGGAGTTTTCCGGCGGCGTGCCGATTCTTAACGCCGGCGACGGCGCGAACCAGCACCCGACCCAGACGCTGCTTGATCTGTTCACCATTCAGGAGACGCAAAGCCGCCTCGATCATCTGAATGTGGCGATGGTCGGCGATCTGAAATATGGCCGCACCGTCCACTCGCTGACCCAGGCGCTGGCGAAGTTCGAGGGCAACCGCTTCTTCTTTATCGCGCCCGATGCGCTGGCGATGCCGGCTTACATCACCGATATGCTGGACGAGCAGAACATTCCCTGGACGCGTCACGACACCATTGAAGAGGTGATGCCGGAGCTCGACATCCTTTATATGACGCGCGTGCAGAAAGAGCGGCTCGACCCGTCCGAGTACGCCAATGTAAAGGCGCAGTTTATCCTGCGCGCGGCGGATCTGGCCGGCGCGCGCGACAACATGAAAGTACTGCATCCGCTGCCGCGCATCGACGAGATCACCACCGACGTCGATAAAACGCCGTACGCCTGGTATTTCCAGCAGGCGGGCAACGGCATCTATGCGCGCCAGGCTCTGCTGGCGCTGGTACTGAACAGCGAACTGGCTCTGTAAGGAGGAATACCGCATGACTCACGACAACAAACTGCAGGTCGAGGCGATTAAGCGCGGCACGGTGATAGATCACATTCCGGCGCACGTCGGCTTCAAGTTACTGTCGCTGTTTCGCCTCACCGAGACCGAGCAACGCATCACCATCGGCCTGAATCTGCCTTCCGGCGAAATGGGCCGCAAAGATTTGATCAAAATCGAGAACACCTTTCTGACGGAAGATCAGGTTAACCAGCTGGCGGTTTACGCGCCGCACGCCACGGTTAACCGCATCGACGATTATGAAGTGGTGGCGAAGATCGCGCCTACGCTGCCCGATCGCATTGAACGCGTGCTCACCTGCCCGAACGGCAACTGCATCAGCCGCAGCGAGCCGGTCTGCTCCAGCTTCGCGGTGAAAAAACGCGACGAGGAGGTGCATCTGAAATGTAAATATTGCGAGAAAGAGTTCGCCCATCACGTGGTGCTCGGTCACTGGTAATCCCTTCCCCTGTCCCTATAATGGGGCGAAGTTCATTACGCGGGCGGCGATCGCGCCGTCCCTGCGCGTTAACCAAGGAGAAACGATGTCTCGCGAAATCAGTACGGAAAACGCACCAGCCGCTATCGGACCTTACGTCCAGGGCGTGGATCTGGGCGGCATGATTATCACCTCCGGCCAGATCCCGGTCGATCCTAAAACCGGCACCGTCGCCGATGAGATCGCGGCGCAAACCCGCCAGTCGCTGGAGAACGTGCGGGCGATCGTCGAAGCCGCCGGTCTGCAGGTCGGCGACATTGTGAAAACCACCGTGTTCGTTAAGGATCTCAACGATTTCGCTACCGTCAACGCCACCTATGAAGCCTTTTTCAGCGAGCACAACGCCAGCTTCCCGGCGCGCTCCTGCGTGGAAGTGGCGCGTCTGCCGAAAGATGTCAACATCGAGATTGAAGCGATCGCGCTTCGCCGCTGACGTCTGCCTCAGCCCCGGCGTCCGACGCGCTTGTTCGTCGCTGCGCCAGGGCTGAACCTGCGCCTTTTCAGCCCGTTTCTCCCCCGCGCCCGGCCTGCTGAAATAACGTTCTTCCCGCTTCACTCTGAATTTTGTCTGCGCTGTTGGGCAGTTGCAGGTTCATGGCTAACCTTATGAGTAGGAATAAAAACGATACGCGACTTTGCTGGACCGGCATCGATCCTTACTACGCAGGCAGGGCTGAGCAATGATTAATACGCTTCCATGGTGGCAGAACGGCGTTATCTACCAGATCTATCCCAAGAGCTTTCAGGACACCTCCGGCAACGGCACCGGCGACCTGGCCGGCATTATCCATCGGTTGCCCTATTTGAAAACCCTCGGCGTGGACGCCATCTGGCTGACGCCGTTTTATATCTCGCCGCAGGTGGATAACGGCTACGACGTGGCGAACTATACCGTTATCGATCCGCTGTTCGGCACGCTGAACGATTTTGATAACCTGGTGGATCAGACCCACCGGCACGGGTTGCGGGTGATCCTCGACATGGTTTTCAACCACTCTTCGACCCAGCACCACTGGTTTTACGAGGCGCTGAACCGGGAAAGCCCGTACCGCGACTACTATATCTGGCGCGACGGTACGCCCACCGAGCCGCCTAATAACTGGAAATCGAAGTTCGGCGGCTCCGCCTGGCGCTGGCACCCGGAAAGCGGCCAATATTACATGCATCTCTGGGCGCCGGAGCAGGCCGATCTCAATTGGGAAAACGAGAACGTGCGCGCCGAGCTGAAGCAGATCGTCAATTTCTGGGCCGATCGCGGCATCGACGGCATGCGCCTCGACGTGATCAACCTGGTGTCGAAACATCAGGACTTTGCCGACGATCCGCACGGCGACGGGCTGCGCCTCTATACCGACGGGCTGCGCATTCATGAATTCATGCAGGAAATGAGCCGCGACGTGTTTCGGCCGCGCGAACTGATGACGGTAGGCGAAATGTCCTCCGCCACGCTGGAACATTGCCAGCAATACAGCGCGCACAGCGGCGAAGAGCTGTCGATGGTGTTCAGCTTCGACCATGTGGAGGTCGATTTCTGGCAGGGACAGAAATGGACGTTGACGCCGCTCGATCTGGTGGCGCAAAAGGCCATTTTCACCCGCTGGCAGCAGGGCATGTACGATCGCGGCTGGAACGCGCTGTTCTGGTGTAATCACGATCAGCCGCGCGTCGTCTCGCGCTGGGGCGACGAGGGCGAATATCGCGTGCTGTCGGCGAAAATGCTGGCGATGACGCTGCACGGCATGCAGGGCACTCCCTACATTTTTCAGGGCGAAGAGCTGGGCATGACCAACCCGCACTTTACCCGCATCATCGATTACCGCGATGTTGAAAGCCTTAATATGTATGCCGATCTGCGCGCCCAGGGCCGCGACAGCGACAACCTGCTGGCGATTCTTGCCAGCAAATCGCGCGACAACGGCCGCACGCCGATGCAGTGGAACGCCTCGCCCAACGCCGGTTTTACCGACGGCACGCCCTGGATCGGCATGAGTCCCAATTACGAAACCGTCAACGCCGAGGCGGCGCTGGCCGATCCCGACTCGGTGTTTTACGCCTACCAGAAGCTGATCCAGCTGCGTAAGTCCCATCTGATCCTGACATACGGCGATTATCAGGATCTGATGCCGGAGCATCCCCATCTCTGGTGCTACCGTCGCCAGCATGCGCAGCAAACGCTGGTGGTTATCGCCAACTTCAGCAGCGAGGCGCAAAGCTGGCATCCGGATCCGTTTGGCGGTCGTTGGGACGTCCTGATCAGCAACTACCCGGACGCGCATCTTCAGCCGGGCGAAATGGTGCTGCGCCCTTGGGAGGCGATCTGGTGGCTGCAAACCGCGCGCTGAATAGCTTTCGCCCAGCGAGTCGCCTTCCATGCGGCAGGTCAAATTAACTGCGATTAATCCACGCGAAAACCCTACATATAGACACTAAACTTCATCAATAGCGCAATATATAGGTTTTGATGGAGGAAGAGATGGCGAAGGTGGTGGTGAAGCGCGACGGTTGTCGCGTCGGTTTCGATATGCAGCGCATACGGGACGCGGTGGCGGCGGCCGCCTGCGCCGCTCAGGTCGACGACGCTCGCTGGTGCGATGAGGTCGCGCGGCGCGTCAGCGATCAGCTGGCTGAGGTCAGCGAAGTGGACATCTATGTAATTCAGCGCGCGGTGGAAGAGGCTCTGATGAGCGGTCCCTATCCGCAGATGGCCCGCGCCTGGATCGAATATCGTCACGATCGCGATCTGGCGCGTGAGCAGCGCGGCAAGCTGCATCATGCTATTCAGGGACTGGTGGAGCAGACCAACGCCGCCCTGCTGAACGAGAACGCCAATAAAGACAGCAAGGTGATCCCGACGCAGCGGGATCTGCTGGCCGGCATCGTGGCGAAGCATTATGCGCAACAGCATCTCTTACCGCGTGAGGTGGTCGAGGCGCATGAGCGCGGCGAGCTGCACTACCATGACCTCGACTACGCGCCCTTCTTCCCGATGTTTAACTGCATGCTGATCGACCTGAAGGGCATGCTGCGCGACGGCTTTAAAATGGGCAACGCCGAAATCGAACCGCCGAAATCGATCGCCACCGCCACGGCGGTCACCGCTCAGATTATCGCTCAGGTCGCCAGCCATATTTACGGCGGCACCACCATTAACCGCATCGACGAGGTGCTGGCACCCTTCGTCAACCTCAGCCTGGAGAAACACCGCGCGGTGGCGCAACAGTGGCAAATTGCGGATGTTGAAGGCTATGCCCGCGCGCGCACCGAGAAAGAGTGTTTCGACGCCTTCCAGTCGCTGGAGTATGAGGTAAATACGCTGCATACCGCCAACGGCCAGACCCCCTTCGTGACTTTCGGCTTCGGTCTTGGCACCGACTGGGCGGCGCGCCTGATCCAGCAGGCCATTCTGCACAACCGGCTCGCCGGGCTGGGGAAAAATCATAAAACCGCCGTCTTTCCCAAGCTGGTGTTCGCGATCCGCGAGGGCATTAACCGGCGTCCGGGCGATGTGAACTATGACATTAAACAGCTGGCGCTCGCCTGCGCCAGCAAGCGCATGTATCCCGATATTCTTAATTATGAGCAGGTGGTGAAAGTCACCGGCTCGTTCAAAACGCCGATGGGCTGCCGCAGCTTTCTCGGGGTGTATGAGGAGAACGGCCGGTTGCTTCACGACGGGCGCTGCAACATCGGCGTGGTCAGCCTGAATCTGCCGCGTATCGCGCTGGAGGCCGCAGGCGACGAACAGTGCTTCTGGCAGCTGCTCGACGCGCGCCTGCTATTGGCGAAACGCGCGTTGATGACGCGCATCGCCCGGCTGGAGAAAACCAAAGCGCGCGTAGCGCCGATTCTGTATATGGAAGGCGCCTGTGGGGTGCGTCTCAACGCCGACGACGAAATCGGCCCGATTTTCCGCAACGGCCGCGCGTCGATTTCGCTCGGCTACATCGGACTGCACGAGACGCTCAATGCGCTTAGCGGCGGTCATACCCACCCCTTCGACGATGCGCGGCTGCGGGAAAAAGGGACGGCGATCGTCGCCCATCTGCGTCGCGCGGCGGACGCCTGGAAAGCGGAAACCGGCTATGGTTTCAGCCTCTACAGCACGCCGAGCGAAAATCTCTGCGATCGCTTTTGCCGCCTCGACGCCGTGCAGTTCGGCGTTATCCCAGGGGTAACGGACAAAGGCTACTACACCAACAGCTTCCATCTCGACGTAGAGAAGAAGGTTAATCCTTACGACAAACTCGATTTTGAAGCGCCCTATCCGCCGCTGGCGAACGGCGGCTTCATCTGTTACGGCGAATATCCCAACCTGCAGCACAATCTGAAAGCGCTGGAGGATGTGTGGGATTACAGTTATGACCGCGTGCCCTATTACGGCACCAACACGCCGATCGACGAGTGCTACGACTGCGGCTACCACGGCGAATTCAGCTGCGCCAGCAAAGGCTTTACCTGTCCGGTCTGCGGTAATCACGATCCGGCGCGCGTATCGGTCACGCGCCGCGTTTGCGGCTATCTGGGCAGTCCCGACGCCCGTCCGTTTAACGCCGGCAAGCAAGAAGAGGTAAAACGGCGCGTAAAACACCTCGATGACGGATTAACCCTGTGAGCCTGCTGCATATTCATCGCTACTACGACGTGGATGTGGTGAACGGGCCGGGCACCCGCTGCACGCTGTTTGTCGCCGGCTGCGAGCATCGCTGCCGCGGCTGCTACAACCAGAGCACCTGGCGCGTCGATTCCGGCGTGCCCTTTACGCTGGAGCGGGAGGAGCGGCTGATAGCCGATTTGCAGGATCGCCGCATCCCGCGCCAGGGGCTGTCGCTGAGCGGCGGCGATCCGCTGCATCCGCACAACGTGCCCGATATTCTGCGCCTGGTCAGGCGGGTGCGCCGTGAATGCCCGGATAAAGATATCTGGCTATGGACGGGCTACATCCTGGCGGAGCTGAACGCGGCCCAGCGCAACATCATCGCGGAAATCGACGTGCTGATTGACGGGCGTTTCGTCGAGGCGGAGCGCGATCCCGCGTTAGCCTGGCGCGGCAGCAGAAACCAGATTATTCACTACCTGCGCCAGCCGCCGCTTCGCTGCGGGGAATCGCCCCTGATTCAATAAGGGTGACGGCGTTCCGGCCGGGCGAAAACGCCGCCTCTATCAGGGTTCTGGCCACCGCTTTCGCCGGAACCGCGCGCCAGTCGCCCGGCAGTATGCTGAACAGCGGCGCCATCAGGCTCTCGACGCTGCGTTTATGAACGCGATCGCCGGTCAGCAGCGAAGGACGAATGATGGTCAGGCGCGGCCAGCCCTGATGGCGCAGGGCGTTCTCCATTTCCCCTTTGACTTTGGAATAGAAGAAAGGGGAATGCCGGTTGGCGCCATGGGCGCTGACCACCAGCATATGCCTGGCGCCGAGGCGCAAACCGGTCAGCGCGCTGTCTATCACCAGCGTATAGTCAACGTGGAGAAACGCCTCTTTGCTGCCCGCCTGTTTGCGCGTAGTGCCGAGACAACAGAAAACCATATCGAGAGAGGCGTTGAGCGGTCTCAGCACATCGGTAAGATCCTCCTCTACCGGATTCACCACCTTACGCATCGCCGGCAATGGACGGCGCGTCGGCGCGATGATCTCATCGATGCGCGCATCCTGAATCAGCAAACGCAGCAAATGCGATCCCACCAGTCCGGTTGCGCCGGTCAATAGTACGCGGTTCATTTTGCCTCCCTTATCCAGCCCGATCTCTCTGTTTTAAAAGATAGCCCTATTTTGCGACCGCAACGGTGCGCTTGCGCACCAGATTTGTGCTGACGATGCGATTCATCCAGCGTAATGCCCGGTTTTCATCTTTTTACCGCCTGGCATGACTCCTGCATGGTTCAAAGCAACTTGTATACAAGGCCGCATACCGGTCGGCTATTTCGGGAGAAAAAGATGCGCAACGACAGCCAGGATAAAATAAATGCACAGCGTCGCCAGTTAATGAAGTATTCCGCCCTGACGCTGGGCGGTATCGCTCTGAGCGGCCTGCTGGCAAGCCCAGCCGCGCGGGCGGCGGATGACGAAATCCTGATTGGCTACTGGCCGATTGTCGGCGGGCTGCCGCTTTATGTCGGCGTAGAAAAGGGCATCGTCAAACAGGCGGGACTGAACGTGCGGGCGGTAAAGTTCGCCAGCCCGCAGCAGGTGGTCGAAGCGATGATTACCGGGCGTATCCACGGCTGCGCCAACGGCACAGCGATTGGCGCGCTGGGGCTGGGAGCGATCACCAGCCCGAATCTGTTTAAAATCATCTGCTCGAACCCGTCCAATGAAAAGATGGTGCTGGATGAGTTCCTGGTGCCCACTGACAGTACCGCCAAAACCATTGGCGATCTGAAAGGCAAACGTATCGCCTGCGGTCCCGGCATCCAGAACGTGACCATGGCGAAAATCATTCTGGAAAAGAATGGATTCAGCGACCCGAAAGTGATTGAGCTGCCGGTAGGCCAGCATGCGCCCTCGCTGGCGGCGGGTCAAATCGACGGGGTTTATACTCTGGAGCCCACCGGCACCGTGGCGCGCCTGAAAGGCATGGGCAAGGTGCTGGAAACCGGCGTTATCTCGAAATATGTGCTGGGCGACGCCAGCGCCCCCTGGTTCGGCGGCGCGGCCGCGTTGACCAGCAGCTTTATCGACGCCGACAAGGCGCGGGCGCAAAAGATGGCGGACGCTTACGGCGAAGCGGTGAAATTTATTCAGCAGCAGCCGGAAGAGGCGCGCCGGTTCGTCGCTGGCTACACCAGCATCGACGCGGCGCTAGTAAAAGAGGTACCGCTGCCGGGCTTCGTGATGTATGACCAGCTCAACGGCGAAAACCTGCAGTGGTTCCAGAAATTCTACGACGTCTTTACCGAACGTAAGATCTTCAGCAAATCGCTGGAGGTTGCGCCGTTGATCTATAAAGCCTGAGGAGAGACGTGATGAAAGCTCATTACAGCCGCCGGCTGCTGCCGCTGGTCGGTCCGCTGCTGCTGTTTCTGTTCTGGCAAACGGCCGTCAGCGCCAAATGGCTCAATCCGGTGCTGCTTCCCTCTCCCGGCGAGACGCTGAGCTATCTGCTTGGCGCGCTGGCGGACGGCAGTATGAATCAGGATATCGGCGCCACGCTCTATCGCACGCTGATGGCATTCCTGTTCGCCGCGCTGATCGGCGTCCCGCTGGGCGTGATGCTGGGCAGCAGCGAGAGGTTATACCGCAGCGTGGAGTTTCTGGTGGACTTCTTTCGCTCAACGCCCTCTTCCGCGCTGATTCCGTTGTTTATGCTGATTTTCGGCATTACCGACACGAATAAGATCGCTATCGCCGCCTTTGCCGCCGTGCTGGTGATTCTGTTTAACAGCGCTTACGGCGTGATGAATGCGAAGAAGACGCGCATTATGGCCGCGCAAGTGATGGGCGTTTCCCGCTGGCATGTTTTCAAAGACATTATGCTGATGGAAAGCCTGCCGCAGACCTTCGTTGGCCTGCGCACCGGGGTATCGATGGCGCTGGTAATCGTTATCGTCGCGGAGATGTTTATCGGCTCGGAAACCGGGCTGGGCCATCGCATTATCGATGCGCAACAGCTATTCAATATTAAAGATATGTACGCTTCGATCCTGATCACCGGCGCGTTTGGCTACCTGCTGAACCTGGCCTTTCTGCTGATTGAAAAACGTTGCGTTCACTGGAGCGGCAAAGCATGAAGAATCCTCCCTACCCCAAACCTGATACGCACGTCACGATTCGAGGTCTGGATAAAACGTTTGCCGGTCAGCCGCTTTATCAAAATCTTAATCTCGATTTGCCGAAAGGAAAGATCGTCTCGATTTTCGGTCCCAATGGCTGCGGCAAATCGACCCTGATGAACATGATCGCCGGACTCATCCCGCTGGATCGCGGCGAAATTCTGTTTGAAGGCAAAACCCTGGCGCAGACGACGATCGGCTATGTTTTTCAAAACTACCGCGATGCGCTGTTTCCCTGGCTCAGCGCCTGGAGCAATATCGCCTACCCGCTGAAACGGCGCGGCATGAAGGCGGAAGCGGTAAAAAAACGCGTCGCGGCGCTGGCGGAGATGTTCGATATCCGCTTCGATTTGCAGCGCTACCCTTATGAGCTTTCCGGCGGCCAACAGCAAACGGTTTGCATTATGCGCGCGCTGGCAACCGAGCCGGAAGTGATGTTCCTGGATGAGCCGTTTTCCGCGCTCGATTTCGAAATGACGCTGTTTATCCGCGACAAGCTGCAGCAGGTGCAACTGGCGACCGGCGTCACCATGCTGATCGTCTCTCACGACCTGGAGGATGCGGTTTTCCTTGCCGATGAGATTTTACTGCTGACCCGTCGACCGACGCAGGTGGCGGAAATCGTCCCTTTCGACCTGCCGCGCCCGCGTACGGCGGAAGCGATGAGCCACCCGGAATTTATCCGCGTCAAAGCCCATACGCTGGAGATCTTCAAGCGAGAAATGGCGGCCGACTGACTCATATTTTCTCCTCCTGAATTTATTCTGCTTTTATGACATCCGACGGGGCTGACTTGCTTTTTCAGCCCGGACGACCAGACTTATAGACTGTTCAGGAAAGCAAAACAAAAGGTTTCATCTTTAAAAGGAGGAGAAAATGAGCAAGAAAGTAGCGGTGCTGATTACCGATGGATTTGAAGACTCAGAATTTACCTCGCCAGCCGAGGCTTACACCAAAGCAGGTCATGAAGTTGTTACCATCGAGATGCAGGCTGGGAAAACCATCACCGGGAAACAGGGCAAAGCCGAAGTGAAAATCGATAAGGATATCGATCATGTCAGTCCGGCTGAATTCGATGCGCTGCTGCTGCCGGGCGGCCATTCGCCGGACGCGCTGCGCGGCGATGACCGTTTCGTGCAGTTCACCAAAGAGTTCGTCGCCAGCGGCAAACCGATTTTCGCCATTTGCCACGGGCCGCAGCTGCTGATCAGCGCCAACGGCGTACGCGGGCGCAAAATGACCTGCGTGAAGGCGATCGCTATCGATTTGCGCAACGCAGGCGCGGACTTCTACGACAAAGAGGTGGTGGTGGACGACGACCGTCTGGTTACCAGCCGCACGCCGGAAGATCTGCCCGCCTTTAACCAGGAATCGCTGCGTATTCTTAACGCCGGTTAAGGCTAGTCTCCCTCTCCGCGCGAGAGGGAGTTTTTGTTAGCTGCTCTCTTCACGCCGCCAGAGGATTTTTTTGCCGAATCCCAGCGCATTGTCCGTCATCTTTAGCTCATCCAGCGTAATTTCCCAGAGCGGCGCGCTGACCTTGCGCGCGACCGGAAAACGCTTCTGATAAGCCGAACGCGCCCGCGATTCCGCTTCGCCCTGCAGACGCTGCATGCGTCCGCAATACTGCACGCCTTTAATCAGCAAGACGCTTTTCGGCTGTCCGTTTACCGTGCCGGCGACCTGCGGATTGCCCTCTATCAGCGCGCCGTGGCGCGTGTCCGGCTCGGTCATCAGCCAGAAGGCCATGCTCGCCTCGTCAAAAAAGTAAAAGCAGTTGGCGCTCCAGATTTCCTGCGCGTTATGGCAGCTCAGCGACAGCACATGCTGCTTTTTCAGGTAGCGAATCAGGTGGGATCGTTCGGACACAATGTCACTCCGTGCTGACGACAGCAGCAAAAGGCGCCGGATAGCCGTCTTGCGCAAACCGCGCTACACTGCCCGGCAAAGGTTATTCAGAGGTTGCAGATGATGAGCCAGGGCTGGCAGCTCTATATCGTACGTACCGCCGCCGGCGTGCTTTATACCGGCATTACCACCGATGTCTCGCGCCGCGTCGCCCAACATCAACAGGGCACGGGCGCGCGCGCATTACGGGGCAAAGGGCCGCTGGCCTTGGTGTTTCACTGCGAGGCAGGCGATCGCGCGAACGCGTCACGCCTGGAATATCGGGTTAAACAGCTTAACCGCCAGCAAAAACTGCGTCTGGTGGAGAACCAACCGGCCTGCCTGGCCGAATGGCTCAGTCGAACCGATTGAAAGGCGCGGCATATTCCACGTCGCCTTCCACATCGTTAAAGGCTCCATCGGCAAGCTTGTAGATCTGGAACGCGGCTTCCGCGCCCGGCCAGCGGCAGCGTAAGCCGTAACGCGCGGCCGGTTCAAAGCCGAAGCGGTTGTAGTATGCCGGATCGCCCAGCACCACCACCGCGCTGTAGCCGAACTCGTTCAGCGCATCGAGACCTTCGTAAACCAGCTGCTTGCCGATGCCCTGCCCGCGTACGCTCTCATCCACCGCTAACGGCGCCAGTCCAACCCAGCCGCGATCTTCTCCCTGCAGCGTAACCGGGCTAAAGGCGGCGTAGCCCAGCACCTGCCCTTCATCGTCTGTCGCCACGACGCCCAGCGTCAGTAAGCCGTCCTCGCGCAGTTGCTGCACCAGCTCCGCTTCGGCGGCAGTCGCGAAGCAGCGTTTCAGTAAGCTGTCGATGCTGGCCGCATCCACGCCAATTTCAGTACGTATCAACATGAGACACCCGCGCGCGCCTGGATAGCCTTCGCGTCCTGTTTCATTTTCGTCTTCACCTTTGCAGCCTGCTGCTGCAATCCCGTACGCAACGGCGTTAGTATGGCGTCGATTTCTATGGCATCCATCAAGTTTTCCACCTCCAGTCCCGTTTCCGTATCGCCTTCTGTTAGCAGTCGACGTTGAAAAAATCACCATGCGGGATCCGCGTTGCGCATGCTTAACAACCGCAGATCCTGTGATACCGTCAGACGCTCCCACGCAACAGAGGAAACCCGGCTTAACGCGAGGTTATCTGTTTTACTACCGAGACGACGCCTTTTGAGAAAGTCTAACTCACCTTCAGCTAAAGCATGGCGAAAATGCCAGTTTAAGAGTTATTGCAAACGCCTTTTTTCAGTTTTCACGGCAGAGCGTTAAAGAATAACGCGATGATTTTAGACGATTTTGGCCTGCGCTGCGTCAGAAATCACCTTAACCTCAGACGTTCTTCCTTCAAAAAAATTCACTTATAGTGCCAAATTCCCGCGGGCGCGCTGCTGCCAGGATCAATAAACCTGACGTTCGGCGGCGCTTATTTTTTCAACCGACACCCTCTTCGCCGCCCGGCATTGCGACAGGCCGTGCGCGTCACATCGCGCCGGCGGCAGCGACGTGAAAAGGCACGATCCGGCTATATTCCCCCTGGTATTAGCAGTTTTAATATGGGAAACGATGCGCAATACTGATAGTGCAGGAAGTAAGTATTCACCTGCGCCATCTCATTTCTGGAGTGCCCATGTCTGAGAATAAAAATATTCGCCTGTCCGTATTGGATCTGGCTCCGGTTCCACAAGGTTCCACGCCGCGCGATGCGTTTCACAACTCGCTGGCGCTGGCCCGTCAGGCTGAAACCCTGGGATTCCATCGCTACTGGCTGGCTGAGCATCATAACATGACCGGTATCGCCAGCGCGGCGACTTCGGTGCTGCTGGGATATCTGGCGGCAAATACGCAGACGCTGCGCCTCGGCTCCGGCGGCATTATGCTGCCTAACCATGCGCCGCTGGTGATCGCCGAACAGTTCGGCACGCTGGAGTCGCTTTATCCGGGTCGTATCGACCTGGGCCTGGGACGCGCGCCCGGTTCCGATCAGCGCACCATGATGGCGCTGCGCCGTCATCTCTCCAGCGCCCAGGCTGACAGTTTCCCCGACGATGTCGCTGAGCTGATTAACTGGTTCGACGCAGAAGAGGGCGCGCACCCGCCGGTACAGCCGGTTCCGGGGCTGGGGCTGAAAATTCCGGTCTGGCTGTTAGGCTCAAGTCTTTACAGCGCTCAGCTGGCGGCGAAAATGGGCCTGCCCTTCGCCTTCGCCTCGCACTTCGCGCCCGACCTTCTGTTCCAGGCGCTGCATCTCTACCGCGAGAAATTCCAGCCGTCGGCGCGTCTTGAGAAGCCTTATGCGATGGCCTGTATCAACATCGTAGCCGCCGACAACGAGCGGGACGCCCGTTTCCTGTTTACCTCTATGCAGCAGCAGTTTATTAACCTGCGTCGCGGCAAACCCGGTCCGCTGCCGGCGCCGGTGGAAAATATGGATAACCTCTGGTCGCCGTCTGAACAGTATGGCGTGCAGCAGGCGCTGAGCATGTCGATCGTCGGCGATCGTGATAAGGTGCGTCACGGCCTGGCGGCGATTATGCGCGAAACCCAGGCGGACGAAATTATGGTCAACGGTCAGATTTTCGATCCTGACGCGCGCCTGCGCTCGTTTGCGCTGGCGATGGAAGCGGCACGCTCGCTCTAATCCGGAAAGGTGGACGCGTCATCGCGACTGTCGCCCATCCCGCCTCGGTGAAAATCAGGCATAAAAAAAGAGACCCTGGGGTCTCCTTTTTTTATATCGTTAATCGGGGCGGTTTACGCCCCGTTTGNNTCGTCACGACGTGGGCCACGGCCGCCTTCACGGCTGAAACCACGACCGCCCTCACGACCGCCTTCGCGACGCTCGGAGAAGCGACGACCGCCTTCACGGTTGCCGTCACGACCGCCGCCACGACGCTCGCCGCCAAAATCACGGCCGCCGCCACGACGTTCGCCACGCGGCTCACGCGGTTGCGCATCGCCCATCAGCTGCATATTCATCGGTTTGTTGAGAATACGCGTGCGGGTGAAGTGTTGCAGAACTTCGCCCGGCATGCCTTT
>DENB01000020.1:50253-62334 GCA_002359495.1 Enterobacteriaceae bacterium UBA2655
AACGATGTGACGAACTTCAACACCGTCGTCACGACCTACTTCGATGCGGTACAGCTCCATTTCGCCGACGTCGCGACGTTCACGACGCGGACGGTCGCCGTCACGGCTGTCGCGGCTGTCACGTCCTTCACGGCCGCCAGCGCGACGTTCGTCGCGATCGCGGAATTCACGACGCTGCGGACGCGGCGCATCCGGCGGCAGGATCAGCGGACGTTCGCCCTGCGCCATTTTCAGCAGCGCTGCGGCCAGCGTTTCCATATCCAGCTCGTCCTGCGGAGAGAGTTTCTCCAGCAGCGCGCGATACTGATCCAGATCGCTGCTTTCCAGCTGCTGCTGTACGCGGCTTGCGAATTTCTCCAGACGACGCGTGCTCAGCAGTTCGGCGTTCGGCAGTTCAACTTCCGGAATCGTCAGCTTCATGGTGCGCTCGATGTTGCGCAGCAGGCGACGTTCGCGGTTTTCTACGAACAGCAGCGCGCGACCGGCACGGCCTGCACGGCCGGTACGACCGATACGGTGAACATAAGACTCCGCATCCAGCGGAATGTCATAGTTTACCACCAGGCTGATACGCTCAACGTCAAGACCGCGAGCGGCGACGTCGGTGGCGATCAGGATGTCGAGACGGCCGTCTTTCAGGCGCTCCAGCGTCTGCTCACGCAGCGCCTGGTTCATGTCGCCGTTCAGCGCGGCGCTATTGTAACCGTTGCGCTCCAGCACTTCGGCCACTTCCAGGGTCGCGTTTTTAGTACGCACGAAGATGATCGCCGCATCAAAATCTTCCGCTTCCAGGAAGCGTACCAGCGCGTCGGATTTACGACCGTACGCGGTCCAGTAAGACTGGCTGATGTCCGGGCGCGTGGTCACGCTGGACTGAATACGCACTTCCTGCGGCTCTTTCATGAAGCGGCGGGTAATGCGACGGATCGCTTCCGGCATGGTGGCGGAGAACAGGGCGGTCTGATGACCTTCCGGGATCTGCGCCATGATGGTTTCTACATCTTCGATAAAGCCCATACGCAGCATTTCATCAGCTTCGTCCAGCACCAGGCCGCGCAGGTTAGAGAGATCGAGCGTACCGCGCTTCAGATGGTCGAGCAGACGACCAGGAGTACCGACCACAACCTGTGGTCCCTGACGCAGAGCGCGCAGCTGTACGTCATAACGCTGGCCGCCGTAAAGGGCCACGACGTTCAGGCCGCGCATATGTTTAGAGAATTCAGTTACGGCTTCCGCCACCTGCACCGCCAGTTCGCGGGTCGGCGCCAGCACCAGAATTTGCGGCGCCTTCAGTGACGGGTCGATGTTATTTAACAGGGGCAGAGAGAATGCCGCTGTTTTGCCACTACCGGTCTGCGCCATGCCCAGCACGTCGCGTCCAGCCAGCAGATGTGGAATACATTCAGCCTGGATCGGCGACGGCTTTTCGTAACCCATGTCGTTAAGTGCGGACAGAATGGATTCGTTAAGGCCCAGATCAGCAAAAGTGGTTTGGATATCAGTCATGTAGTACACGTGCCTCTTAGATTGCGGCGGCCAGTCTACATAACTCGACATGAAAATTTTCAGTCATTTTCATCGAAAAGTGTGAACCGGCTCAAATTAGAAGTTTCGACGAACAGAAAAGCCTTCATCCCGGAAGATGATGACTTGACGGGTAATTCAGGCAATAAAAGTTCGTCAGCTATTGCTGGTCAGATTCTGATAAATCGTCTTGTGTCTGGCCGAGTTGCGCCAGTTCCAACAATGCGTATCGGTGTTCAACAAAGTTATTAACGTTGTTGGCCACCGCCAGTTTGAACAACGCTTTCGCGTCGTCCTTCTCCCCCAGACTTAGGTAGTACTTACCTAAATAGAAGTTGGTTTCACTGAGATGCTCAGCGAGCGAGGTGTTATCCGTTGCGTCCGCCTTGAGACGTTCCATCAACGTCTTTTCGTTGATGTCGCCCAGGTAGAACTCGACAATGTTCCATCCCCATTGATCTCTGACCGCTTTGTTATAACGCTGCTTCAGCGCTACTTCCGCCTGATCGACGTCCATCTCGCGTTCGTCGAGATAAAGCCACAGGCTGCGGAAAGGATCATTAGGATCGTCTTGATAAAACGCCAGCAGATCATCTTGCGCTAACTTGTATCGACCGCCGTAATAGAGGGCGATACCACGGTTTAAATGCGCATAGTTGTAAGTTGGATCAAGCTCAAGTACAGAATCAAACGCTTCATAGGCAGCATCAAAATTGCCTGCCTGCGTTAAGTATATACCAAGATAGTTAAATACTTCCGGCATATCTGGTCTGATAGATAGCGCTTGCGAGAAATCGTTCCGCGCCAGTGCTCTCAAACCTAAACTATCATACAACACTCCGCGCTCATATAATAGCTGTGCGCGTTCATCATCGGTCAGGGCACGACTGGCAAGAATTTGTTCCATTCGCGCCAGAATCACTTCCTGCTGCAGTGTGGGCTGCAAAGGCACTGCCATAACTTCGTTCTTACGCCAATTGGAGTTGCTGCATCCTGCCAGCGTCAAAGCTGTCGCAACAAAACACCAGCGCAAAAAAGGCTTCATTTCCCACTCCCGAATACAAACATTGGGACGACCATCCTGTCATCCGCCTGCTGTGCACAAGGATTCCTGCCCTCGCGATGACACAAAAGCCTCTCTCCGCCAGGCAGAGAGAGGCAAATCAAGTGCTTACTCTGCGTCAGGTGAAGCGGTTGCAGCGGCTTCTTCTGCCTGCGGCTTCGGCTCTGAGGCTTCTTTGATGCTCAGACGCACGCGGCCCTGACGGTCCACTTCCAGTACCTTAACCGGCACTTCCTGGCCCATCTGCAGGTAGTCGGTCACTTTCTCAACACGCTTGTCGGCGATTTGAGAAATGTGCACCAGACCTTCTTTACCGCCGCCGATCGCAACGAAAGCGCCGAAATCAACAATGCGGGTCACTTTACCGTTGTAAATGCGGCCCACTTCGATCTCTGCGGTGATCTCTTCGATGCGACGAATCGCTTCTTTCGCTTTCAGACCGTCGGTCGCAGCGATTTTCACGGTGCCATCGTCTTCGATTTCGATCGTCGTGCCGGTCTCTTCGGTCAGCGCACGAATCACTGAACCGCCTTTACCGATGACGTCTTTGATCTTGTCAGCGTTGATTTTGATGGTATAGATACGCGGCGCGAACTCGGAAATTTCGCCACGCGGCGTGCTGATCGCCTGCTCCATCACGCTCAGGATGTGCAGACGCGCGCCCTTAGCCTGATTCAGCGCCACCTGCATGATTTCGCGCGTGATGCCTTCGATTTTAATGTCCATCTGCAGCGCGGTGATGCCTTCACGGCTACCGGCTACTTTGAAGTCCATGTCGCCCAGGTGATCTTCGTCGCCGAGGATGTCGGACAGAACAACAAACTTCTCGTCTTCTTTCACCAGACCCATCGCGATACCGGCAACCGCCGCTTTAATCGGCACGCCGGCATCCATCAGCGCCAGAGAAGCGCCGCAGACGGAAGCCATTGAGGAAGAACCGTTGGATTCGGTGATCTCTGATACCACACGTACGGTGTACGGGAACTCGTCGCCTTGCGGCATAACTGCCAGAACGCCGCGCTTCGCCAGACGACCGTGACCAATTTCACGGCGCTTCGGCGAGCCGACCATGCCGGTTTCGCCTACGGAGTACGGAGGGAAGTTGTAGTGGAACAGGAAGCTGTCGGTACGCTCGCCCATCAGCTCATCCAGGCTCTGCGCGTCACGCGCGGTGCCCAGCGTCGCGGTAACCAGCGCCTGGGTTTCGCCGCGGGTAAACAGCGAAGAACCATGCGTCCGCGGCAAAACGCCAGTACGCACATCCAGACCACGGATCATATCTTTTTCACGACCATCGATACGCGGCTCGCCGTTCAGAATACGGGTGCGCACCACGTTCTTTTCCAGGCTGTGAACGATGTCGCCGATTTCCGCGTCGTCCAGCGTCTCATCTTCAACCAGCAGCGCAGCGACGGTCTCTTCTTTGATGACGCCAACCTGTGCGTAACGCTCTTGCTTGTCCGTGATGCGGTAAGCATCGCTGATACGTGCTTCAGCCAGCGCGGCAACACGTGCGATAAGCGCATCGTTGGTCGCTTCCGGCTGCCAGTCCCAACGCGGTTTGCCCGCTTCGGCAACCAGCGCATTGATGTTTTCGATCACAACCTGCTGCTGCTCGTGGCCGAATACTACAGCGCCCAGCATTTGCTCTTCGGTCAGGATGTCCGCTTCGGATTCAACCATCAGAACGGCGTTCTGCGTACCGGCGACAACCAGATCCAGACGAGAAGTTTTAATCTCGTCAGCGGTCGGGTTCAGCACATACTGATCGTTGATGTAGCCGACGCGCGCGGCGCCGATAGGGCCGTTGAACGGAATGCCGGAGAGCGACAGCGCGGCGGAAGCGCCGATCATCGCAACGATGTCCGGGTTCACCTGCGGGTTAACGGAAACCACGGTAGCGATAACCTGAACTTCATTGACGAAGCCTTCCGGGAACAGCGGACGAACCGGACGGTCGATCAGACGGGCGGTCAGGGTTTCACCTTCGCTCGGACGACCTTCGCGGCGGAAGAAGCTGCCCGGAATACGGCCGGCAGCGTAAGTACGTTCCTGATAGTTTACGGTCAGCGGGAAGAAATCCTGACCCACTTTGGCTTTTTTCTGGCCGACAACGGTGACGAATACGGCAGTATCATCCATGCTGGCCATAACGGCCGCAGTGGCCTGGCGCGCCATCATGCCGGTTTCCAGCGTGACGGTATGCTGACCATATTGGAATTGACGAACGATCGGGTTCAGCAAAATTAATATCCTTAACTTCGGGGCAGACCTGTCTCAGGCCCGCTATGGGTTTACCGATCTTCAGCTGCATCCTCGCGACTAATGACAACCCTTAACCGCCCCTGCGGTAAAGCCTCTCATTAGCCGCGCGAATCTCTGCAAACAAAGATCGCTCTTAGCAACAATACATGAGTTTGGACCGGATTGCTGCGGATTGCCTGAAAAAAGGGGCCTTAAAGGCCCCTTTTCGCGAAACTCGCACAAATCTGATCGTCGGAAACGTTTTTTTGCATGCTGCGCTTGCTACGCCCTTGATCAGATTCTTCAGACTTAGCGACGCAGGCCCAGGTTTTCGATCAGGCTGGTGTAACGTGCAACATCTTTACGCTTCAGGTAGTCCAGCAGCTTACGACGCTGAGAAACCATGCGCAGCAGACCGCGACGGCTGTGGTGGTCTTTTTTGTGCTCAGAAAAGTGACCTTGCAGGTGGTTGATCTGAGCAGTCAGCAGAGCAACCTGAACTTCGGTTGAACCGCTGTCGTTAGCGCCACGACCGTATTTAGCAACGATCTCTGCTTTCGCTTCTACGCTTAGAGACATAATAAACTCCAGTAATAAAATGAATGTAAGGGTGCCGATCTCTAATTCAGCAGCCCGCTTTAAAGCCGCGCTATTCTACTCTTCGCCTGTGGCCAACGCAAATTCCTCGTCATCTTTCACGCGTCAGCGGCGTTAACTGCCCCTGCTCGCCCCGGTCACGTAGTTATCTACGCTCTCGGGGACTCGCCTGGTTGCCGCCTTGCTGAACACGCGAAAGCTTTAGAGGAATCGTCATCTTTCACGCGTCAGCGGCGGTGCCGTTACGCGTGAAGGCTACAGCGGATCAAGCAGGATATTCGACGACCAGACGACGCGGCGCAACGCGGCCTTCGTCATCAATTTCCGCCATGCCGATAAACTTGCGCTCATCGCCTTCGGTGACGCGCACCAGCCCCTCGGCCGGGACTTTCGCTGCCTGCACCGGCTGGCCCTGCTTAAAATAAGCGGCCACCACCGGCAGCAGATTGACTTCAGGAAACGCCGATGCCGGGCTGTCCATCGGCAGCAGCAGCGGATCAAGCAGTTCGCCCGGCGACGTCTCCGCTTCATTCGCGCGTTCCAGCAGCGCATTAAGCTGCTCCAGCGTCACCATATTCCCGATCGGATAGCGCGCGACCTGTAGACGACGCAGCATAATGACATGCGCGCCGCAGCCAAGCTTCTCGCCTAAATCGTCGATAATGGTGCGGATATAGGTGCCTTTGGAGCAGTGAATCTCCAGCTCCAGCTCATCATCCTGCCAGCGAATAAACTGCAGCTCATAGACGGTAATCGGACGCGCTTCGCGTTCGACTTCGATGCCCTGACGCGCATATTCATACAGCGGCCGTCCCTGATGCTTGAGCGCGGAGAACATCGAGGGAACCTGCAAGGTTTCGCCGCGAAAGCTTTCCAGCGCCGCATCCAGCTCCGGCTGCGTAAAGGCCAGCGGACGCTCTTGCACCACGCTGCCGTCGGCGTCAGAGGTGTCGGTGCGCTGCCCCAGACGTGCAATCACGCGGTAACGCTTGTCGGAATCGAGCAAATACTGAGAAAACTTAGTCGCTTCGCCGAGGCAGATCGGCAGCATCCCGGTTGCCAGCGGATCGAGCGCGCCGGTGTGGCCCGCTTTGTTGGCGTTATAGATGCGCTTCACTTTTTGCAGCACGTCGTTGGATGAGGCGCCCTGCGGTTTATCCAGCAGCAGCACCCCATGCACATCACGACCGCGACGACGAGGACGACTCATCAATCCTCCTTGTCTTCGTCCGCAGCTTCAGAGCCACGGCGCTCAACATCGTTTTTTACGACGCTGGAGACGAGGTTGGACATGCGCATCCCTTCAATCAGTGAGTTGTCGTAAAAGAAAGTCAGCTCCGGCACGATACGCAGACGCATCGCTTTGCCGAGCAGGGTACGAATGTAGCCGGACGCTTCTTTCAGCGCTTTCAGGCCATTTTGCACCGCCTCTTCGTCTTTATCGTTAAGGAAGGTGACAAATACTTTGGCATAGGCGAGATCGCGTGACACTTCCACGCCGGAAACGGTGACCATCATACCCAGACGCGGATCTTTGATCTCACGCTGAAGGATAATCGCGACTTCCTTTTGCAGTTCCTGCGCCACGCGCTGTGGGCGACCAAATTCTTTCGCCATATTTATTTCTCCAAAATAATTCGGGAGGCCAGCGGCCTCCCAAATTGCATTACAACAAATGGCGATTATTCGATGGTGCGTTTGATTTCGATGATTTCAAACACTTCGATCATATCGCCGGTACGGACGTCGTTGTAGTTCTTCACGCCGATACCACACTCCATGCCGTTACGCACTTCGTTGACGTCATCCTTGAAGCGACGCAGTGATTCCAGCTCGCCTTCGTAGATCACCACGTTGTCACGCAGAACGCGGATCGGGTTGTGACGCTTAACGATACCTTCGGTAACCATACAACCTGCGATAGCGCCGAATTTCGGTGATTTGAACACGTCGCGCACTTCAGCCAGACCGATAATCTGCTGTTTGTACTCCGGTGCCAGCATCCCGCTCATGGCCGCTTTCACTTCGTCGATCAGATTATAGATCACGGAGTAGTAACGCAGATCCAGGCTTTCCGCTTCGATCACGCGGCGCGCAGAAGCGTCGGCGCGCACGTTGAAGCCAAGGAGAATCGCGTTGGAGGCTGCAGCCAGCGTCGCGTCGGTTTCGGTGATGCCACCTACGCCCGAGCCGACAATTTTCACCTTCACTTCGTCGGTGGAGAGTTTCAGCAGGGAGTCGGAGATCGCTTCCACAGAACCCTGAACGTCGGCTTTCAGCACGATGTTCAGCTCAGAAACTTCGCCTTCGGTCATGTTGGCGAACATGTTTTCCAGTTTAGATTTCTGCTGACGCGCCAGCTTCACTTCGCGGAATTTGCCCTGACGATAGAGTGCGACTTCACGCGCTTTCTTCTCGTCACGCACCACGGTGGCTTCGTCGCCGGCCGCCGGCACGCCGGACAGACCCAGGATCTCAACCGGAATCGACGGACCCGCTTCCAGCACTTCACGGCCCAGCTCGTCACGCATCGCGCGCACGCGGCCATATTCAAAGCCGCACAGCACGATATCGCCTTTGTTCAGCGTACCCGCGCGCACCAGTACGGTAGCGACCGGACCGCGACCTTTGTCGAGGAAGGATTCGATCACTACGCCGCTCGCCATGCCCTGACGCACAGCGGTCAGCTCCAGTACTTCGGCCTGCAGCAGAATAGCCTGCAGCAGATCGTCGATACCGGTACCCGCTTTCGCAGAGACGTTAACGAACATATTTTCGCCGCCCCACTCTTCCGGGATGATGCCGTACTGAGTCAGCTCGTTTTTCACGCGGTCCGCGTCGGCTTCCGGCTTATCGATTTTGTTCACCGCGACCACTACCGGTACGCCCGCCGCTTTCGCGTGCTGGATCGCTTCGACAGTTTGCGGCATCACGCCGTCGTCTGCCGCTACCACCAAGATAACGATATCCGTCGCCTGCGCACCACGCGCACGCATCGCGGTAAACGCGGCGTGGCCCGGGGTGTCGAGGAAGGTGATCATGCCGTTTTCGGTTTCGACGTGGTAAGCACCGATATGCTGGGTAATGCCGCCCGCTTCGCCGGAGGCGATTTTGGTCGAACGGATATAGTCCAGCAGCGAGGTTTTACCGTGGTCGACGTGACCCATGATGGTCACCACCGGCGCGCGAGGCTCCAGCTCAGCGGCGCCGCCGATGTCACGATCGCTCATTACCGCTTCTTCCAGCTCGTTCTCGCGACGCAGGATCACTTTATGACCCATCTCTTCCGCGACCAGCTGAGCGGTTTCCTGATCGATAACCTGGTTGATGGTCGCCATCGCGCCCATCTTCATCATCGCTTTGATGACCTGAGAACCTTTAACCGCCATTTTGTTGGCCAGTTCGGCGACAGTAATGGTTTCGCCAATCTGCACGTCGCGGTTTACCGCCTGCGCGGGCTTGTTGAAGCCCTGTTGCAGCGCGCTCGGCTTACGATGTTTGCCGCCTTTGCCACCGCGAACAGCGGCGCGCGCTTCTTCACGGTCGGTTTTAGCTTCAGAATGTTTGTTGCCTTTCTTCGCTGGACGCGCAGCTTTCGTCGTACGCGCGCGCGCACGACCCGCTTCAACCTGGCGGTCGTTTTCGTCTTCAGCCTGACGCGCATGGGTAGAGGTGGTGACGTGGTAGTCGCCCTTATCTTCTTCCTCTGGTTTTTCCCATTCCGCTGCTTTCTCTTCAGCCAGACGGCGCGCTTCTTCCGCGACGCGGCGGGCATCTTCTTCGAGCTTACGGCGCGCTTCTTCTTCTGCTTTACGCTTCAGTTCAGCCGCTTCCGCTTCGCGACGGGCTTTATCAGACTGCGCAGCCTTGGTCATTTCGTCGGTTTGTTGGTTGGTCACTTTATCATTTTCCGCTGCGTCACGTTTCGCCTTCTCAGCGGCTTCGCGCCTGGCTTTTTCATCGGCTTCACGTTGCGCTTTTTCTTCAGCTTCGCGTCTGGCTTTCTCTTCCGCCTCGTGACGCGCCTTTTCTTCCGCTTCACGCTGCGCCTGCGCTTCGGCTTCAGCCTGAGCTTGAAGCTCCTCGGCATCGCCCTTCACATAGGTGCGCTTTTTGCGGACTTCGATTTGCACCGATTTACTTTTACCCCCGGTGCCAGGAATATTCAAGGTGCTACGCGTCTTGCGTTGCAGCGTTAACTTGCCTGAACCGGTGTTACCGCTCTCGCGATTCAGGTGGGACAGTAAGGTTTCTTTCTCGTGCTGGGTCACAGAGTCGTTTTCAGACTTGCGGATCCCCGCATCAGCAAATTGCTGTACCAGGCGATCTACCGGGGTCTGAATTTCTGCGGCCAGCGATTTTACGGTTACATCTGTCATGCTGTTCCTTCCTGTTATTATGCGTCATCGCCGAACCAGCAGATATTGCGAGCGGCCATAATCAGCGCGCCGGCTTTTTCATCATCAAGCCCTTCAATGTCTGTCAAGTCGTCGACTCCTTGCTCGGCGAGATCTTCCAGCGTGCTAACGCCGATCGCCGCCAGGCGGAATGCCAGCGCGCGATCCAGACCGTCGAGATTCAGAAGATCCTCAGCAGGCTCCTGATTGCCGCGGCTCTCTTCTTTCGCCAGCGCCAGGGTGGTTAACGCATTTTTTGCTCGTTCACGCAGGGCTTCAATCGTCTCTTCGTCGAGGCCTTCGATCTCCAGCAGCTCGTTAAGCGGCACGTAAGCCAGCTCTTCAAGCGTAGAGAAGCCCTCTTCCACCAGTACGGTGGCGAAATCTTCGTCGATATCGAGGTGTTTGGTGAACATATCGATCGCTGCATGGGCTTCGGCCTGATGTTTAGCCTGCAGATCGTCGACGGTCATCACGTTCAGCTCCCAGCCGCTCAGCTGCGAAGCCAGACGCACGTTTTGGCCATTGCGGCCGATCGCCTGAGCCAGATTTCCGGCTTCTACAGCGATATCCATGGTGTGGTTATCTTCATCGACCACAATTGACGCCACGTCGGCCGGGGCCATGGCGTTAATCACAAACTGCGCCGGGTTGTCGTCCCACAGCACAATATCGATACGCTCGCCGCCCAGTTCGCTGGAAACGGCCTGAACGCGCGCGCCGCGCATGCCTACGCAGGCGCCTACGGGATCGATACGCTTATCGTTGGTTTTGACCGCGATTTTCGCGCGGGAGCCGGGATCGCGGGCAGCCGCTTTGATCTCGATAACTTCTTCGCCGATTTCCGGCACTTCGATGCGGAACAGCTCGATCAGCATTTCCGGCTTGGAGCGGGTGACAAACAGCTGCGCGCCGCGCGCTTCCGGACGCACGGCGTAAAGCACCCCGCGAATACGGTCGCCGGGACGAAAGTTTTCGCGCGGCAGCATATCTTCACGCACGATAACGGCTTCAGCGTTGCTGCCGAGATCCAGCGTAATATTGTCGCGGTTCACTTTTTTCACCACGCCGGTGATGATATCGCCTTCCTGCTCGCGGAACTGATCCACGACCATCGCGCGCTCGGCTTCGCGTACTTTTTGTACGATAACCTGCTTCGCAGTCTGTGTCGTTATGCGGTCAAAGGTCACAGATTCAATCTGGTCTTCAACATAATCACCCAGATTAAGCGCTTCATCTTCGAAGCGGGCTGCGTCCAGAGTGATCTCGCGCGTCGGCTGCGTGACCTCTTCTACGATCTGCCAACGGCGAAACGTATCGAAATCGCCGCTTTTACGATCGATGCTGACACGCACATCGATCTCTTGCTCATATTTCTTCTTGGTGGCTGTGGCCAAAGCGCTCTCCAGCGCCTCGAAGATTTTCTCACGCGGCAGGGCTTTTTCGTTAGAAACGGCTTCTACAACAGCTAAGATCTCTTTATTCATCCTGGTTAGCCTCAATCCGGACTTTTAAAAGTGGGGGACCAGGTTCGCTTTCTGGACATTGCTCAGCGCGAACACTTCATCGTTACCCTCAACGGTCACCGTCACCATTTCGCCCTCGACAGACTTAATGATGCCCTGCCATTTGCGGCGGTTTTGCACGGCCATACGCAGCACCAGGCTGACTTCCTCACCCACAAATCGCGCATAATGCTCAGCGGTAAACAGGGGACGATCGAGGCCTG
The DNA here is from genome assembly GCA_002359495.1 of Enterobacteriaceae bacterium UBA2655. Classification (GTDB taxonomy): domain Bacteria; phylum Pseudomonadota; class Gammaproteobacteria; order Enterobacterales; family Enterobacteriaceae; genus Pantoea; species Pantoea superficialis. The sequence continues at coordinate 61,808 of DENB01000020.1, forward strand.
GCGAGGAGACTTCAAGGTTGTAAGCGACGGTAATGGGATCTTCCACATCAAAGACCGCGCTGACCTGGTGGCTGACATCAGCGCAATCGTCGACATTGATGCCATCTTCACTATCAATATAGACGCGCAGGGTTGATGTGCGACCACGAATGAATTCAACACCGACCAGTTCGTAGCCAAGCGCTTCTACCGGAGCTGATACCAACTCTGTCAATTTTTGCTCTAATGTGGACAAGCCCACCCCCAAGACATAAAAAAAGGGCCTATAGCCCAGTGTTACGATTTCCTGATAACAAAAAACCCCGAAAATTCGGGGCTTTTTATGACTGGACCCTGTACGCCGCTATGCGGCTCGGCACACAATCCAAAAGAATTTTTTTCAAAACTCACTGAGAATGCGCCCGTCGATGCATACAGTATATTTGAAAAAGAACTCTAAGGGAAAGTGGTTGCGGGGGCCGGATTTGAACCGACGACCTTCGGGTTATGAGCCCGACGAGCTACCAGGCTGCTCCACCCCGCGTCCG
>DENB01000020.1:62347-75476 GCA_002359495.1 Enterobacteriaceae bacterium UBA2655
CTACCAATTCCACCACCTCGGCACTTTTCAGACAGCGACCGGTAAACTGTCGCGTCGCAAGCATTGACGATGTTACTGCGGAATATCGCTGCCCGGCGTTGCCGGTTTAGCTGGCTGAGTCTGCTGAGACTGTGCCGGCGCAGTGAGATTTTCCCACTCGCTTCCTTTAGAAGTCTTGTTGCTGTTCAGGTTACCCAGAATCAAGCTGATGATGAAGAACAGCGTCGCCAGCACTGCGGTCATGCGAGTCATGAAATTGCCAGAACCCGTGGAACCGAACAGCGTTGCAGATGCGCCTGCACCGAATGAGGCTCCCATATCAGCGCCTTTACCTTGCTGAAGCATAATCAGACCGACAAGGCCGATTGCTACAATAAGGAAAACTACCAAAAGAGCTTCGTACATAATCAACCGTTTCCTTGCACGATAACCGCACAGTTAAAGCTTCACCAGTATCGATGGAGAGTATCGTCATCACCCATCGGAAGCGGGTGTGAATACTAACCAAAGGCGTAAACCTCTGCAAGCGCAATTTTCACCAGCGCGATCGATTGCGGAAAAAAACGCCATAGCGGTGATTTTACAGGCGGTTCGGCTAAAAAACCGCGCCGCCTGTCGCGACTCAGACCGCTTTGACCGCATCCGCGATGCGATTCGCCAGCGCGGTGACCTGCGCCTCGTCTTCCCCTTCCACCATCACGCGAATCAGTGGCTCGGTGCCCGATTTACGCAGCAGCACGCGCCCGCGTCCCGCCAGCGTTCTTTCCACCTCGGCGGCCACCCCTTTAACCGCGTCGGTTTGTAGCGGATCAGATTCGCCGCTGAAGCGGACGTTGACCAGCACCTGCGGCAGCAGCTTCATGCCGCTGCAGAGATCGTGCAGGCTCATATGGTTGCGTACCATCGCGGTAAGCACTTGCAAACCTGCGACGATGCCGTCGCCCGTAGTGGTTTTATCCAGCAGGATGACATGGCCGGAGTTCTCAGCGCCGAGACGCCAGCCCTTCTCCTGCATCTTTTCCAGCACGTAGCGATCGCCGACTTTGGCGCGCGCGAACGGAATGCCGAGCTGCTTCAGCGCCAGCTCCAGCCCCATATTGCTCATCAGCGTGCCGACGACGCCGCCGCGCAGCTGGCCCTGACGCAACCCTTCGCGAGCGATGATATAGAGAATTTGATCGCCGTCGACCTTGTTGCCTTCATGGTCAACCATCATGATGCGATCGCCGTCGCCGTCGTAAGCGAGGCCCAGGTCCGCTTTTTCATCCAGCACGCGCTGTTGCAGCAGGCGTAAATCGGTCGCGCCGCACGCTTTGTTGATGTTCATGCCGTCGGGCTGGGTAGCGATGGCGATAACGGTCGCTCCCAGTTCACGCAGCACGTTCGGCGCGATGTGATAAGTGGCGCCGTTCGCGCAGTCCACCACAATTTTCAGACCATTCAGGCTCAGTTCGCTCGGGAAAGTGCCTTTGCAAAATTCGATGTAGCGGCCCGCAGCGTCGACAATGCGGCTGGCACGTCCCAGCTCCGCCGACTCGACGCAGGTGATCGGCTTCTCCATTTCCCGCTCGATCGCCTCTTCCACTTCATCAGGCAGCTTGGTGCCTTCCGTGGAGAAGAATTTAATGCCGTTATCGTCGAAAGGGTTATGCGACGCGGAGATCACGATGCCCGCTTCGGCGCGAAAGGTGCGCGTCAGGTAGGCGATCGCGGGCGTCGGCATCGGTCCGGTAAAGGCGGCGGTAAGACCGGCTGCGGCCAGGCCCGCCTCCAGCGCGGATTCCAGCATATAGCCGGAGATACGGGTATCTTTGCCGATAATGATTTTTTTCGAACCGTGACGCGCCAGCACTTTGCCCGCCGCCCAGCCCAGCTTCAGCACAAAATCAGGGGTGATTGGGGCTTCGCCCACTTTGCCGCGAATACCGTCTGTGCCGAAATATTTACGATTACTCACTTAGTTATCCTTTTGCTCTCCGTGTCGCTTCGACGACTCGCATCGCTTCGACCGTTTCTTTTACGTCATGCACACGAATAATCTGCGCCCCTTGCATGGCGGCGATCACCGCGCAGGTCAGGCTGCCGGTTAAGCGCTGCGAAGGACCGACGTTTAACAGCTGCCCAATCATCGACTTACGTGACATGCCCACCAGCAGCGGCAGACCGAAATGGTGAAAATTAGCCAGATGGGCCAGCAGCGCATAGTTGTGGTTAAGATTCTTACCGAAACCAAAGCCGGGGTCGAGCAGCAGTTGCTGTTTTTTCATGCCGGCCGCTTCGCAACGGGCGATCTGTTGAGTGAAGTAAGCGTCCACTTCGCTGACGACATCCCGGTACGTCGGCGCCTGCTGCATGGTGCGCGGGTCGCCCTGCATGTGCATCAGGCAGACTGGCAGCTGTGTCGCTGCCGCGGCTTCCAGCGCGCCCGGTTCGGAAAGGGAACGGATGTCGTTGATGATGTGAGCGCCCGCTCGCGCCGCTTCCCTGATCACTTCCGCTTTGGAGGTATCGACGGAGATCCAGACCTCGAAACGCTGCGCGATAGCTTCCACGACAGGGATGACGCGCTCTAACTCCTGCTCCACGCTAACTTCATCCGCGCCGGGCCGCGTCGACTCTCCGCCTACGTCGATGATAGTGGCGCCGGCATTCACCATATCATTGGTATGCGTCAGCGCATCCACCAGCGAGTTATGCTTACCGCCGTCAGAGAAAGAGTCGGGGGTCACGTTAAGAATTCCCATAACGTGCGGAAAAGAGAGATCGAGATGGGAATCATGAGCATATAGCTTCATGGCGAGAGTCCCCTTACAAAAGCACTAAAAAATGAATGTAAAAAACCCCGGACCAGCCGGGGTTTTGTTCTGGCGTGTGGATCGCCTTATTTGTCGAGCTGCTCGAACATGGTATTACCCGGGTTCGGCGTACGCGGCTCATCAACCGGACGCGGCGCCTTCGGCGTACCGCTGTTGTCCGAGTTGCTGTTGCTGCTGCCAGCGTCATCCCAACCGGCCGGCGGACGCACTTCGCGGCGCGCCATCAGGTCGTCGATTTGCGGCGCATCGATGGTTTCATACTTCATCAGCGCATCTTTCATCGCGTGAAGAATGTCCATGTTCTCGTTCAGAATACGGCGAGCGCGCTGGTAGTTGCTGTCGATCAGATGCTTCACTTCCTGGTCGATAATGCGCGCCGTTTCGTCAGACATATGTTTCGCCTTGGCGACGGAACGTCCTAAGAAAACTTCGCCCTCTTCTTCCGCATACAGCAACGGTCCCAGTTTTTCCGAGAAGCCCCACTGCGTCACCATGTTGCGCGCCAGGTTAGTGGCCACTTTAATGTCGTTGGAGGCGCCGGTAGAAACATGCTCTGAACCGTAAATGATCTCTTCCGCCAAACGGCCGCCGTAGAGCGTCGAGATCTGGCTTTCCAGCTTCTGACGGCTGGCGCTGATCGCATCTCCTTCCGGCAGGAAGAAAGTCACGCCGAGCGCGCGGCCGCGCGGGATAATCGTCACTTTGTGAACCGGATCGTGTTCCGGCACAAGGCGGCCGATAATCGCATGGCCCGCTTCGTGGTAGGCGGTCGACTCTTTCTGCGCTTCGGTCATTACCATGGAGCGACGTTCCGCGCCCATCATGATTTTGTCCTTCGCCTTCTCGAACTCAACCATGGAAACCACGCGTTTGTTGCCGCGCGCCGCAAACAGCGCGGCTTCGTTCACCAGGTTAGCGAGGTCGGCGCCGGAGAAGCCCGGCGTACCGCGCGCGATAATCGCCGCATCGATATCTGTCGCCAGCGGCACGCGGCGCATATGCACTTTCAGAATCTGCTCACGTCCGCGTACGTCCGGCAAACCAACCACTACCTGGCGGTCGAAACGACCTGGACGCAGCAGCGCCGGGTCAAGCACGTCAGGGCGGTTAGTCGCCGCGATAACGATGATGCCCTCGTTGCCTTCGAAGCCGTCCATCTCAACCAGCATCTGGTTTAGGGTCTGCTCACGTTCGTCGTGGCCGCCGCCTAAACCGGCGCCGCGCTGACGGCCTACCGCATCGATCTCATCGATAAAGATGATGCAGGGAGCGGCTTTCTTCGCCTGTTCGAACATGTCGCGCACACGGGATGCGCCGACGCCGACGAACATTTCCACGAAGTCGGAGCCCGAAATAGTGAAGAACGGCACTTTCGCTTCGCCGGCGATCGCTTTCGCCAGCAGGGTTTTACCGGTGCCCGGCGGTCCCACCATCAGCACGCCTTTAGGGATCTTGCCGCCCAGTTTCTGGAAGCGGCTCGGCTCGCGCAGATATTCAACCAGCTCGCCGACTTCTTCTTTCGCTTCGTCACAGCCTGCGACATCGGCAAAGGTGGTTTTGATCTGATCTTCCGTCAGCATGCGGGCCTTGCTCTTGCCGAAGGACATCGCGCCCTTGCCGCCGCCGCCTTGCATCTGCCGCATAAAGAAGATCCAGACGCCAATCAGCAGCAGCATCGGGAACCAGGAGATAAAGATCGACGCCAGCAGGCTCGGCTCTTCCGGCGGTTCGCCAACCACTTTGACGTTTTTAGTCAGCAGGTTATCGAGTAACTTGGGATCGTTGACAGGAATATAGGTCGTGTATTTATTACTGTCTTTTTTGGTAACGTTAATCTCACGCCCGTTAATACGTGCCTCGCGGACCTGATCCTGGTTCACTTCCGACAGGAAGGTTGAATAATCAACCCTACGGCCATTCGACTCGCTGGGCCCAAAGCTCTGGAATACCGACATCAGCACGACCGCGATGACTAACCAGAGAATCAGGTTTTTCGCCATGTCACTCAAGGGATTAACCTCATATTACAACTGTGTTAACAGACAGCGTAGGGTACTATAGTTTGCGCCCTGTCGCTACAATGTACACTTCGCGCGAACGTGATCGCGAAGCGTCCGGCTTACGAATTTTCACTTTCGTAAACAGGGAGCGAATTTCCCGGAGGTATTCATCGAAGCCATCTCCCTGAAACACTTTCACCACAAAACTGCCGCCTGGTGCAAGGATATCCCGACACATTTCCAGCGCCAATTCTACCAAATACATCGACCGGGGAATATCTACGGCAGGTGTACCGCTCATGTTGGGCGCCATATCTGACATCACAACCTGAACTTTTTCGTCGCCGACACGCTCAAGCAACGCATTGATTACCGATTCTTCACGAAAATCGCCCTGAAGGAAATCGACACCAACAATCGGATCCATCGGTAAAATATCACAAGCGATAATGCGTCCGCGCGATCCGATCTGCTGCACAACATACTGCGACCAGCCGCCGGGCGCTGCGCCCAGATCTACCACGGTCATGCCGGGCTTGAAAAGCTTGTCGCCCTGCTGTATCTCGTCAAGTTTAAACCAGGCGCGCGAACGCAACCCTTTCTTCTGTGCCTGTTGCACATATTTATCGCTAAAGTGTTCCTGAAGCCAGCGGCTTGAACTGGCCGAACGCTTTTTACCCGTCATAATTTTTCCAACTAAATCTTCATCGTAGCGATAAATCATTACGCAATGGGCGCTGTTGATTTGGTGATATACCCGAGATGGCGGTAGAATGACCCGTTTTCAATCCCAAAGTAAGCAAAAAATACGATGAATCTGAGTACCAAACAAAAACAGCACCTGAAAGGCCTCGCCCATCCGCTCAAGCCTGTCGTCATGCTGGGCAACAACGGCCTGACCGAAGGGGTGCTGGCCGAGATCGAGCATGCGCTTGAACACCACGAGCTAATCAAGGTAAAAATCGCCACCGAGGATCGTGAAACCCGGCAACTGGTGGTCGAGGCTATTCTGCGCGAAACCAAGGCCTGCAACGTTCAGGTCATCGGTAAGACGCTGGTGCTGTATCGCCCTTCAAAGGAGAGCAAGATTTCTCTGCCGCGTTAAGCGCAGGAGGAGATGCCGGACTCCGGGCAGAGAAAGTGCCATGCTCCAGCATGGGTTAAAAGGCCGCTGCGCGGCCTTTTTCCTTTCTTTACAATATGAATCCACGCATTTCAAAGCGTAGCAATATCTTAAAGGTATTCCACCTTCAAAATTTCATATTCGACGTCGCCGCCGGGGGTTTTAATGATGGTGACATCGTCAACCTCTTTCCCCACCAGCCCTCGCGCCATCGGCGAGTTCACAGAAATCAGATTTTGTTTAAAATCCGCTTCGTCGTCGCCCACGATGCGATAGGTCGCTTCTTCGTCCGTTTCGGTATTCAGCACCGTCACGGTGGCGCCGAAAATCACGCGGCCGGTTTTCGGCATTTTCGTGACGTCGATCACCTGCGCATTCGACAGCTTGGCCTCGATCTCCTGAATGCGCCCTTCGCAAAAGCCCTGCTCTTCGCGCGCGGCGTGGTACTCGGCGTTCTCTTTTAAGTCGCCGTGCTCGCGAGCTTCCGCAATAGAAGCGATGATGCGCGGACGCCTTACATTTTTCAGCTCATGAAGTTCTTCACGCAGCTTCTCTGCGCCCCTTAACGTCATGGGAATCTGATTCATTTTAACTCCTCGTCATCTGTCCTGTTTAAAACGGCGTCATCCTGACCGGTGACTGCAGAAAAAAGCGTTCTGCGACGCGTTACCCCGTTTTGCAAACAAAAGCATCCTGACCCGGAGAAGGTTCCAGGCCAGGAATGGGTTTTGCAATTTGATACGTATTTTACCGCAGAGTTCCCTGTGGGTCATCGTTTACTTTGCACCGCTATGGGACGTAGTATTGACGGCTTCATCCTGCCAGTTACCGCGAGATTATGCGATTTTCACGACTTGTTACCGGATTAACCTGTGCATTTATGCTGCAGGCGCAAGCAGCTCCCGTTGAGGAATACATGCAGTATCTGCCGGACGGCGCCAACCTGGCGCTGATGGTACAGAAAGTGGGCGCATCAACCCCGATCGTCGATTATCACGGCAAACAGATGGCGCTGCCCGCCAGCACCATGAAAGTGATCACCGCGCTGGCGGCGCTGCTGGAGCTGGGCGGCGACTACCGTTTTCAAACCACGCTGGAAACCAAAGGCGCCGTCAGCGACGGCACGCTGGACGGCGATCTGGTGGCGCGTTTCGGCGGCGATCCGACGCTAAGCCGTCAGGATCTGCGCAACATGGTGGCCGCGCTAAAGAAGCAGGGCATCAACCAGATTAAAGGCAATTTGGTGATCGATACCTCGGTGTTCGCCAGCCACGATATGGCGCCCGGCTGGCCCTGGAACGACATGACCCAATGTTTCAGCGCCCCGCCGGCCGCCGCCATCGTCGATAAAAACTGTTTTTCGGTGTCGCTCTACAGCGCCAGCTCGCCCGGCGAGAACGCTTTTATCCGCATCGCCTCTTATTATCCCGCCCATATGTTCAGCCAGGTGCGCACCCTTGGACGCAACAGCGGCGAAGGGCAATATTGCGAGCTGGACGTGGTGCCCGGCGAGCTGAACCGCTACACCTTAACCGGCTGTATGCGCCAGCGCGCCGAGCCGCTGCCGCTGGCGTTCGCGGTGCAGGACGGCGCCGCTTGGGCGGGTGAAATCCTAAAGGATGAGCTGCGTCAGGCGAAAATCGACTACAGCGGCCATCTGCTGCGTCAAACGCAGGTCACTTCGCCTGCCACGGTGCTGGCCTCGACGCAGTCCGCGCCGCTGCACGATCTGCTGAAAACGATGCTGAAAAAGTCGGATAACATGATCGCCGATACCGTGTTCCGCACCATCGGCCACCACTATTTCAACGTGCCCGGTACCTGGCGCGCCGGTTCCGATGCGGTGCGCCGCATTTTGCGCGAGAAAGCGAACATCGATCTGGGCAACAGCATTCAGGTGGACGGCTCCGGTCTGTCGCGTCACGATCTGATCGCGCCCGATACCATGATGCAGGTGCTGCAATACATCGCGAAAAACGATCAGACGCTAAACTACATCTCAATGCTGCCGCTGGCCGGCTACGACGGCACGCTGCGTTATCGCGGCGGCCTGCACGAAGCGGGCGTGGACGGTAAAGTTTCGGCGAAAACCGGTTCTCTGCAGGGCGTCTATAACCTGGCGGGCTTTATCACCACTGCCAGCGGTGCGCGCGTGGCCTTCGTGCAGTATCTGTCGGGCTACGCCGTTCCGCCGCAGGATCAGCGTACGCGCCGTGTTCCGCTGGTGCGCTTCGAGAGCCGTCTCTATAAGGACATCTATCAGAATAACTAGCCTATGAAACTGCTGATTATCGAAGATGACATGCTGCTGCAGGCCGGTCTGGCGCAGGCGCTGAGCAGCCAGGGCTACGCTATCGACTGCGCCGCGAGCGCAGCGGAGGGCGACGCCCTGCTGCGCAGCGGCCAGTACAGCTTGATCGTGCTGGATCTTGGCCTGCCCGATCGGGACGGCGGCGATCTTCTGCGTCAGTGGCGTAAGGCGGAGATCGATCTGCCGGTGCTGATCCTGACGGCGCGCGATGCGCTGGAGGATCGCGTCGAGGGGCTTGACGCCGGCGCGGATGATTATCTGATCAAACCTTTCGCGCTGGCGGAGCTGCAGGCGCGGGCGCGCGCGCTGATCCGCCGCTATCAGGGCCACAGCGATAACCTACTGCAACATGGCGACCTCGTGCTTAACCTCTCTTCACAGCAGGTATTGCTGGAGAACCAGCCGGTAGAGATCACGCCGAAAGAGTTCGCGCTGCTGACACGCCTGTTGATGCGCATCGGACAAAATGTGCATCGCGAGACGCTGCAGCAGGACCTCTATAGCTGGCAGGACGACAACGGCTCCAACACGCTGGAAGTGCATATTCACAACCTGCGGCGCAAGCTGGGGAAAGATCGGATTAAAACCGTGCGCGGCGTCGGCTACCGGCTGGAAGAACGTCTGTGAACAGCATGCGTCAGCGGCTGTTGATCATGCTGGCGCTGATCCTGCTTACCTGTCAGGTGATGAGCGCCATCTGGCTCTGGCATGAAAGCCGCGAACAGATCGGTTTTCTGGTCAACGAAACCCTCTCGGCGAAATCCCGCAATCAGCACGTTGAAAACGAAATCCGCGAGGCGATCGCCGCCCTGCTGCTACCCTCGCTGGTGATGGTGTGCTTTACCCTGATCCTTTCGTTCTGGGCCATCAGCTGGATTGTCCGTCCTCTGCGTTCGTTGCAGCGCAGCCTGGCACAGCGCTCGGCCGACAATCTCTCGCCGCTGCCGCTCTATTCGGAAATGGATGAGATCGTCGCCGTCACCTCTTCGCTGAATCAGCTGCTGTCGCGTCTCGATCACACGCTGCAGCAGGAGCGCCTGTTTACCGCCGACGCCGCGCACGAGCTGCGTACGCCGCTGGCCGGGCTGCGTCTGCATCTGGAACTGATGCAGCAGCAGGGCGTGGCGCAGAGCGACATGCTGATCGCGCGCATCGACCAGCTGATGCACACTGTGGAGCAGCTGCTGATGCTTTCCCGCGCGGGCCAGGCGTTGGCCAGCGGCCACTACCAACTTTTCTCCTGTCAGCAGACGCTTTTTCAGCCGCTGCAGCCTGAAATGACGGAGCTGTTCGCCCAGCGCGACCAGTGGCTGCGCTGGCCCGATGCGGCGGACTATCAGCTTCAGGGCGACGCGACGCTGCTGCGCCTGATGCTGCGCAACCTGCTGGAAAACGCCTCGCGCTACAGCCCGGAAGGCAGTAGCGTAACCGTAACGATCGCAAAGGAGGCGCGCGGCGTGGCGCTTAGCGTGACGGATGAAGGACCGGGAATCGATTCCGCCGCGGCCGAAGAGCTCACCCGGGCTTTTCGCCGACGAGATCAGCGCTACGGCGGCAGCGGGCTGGGGCTGAATATCGTGCTGCGCATCGTGCAGCTGCATCGCGGGCATCTTCAGCTGCTTAACCGTCCCGATCGCAGCGGGCTGATCGCCCGCTGTTGGCTGCCGGAACGGATAAACTAGGCGTCAAAAATGGGTGTTCAGGCTGACGTAATAGGTCCGGCCGGGTTCGTTATAGGTATTGGCGCCCGCGCCGTACAGATACGAATTGGTGTTCGCATTCCCGGTGGTCTGCGCATTCCCCGCGCGGAAATGGCGCTTATCGAACAGGTTTTCGATGCCCATCGTCACGCTGGCGTACTTATTGATGTCATAAGTGCCGCTCAGGCCGACGATTGAATAAGGACTGACCTGATCGCGCTCGCTGCCGGTCACCGCCTCGCCTTTATAGTTGTACTTCTTCGGCACCTGCTTGCCGTACCAGGTAAAGGTGGTTTGCAGCGACAGATCCTGCGTCGCCTGCCAGCTCAGCGTGGAGTTCAGCGTATACTCCGGGATAATCGACAGGCGATCGCCGGTGGTCTTGTTTTTGCTTTGCAGCATGTAAGTCACGTTGTTATTCCAGGAAACCGTCTCGCTAAATGGAATATTCAAGGTGCCTTCCAGTCCTTCCACCACCGCTTTCGGCACGTTTTCCCACTTATAAATGTCGGTGGTGCCGGTAGTCGAAGTGCCGGTCGGCAGGTAGCCCGCTTCGATCTTGTTGCGATAGTCGTTGCGGAACCAGGTCACGCCCGCCTGGTAGCCGTCGTGTTTCCACTCCAGCCCGACCTCTTTATTGATGCTATTTTCGCCTTTCAGATCCTCGTTGCCGAGCAAGTAACAGGCGCCGGCGCTCGCCGCGCATCCCTGGCCGCGACTATAGAGCAGGTAGTTCGGGTTGGTCTGGTAGAGGCTCGGCGCCTTATAGGCGCGGGCGATGCCCAGTTTCAGGGTAAAATCGTCGCCCAGTCCCTGCGACAGGTTCAGCGACGGGCTCCAGTTGTTGCCGACGATCGAGTGGTGATCGAAGCGCAGTCCCGGAACCAGCGTGGTGCTGTCGGTCAGCTCCATGTTGTCTTCAACGAACAGCGAGAAGATCTCCGCCTGCGAATAAGGGCTGCGGTTGGTGCTGGAGATGCCTTCCACCGTCCCGCCCGACAGCGCCTGGGTATTGGACGCCGAATCCTTCATGCGCTGCTGATTCCACTTCGTTCCGAGCGTCGCCGTCTGGTTGACGCCGAATTCGAACGGAATGCTGACTTCGCTGTGCAACAGCACGTCGTCCAGCTGGATATTGGAGAAACCGTCGTCGGAGAAGATCCCTTCGGTGCCGCCCGCCAGCCCCTCATTCATGCGCGAGTTGCGCGTATTTTCATACTGCGCGAAAGAGCGGGTGCTGACGCCGTTGTCCCAGGCGCCGGTCCAGGTGACGGCGAAATTCTGACGATAGAGGCGGTTGGTCTCATCGCCATATTTGCTTTGCACCAGCGCGCTGGTATTGGTGTTCTGCGTATCGCCGGAGTAGAGGTTGCCCTGACGGCTGTAGCCCGCCTCGAACTCCAGCGCCTGCATCGGCGCAAAGGCCCAGCGCAGCAACGCGTTGATGTCCTTGTTTACTACCCCTTCGCGCCCGGCGGGCACCGTATCCGCATAGGTGCCGGTGCGCAGCGACTGGTGACCTTCGTTGATGAGCCGCGCGTCCGCCTGCGTTTTCGCCAGCCCGCCATAGAGACGGAAGCTGACGTCATCGCCCAGCGGGCCGGTCAGGCTGAAGTCGGTGCGTTTGGTCGAACCTTCCTCTTTATGCTGCGGCACGTTGTAGTAGCTGTTCCAGGAGCCGTGCCACTCATCGCTCTCTTTTTTGGTGATGATATTCACCACGCCGCCGGCGGCGCCGTTGCCGTAACGCGCGGCGGCCGGGCCGCGGATCACCTCGATGCGATCGATCATCTCCGGCGGCACCCAGCTGGTATCGCCGCGCGTATCGCGCTCGCCGCGCCAGCCCAGGCGCACCGAGTTACGGCTGGTCACTGGCAGGCCGTCAATCAGGATCAGGGTGTTTTCCGGTCCCATGCCGCGGATATCGATCTGGCGATTGTTGCCGCGCTGGCCGCTGGTGGAGTTTCCGGTCAGGTTGACGCCTGGCATGGTGCGAATAATCTCGGAGACGTCGCGCGCGGGCGGGCGTTTCCTGATTTCATCAGCGGTAATGGTAGAGACGCCCGGCGCCTGCAGATTCTGCTCGGCGGCGGTCACCATAATGGTGTCGCCGTCGGCGTCCGTCTCTTGCGACGGGCTGCTGGCGGCGCTTTCGCTCGCCTCGGTAGTGGCGCTGGCAGCCCCTGCGCTGACTGGCATGAATGACGCGGTTAAACCTAATTCAATCAGAATGGCGAATGACAAACGTGAAAGCTTTTTCATTTTATTCGTTCCTGGATGACCAGCAGCGGCAAAAACGTGGACGTGCTGGCGAGCCGTGAAAGATCCCTGCCTCTTTTTTAAACAGCCCGCTTCAACCCTGTCATCGCCTCCCTGCTGCAACATCTCTCTGAAAACAGAGGATGAGACGGGCGAAACGCGCCTGCTCCCCAACGAGCGGAAACACCCTATTGCAAATGAAAATAATTATCAATAGTATTATCCATAACTTTCTTGAATCGATGGTTGTGGGTAAAACGGCTGATGACGCCTGTGATGTGGTTAAACGACGAAACCGGCAGCGAAGCCTGGTGGCAGGAACGGCAAGCGCGCGGCATTCCGCTTATCGAAACGACTCGCGAAGGCCTCTGCCTGGTCACTTTTTTCTGGCGCGACCCGCAGGGCAGCGAAGCGACCTCAACCACGCAGCGCGTCTGGATCAACATTACCGGCGTGACCGATCATCATCAGCGCACCTCTCCTCAATCGCTGACGCGCGTGCCGAATACCGACGTGTGGCACTGGCGAACGCCGCTTCCGGCCGACTGGCGCGGCAGCTACTGCCTGATGCCGGATCGCCAGGCGGAAAGTTTCAACGGCCAGCCTGATATGTACGCCCTGCGCGACTGGTGGCGCAGCAAATTTCCCGCCGCCCAATCCGATCCCCTTAACCCTCTGCGTGGCTGGTCCGGCGGGCGCGGCATGGGCGTCTCGCCGCTGCATATGCCGCAGGCGCCGGAGCAGCAGGTCTGGCAGGCGGTGGACGACGGCAGCGCGCCGACGCCGGCGCTGCGTCATTATCAGTGGGAAAGCCAGCGCCTCGGCAATCGCCGTTCGGTCTGGGTTTACGCCACCGACGAGGCGCAGCCGGAAGAACGTCCGCTGGCGATCCTGCTGGACGGCCAGCTCTGGGCGCACAG
>DENB01000020.1:75500-78474 GCA_002359495.1 Enterobacteriaceae bacterium UBA2655
CGGTTTACCTGATGATCGACATCATCGATCGCGAACATCGCAGCCGCGAGCTGACCTGCAATCCTGAGTTCTGGCTCGCCGTCCAGGAGGAGCTGCTGCCGCAGCTGCGGCAGTGGGCGCCTTATCGCCGCGAGGCAGGCAGCACGCTGGTCGCCGGCCAGAGCTTCGGCGGGCTTTCAGCGGTCTACGCCGCGCTCAACTGGCCGCGCCATTTCGGCGGCGCCATCAGCCTCTCCGGCTCCTTCTGGTGGCCGTCGCGCGATACCCCGCACGGCCGGCTGATCCAGCAGCTGGAGCAAGGTCTGGGCGCGCAGGCGCCGCTGCGCTTTTATCTTGAGGCGGGCCGCCGCGAGCATCTGATCCTGCAGGCCAATCAACGATTACAACAACAGCTGACCGATGCCGGACATCAGGTCAGCTACCATCCGGTAGAAGGCGGCCACGATGCGCTGTGCTGGCGCGGCGGGCTGCTGAACGGACTGAAAGCGATGTGGCAACTTTAAATTCATCTCGCCCGCGCACGGCGGGCAGGAGAGAGGCATGGAACATCTCAACCCCCTGGACGATCCGCAACAGGATTGTCGCGTATTGATCAACGCGCAGCGGCAGTACAGCCTGTGGCCCGCCTTCAGCGCCATTCCCGCCGGCTGGCAGTCTGTTTTCGGCCCACAGCCGCAGCCGGCGTGTCTCGCCTGGCTGGAAGCGAACTGGCGCGATATTCGTCCTTCGACATTCGATACCACCGGGAGCGGCAATGTCTGAATCGCTGATGAGCCGAAACGTCACTGATCTTCAAACCCTGCCGCTGGTCGCGGCGCAGCCAGGCATCTGGATCGCCGATCAGCTGTCGAAACACGCCAATGCCTATGCCGTCGCGCACTTTATCGAGCTGCGCGGCGCGCTGGACAGCGCGCTGCTGGCGCAGGCTATTGTAGCCGGCATGCAGGAGGCCGACACGCTGAACATGGCCTTCGGCGAACAGGATGGCGAGCCGGTGCAGTGGCCTGCGCCGCAGCGCTTCAGCGAGCCGGCGGTTATCGACCTGCGTCAGGAAGCGGATCCCGACGCCGCCGCGCGCGCGCTGATGCGCCAGGATATGGCGGGCGATCTGCGCGTGCTGAGCGGCGCGCCGCTGTGGCATCACAGCCTGATGCGCCTCGGCGACCAACACTGGTACTGGTATCAGCGCTATCACCATTTGGTGGTGGACGGTTTCAGCTTCACGGCGCTGACGCGCCGCATCGCCAATATTTACAGCGCCGCCACGCGTCAGGAGAGGCCGGAGCCGACGCCCTTTATTCCCTTCAGCGAGGTGGTGGAAGAGTATCAGTGCTATCAGCAATCCTCTTCCTATACGCGCGATGCGCAGTACTGGCGCGAAAAAGGGGCGCAGCTGCCGCCTCCCACCTCGCTCTCCGCGCTGCCGCTGGCGGGACAAAGCGCCAGCACCCATCTGCTGCGCCAGACGCTGCCCCTGGATCGCCAGACCTTTCAGACGCTGGTTAACCATACCCAGTCGCAACAGCTGAGCGCCGCCGATACCGCTTTCGCGCTGGTGGCGCTCTGGCTGGCTCGGCTTAGCGGCCAGAACGACTTCGCCGCCGGTTTTATCTTTATGCGCCGTATCGGCTCCGCCGCGCTCTGCGCCACCGGTCCGGTGATCAACGTGCTGCCGATGGCGGTGCATTACGATCCGGCCCGGCCACTGGCGGCGCTGGCTTCGCAGCTGGCGGCGGAGGTGAAAAAAATGCGCCGCCACCAGCGCTACGACGCCGAGCAGGTGCAGCGCGACCTGAGTCGCCACGGCGACGGCGATCCGCTCTACGGGCCGGTGATCAACCTGAAGATGTTCGACTACCAGCTCGATTTCAACGGCATTGAAGGCGTGACTCATCAGCTGGCGTCCGGTCCGGTGCGCGATCTGGAGATCGCCATCTACATCGGCGAACAGGGCGAGCTGACGCTGGAGTTATTGGCGAACGCGGAACGTTACGATGCGGCCGCCCTGGCGCAGCACGCCAGCCGCTTCAGCCTACTGCTTGATCAGCTGGCGCAACAGCCGGAACGCCCGTGCGGCGAACTCGCGATGCTGACGGATGCCGAACAGCGTCAGCTGCAGGCGATCAATCAGACCGCCATGCCGATCCCGGCGGAAACCCTGGGGTCGCTGCTGGCGCGGCAGGCGGCGCGCACCCCGGACGCCCATGCGCTAACCGACGGGCAGCAGAGCCTGACCTACGGCGAAATGCAACAGCAGGCGCAGGCGCTGGCGCGCCAGCTGGCAGCGCAGGGCGTCACCGCCGGCGATATCGTCGCCGTCGCCCTGCCGCGCTCGGTCTGGCTCTCGCTGGCGTTGCAGGCTATTGTCAGCGTCGGCGCTGCCTATCTGCCGCTCGATACCGGTTATCCCGACGAGCGCCTTCAGCTGATGCTGGACGACGCCGCGCCGAAACACCTGATCACCACAGGCGAGCTTGCCGCGCGCTTCGCGGCGATCAGCCCGGTCGAACAGTATCACTACGAGGCGCTGTTGCCGGGCGACGCGCTGGCGCCGCCGCTGCAACAGGCGACGCCTCAGGACGGCGCCTATATCATCTATACCTCAGGTTCGACCGGGCGACCGAAAGGCGTGCTGGTGGGCCACGAGGCGATCGTTAACCGCCTGCTCTGGATGCAGGATCACTATCCGCTCGGCGCGGAGGATGTGGTGCTGCAAAAAACCCCATGCAGCTTCGATGTCTCGGTGTGGGAATTTTTCTGGCCGCTGATCGTCGGCGCGCAGCTGGTGATGGCGCCGCCCGAGGCGCACCGCGATCCTGAGGCGTTGCAGCAGCTGTTCCGCCGCTATCAGGTCACGACCACGCACTTCGTGCCCTCGATGCTGGCCGCGTTTGTCGCGGCGCTGAACGATGTGGACGCCGTCGCAAGCTGCCGCACCCTGCGTCGCGTTTTTTGCAGCGGCGAAGCGCTGCCG
>DENB01000020.1:78809-78932 GCA_002359495.1 Enterobacteriaceae bacterium UBA2655
AATTCGCGGCCAGCGCATCGAACTGAGCGAGATCGATCATGCGCTGGCCACCCTGCCCGGCGTCGAGCAGGCGGTCACCCATGCGGTGGTGCTGGGCGGCGCGGCGGCGACGGCTCAGGGCGA
>DENB01000079.1:0-7524 GCA_002359495.1 Enterobacteriaceae bacterium UBA2655
CAGCCCCAGCCCGGCGCCGACCAGCAGCGCCAGCGTCAGACGCGACAGCAGGCTGTAGTGAAACACCACCTGGTCGATATTATCAACGTCGGGCCGGATCAGCGCCTGCGTCCATTCGCCCGGCGGCAGCGCATGGCGCAGGTTAACCAGGGTCAACAACAGCGCCAGCAGGCAGAGCGCGCCCGGCAGCAGCATAACAATATAATTACGCTTCATTGCGCGCCTCCAGAGCCTGTTCCAGCACGCGGCAAAAACGTAAGGCCGAAAGCGTCGCGCCGTAATACCAGACGGCCGGCACGCGCTGAAAACGTCCGGCGCGCACGAACGGCATCGCCTGCCAGAGCGCGCTTTCCGTGACCTGGTCGATCACGTTCTCGTTGTTATGGTCGAAACAGAGCACGTCGGCATCTTTGATCGCCGCCAGCCGTTCCAGGCCGACCACAGCGCTGCCCCAGAAGTTGGTTTCGCCCTGCCAGGCGTTTTCAAGGCCCAGCGACGTCATCACTTCAAGAAACAGGCTGTTTTTGCCGAAGACAATGGCGTGACGGCTGTCGATCAGCGTCATCAGCAGGATCGGCCGCTTCGCCCTGCCCGTCAGCCGCTGACGCAGATGCGTCAGCGTCTCGTCGAGATCGCGCAGATGCTGCCGCGCCTGCGGCTCGCGCCCGATGCGCGCGCCCAACTGGAGCAGCGAACGACGCGCGGTGCTCAGCGGTTTGCCGTCGCCGCTGTTCAGATCGAACCCCATTACCGGCGCGATGCGCGTCAGCTTGTCGGGCGACGGGCCGTAGCCGTTAGAAGTGAGGATCAACGAGGGCCGCAGCTGAGCCATCAGCTCCAGGTTAGGTTCGGTGCGCAGTCCGACGTCCACCGTACCGGCCGGCAGCGCCGGCTCGCCCACCCAGATGCGGTAGTTAGTGATATCCGCCACGCCCATCGGCATCACGCCCAGCGCCATCAGCAGCTCAGTGGGTAGCCACTCAAGCGTAATGATGCGCTGATTGTCCGGCAGCGCGGCGCGCAGTGGAAAAGCGGAAAGCAGCGGCGACAGCGCCAGCGCCGTCATCAGACGGCGACGAAACAGATCCGGCATCTCCCTGCCCTCAGTAAACGAAGCTGACGGGCGCGCCGCCCTGCGGATGCGGCAGGATGCCCATCGGAATGCCGTAGATATCGGCCAGCACCTGCGCCTGCATGATGGTTTCAGGGCCGCCTTCAGCGATCATTTCGCCGCCGCGCAGCGCTGCCAAATGATCGCAATAGCGCGCGGCCATATTGATATCGTGCAGCACGGCGATCACCGTCAGCCCGCGCTGGCGGCTGAGCCGCCGGATCAGCGCCAGCACGTCTACCTGATGGGCGATATCCAGCGCCGAAGTCGGCTCATCCAGCAGCAGACAGCGGCTGTTTTGCGCCACCAGCATCGCCAGCCAGGCGCGCTGCCGTTCGCCGCCGGAGAGGCTGTCCACCAGGCGTCCGGCGAAGGGCTTCAGACCGACCAGCCCAATCGCCTCCTCCACCCGATTGCGATCTTCCTGACCGTAGCGGCCCAGCGCGCCGTGCCACGGATAGCGCCCTATCGCCACCAGCTCCCGCACCGTCATGCCCTCTGCGGCGGGCAACTGCTGCGGCAGATAGGCCACCTGACGGGCGAAGGCTTTGCTGTGCCAGCTTTCCAGCGGCTGGCCGTTCAGCAACACGCGTCCTGCGCTGGCGGCGTGATGGCGGCCAAGCATTTTCAGCAACGTCGATTTGCCGGAGCCGTTATGGCCGATCAGCGCGGTAAACTTGCCGGGAGGAAAGGTAAACGACAGCGGATGCAGAAGGGTGCGGCCTGGCACATGAAAGCTGACATTATCCAGCGTGAAGGTGGTTTCTTCGGCTTGCGGATGCTGCATGGTAATCCCTGTTAACGGGCGCCGCAGCGCCCGATCAATGACTCAGAAGCGGAATGTGGCGGTACCGACGATCTGACGCTCTGCGCCCCAGTAGCAGGCGTATTCACGGTAACAGCTGGCGACATATTCACGATCGAACAGGTTGTTGACGTTAAAGCCGATAGTGGAGCCTGGCAGACCAAAGCGGCCCAGGTCATATTTCAGCGCCGCGTCAACGGTGGTGTAACCCGAGACGTCGAAGTTTTGGTTGATGTTGTTACCGCTGCTGTAAAGCCCTTTGCTCTGGCCGGTGTAACGTACGCCCGCCCCTACCGTCACGCCCGACAGCGCGGTTTCGTGGAAGGTGTAGTCGCCCCACAGGGACGCCATCTGCTTCGGCACCTGCACCGGCGTTTTGCCCTTCAGCACCGTATCGTGCGTATATTCCGCATCGGTATAGGTATAAGAGGCGGTGACGTTGATATTGGCGTTCAGCGCCGCTTTCGCCTCCAGCTCTACGCCGCGCGAACGGATTTCACCGCTCTGGATGCTGGCAAAGGGATGGGCGGTATTAGGATCGGCCGTCAGGTTTTTCGTTTTGGTCAGCTGGTAGACCGCAGCCGTTACCACAATCGGGCGATCCTGCGGCACGAACTTCACGCCCGCTTCGTACTGCTTAGCTCGCGACGGATCGAAAGCCTGGCCTTCCCATGTCGCACCGGCAGTAGGAATAAAGGATTCGCTGTAGCTGAAATAAGGCGCGATGCCGTTATCAAAGACGTAGTTCACGCCGCCGCGCCAGGTAAAGGCCTGATCGTTTTGCTTATCTTCTGAGTTGGTGACACGATCGTAAACGGAGGTCATGGCGTAATCGTAACGTCCCCCCAACGTCAGCACCCAGCGGTTCCACTCCAGCTGGTCCTGAGCGTATAAGCCGGTTTGACGCTGCTTGTCCAGGTGCTGGTAAGGATCGGCGAAAGGCGTATAGCTGTCGTCGCCATATTGCGGATTAATAGCGCTGAGATTCGAAGCCGTACCGAACTGTCCGTCAATATCGTTACGCATGCGTTGGAAGTCAACGCCCATCAACAGCATATGATCCACCTCGCCCGTAGCGAATTTCGCCTGTACCTGATTATCTACCGCAAACTGGTTCAGCTTTTCCTTTGAGAACGCGGCGCCGCGCGTGATCTCCAGCGTCTCTGGATTGAAGCCATTGCCATAAATACTGCGGTAATCGGTGCGCAGATCGGCGTAGCGCAGGTTCTGACGCACCGTCCAGGTGTCGTTGAAGCTGTGCTCGAAGTTGTAGCCGACCATCTTGGTATTGCGCGAAATTTTATTGCTCTCTTCACCCTCGTCGAAATTGGTCGGCAGCTTATATTGCCGTCCGTCGGCGCCGACGATCGGCACCACCGTGCCCTGACGCGGCAGCCAGCCGTAGTAGCCGGTTTCCGGCTCGTTCTGGAAGTAGGTCAGCAGATCGAAGCGGGTATTTTCATCCGGCCGCCAGCTGAACGAAGGGGCGATGGCGTAACGCTTCTCTTTATTCATCTCCTGCTGCGCGTCCTGGCTGCGCGCCAGGCCGGTCAGACGGTAGCTATAGACGCCGTCGTCATCCAGCGCACCGCCGAAGTCGAAACCGGTGGAGAAGAGATTGTCCTCGCCCATCTCGAACTGCACTTCGCGCAGCGTTTCCTGTACCGGACGCTTGCTGACCAAAGATACGATGCCGCCGGGGTTGCTTTTGCCGTACAGCACCGATACCGGGCCGCGCAGCAGTTCGGCGCGCTCAAGGAAGTAAGGATCGATGGCGAATTCCGAGTAGTTGTCGCCCTGCAGCTTCAGGCCGTCAAGATACTGGTTGGTGTTGGTTTCGCTGAATCCGCGAATCGACAGCGCGTCAATCACCTGCGAGCTGCCGCGGTTGCCGGCGAACACGCCCGGCGAGTAGCTGAACGCGCCCTTCACGCTGTCGACGTTGCGCATTTCCATCTCTTCCGCCGTGACGACGGAGACCGACTGCGGGTTCTTTTCAATTGGCGTGTCGGTTTTGGTGCCGGTGGCGCTCTTTTTCGCCGCAATGGTCGGAGAAGGTCCCCAGGCGCTCTCCTGCTCCACGCCGGTGGCGCTGTCTGCCGAGACGACCATGGTCTCTTCGGCGAAAGCGCCGGCGCTGATTCCACTCAGGGCCAAAGCGATCATCAGCGAAAGCGGACGTCGGGCAGACGCGCTTCGGGTGTAGCAAGAAGAAGTAACTCGCGCATTCATAATAGGTTCTCTAAAAGTAAAGGATGCAGACAGGAGAATGGAAACGAGAATGATTATTATAACGTTTGGATAATATGCGAAACTGAGTAAATTCTGCAAGGCTTAATCCCTTGCGGGAGAAGGTTTCTCGGGCTTTTACGGCTTATCGTCACGCGCCGCCGCGTCGTTATTTAACCGCTTCGACAAATGAAAAGAAAAGCGGAAACGGACCTGACACAAACTACCAACGTAAAATTAAAAATCCTTCAGGTTAATAAAACTAAAAAAGGGCGCCGAAGCGCCCTTATCGATCTTAATGTCCGGCTTACTTGCTGCCGAACATATCTTTTATCCAGCCCGCCACGCCGTCGCTCTCTTGCTGCTGCGGCTGCGGCTGCTGCTGTTGCTGCTGCTGCTGTTGCAACTGCTGCTGCTGGGCCATCTGCTGTTGACAAAGCGCGTTGGGATCCAGCGCCCAGACCGGCAAAGAACGCCAGGTGCTGCTGCCGGTGCCGCAGACAAAGTTGCCTGCCGAGTCGACGTTCATCTGCGTGACATCTTCCGGCGGCGTCAGCGTCAGCGGCATCGGCGCCTGGTTATCCAGATAGCGGCGATAAATCTGCATCGCGCCGCTGGCGCCATAGAGTTTCGACGGCTGGTTATTGTCGCGTCCCACCCAGGTTACCGCCACCTCTTTGCCGTCCACGCCGGCGAACCAGCTGTCGATCAGATCGTTGGTGGTGCCGGTTTTGCCCGCCAGATGCGCGCTCGGGAAGCGCGCGCCCAACGCGCGGGCGGTGCCATGATCGGCGACCTGCTGCATGGTATAGAGCGTCAGGTACGCCGCCTGCGCGGGCTCCACACGCTGCGCCTGCGGGAAGCTCTGATAGAGCACGGTGCCGTCTTCCGCGATCACCGAGCGTACCGCCGACAGCGGCGCGCGGTTGCCGCCGCTGGCGATCGACTGAAACACCTGCGCCACTTCGACCGGCGTCAAGTTCAGCGCCCCCAACAGCATGGCGGGAACCGGATGCAGCTGATCTTTCGGCACGCCCAGTTTGGTCCAGGTATCGATCACGCTATCCAGTCCCAGCGTCATGCCGAGGTTCACCGTCGGCACGTTCATCGAGTTGGTTAGCGCATCCACCAGCATTACCTTGCCGCTGAAACGGTGATCGTCGTTCTGCGGCTTCCAGACGGTGCCGTTCGGCTGCTTCAGCGCGATCGGCTCATCGGCGATCCAGCTGTTCAGACGGTAACTGTTCGGCTGACTGAGCGCCGTCAGATAGGTGGCGGGTTTCGCCAGCGAGCCGATGGAGCGACGCGCCTGCAGCGCGCGGTTATAGCCAGCGAACTGCGGATCGGCGCCGCCGACCATCGCGCGCACCTCGCCGCTGAAGCGATCGACCACTACCATCGCGGTTTCAAGATCTTTCAATCCGCGCTGCTTTTTCAACGCCGGAATGCCGTCGACCACCGCTTTTTCCGCGGCGTCCTGCGACACCGGGTCCAGCGTGGTGAAAATCTTCACGCCGGAGAGATCTTTCATTTTGTCGCCCAGCTTCGCCTGCAGTTCGCCGCGCACCATCTGCATAAAGGCGGGCTGAGGCGTGATGACGCCGCCCTTCGGCTGCACGCCGAGCGGACGCGCCGAAAGCATGTCGTACAACTCCTGATCGATCACTTTCTGCTGCTGCAGCAGACGCAGCACCAGGTTGCGACGCTCCAGCGCCAGCTTCGGATTACGCCACGGATTGTAAAGCGACGCGCCTTTTACCATCCCTACCAGCAGCGCCTGCTGATCGAGGCTCAGCTCATCCACCGGCCGGCCGAAGTAGTAAAGGCTGGCGAGCGGGAAGCCGCGGATCTGATCGTTGCCCGCCTGGCCGAGGTAAACCTCGTTGAGATACAGCTCAAGAATGCGGTCCTTGCTGTAACGCGCATCCATGATCACCGCCATATAGGCTTCGCGCGCTTTACGCCACAGCGAGCGCTCGTTGGTAAGGAAAAGGTTTTTCACCAGCTGCTGCGTCAGGGTGCTGCCGCCCTGCACCGCGCGGCCGGCGGTAATGTTCGCCAGGAAAGCGCGGCCGATGGAGTAGAAGCTGATGCCGTCATGCTCGTAAAAATGCCGGTCTTCGGTGGCGACCAGCGTATCGACCAGCAGGTCCGGGAAACCGGCGCGCGGCACGAACAGGCGCTGCTCGCCGTTCGGCGATTGCAGCATGGTGATCAGACGCGGGTCGAGCCGGAAGAAGCCGAAGTCCCGGCCGGTATCGAGGTTTTTAATCTCGCTCAGCTCGTTGGCGCTGAAGCTCATCTGCGCATGGATCTGCCCTTCTTTACTGTCCGGGAAATCAAACGGACGACGCAGCAGCTCAATGGTGTTGCCCTTCACGCTGAATTCACCGGGACGCGTAATGCGCGACACCTCGCGATACTGCGTGCCCTCCAGCAGCGCCACCATCTCTTTCTTGTTGTACGCCATGCCCGGCTCAAGGCTGACCATGCGGCCGTAAACCGCCGCCGGCAGCTGCCAGACCTTGCCGTCGATGCGATGACGGATTTCAGAATCGAGGTAGACGCCCCAGGCGGCCATTACCACGACAAAAACCAGAAAAAGCTTGATCAGCCATCCCAACCAGCGGCGTTTTCCGCGCGGCGGACGGCCTCCTTTACTTTTGCGTGGCACCGGCTTTCTCTCCTCGTACTCATCATCAAAATCGTCCTGACTCACATCATCGTGAGCGTCCCTGCGGCGCCCCCGGCGCACAGCGTTGCGCGGCGGTTTGGGCTGTTTTCCCTTGCGCCCAATAGGTTCGCGATCGTTCCCAGACATTGGTCTCATTCTCCAGGCATAGCCACGGCGGTGCCGCTACTCTATACGCTTTCTCGTTTTCGGTATGGCAGAACCCTCTGAAAGCGATCCACTTTTAGTTAACCCTGCGGGGAATATTTTTTGGTGCGCCTTGTCGGCAAGGCGTTGGCCGGATCGTCGGGCCACGGATGTTTAGGATAGCGCCCTTTCATCTCTTTCTGCACTTGCGGCCAGGCGCCGCGCCAGAATGCCGCCAGATCGCGGGTTATCTGCAGCGGCCGCTGCGCCGGAGAAAGCAGCTCCAGCACCAGCGGCACGCGCCCTTCCGCCACCGCAGGGTTGGACGCTTCGCCAAACATCTCCTGAATGCGCACCGCCAGGGCGGGCGGCTTCTCCGCATCGTAGCGAATCGGCAGTCGGCTTCCGGTCGGCACAGAGTAATGAGTTGGCAACGCACTATCCAGCCGCTGACGTTGCGCCCATGTGAGCAAATGTAATAAGGCGCTGAGAAGGTTAACGCCCTGCAAACCTTTTAGATCGCGCACCGCCGTCATCTCCGGCAGCAGCCAGCGCTCCAGC
>DENB01000079.1:7606-7876 GCA_002359495.1 Enterobacteriaceae bacterium UBA2655
GTGCAGCGCCTCCGGCTGCGGTTTCGCCAGCGGCTGCGCCTTTAATACCAGCGCGCCGATCTGTTCGCGTCGCCAGGCGCGCAGCGTGGCTTTCTCCTCATCCCANNCCACTTCGGTGCGCGTCTCTACCAGCTGCGGCGCCTGACGACAGAGCAGATCGATATCCACCGGCAGCGCCAGCAGAATGCGCGCGTCCGGCGACGCGTTGCCCTGCAGCAGAAGCGGGGCGATCAGCCATTCGCTGCGCGTAAGCCCCTCCTGCTCGTCCAG
>DENB01000032.1 GCA_002359495.1 Enterobacteriaceae bacterium UBA2655
ACTGCGTGCTGACCGGCGACTGGAGCGCCGCCTCCGGCTACCAGGCGATGATGACGCTGCTGCCGAACAAGCTGCCGCAGGCGCTGCTGGCGGCGAACGATCAGATGGCGCTGGGCGCGATGCGGGCGCTGCATCAGCACGGCGTAGCGATCCCCGGCGAGATCTCGCTGATCGGCTATGACGATACGGCGGAAAGCGCCTGGTATCAGCCGCCGCTGACCACGGTGCGCCAGGATTTGAAACNNGCCGCTGTTGTTCCTGGCCATGCTGCTGCCGCTGATCCTCAACGGTGGTGGCGCACTCAGCGTCGACCGGCTGCTGGCCCGCATCCACGCGGAGGCGGACCCGACCCCGACGCTGGAAACCGCGCTAGTGCTGCGTGCCACTACTGCCCCGCCCTCGACCGGCCGGCCGGACAAGCAGGCGCTGGCGCAGCAGCTGCGGCAAATCGCCCGCCAGCTGGATGAAAAATAAAGCGATAAAAAAGGCGGCTCGCTGGCCGCCTTTTTCTTGCTATGCCGCAGCGCTTACTGCGCTTTCGGCTCGCCCATGGATTTGAGCTTTTTCGACAGTTCGCGGCGCTCTTTCGAGAGGTCCGCATTTTTGATGATGTACTCATCCACGCGATCTTCATAATCCACGCGCATGCTGGCGATAATCTCCTGAATCGCCTCGATGCTCATGCCCGGTTTGATATATTCGCTCAGGTTGTCCAACAGCAGCACACGTTTCTGGTTATCACGAATTTTCTTCTCGTTGTCGTGAATCTCGCGCTGCAGCTTGTTTTTGCGGCGGAACATACGCACAAACTCCAGTACGTCCTGAAATGATTGCTTGGCATTTTCCATGATGGCACCTTTCATTGGGCCTGCGTGGCAGGCGTAATAGTCATGACCTTCAGCTTAGCGGCTTGTCAGCCGGGTAAGCAATTCTCGCATATAAAACCGGGCTGGCGCTTATCTTAGCGCAAAGCAACGGCGATGCGCATTAAGTCATTGTCTGATGAAACTATTTGCGCAGCGCCAGGCGAATCAGGTCGGTTTGACGCTCCAGCTGTTTCGCCAGCTCAAGGCTCAGCCAGACGTAGCCGTAGATCGGCGTCTCCTCCAGCCGTTCGCTGCCCGCCTCGGCAATCAGCTGCTTCAGTTCGCGAACGATCTCCGCCAGCTCATGACTGTTGGCCGCCAGCTTATCGGTTTCGCCGCTGATCAGCATCAATGAGAGCGCACGCAGGGTATTTTCCGTCATCTGCTGGGTGCGCCGCAGCGTGGTGGCGTTGAGCAGGATCAGATGACTCTCGCGCGACGCCCACCAGGCGTTAATCTGCAGCTCTACCGTGTAAACCATATTACGGTTGATGGTCTGAATCGCGTCGAACACCGATTTTGGGATGCGCGTCTCTTTACTCGACGGCTCCAGCAGCGCGCGCATTTTGATCACGCTGCTCAGCAATTTCTGCAACGGCTTATTCAGGCGCGGCTTTTCCACCAGGTTGGGGGAGAAACCGGCATGATGAATTTTCGCCATCGCCATAAAGGCATCGGAAAGCTGAATGCGCCAGTGCAAATATGCGCGCTGCGCCCAGATGGCGCTGAACAGCAGCGCCATCAACGAGCCTAAAATGACGTCGCCGCCGCGCCACAGCGCCATGGTAAAGTCGCCCGCCGGCGCGCCGACCACCACGCTCAGCGTAATGCCGATCAGCAGCGCCATATAGGGGTGCTTGCCGAGCGTGAGAAAACCGCAGACGAACATCACCACCGCGCACCAGGCCAGCATGCCGGGCAGCGAAATCAGCTCCAGCTTCAGGGCGATCAGCCCGGAGATCGAACCGGCGATGGTGCCGCCGATACGCTGAAGGGCGCGGGGAAAGACGTTGCCCCAAGCGGAGATCGGCCCCATCACCACCACCAGGGTAATCAGCGGCCAAGTGCCCTCGGGGATTTCCGTCAGCCGGACAAAGAGGAATGAGAGAATAAAGGCGATGGCGATACGCACGCCGTGTACGCTGCGGTAGTGGCGATACAACCAGAACTCAACTTTCGATAGGGGTTTGTCAGGGCGCAAAATGGCTTTCCGGCGTCAGAGACTTTTCGTGCGCTATTTTACCCTCTGCGTTTGCAGAGCATCAGCATCACTTCTACATTTCAAAACAGTATTGACACGCGCTTACAATAATAAACATTACGTTTACACAGAAAGCCACTCTCAAAAACATTTTAGTCATTATCGCTTAGTTTGATTCTTTTTTTAGTAACACTGATAAAGGAAGCATTATGCGTAAAAGAGCAAAAACCCTGCCGGGCGTGACGCGACGGCAGGTGTTGACGTGGACTACGCTGGGCGTAGCCGCCACGGTCAGCAAGGCCGCAGACGCCGTCTCGATGAAAGGCAGTCCCGGCTGGTCCCCCTTCTCCGATAATCCCCCTGAAACCTTCACCAATACCGGCTGGCTCTTTTTCACCGATACCGAAGCCCGCGCCATCGAAGCCATCGTCGATCGCCTGATCCCCGCTGACGAGCTCAGCATGGGCGGGAAAGAGGCGGGCTGTGCGGTGTTTATCGATCGTCAGCTACAGGGGTTTTACGGCACCTTTGAACGCCTCTATATGCAGGGGCCTTTTCATGAAGGCACGGTGCAGCAGGGCGATCAGTCGCCGCTGGTGCCGCAGCAGCGCTATCGCCAGGGCATCGCCGCGCTGAATCGCTATGTGAAAAAGGTGTCGCAGAAAGATTTCGCCGACCTGACGCCGCAGCAGCAGGACGATCTGCTGCTCGCTATGGAGGGGGGAAAAGTGCATTTCGAAGGCTTTGACGCGCAATCTTTTTTTATCGAAGTGTTAAACAACACCATGGAAGGCTTTTTCGCCGATCCCATTTACGGCGGCAACAAGGAGATGACCTCATGGAAGATGCTGGGCTTCCCGGGCGCGCGTTATGACTATCGCGGCTATATCGCGCGGCATAACGAAGATCTCAAGCTGGAACCGCTCAGCATTGGTCAGTGGCAGCAAAAGGATAATTCATGAAAAAACTACCTAAAACCGATGTGGTGGTGATCGGTCTCGGTTGGGCCGGTTCGATTATCGCCAATGAGCTGGCCGACGAGGGACTGGAGGTGATCGGCATTGAGCGCGGCCCCTGGCGCGATACCGCCCGCGATTTTAACATCGCTACCGTGACCGACGAGTTGCGCTACGTGATGCGTGAAGAGCTGATGCTGCGCACGCGCCAGAATACCTGCACCATGCGCAATAATCCCTCCGAGACCGCGCTGCCGATGCGCACCTGGGGTTCGTTCCATCCCGGCAACGGCACCGGCGGCGCGGGCAACCACTGGGCCGGCATCACCTTTCGTTTCCAGCCGCACGAATTTCGGCTGAAAAGCCATCTTACCGAGCGCTACGGCGCTGACGCTTTTCCTGAAGAGCTGGTGTTGCAGGACTGGGGCACCACTTGGGAGGAGATGGAACCGCACTATATGCAGTTTGAGCGCGTGGCGGGCACCTCGGGCCGCGCCGGCAACCTGAACGGCGAAACGCGCGCCGGCGGCAACCCTTTCGAAGGTCCGCGCTCCGGCGAATACCCGACCCCGCCGCTGAGCCAGCCCTACGGCCCGATGCTGTTTTCCGAAGCCGCCGCCAACATGGGCTATAAGCCGTTTCCGGTGCCCTCTTCGCTGGTTTCGGAAGCCTATACCAATCCCTATGGCGTGACGATGGGCCCCTGCACTTTCTGCGGCTTCTGCACCAACTACGGCTGCGCCAACTACTCCAAAGCCAGCGCCATCACCACCGTGCTGCCGGCCCTGATGCGCAAGCCCAATTTCACCGCTTATACCAATTCCGAAGTGTTGCAGGTGCTGACCGACTCCACCGGCAAAAAAGCCACCGGCGTTACCTATATTGACTCCTCCGGCGACGAGTGGAAACAGCCCGCCGACCTGGTGATCGTCGCCGCCTTTACTTTTGAAAACGTGCGTCTGATGCTGCTCTCCGGCATCGGCGAGCCTTACGATCCGGTGACCAATAAGGGCACCACCGGACGCAATTACGCCTACCAGACCGCCAATAACGTCACGCTGTTCTTCGACAATAAAAACTTCAATCCCTTTATCGGTGCGGGCGCGGTCGGCATGGGCATCGATGAGTTTAACAACGATAACTTCGACCACAGCGGCCTCGGCTTCTTTGGCGGCGGCAGCATTCGCGTTACGCCGATCGGCGCGGCGCCGATCGGCTATCGTCCGCTGCCGCCCGGCACGCCTAAATGGGGCAAAACGTGGAAGCAGGCGCTGAAGAAAAACTATCTCAGCACCATGTCGATCGGCTGCGAGGCGAGCAGCTATACCACGCGCACCAACTACCTGTCGCTGGATCCCAACTACAAGGATCCCCACGGTCGTCCGCTGCTGCGCATCACCTTCGACTTCTCGCAGAACGATCTGAAAATGGCGCAGTACTGCACCGGCAAGGTGGCGGAAATCGCAAAAGCGATGAACCCGCGCGAAATGATCGTGAAGCCGATGACCGGACACTGGAGCAGCGTGCCTTATCAATCTTCTCATGTGGTGGGCGGCTTTGTGATGGGCGCCGATCCCTCCACCAGCTCGGTCAATAAACACCTTCAGGTCTGGGATGTGCCGAACCTGTTCGTGGTGGGCGCCTCGGCGTTTCCGCAGAACCCGGGCTACAACCCGACCGGCACCGTCGGCGCGCTGGCGTTTAAAGCGGCGCACGACATCCGCAATTACTACCTTAAACGCCCCGGGGAGATGATTACCGCATGAAAACACCTCATCTTCTCAGCGCGGCCGCGCTGCTGTGCAGCGCCCTCGCCGCCTTCTCAACTCAGGCGCAGCCGGATTACGATCAGGTGGTGCGCGGGCGTTATATCGCCGTACTGGGCGACTGTACCGCCTGTCATACCCTCGATCCCGATAAGCCTTTTGCGGGCGGCGTCAAGCTGCAGACCCCGTTCGGCACCCTGGCGGGCGCCAATATTACGCCCGATCGCGAGACCGGCATCGGCGACTGGAGCTACGACGATTTCCGGCGCGCGATGAACGAAGGGCTTGGCCAGCACGGCGAGCGTCTCTACGGCGCGATGCCCTATACCGCCTACACCAAAATGAAAGAGAAGGATATTCAGGATCTCTGGGCGTACATGCAGACCCTGCAGCCTTATCATAATCCGGTGGAGACCAACCTGCTGCCCTTCCCGTTCAACATGCGCAACACGCTGATCTTCTGGAACTGGATTAACTTCGGCAAAGGGGAATATCAGCTCGATCGCGCTAAGTCGGAACAGTGGAATCGCGGCGCCTATCTGGTGCAGAGCCTCGGTCACTGCGGCACCTGTCATACGCCGAAAAATCTGCTGGGCGGCGACAAGAACGGCGAGTTCCTGCACGGCTCCGAGGTGGAAGATTGGTACGCGCCGAACATCACCGCCAACCAGCATATCGGGCTGGGTAAATGGACGCAGGACGATATTGTGACCTACCTGCGCACCGGCGTGAACCGTTACGCCATCGCCTCCGGGCCGATGGCCGACGCGGTGCGCCACTCAACCCAGCGCTGGCGTGACGAAGATCTGCAGGCGGTGGCGGTCTATCTGAAGGACAACATCAGCTCCGACGAGAAGAAGCCGCAGCCGCTGGACGCCAGTGACGATCGCATGAAACAGGGGGCGCTGGTCTATGAGGCGAAATGTTCCGCCTGCCATGCGCCGGGCGGACGTGGCGAGCGCAATATCTTCCCGCAGCTGGCGGATAACCCGCTGGTGAATCAGCCGAACGTCACGTCGCTGCTGCATGTGGTGCTGGCCGGCAGCCGCGGCGTCGATACCGACGTCAGGCCGACCGCGCCGGCGATGCCCTCCTTCGCCGGTAAGCTGAGCGACGAGCAGATTGCGGCGGTGCTGACCTATGTGCGCAACAGCTGGGGCAACGCGGCCGAGCCGGTGCAAGCCGACGAGGTGAAAAAGATGAAAGAGGATCTGCAATA
Organism: Enterobacteriaceae bacterium UBA2655; assembly: GCA_002359495.1. Lineage (GTDB taxonomy): Bacteria > Pseudomonadota > Gammaproteobacteria > Enterobacterales > Enterobacteriaceae > Pantoea > Pantoea superficialis. The sequence goes on from DENB01000032.1 coordinate 6,009, forward strand.
ACAGCAGTGAAACCGCTGCGATAAAAAAGCGCCGGTCTTCTCGTCCTTCGCGCATAACGAAGGATGGAAGACCAGGCGCTCTGTTTATTGCTAAGCCGCCCACAGAGGGCGCATCGTTACAGCTTCTGCTTCAAATAATCGCCGATGCGCGTCACGATGCCCGCTTCTTCCACCCCGTTCAGCGCCACCAACGGATAGCTCGCCAGCTGCTTGTCTTTATCCATCACCTGAATTTCGCCGATTTTCTCGTTCGCCTTTAACGGTGCTTCCAGATCTTTGCGGTCGATGATGTATTTCGCCTTCACATTCTGCATTTCGCTGCGCGGCAACGAGAGGTAAATATCTTTCTCCGTGCCGACCTCGACCTGGTGCGGCGCGCCGTACCAGACCTTTTCGGTGCCGATTTTTTTCCCGGCGTGGAACAGCTGAACGGTATCAAAGTTGCTCTGTCCCCAGATCAGCAGCTTGCGCGCCTGCTCTTCCCGGCCTTTCGGGCTTTTGCCGCCCATGATCACCGCAATCAGACGATGGCGTCCCACCACGTTGGAGGCGATGATGTTAAATCCGGCGCTCTCGGTATGGCCGGTTTTCAGACCGTCAACGTGCAGGTTGTTATCCCAGAGCAGGCCGTTGCGGTTGTTTTGCGTAATGCCGTTCCAGGTGAGCGTTTTTTCGCTGTACATCTGGTAGAAGTCCGGCTCGCCAGCAATGATGGCGCGCGACAGCACCGCCAGATCGCGCGCGGTGGTGAACTGGCCGGGGGCGTCAAGACCGTGTACCGTTTCAAAATGGGTATTGGTCAGACCCAGTTTTTCGACGTACTGGTTCATCAGCGTGACGAAGTTTTGCTGGCTACCGGCGACATAGTCGGCCAGCGCCACGCAGGCGTCGTTGCCGGAGTCGATGATTACGCCGCGGCTGAGATCGCGCACCGTGACCTTATCGCCCGGCTTCAGAAACATCAGCGACGATCCTTTGAAGACCGGATTGCTCGCTGCCCAGGCGTCTTTGCCGACGGTAACCTGATCGTCGCGCGAGATTTTATGCTGATCAATGGCGCGATCGACCACATAGCCGGTCATCAGTTTGGTCAGGCTGGCGGGGTTGCGACGCTCGTCCGGGTTGCCCGCCGTCAGGATTTGTCCGGTGGTGGCGTCCATTAACACCCAGGAAGCCGCATCGATAGCCGGTGGCGTCAGGGGAAACGGCATCGCATTCTCATCAGCCTGCGCCAGCGATGCCCATACAACCAGTCCGGTAACAGTAAACAACAGACGCCTTTTCAACACTCCATCCTCAAAAATGTATTCATCAGGCGCACGTTGTACGGCAAATGACTTTAACAGGTTTGAATAAATTGAAAAAAAGTATGAACCTGCGCCTGGCTTGGCGGCGATCGTTCCGCCGCCAGGTTTATTCCGAGAGTGGCATTTTTAAGAATCCTTCACTTATTTCCGGCACGGCGAGTTGTTAGTTTTGCCGCCTTTCGCGCAAAGCTTGTAAGGAGATATTGATGGCAGCAGCAAAAGGCTGGTCGCCGGAGCTGGAAGGATTACGCGGGTTCGCCTCGCTTTGGGTATTGCTCGGCCATATCAGCCTGTTGGTTCACTGGAAAATCCCCGTCGTCGGCTCGCCCAAAATGGGCGTCGATCTGTTTATTTTACTCTCCGGCTTTTTGATGGCGAAGAACGCCATTGCGCGTCAGGAGGCTGAGCCCTGGAGCCGGTTCGCAACCTTTAAAACGTTTTGGCTGCGGCGTTTTTTCCGCATCGCGCCGCTCTACTATGTGCTGCTTTTCGTCGCCTTGGCCGCTGGCCCCTGGTTCGGCGAGATGCGCGATCTGATCGCCCACGCTTTTCCCGCCACCGCAACGGCGACCTCGCGCTACAGCGACCAGTCTCTGGCGAATATTCTGACGCATGTCAGCTTTGTTTTCGGCATGCTGCCGCATTACGGTTTCAATACCGTGTTGCCGGACTGGAGCATCGGTCTGGAAATGCAATACTACCTGTTGTTCCCCGTCATCATGCTGGCCGCGCTGCGTTTCGGCTATGTGAATACCCTGCTGACGATAATGGCGTTCTGCGCGCTGGGTCGCTATCTGCTGCCGGACTATTACGAAGCCTTCCCGATGCCTTCGCTAATTTTCATTAAGCTGCACGTCTTTATTGCCGGGATGTTTCTCGCCGAAGCGGTACGTCAGCGTCGCGTTGGTTATGTCATGCTGGCGCTGCTGGCGCCGGTGATGAGCGCGGCGATCAACATCCGCATGGATAAATTGCAGATCGCTTTTGAAGTCGTAATGATTATCGGTATGGCGCTGGTGCTGTGGCGCTATCAGGCCGACGGCTTTATGGAGAAGTTTATGCAACCGCCGCGTCTGTTATTAAGCAACCGCGTCAGCACCTGGCTGGGCGATGTCTCTTACTCGGTCTATCTGCTGCATTTGCTTATCGTTATTCCGACGGTCGCTATCATGCTGCGTGATTATCAACTGCTGCTGGCCGGCCCGCTGCGTTTTCTGTGCGTGGCGGTTATCTCGCTGCCGCTGGTTTATCTGCTGGCCACGCTGCTTTACCGGTTGGTCGAGAAACCCGGCATTCAGCTGGGCAAGCGGGCGCTGGCGCCGACGCTGCCAGCCAGAAAAATGGCGTAATGAAAAAGCCGGGCGCTAGCACCCGGCTTTTTTCGTTACAGCGCCGTTAACGACGATCGCCGGAAGATTTAATGCTGAACCAAGTGCAGAGCGCAGCAAAAAACAGCATCAGCAGCCAGCCGAAACCGCCGAAGGTTACCCAGCGCACCAGCGAACCCAGCAGAAAAGCCAGCGCCAGCAAGGCAAACAGTATGCGTTTGTTGATCATGCTGTTTTCCCATGACAACAAGCGATAAAAAGCCGATCGGTGCGGTAATCTGGCATCAGAATGTCCCACTGCCGCCGTCAGAGCACCAGACCTGGCCGGAGGTGTAGCTCGCCTCTGCCGAAGCCAGCGTCACATAAAGCGGCGCAATTTCCACAGGCTGGCCCGGGCGTCCATAAGGGGACTCCTCGCCAAACGACACCAGTTTTTCCATCGGCTTGCCGCAGCTGGGCTGCAGAGGCGTCCAGTATGGACCCGGCGCAACCGCGTTGACCCGTATCCCCTGCTTTGCAATCTGTTTGGCTAAGCCTTTGGTAAAGGCCACGATTGCCGCTTTGGTGGAGGCGTAATCCAGCACGTCCGCGCCCGGTTTGCCCGCCTGCACCGATGCGGTGTTGACAATCGCCGCGCCCGCCTTCAGATGCTGCATCGCCGCTTTGGTTATCCAGAACATGGCGTAGACATTGGTTTTGTATGTCTTGTCAAAATCTTCGGTAGAGAGATCGAGAATCGAAGCGTGATTACGCTGATGACCGGCATTGTTCACCAGAATATCGAGGCCGCCAAGCTGCGACGCCGCATCGTTCACCAGTTTCTGGCAAAAGGATTCATTGGTGATATCGCCCGGGATCGCAACGGCCTTGCGCCCCTCGGCGCGGATGAGATCGATGACCTCTTTCGCATCCGACTCTTCCTGAGAAAGATAGTTGATCGCCACATCGGCACCTTCGCGCGCAAAGGCGATGGCGACAGCGCGGCCGATACCGGAATCGCCGCCGGTAATCAGCGCCTTGCGGCCCGTCAGCCTGCCGCTTCCCTTGTAGCTCTGCTCGCCATGATCGGGACGCGGGATCATTTTACTTGCCAGACCCGGCAACTCCTGCGTCTGGCGCTCAAAAGGAGGTTTGGGATAGGCGTCGAGCGGATTTTTACCCGTCAGCGGATGCGCGGCCGTGATAGTCGCCGGCGCGCTTTCCGCCGCCCGGGCCTGTCCTGCCATAGCGCTGACGGCAACGCCGCCCACCAACCCGCCAACCAAATGACGGCGAGAGATCCCCGGATTACTCTGTTGCGACATTATTCCTCCTCAGTGATGAATAAACAGCTCAGTAAACAACGTAATCCGTTTAAGCCTGGTCGATTTGAGGAGATAAGCACAACGGCAGCAAAGGAATTCTTAATTGAAGCTAAAAAATTTTTTAGCGACGATGAGTGTTACCTTGCGATTAGCAATATCGATTGTTAAAGCCTGCCTGGCCGGATGTCGAATCAACGAGTTGAGGACAAGCAGGTCTTTGTCAACGAGAAGCGCTATCGCCAGCGGCGCCCTTCAATCCATCCGAAATTAAGGAAGTGTTTAACAGGATCAACACCTGCGTCAGCAACGTCTTTATTCAGAGCAAGATACAACTCAGGATCAAACCCAGATGGCGGCTCGGTAGGTTTATATTTCTCCGCTACTTCCTTATTCATTAACATCAATGTTTTTAATTTTGAATCAAGTTCATTTTCAGCCTGCTTTAAATTTTTTATCTTTTCAAATATTGAGTGAGCGCCTGATAAAGAAGGAGACCAAGCGCGTTTTGAATTATCTCTTGTACTGTATATAGGCCAGGCATGATATTCAGAAGAAAGGTTGTCGATAACAATTTTATGGATAGTTGTTCCCGTAGACATTTCTGAATAGACCAAAGAAAGCTGGTCCCTTCTGCTATACCTTAAAATTTGTCTGTACCATTCTTCCATAAGTTCCATAACTTCTTTATCCATATGATTTCTGATAATCATTCCAGCCCAGTATGGTTTGCGATGCAATGAATCAGGATAAACCATTTGATAATGGTTTAACTGTTCAAATATCCTTGCCGAATCATCCAGTCCGGTCTGAGCGACTTCAAAAAACTCTTCATATACGCTGTTACGATAAGAATGAATCGGCATTGAAATATTGGCTTTCGCACAATATTTTTTATTAAAACCGCAGGATCGACGAGAAGTTTTACTGTATTATCGATATAAACAGAACTTTTGAATTCTTTAAGAAATTTATGAGGAAGCACTTTTACAATTCGCTGACTTCTAACAGAATCAAGAGGAAAAGGCGGCTTAATCAGTTTTATTTCCCAGGTTTCGCTGGTAAGTTCTTTATCGTCTGTGAAACAAATTTTTCTTATCTTAGAATTTTTCGCTTCGCCTTCAAGCTCATTTAATGTTTCATAACCGCCGAACACGCCAGTATAAATACAAGATGAGTTAAAATAAGAAACCATAATCTATCCTAACTTTAAAAATTAAATATATCAGATGATAACGTACTTTCTGAAAACTTTAAAGTCATTAATTGCCAAAAAAATTAGCAATTTATCTACCCCTCTCTCCATAGGGAAGCAGAGAAATTCAATAGCAAGAAATTTATATTTGAATTCGTGTACTTTGACAAATTAACTCAAGAAATTAATTTACAACCTATTGAAATACAACATCCCTTAAATTCAACCTTACATAATAAAGAGGGTGGACAATATTTAGATACTATGGATTTTTTCTTACTTAGCAAATGGATATCTTACTATTCGTCCATGTCAGCTAAGCGGCACAATCTACTTAAAGCAATAATACCAAAGTAAAAAGTGCGTCTCGCTTTTTATTAGATTTAAAAAGATAAGTCAATAATATCAAACCGATTAATTTTATGGCTTTGCATATAAAATTTGATGAAACGTCAAATTGTTGCTCTATTCATAGCATGTTAAAAATTTTTTTATAATTCCATAATGGACTTGCCGTTATGTTTGAAGATTTTTATTCCTGAATGTTTACATTGCCTGATGAGGGGAAATAGATTATCCTCATGCGATTTAGCGTAAAGAAATAGATATTATTACTCCTAAAACCAGAAAAATCAAAAATAAAGTAGAGGCACAAAATGTTTACAACACGATCATATAATTTTGTTTTGTCAACCTTAGTATTAATAATCGCCTTCCTGATTGTACTTTCGGTTAAACCACCATTCAGCTCTCCTGATGAAGCACATCATTTAATGAGGGCGGATGGAATTTTGAATGGTTATTTTTTATTAAAACCTATAAATGAGAAGGGCACATCGGGAGCATATATAAATAGCACGCTAGCTACGGCGGAAGATATATACAATGAGCTATCGGAAGATAGCCAAGCCTCATCGACTATTGCAGGAATAAATAAAATGAAAAATCTGCATTGGTCACCTTACAATATACCTGAAGCAATGCCCAATGTTACTTTTTATGACCCTTTAGTCTACTTTCCTCAAGCAATTTCATTTTATATTGGCAAACTGTTTAACTTAAGTTTTTTTTATAATTATATAATCACAAATACGTTGACATTCGCATGCTGCCTTTTACTATTGTTGCTTGCTTACAAAATATACCCTATTCCGCCGTTAGCGCTGTTCTTCATATTTATACCAATGTCACTTATCCAGTTAATGTCTCCGACCATTGATGGTTTAAATATATCAATGACGGCACTAATTATGTCGATTTTTGTCAAATGCCTGCAAGACAGTGATTATAAACATTATATCTCGCTAACTTTTATCATGAGCGTTCTTATATTTTGCACAGCTGGGAGCAAAGCAAATCTTTTGTTTTTCATGTTCTTGCCATTTTGGCTTTATTTAAAATACAGAAAAAAATCTGATTTTCTATCATTTATTACTGTAGTTCTATTGACCTTGGGTTGGACAGTTTTTAATATTATTAATGTTAATGATGCCGCAAAAGGAAGGCATCCGGGCTATACAAATGCGGAGCTTATCGTTTTTTATATTGAACATCCTTTTGTTATGCTTAATATTTTTCTTAACACTCTGAAAGATACGGAACTCGTCAGGTTTTACTACCATTCTTTTATTGGAATATTAGGCCACCTTGATGCCCCTATTAAAAGCTGGCAACGAAATATTTTTGTAATTTACTTTTTCATTTTTATTTCAGCGCATCTAAAAAATAAGCATAAACTTTTTTTCTCAAGATCAACCATATTTATTATTTTAATAGCCTTACTTAGTGCATTATTAATTTTTCCAGCCCTTCTTGTGCAATGGACAAAATTCCCAACAACCATTGTCGATGGAATTCAAGGGCGTTATTTCATCATACCTGCCGTAGTGATAAGTTATGCTTTTAACTTAAATAAAAAACTCGGTAAGAAACTTTATATTGTTATCTTTTTCACTTTGATCACTTCGGTTTATTCCATATATGATAGTTTAAAAATGCGTTATTATGATCCATCTATTTCCTATCCAGCGAATGAAGATTTAAATTTAGTCGGTAAAGCGTATAATCTGGATATTAATAGTGATTATACTTATTACATCAATGTACCTGAGGGGAAAATCAAAACAATAGCCATATTTATGGCTAATTATAATTATCAATCTAAAGGAAAGGCCGTATTAAAAGCATGTAATGAAAAAGATTGCACAACTTCTCAAATTGATATTAGCCAACTTGATGACAATAGCTTTTACTCTTTTAATTTATCAAAAAGTATTATTTCATCAAACAACAAGCTTAATATTACTCTTAGCTTTCAAAAAGAAAATGGAAGTTTACCTCTCGCTTTATGGCTTTATGAGAATAAAAAACACCCTGGGAATTTTTCACCTAAAACCAAGATTTATTATTAAGCAACAGGACTGGCGCTTTCTTGTAGCGCTTGATTATTTATAAATATAATAGTTTTTACAGATTTATTTATGCTCATTTCTTATATAAACCATTAACGCAGCAGAGCCTAGTAAAACATATTATTTGCATTGCGGCACAATTTTAAATAGAAAATTTGAGTTATTTTATTTATGGGATAGTTTATATAACCTGGTTTATTTCATGTGGATAATATGAAAAAATTTTCAGAAGCACTTATATTTCTATTGTGAAATTAGCGCCATAGATATCACAAAAAAAATACTTTTCCCAGAGTGAATATCCCCAACATCAGTAATTATTAATATCATTTATTAAAAGTATTAAACCTAACGATAAAACCCACCCCTGACTTTAAAAAATATGATTTACAGTCATTAGGAATTAAATGGATTTTTAAAAGGAGTATCAACCTTAATTGATATTTAAAAAATAGATTAGCCATAAAAAAAGTCATTCATTAAGATAAAAAGGGAAATTTTCAGGCGCATCTACTCACAAATTTCCCATCCTTTAAAAAATAATTTTAAAAAAACAAATTTAATGTAATAATACTCATTTATGAATGACAACCTTATGCCGATGCTTGTTATTCGATCAGCAGACAATCAATAAATGGAAACCTTATGAAAAGGCTACAGCAAATAAAATTCGAATCATACTATTTATTTTTAGCGCTGTTCTTTGGTATCGCCTTTGTTTTTATAACACCACCTAACGCAACGCCTGATGAGATAGCGCACCAGGTAAAAATAGTTAGAATCGCACAAGGTAATTTTTTCGGTGCTGATAAACAGTTAGCACTCCCTGATATTGCAAATTGGTACGGTCCGCTTGGTAATAGTAAAATGCTGACTCCTCCCTATAACATAACAGGAGATGAAATAAAAGAAGTTATATCAAAACAAATTGTCTGCGCTAAAGAAACCACAAAATCAAATGATGGCATTACCTCTTATTCACCATTGCCTTATGTTCTTTCCGCCATAAACTATAAAGTTAGTTGTAGCTTAAAAGTTTCTTTTGGCACTTATCTCTATTCATCAAGAATAGTAGCGCTATTATGGGCTATTCTTATAGTATTCGCAGCAATGAAGATCGCACCCAATCTTAAATTTGCTTTTTTCACTATAGCAATGCTGCCGGCCGTATTATACCAATTTTCTGCAATTGCAGCAGATTCATTCCTTATATCTTTAACAATGTTATATTGCTCCTACATTTCCAGACACCTTAATCATAAGAATAAAAAAGATATAATTATGATTTTTATTATTGGAATGGCACTTTGTTTTTCTAAGCCTTCCTATGCATGGATAATTTTTTTAACTTTACCCGTTATTCTGTCAAAGGAAGGCAAATTAAAATCAACAACTTATATATCAAGAGTATTTTTTCTTATTCTTTTACCTGTTCTCCTTCACTTAGTGCTTTTAGTTGCATCTAAAGGCTCAGCGCCTCATGTTGTTCACGTTGAGGAAAATATAGAATATTTGAAGCAAAACCCCTTATCTTTACTGTCAGAAATTTATTATACTCCTTCATTCTTTCCTTTCGGAACTCAATGGAACCTTTATGAATCATTGATTGGCAAATTGGGCTGGCTGACAATACCTTTGCCTAAATGGTGCTATTACATGGCAGCAATCAATTTCTTAATTTTGCTTTTTATTGGACGGCGGGCAAGTTATAGCACTTCAAGTAATTTCATGATTTTAGTATCTATTTTCTCTATAATTCCTGTTTGCCTGCCATTATATCTTTATGCAACTAACCAGCCGTATCCGGCTGTATTCGGTTTACAAGGCCGCTATTTTATACCCAGCGTAATTATTCTATTTACTGGATTAACGGCGATCTTCCAAACTCGTTATGAAAACCATTTGCATAACTTTTTAGTGTTAAGTGTTTTATCCATCTCTTTTTCAGCTTTACTTGCCGTTTTCAAAGGATTTTATTAAGAAGAGTGGTCGCATAGCGACCACTCTACAAAATAATATCACATACATCATAATAATTTATGTTTATCTTTTCAAATTAAAAAATAATTTTAATGGTTTATCAATACTATTTCAGACAATCTGGAACAACAATGCTTTTAATAAAATGCTATGGTTTAATATACTATTGATCTCATAATTTGCAATCATACCAATTCAGTAGCTGACAAATTCATTATCTGAATGTTTTTCCACAACATCCTGCAAATAGCACGCCGAAATAATGTCACTATATTCATGCCTGCCCACTCTAATTTCCTCTTGATTGAACCATAAGGTTTAATTAGCATGTTTTTTATAATTGCTTTTTCCTTTTCAATCAATTCAACTTGCGTGCAACCGTTAACGAATAAATTCTGACGGTAAAAAATAAATTTTATTTTATAATACATGTATAAGATTCTGCATAAGGCTGATTTTTTCATTATGCGGTTTAGAAGAGTTATGTATATTTATTATGCAAGTGATGTTTACTGCGTTAAAATAAGCGTTATCGAAATGATGCGAAGATATGCAAAAACTAAAAGTATATAACTATTGTTAATTTTATATAATCAGTAAGTTAACAAACAATCATGAACGGATAAGAAACTTGGCAAACGACAGCGTACAACCTACCTTCCTGTTTCACGACTACGAGACCTTCGGCAAAAGCCCGTCGCTTGACCGTCCGGCGCAGTTTGCCGGGCTGCGCACCGACAGGGATTTTAATCCCGTCGGCGAACCTCAGGTGTTCTACTGCCAGCCAGCGGATGACTACCTGCCGCAGCCGGAAGCGGTGATGATTACCGGCATTACGCCGCAGGTCGCGCAGGCGCGCGGCGTAGCGGAAGTCGAGTTTGCGGAGCGTATCCATACCTTGTTCACCGAGCCGGGCACCTGCGTGGTGGGCTATAACAACGTCCGGTTCGATGATGAAGTGACGCGCAACATTCTTTATCGCAACTTCTACGATCCCTACGGCTGGAGCTGGCAGAACGGCAATTCGCGCTGGGACTTGTTGGACGTGATGCGCGCCTGCTACGCCCTGCGCCCGGAAGGTATCGTCTGGCCGGAGAACGACGACGGCTTTCCCAGCTTTAAGCTGGAACATCTGACCAAGGCCAACGGCGTGGCGCATGAACATGCCCATGACGCCATGTCGGACGTTTGGGCCACGCTGGCGATGGCGAAGCTGGTGAAGGAGAAGCAGCCGAAGCTGTTCGATTTTCTCTACAGCCATCGCAACAAGCAGAAGTTGATGACGCTGATCGATATTCCGCAGATGAAGCCGCTGGTGCACGTCTCCGGCATGTTCGGCGCCGCGCGCGGCAACACCAGCTGGATTGTGCCGCTGGCCTGGCATCCCGATAATCGCAATGCGCTGATCGTCGTTGATTTGGCCGGCGAGATGTCGCCGCTGTTGGAACTGGATGCCGATGCGCTGCGCGAGCGCCTCTATACCCGCCACAGCGAATTAGGCGATCGGGCTGCGGCGCCAATCAAACTGGTGCATATCAATAAGTGTCCTGTGCTGGCGCCAGCCAATACCCTGCGCCCGGAGGATGCGGAGCGGCTGGGCATTGACCGTCAGGGCTGCCTGACGAATCTGGCGCTGCTGCGCCAGCATCCCGAAGTGCGGGAAAAAGTGGTGACGCTGTTTGCCGAAGCGGAGCCTTTTGTCGCCTCGGATGATGTGGATGCCCAGCTCTATGACGGGTTTTTCAGCGATGCCGATCGCGCAGGAATGAACATCATTCGGCAGACCGCACCGGTCAACCTGCCCGCTCTCGATCTGACCTTTGAAGATAAGCGCATCGAAAAACTGCTGTTTCGCTACCGGGCGCGCAACTTTCCCGGCACGCTCGACGATGCCGAGCAGCAGCGCTGGCTGCAACATCGCTGCGAGGCGCTTAATCCCGAGCGCGTGCAAAATTTTTTGCTGGAGCTGGAGTCGCTGGCAAACCTGCATGAGGGCGACGAGGAAAAAATCGCGCAGCTAAAGGCGCTCTACGCTTACGCGCGCGAACTGGTTTCATGATGAGCAGCGGCCGCATTTCGCTCGCGCTGTTGGCTCTGTTGCCGTCGCTGCTCTGCGGCGGAAACGCTGTCGCCGCCCAAACCGATGCTGCCGGAGCGGTGGATGCCAGGCTTGACGCGCTTTACGGATCGCATCAGGCGTACCGCGACTTTTTCGAGACGTTAAAACAGAACGTGGCGCACGGCAGGAAAGATCGCGTCGCCGCGATGGTAGAGTACCCCATCACCGTTAGCATCAACGGCGTTTAGCAGCGCGTGAAAAACAAGCAGCGTTTTCTTGCCAACTACCGCAGCATCATCACGCCTAAAATCGAAAAGGCGATCCGGGATCAGCAGTATGCCCGGCTTTTTGCCCGCGACAGCGGCATTATGATCGGTTCGCAGGGAGAGGTGTGGTTTAGCGAGATTTGTGAAAAAGCGGACTGCAAAGCGGTCCGCATCAAAATCATCGCTATCAATAACTAGCCTGACCGGCCCGTAAAGAGGTTTCTCTGCGGGCCGGCTGCCAGTGCGTCTTACAGCTCTTCGCTGTACTGCGGCACCGGATTACGGAAGCTGCGGGTCACAAAGGCGAGATAGACGATGCCGATCGCCGCCCAAATCAGACCCAGCGTCATGGAGCTGGCTTCCAGGTTCGCCCAGAGCGCGCCGACCGTCAGCGCCCCCAGCAGCGGCAGCACCAGGAAGTGCAGGTGATCCTTCAGCGTCTTGTTGCGCTTCTCGCGGATCCAGAACTGTGCGATCACCGACAGGTTAACAAAGGTAAAGGCGACCAGCGCACCGAAGTTAATCAGCGCAGTGGCGGTAACCAGGTCGAAATTGATCGCCAGCAGCGCAATGGCGCCGACCAGCAGCACGTTCAGCGACGGGGTGCGCCATTTCGGATGAATGTAGCCGAAGACACGCTCCGGGAACACGCCGTCACGGCCCATGACATACATCAGACGCGAGACGCCGGCATGCGCCGCCATGCCCGACGCCAGAACGGTCACCACGGAGAAGATCAGGATGCCGACCTGCAATGCCTTGCCTGCCACGAACAGCATGATTTCCGGCTGCGAAGAGTCCGGATTCTGGAAGCGCGAGATATCCGGGAAGTAAAGCTGCAGGAAATAGGAAACCACGATAAAGATCAGGCCGCCGATCAGCGCGGTCAGGAAAATCGCGCGTGGAATGGTGCGCTCTGCGTCTTTGGTCTCTTCAGACAACGAGCTGATCCCGTCAAAGCCGAGGAACGAGAAGCAGAGGATCGTCGCCCCGGTAATCATCGGCACTACCTGCGCATCCGGCGACCAGAAGGGACGCGAACTGCTCAGCGTGCCAGCGCCGACGCCATGCGCCACGCCGTAGATCACCATGCCGGTAATGCCGACCATCACCAGTACCTGAAGCACCACGATCACGCTGTTGAAATTCGCGACGGTTTTGATGCCTCTCAGGTTTGAGAACGTCATAAAGCCAACCAGCAGCACCACAAAAATCCATGACGGGATCCCAGGCACCAGCGATTCAAAATAGCTTTTCGCCAGCAGGATGTTGATCATCGGCATGAACAGATAGTCCAGCAACGATGACCAGCCCACCATGAAGCCCACGTGCGGGCTGATCGCCTTCTGCGCGTAGGTATAGGCCGAACCCGCAGAGGGGAAGCGACGTACCAGCTTGCCGTAACTGACGGCGGTAAACAGAATCGCAATCAGCGCAAAGGCGTAGGCGGTGGCGACATGGCCATTGGTTAACCCGGAGACGATGCCGAAGGTATCGAATAGCGTCATCGGCTGCATGTAGGCCAGGCCAATCATCACGACCGGCATCAGGGTTAAAGTTTTTTTCAGGTGGGCACGCTGCGGTGCGGCTGAGGCGTTATGCATCACGGTTCTGTCCCCCGATGGCGGCAGACATTACTGGCATAGAGCGGGTGGGAATAAGCTGATGAGTGCGGGCAGCCGGCGCGGCGCCATAATCATCACGTAAGCGAGTACCAGCCTGCGCTGGCGCACGGGTAAACAGCCCCATCTTTAAATCCTCAATCTCACGCTCGCAGCGTGTTTCTGTGTATATCTATCCGGAAAGGTTCCCGGCCTCGGTAAGCGTTTGGTGTAAACAACATGCAAAAAAATAACCGGCGCGGTTAGCGTCGGTTATAGTCTGTTTTGCAGGGGGCATATTTTGCCCCAATTGGCGGACAAAAAACAAGACGTTAAGATCATCTTTTATGGGAAAGCCGGAAAAGCGCGCCGTCAGGCATTTTTCAGCATCCAGTCGATCTCCGTTGCCGTGATCAGGCGTTCAAACTGCGCCAGCTCGTACTGTTTGCAGCTGCGCCAGACGGCGCTGAAACGCTCGCCGAGCAGCGTTTGCAGCGAAGCACTGTGTTCGAACTCATACAGCGCGTCGCTCTGGCGAATCGGCAGTGGTATCCCTTCCGCCTCATGGCCGTTGCCCTGCACCGGCAGCGGCAGCGACAGTTGATGATCCAGACCATGCAGCATCCCGGCGAGGATGGCCGAGACCACCAGGTAGGGATTGGCGTCCGCGCCCGCCACCCGGTACTCGATACGCCGGTTCTCCAAATCGCCGCAGGGAATGCGCAGCGCCACGGTGCGGTTGTTATGGCCCCAGGAGGCCTGCAGCGGCACGAAAGATTCCGGTGCAAATCGACGGTAGGCGTTGACGTTAGGCGCCAGCAGCGCCATGGAGGCGGGCATCAGATCGAGCATGCCGGCCAGCGCGCGTTTCAGCAGCGGCGAATCACTGCCGTCATCGCTGGCGAACGCATTGCGATCGGCGGCGTCCAGCATGCTGATATGCACATGCATGCCGCTGCCGGCATACTCTTCATAAGGTTTCGCCATAAAGGTGGCGGTCATACCGTGATTTTCCGCTACCTGACGTATCAGCCGCTTCAGCTGTATGGCGTCGTCGCAGGCTTTCAGCACGTCGCGAGTATGATGCAGATTGATTTCAAACTGGCCGGGCGACGCCTCCGCCAGCGCGCCGTCGGCGGGAATGCCCTGCAGCTTCGCCAGCGCGTCGATGTCGCGCAGCACGTCCGCGAAGTGGTCGAGATTGTCTACGGAATAAACCTGGCTCTGTCGGTTGCGATCGTCGCTGCCTGGCGCGCACGGCGGCTGGATATAACCCTCCGCGTCACGCTGCTTATCAACCAGATAGAACTCCAACTCTACCGCTATCACCGGAAAAAGCCCGCGATTGCGCAGCTGCTGCCACAGCTGGCTCAGCACGTTTCGGGGTTCAACGTCAAAGGGAGTGCCATCTTGGTTGCGCATGGTAAGAAGAATTTGCGCGATGCGATCGGGATTGGAAGCGGAGGGAATAAGCGTACCGGCGACCGGGACGCAGAGGTTATCGGGTTCGCCGAGCGATTGCCCCAGCCCGGCCTCTTCTACGGTATTGCCTAAAATATCCATTGCAAAGACCGAAGCCGGAAAATAACAGCCTTTTTCCAGTCTGGCTAGGGCGGAGACGGGGATGCGCTTGCCGCGAAAAACCCCATTTAAATCATTAAGAAGAATATCGACATACTGCGTTTCAGGATGGCGTTCCAGCCAGGATTTCACCTCAAGCTGGAACGCGCTGGTTCGTTTCTCTTCACCGTAACGCGTGAAGTCTTCCACTTCCACCAGGTTCGTCATAGTCCCACCCGCCTTTTACCTTTGTAATGGTTTGCGCGATGCTCAAAATAACAGCCACTTCTCAACCATAGCTCTAACACAAAAAGTGTGCAAATGTAACAAATCTGTTTGAAGAACACGCAGTCGATTGCTAGATTGTCAATATATTGCACACTTTTGCGCCATATATGCTCTGTCGGTGAAAATATTTAACAGCGATGTGAGGGAAAGGATGGGCATTATATTTGACAAGCCTTTGATTGGCGTAGTGATGTGTCAGATCGACCGAGGCGGCCACCCTACGCAAACTGTGCATAACAAATATTTTGACGCCGTGATCCAGGCGGGCGGCGTTCCCCTTGGGCTGCCCCACGGCCTGGTGGCGTCGCCCGACTTGCTGGAGCGCGCCATGGCGGTGCTGGATGGCGTGCTGCTTACCGGCAGCACCAGCAATATCGAACCCTGGCATTATGGCGAAGAAGGAGACGAGCCTGATGCCGATCCCGGCCGCGACAGGCTGGCGTTCGGCGTGCTGACCAAAGCGATCGGCAAAAAAATGCCGATTCTGGCGATCTGCCGCGGTTTGCAGGAGCTGGTGGTGATCAACGGCGGCTCGCTCTGGCGTCAGCTTGCGCTTCAGCCGGGATTTATCACCCACCAGGAAGATGATACCCAGCCGCTGGCGCAGCAGTACGCGCCCGCCCATGAAGTATTCATTACGCCGGACGGCCTGCTCAGTCGTCTGCTTAACGGCAGTGAACGCCTGTGGGTTAATTCGCTGCATCAGCAAGGGATCCGCGAGTCAGGCGCACAGCTGAACGTAGAGGCGCGTGCCGCCGACGGGCTGATTGAAGCGGTGAGTCTGCGCCATCATCCTTTCGCCCTCGCGGTACAGTGGCATCCGGAATGGCAACCCTCGGAGTCTACGGCGTCGCGCCAGTTGTTCGACGGTTTTATCCACGCCTCGCTTTGCTATCACAAGGAAACATGCACATGAACGACGGTACGCTGGCGCCCGGACGGCGCCTGTCGCAGATTCGGCAAGAGTTGGGCCTCTCCCAGCGCCGGGCTGCTGAGCTGTCAGGCCTGACTCACAGCGCGATCAGCACCATTGAGCAGGATAAGGTGAGTCCGGCGGTGAGTACGCTACAAAAGCTGTTGAAGGTTTATGGCTTATCGCTTTCGGAGTTTTTTTCCGAACCTAACAAGGATGAAAGCCCGCAGGTGATCGTCGGGCCGGAGAATCTGGTGGAGCTGGGCGGCCAGGGCGTGTCGCTGAAGCTGATCCATAACGGTCGTCCACAGCGCGCGCTGGCGATGCTGCTGGAGACCTACGAGCCGGGCGCCAGCACCGGCGAGAAAATCCGTCATGCCGGAGAAGAGACCGGCACCCTGCTGGAGGGCGAAATCACGCTGGTGATAAACGGTCAGAGCTATCACCTCAACGCCGGAGAAAGTTACGTTATCGATACGGGTCTGCCGCACAGTTTCACCAATACGTCGACCCTGCCGTGTCGCATCGTCAGCGCCCACACTCCCGCTAATTTCTGAGCGGGCTATTCATGAGCATGCAGGAGGTTGAGATGAACCATGTGGAGAGCTATTACGCAGCATCAACCAACCATCATGCTCCCTGGCCGCCCCTGCTGGGCACCGTGCACTGCGATGTCTGCGTGATCGGCGGCGGCTTCACCGGCCTTTCCGCCGCGCTTTATCTTACCGAGGCGGGTTATGACGTGGTGGTGCTGGAAGCGGCGCGCGTCGGCTTCGGCGCCAGCGGCCGCAACGGCGGACAAGTGGTGAACTCTTACAGCCGCGACGTTGAGGTGATTCAGCAGCGTTACGGCAAAGAGACGGCGCGCATGCTGGGCAGCATGATGTTTGAGGGCGCGGATATCATACGCGATCGCATCGATCGCTACGCCATCGCCTGTGATTATCGTCCCGGCGGCATTTTCGCCGCGTTAAATCCACGTCAGATGAAGCATCTGCTCCACCAAAAAAAGTGGTGGGAACGTTACGGCAACCATGAGCTGGAGCTGCTTGACGAGCGCGGCATCCGGCGCGAAATCGCCACCGACCGCTACGTGGGCGGCCTGCTCGACCGGCGCGGCGGCCATCTGCATCCGCTCAACCTGGCGCTGGGCGAAGCGGAAGCGATTCGTCGCCATGGCGGACGCATTTACGAAGCCTCGCCGGCGACGGAGGTTCGCTATGGCGAGCCGAACCGGATTAAAACGCCTCAGGGCGAGGTGGAGGCCAAATTTGTTATTTTTGCCGGCAATGCCTACCTGCCCCCGCAGTTGGAACCGCGTCTGAGCCGCAAAAGCATGCCGTGCGGATCGCAAATCGTCACCACCGAGCCGTTAAGCCGCGACCAGGCGCTTTCGCTGTTGCCGAACAACCACTGTGTGGAAGACTGTAATTATCTGCTCGACTATTTTCGCCTGACGGCTGATAACCGCTTATTGTTCGGCGGCGGCGTAGTATACGGCGCGCGCGAGCCGGAAGATATCGAGGCCTTGATCCGTCCCAAGCTGGCGAAGACCTTTCCGCAACTGGGGAATGTGAAGCTGAGTCATCGCTGGAGCGGTAATTTTTTACTGACAAGGACGCGGATGCCGCAGTTCGGCCGCCTGGAGAAGCACGTTTACTATATGCAGGGCTACAGCGGGCATGGCGTCACCTGCACGCACCTGGCCGGAAAGCTGATTTCCGAAGTGCTACGCGGCGACGCGGAACGGTTCAACGCCTTCGCTAATCTGCCGCATCTGCATTTCCCCGGCGGGCGACGCTTTAAGGTGCCGTTAACTGCCATGGGCGCGGTGTGGTATGCGATAAGGGATCGGCTAGGGGTGTAGAAGTAGAGACCTTTGCGGACGGCTACGCGAAAATCCGGTGAGTACAAAACCGAAAGGTTCGCCATTTGTAGCGCGAAAAGCGTCTATGGCGAAATAAAAAGGGCAACTGCCGTCACCCTTTTAAATCATCAACCGTGGCGTTTTTTATAGAGCAGAAACCGGCTTGATAGAAAATTCGCCGCCATGCCCGCCACGCTTCCTGCCGCGACAGCGGCGACAGGCCATTGGTGAAACAGCGCATAGTGGCCGATTAACAGGTAATAGACACCCAGGTTAATCGCCCCTCCTACGATCATCAACGACAGGTAATGGACGAATTCCGCCATCAGACCCCGACCAGCGGAGCATTGGCGAAAGGTGACGTTGCGGTTGAATATCCACGTCATCAGTACTGCCATAAAAAAAGAAACGATCCTTCCCGCATAGATGCCAAGCACAGGTTTCAGCAGGTAAAGAACGCCGGCGTCCACCACAAAGCCAATTACCCCGGCGATGCCGAAAAGGAAAAGTTCTTTAATGACTTTCATGATCATCTTTTGGCAGCGTTTGTGGTATGGAAAGATAAATCAAGCGCTTGGTCTCATTGCGGCCCAGAGTCACCGTACTTAAAACCAGTCCGCTGAAAAAGGAAATGATTGCAGAAAGCATCAGCGCCACAGAAAGGATTGCCGTTGGAAAACGCGGCACCAATCCGGTTTCCAGATATTCGATAAAGACGCCCGAAAAGAGCAGTAACGAAAGTACGCCCAGTATTAACGAAACGATTGTGAAAAACATGAAAGGTCTTTCGCTGACGTACAGGTTAATGATGGTACGTAAGATTTTGATGCCGTCTTTGTAAGTAGACAGCTTGCTGGTCGAACCCTCGGGACGCGCGCCGTAGGGCGTAGAAACTTCATCGTAGGGCATACGCAATTCAAGCGCATGCACCGTCAGTTCCGTTTCAGTTTCAAATCCTTTTGCCAGAGCCGGAAAGGATTTGACATAGCGGCGGGAAAATACGCGATAGCCGGAAAGCATATCGGTAAATTTGCCCCCAAATATGCTCATTACCGCTCCGGTCAACATACGGTTACCGAAACGATGACCGTGACGGTAAGTGGCGGCTGTTTTCTCTCCGACTTCCTCACGTCTCCCCACGACCATATCGAGCTGTTCATCCAACAGTTTGTCCATCAAACGATGGGCGGAAGAGGCGTCATAAGTATCGTCGCCGTCGGCCATGATATAGATATCTGCTTCTACATCAGCAAACATCCTTCTGACAACGTTCCCTTTGCCTTTATGCTTAACGCTATGCACGATAGCGCCAGCTTCTTTAGCGAACTCGATTGTGCGATCGGTCGAGTTGTTGTCGAAGACATAAATAGCCGCTTCAGGCACGGCTGTTTTAAAGCTGGCGATCACGCTTTTCACCGCCAGTTCTTCGTTGTAGCATGGAAGAATGACTGCAACTCGATTTCCGCGGTAGAGCGACTTATATTGCATAGTTTTATCCATTATTTCATTTATTTTCATAAACAAGTTCAAATTTAATACTTAACGTTTTAACTTCCTGATTTTCTTTTGAAGCTACTGTTACTTTATCTTCAGACTTCACCGCCCAGAACGCCAGAGGATGAGTTGCGTTGTTTAATGAAAACCTATAATTTATTTCCTCACCTTTTTCAAGATCGTTTGGAAAATCAAGTTTAATTTTTAAATATTGATTATCCGCTTTTCCTTTAAGGGAAACTTCCTTTTCTTGGCAATGGTTTTTTACACATAGCGTAAGAGTCAAATTGCCGTTAGACATCCCATTATAAGTACCGATTAAAGGCGAGAATGCTATTAGCTTGCCTGGGGTATTTACTGTTAATTTCCCTTCCGCAATCATGTTGTTATTTAATTGCAGTACAATACTTTCACTATTTTTTTGTTCAAGTGGCACATAACTTATGTTGCTAAATAATGAAATAGGTACCACTACTACATCAGGCGCAGCCGCATAAGGAGTATTCACGGCTTCAAGGTGTATATGTGAATATCGATTAAAAGTTTTGTTAAATTCATTTTGAGGAAGTTCAGGAAAATATGATTTCCACAATTCAATAGCCGGCACCGCTGTGACATGCGTGACGGATTTGTAACCAAGCCCATTTAATATTGCTCCCGGATAACCTTGTACAGCCAGCACGCCGGTTTTTCCATCAACATAATCATCTAACTTTGTTTTAATTACTGTATGCTTATCAAAGATAGCCTTGGCTGACTGTATAGGGTTAAAACCCGCCAATACCACACATGAGACGGCTAATGATGTAGAAGAAAAAGCGACCACTGGTTTAAAAGATAAAAATTTTACCAATAAATAAGCCAACAAGAGAGCAATTATAGCGTATAGATCAATATAATTATGATGAACTCCACCTAAACCGTCAGACACTGGAATTAGTGGTTTTAACTTCATCAGGTACCATCCAACCAAAATGGTTACGGTATAGAGAGCAAATCTTTTCGAATTGATTATTAGTTTCACATTCTGAAAAAAATATATTACAACCAAGCCTAAAAGCAAACCGGCAGAAAATTTCATTCTGTTCGGGTGAACATTATTCCATAAAAAGACCCTTCCTGTCCAATCAGGCACTGGCAATAACAACCATATATTCATTGCACATAAGCCAATAAGCCATATCGCTAATTTCTTTTTAACCTGCGCATCCATTCCCTTAACATTCAACGATTTGAAATCAATATGCATAATGAACATAATAATAAAAGCAAACCCTACTGATCCTATCTCGCTAATATTATTACCGTAAAGAACATCATAATGAGAGTTAAAGGTTGAAAAAGGTAAATATTGAGAAATCCACTCAGGCCAGGAAACACTTCCCCCACCGAAAGAACGATGCCCTGGATATAC
Source organism: Enterobacteriaceae bacterium UBA2655 (assembly GCA_002359495.1). Classification (GTDB taxonomy): domain Bacteria; phylum Pseudomonadota; class Gammaproteobacteria; order Enterobacterales; family Enterobacteriaceae; genus Pantoea; species Pantoea superficialis. Next base: position 26,993 of record DENB01000032.1, read on the forward strand.
AGTCAGAGAAGTTTTTATTAAATAATCTTTCAAATAAAGCAGTGATGTAGCAACAATCGAGACAGAAGCTAAAACTAGCCAGCTTATTTTTTTTACATTCCGCCATTGTGATATGTGTGTAATAAAAATCAAAACGGCCACAAATGCAAGCGAAATAAAAAGAGGCGGGTAAAAATTAGTTAATATCCATGATGTACCAAGCCAATAAAACATTACCAATCTGTAAAAAACATTCCCTTTGGCGATAAGGAAATATATCACCCAAGGAAAGAATGCATAAACAGGACCTTTCTCATCCCACCAAAACTGACATGCGCCAGAAAAAAATAGAGAGAAACTCAGGATCAGAGAAAGACTTTTGTTAACGCCTACTTCTTTGAAGAATTTAAAATAGCCAACAACAAAAACAATAAAAATTAAGTACCAATGTAAAGAGAAGGCAACTGCCGGGGGAAATAATAGGTACCCCCACATTGTGGGCTTGAAAAATAGTCCCCAGTCAAAAATGGGCAAGCCATAGTTTATTCTTAAATCCTCTTTATAAAAAGAGGTATTATTATACCTATGAAAATTATTGTTCACGGTTGCTTGCGTTAAAGGTGTAACGACCGCCCACTCATCTGACCTAATCGGTCTGGGTTGCCCCCAAATTATGCCGCTATGTTGAGGATCAGCTTGCTTAAGAAAAAAACCATACGAAGAAGGACTCCAAGTATTGGAAACATAGACGACGCCCAATAAAAACAATAAAAAATAAAATATCCTTTCAACAGGATAAGGTAGCTTAAATTTCATATCTCTGTAGCATCCCGCATAAAAACAGCTTCGTTAATAATTGTAACAACCCAATAAGTTACTGTAAAAATTTTGTTAAGAAAACATATGTGTTATCCGCTTTACAACAATTTTTTCTAAAATTCTAAAAAACGCGAAGCAAAAAATAAATATTTTTACCCCAGCGGCATAGTAATCGGATCCGCGTAACTGTACTCGAACCCCAGCTCATTGCAAATCCGGTTGCCGTCGATAATCTTGCCGCTGTCCTTGCCGTCCGTGGGCGAAAACTGCGGCGGCGTCAGGCCGAGCTGGCGCGTGACGGTAGGATAAAAGAGATCGCGCGGCGGGTGCTTCGGCGCGCAGAGGTTATAAAGATGTCCGCCCTTCGGCGTTTGCAGCAGCAGGACAATCGCCTCCACCACATCGTCCAGATGCACCAGATTGACGCCGTGCGCGCCGTCCGCGACGTCGGTTTTGCCGGCGAGGAAGCGGCCCGGATGGCGATTCGGCCCGACCAACCCCGCCAGACGCAGGATATCGACGCCGGTGCCGGGCAAACCGTGCAGCCAGTTCTCCAGCCCCACCAGCGTTTTACCGGCCACGGTATCCGGCTGTAGCGGGCTGTTCTCTTTCATCACGCCGCTCGCTTTGCCATACACCGAGGTCGAGCTGGTAAAGATGATGCGCGGAATTTTATAGACCAGCGCGGTGTCGACGACATTTTGCACCGCCTGCATATAGTGCTCGCCGCCTTCGACGGTGCGGCTGGCCGGCAGGGTGATCACCAGCGCGTCCACTGACAGCAGCGGGGTCAGGTCCTCCGCCTCTACCGACATTTCCGGCGTCAGCTCCAGCTGAAAGGCTTCGATGCCGCAGCGGCGCGCCGCCTCCACCCCGTCCGGCGTGGTTTTGCTGCCCGTGACCTGCCAGCCGCGCGCCGTCAGCGCCATCGCCAACGGCATGCCCAGCCATCCCAGCCCTACAATCGCCACCTTTTTCATTCCGACTCCTTGCCATGCTGCTGAAAAGACACTCTCCATCTTAGTGCGCGTTGCGCAGAGAGGCTACTGCAAAAGGTTCCCGCCGCCTTCTCAGTTTTTAAAAAAAGGTTGCCAATAGCCGATATCTTCGCTAGGTTAATCAACACACAAATGAATACACATTCATACGGAATTTTTATGACACGCGTTCAGTTCAACCATCATCATCACCATCACCCTGACTAGTCTTTCAGGCGATGTGAGCTGGAAGACATTCAGGTCTTCCAGTGGTGCGAACGCAAAGAGAGCCCCCGGAAGATCGTCTTCCGGGGGCTTTTTTTTGGACTGACGTACCGCAAACAGGATTGGATAAAGAGGACAGAAACCATGTTGGATAAGACCCGTTTACGCATAGCTATGCAGAAATCTGGCCGTTTAAGCGATGATTCGCGTGAATTGCTGGCCCGCTGCGGCATTAAAATCAACCTGCAGCAGCAACGTCTGATCGCGTTTGCGGAGAACATGCCTATCGACATCATGCGCGTGCGCGATGACGATATTCCCGGCCTGGTTATGGACGGCGTGGTGGATCTCGGCATCATCGGCGAAAACGTGCTGGAAGAGGAGTTGCTCGACCGCCGCGCCCAGGGCGAGGACCCGCGCTATTTCACTCTGCGCCGTCTCGATTTCGGCGGCTGCCGCCTGTCGCTGGCGATGCCGGTGGATGACGAATACAGCGGCCCGCAGTGTCTGGACAACAGCCGTATCGCCACCTCCTACCCTCACCTGCTGAAACAATACCTCGATAAAAAGGGCATTGCCTTTAAACCCTGTTTACTGAACGGTTCGGTGGAAGTGGCGCCGCGCGCCGGTCTGGCGGATGCGATTTGCGACCTGGTCTCTACCGGCGCGACGCTGGAAGCGAACGGCCTGCGCGAAGTGGAAGTGATTTACCGTTCTAAAGCGGTACTGATCCAACGCGACGGCGAGATGCCGACCGCCAAGCAGGAGTTAATCGATAAACTGATGACGCGCATTCAGGGCGTCATCAAAGCGCGTGAATCAAAATATATCATGCTGCACGCGCCGAGCGAGCGTCTGGAAGAGGTGATCGATCTGCTGCCCGGCGCCGAGCGCCCTACCGTGCTGCCATTGGCGGGCGATAAAAGCCGCGTCGCCATGCATATGGTCAGCAGCGAAACCCTGTTCTGGGAAACCATGGAGAAGCTGAAGGCGTTAGGCGCCAGCTCCATCCTCGTACTGCCGATTGAGAAGATGATGGAGTAAGGCGATGAGCGCATTTAATACCGTTATTGATTGGCAACAGCGCAGCCGCGACGAACAGCAGGCGCTGCTGACCCGCCCGGCGATCTCCGCTTCCGACAGCATCAGCCAGACGGTGCGCGAGGTGCTGGAGAAGGTAAAAAGCGACGGCGACGCCGCGCTGCGCGAATACAGCGCCCGCTTTGATAAGACTCAGGTTGAGACGGTACGCGTCAGCGAGGCGCAGATCGCCGCCGCCGGCGAACGTCTCAGCGAGAGCCTGAAGCAGGCGATGGCGGTCGCGGTGGCGAATATCGAAACCTTTCATAATGCCCAGCGGCTGGCGACGGTGGATATCGAAACCCAGCCCGGGGTGCGCTGTCAGCAGGTGACGCGCCCGCTGCAATCGGTCGGCCTCTATATTCCCGGCGGTTCGGCGCCGCTGTTCTCTACGGTATTAATGCTGGCGACGCCGGCGCGCATCGCCGGCTGCGGCCGCGTGGCGCTCTGCTCGCCGCCGCCCATCGCGGACGAGATCCTGTATGCCGCGCAACTGTGCGGGGTAAAAGAGGTGTTTCAGGTCGGCGGCGCGCAGGCGATCGCCGCGCTGGCTTTTGGCACGGAATCGGTGCCTAAGGTGGACAAAATTTTCGGGCCGGGCAATGCGTACGTGACCGAAGCCAAACGTCAGGTGAGCCAGCGGCTGGACGGCGCAGCGATCGACATGCCAGCGGGCCCTTCGGAAGTGCTGGTGATCGCAGACAACGGCGCCACGCCAGCGTTCGTCGCCTCCGACCTGCTCTCCCAGGCGGAGCACGGCCCCGATTCGCAGGTGATTCTGCTGACGCCGTCGCGCCCGCTGGCGGAAGCGGTCGCCGTCGAGGTAGAACAGCAGCTAAGTCGGCTGCCGCGTGCCGCCACCGCGCGTCAGGCGCTGGAGAGCAGCCGCCTGATCGTCGCGGCGGATCTGGCGCAGTGCGTGGCCATTTCCAACCAGTACGGCCCGGAGCATCTGATTATTCAGACGCGCCAGCCGCGCGAGCTGGTCGATTCCATCACCAGCGCCGGATCGGTGTTTCTCGGCGACTGGTCGCCGGAATCGGCGGGCGACTACGCCTCCGGCACTAACCACGTATTGCCGACCTACGGCTATACTGCAACCTGCTCCAGCCTCGGCCTGGCGGATTTCCAGAAACGCATGACGGTACAGGAGCTGACGCCGCAGGGCTTCCTCAACCTGGCCGCCACCATCGAAACCCTGGCTGCCGCCGAGCAGCTGGAAGCCCATAAAAATGCCGTAACCTTGCGCGTCGCCGCCCTGAAGGAGCAAGCATGAGCATGAATATTGAGGATCTGGCGCGCGCCAACGTGCGCGCATTAACGCCTTACCAGTCGGCGCGCCGTCTGGGCGGCAACGGCGACGTCTGGCTGAACGCCAACGAATATCCGCTGCCGGTGCCCTTTGAACTCTCGCAGCAGACGCTGAACCGCTACCCGGAGTGTCAGCCGAAAGTGGTGATCGCGCGTTACGCGGCCTATGCCGGCCTGGCGCCGGAGCAGGTGCTGGTCAGCCGCGGTGCCGATGAAGGGATCGAACTGCTGATGCGCGCCTTCTGCGAACCGGGCAAAGACGCGATTCTTTTCTGCCCGCCAACCTACGGCATGTACAGCGTCAGCGCCGAAACCATCGGCATTGAATATCGCACCGTAGAGGCGTTGCCGGACTGGCAGCTCAACCTGCCCGCGATTGCCGACCAGCTGGAGGGCGTGAAGCTGGTCTATATGTGCAGCCCCAATAACCCTACCGGCAATCTGATCAACCGGGACGATATCCGCGCGCTGCTGGAGATGACCGCCGGTAAAGCCCTGGTAGTAGCCGACGAAGCCTATATTGAATTCTGCCCTGAGGCGACGCTGGCGGGCTGGCTGCAGGATTATCCGCATTTGGTGGTGCTGCGCACCCTGTCGAAAGCCTTTGCGCTGGCCGGGCTGCGCTGCGGTTTTACCCTCGCCAACAAGCCGGTGATCGATCTGCTGATGAAAGTGATCGCTCCCTACCCGCTGGCCACCCCGGTAGCCGACGTGGCGGGCCAGGCGTTGAGCGAAGAAGGCGTTGCGCTGATGCGTCAACATGTCGCCGAGCTGAACGCCAACCGCGACTGGCTGAGCGCGCAGCTTCAGCAAACAGCGGGCGTCGAGCAGGTTTTTCCGAGCGAAACCAACTATATTCTGGCGCGTTTTACCGATTCGCCGCGAGTCTTTAAAACCTTGTGGGATCAGGGCATTATCCTGCGTGACCAAAACAAAAACCGGGGCCTGGCGGGATGTTTACGCATCTCCATCGGCACCCGTGACGAATGCGAGCGGTTAATCGCCGCGCTGCAAGCCTTATCTGTGGAGCAAGCATGAGCCAGAAGACCCTTTTTATCGACCGTGACGGTACTATCATCTCCGAGCCACCGCAGGATTTTCAGGTGGATCGCATAGACAAGCTGGCGTTCGAGCCGAATGTGATTCCGGCGCTGCTCGCCTTGCAGGAGTCGGGCTATAAGCTGGTGATGATCACTAATCAGGATGGCCTGGGCACTCACAGCTTCCCACAGGCCGATTTTGACGGCCCGCACAACCTGATGATGCAGATCCTGACGTCGCAGGGCATCCGCTTCGACGACATCCTGATCTGCCCGCATATGCCGGATGACAACTGCGACTGCCGCAAGCCGAAAACCAAAATGGTGGAAGCCTGGATGGCGGAAGGCGCTATCGATACCGCCAACAGCTATGTGATCGGCGATCGTCAAACTGATATTCAGCTGGCGCAAAATATGGGCATCGAAGGCATTCGTTACAGCGCGGACGGCGCCGACTGGAGCAGCATCCAGCAGCGACTGACCAAACGCGACCGCCACGCCATCGTCAACCGCAACACCAAAGAGACGCAGATTCAGGTAGAAGTCTGGCTGGATCGCGAAGGCGGCAGCAAGTTCAATACCGGCGTCGGCTTCTTCGATCACATGCTGGATCAGATCGCCACGCACGGCGGCTTCCGCATGAACATTGATGTGAAAGGCGATCTTTATATCGACGATCACCATACCGTCGAGGATACCGGCCTGGCGCTGGGCGAAGCCTTGCTGAAGGCGCTGGGCGACAAACGCGGCATCGGCCGCTTCGGTTTCGTTTTGCCGATGGACGAATGCCTGGCGCGCTGCGCGCTGGATATTTCCGGCCGTCCGCACCTGGAGTTCAAAGCGGAGTTTAACTATCAGCGCGTCGGCGATCTCAGCACCGAGATGGTGGAGCATTTCTTCCGCTCGCTCTCTTACAGCATGGCCAGCACGCTGCACCTGAAAACCAAAGGCAAGAACGACCATCACCGCGTGGAAAGCTTGTTCAAGGCCTTTGGCCGCACGCTGCGCCAGGCGATTCGCGTTGAGGGCAACACCCTGCCGAGCTCGAAAGGAGTGCTGTAATGAAGGTGGTGATTCTTGATACCGGCTGCGCCAATCTCTCATCGGTAAGATGGGCGATTGAACGCCTCGGCTACGCGCCGGAGGTCAGCCGCGATCCCGACCTGGTGCTGCGCGCCGATAAGCTTTTCCTGCCGGGCGTCGGCACCGCGCAGGCGGCGATGGATCAGCTGCGCGAACGCGACCTGATCGATCTGGTGAAAGCCTGCACCCAGCCGGTGCTGGGCATCTGCTTAGGGATGCAGCTGCTGGGCCGCAACAGCGACGAGAGCGGCGGCGTGCCGACGCTCGGCGTCATCGACGAGCCGGTCTCGCTGATGGATACCCAGGGTCTGCCGCTGCCGCACATGGGCTGGAATCAGATTGTGCCGCAGGCGGGCAACCACCTGTTTCGCGGCATCGACGAGGGCAGCTACTTCTACTTTGTGCACAGCTACGCCATGCCGGTGAACGCCAATACCATCGCCCAGTGCCACTACGGCCTGCCCTTCACCGCCGCGGTGCAGAAAGACAATTTCTTCGGCGTGCAGTTTCACCCGGAGCGCTCCGGCAAAGCGGGCGCGCAGCTGCTGAAAAACTTCCTGGAGATGTAATGATTATTCCGGCTTTAGATTTGATTGAAGGCAAGGTCGTGCGGCTGCATCAGGGCGATTACGCTCAGCAGCGCGATTATGGCAGCGATCCGCTGCCGCGTTTACAGGAGTATGAGCGTCAGGGCGCGCAGACGCTGCATCTGGTCGATCTCACCGGCGCGAAAGATCCGGCGCAGCGCCAGATTCCTCTGCTGAAAACCCTGCTGGACGGCGTCAAGGCGCCCGTTCAGATCGGCGGCGGCATCCGTAGCCGCGACGACGTGGCCGCGCTGCTGGAAGCGGGCGCGACGCGCGTGGTGGTCGGCTCGACGGCGGTTAAACAGCCCGAAGCGGTGCAGGCATGGTTTACCGAATTTGGCCCGGACGCCATCGTGCTGGCGCTGGACGTGCGCATCGACGCCGACAACCGCAAAGAAGTGGCGATCAGCGGCTGGCAGGAAGCGGCTGGCGTGACGCTGGAACAGGTCATCGAACAGTATCAGCCGTACGGCCTGAAGCATGTGCTCTGCACCGATATTTCGCGCGATGGCACGCTGAGCGGCTCGAACGTGGCGCTTTATCGGGAAATTTCGGCGCGCTATCCCGCCATCGCCTTTCAGTCTTCCGGCGGTATCGGCTCGCTGGCGGATATCGCGGCGCTGCGCGGCAGCGGCGCGCAGGGCGTGATCGTCGGTCGCGCGCTGCTGGAAGAAAAATTTACGGTTTCGGAGGCAATCTCATGCTGGCAAAACGGATAATTCCCTGTCTCGACGTGCGCGACGGGCAGGTAGTGAAAGGCGTTCAGTTCCGCAACCATGAGATCATCGGCGATATCGTCCCGCTGGCTCAGCGCTATGCCCAGGAAGGCGCCGATGAGCTGGTGTTTTATGATATCACCGCCTCCTCCGATAACCGCGTGGTAGACAAAAGCTGGGTAGCGCGCGTGGCGGAAGTGATTGACATTCCCTTCTGCGTGGCGGGCGGCATCAAAAGCGAAGAGGACGCCGCGCGCATTCTGCAGTTCGGCGCCGACAAAATTTCCATTAACTCTCCCGCGCTGGCGGATCCGGCGCTGATTACCCGGCTCGCCGATCGCTTTGGCGTGCAGTGCATCGTGGTGGGCATCGATACCTGGTTCGATGAGGCGAGCGGAAAATACCATGTGAACCAGTACACCGGCGACGAAGCGCGCACCCGCGTGACGCAGTGGGAAACCGCCAACTGGGTGCAGGAGGTGCAAAAACGCGGCGCAGGCGAGATCGTACTGAATATGATGAACCAGGACGGCGTGCGCAACGGCTACGATCTGGTTCAACTGAAGAAGATGCGCGAGCTATGCCGCGTGCCGCTGATCGCCTCCGGCGGCGCGGGCACGATGCAACATTTCCTCGACGCCTTTGAACAGGCTAATGTCGACGGCGCGCTCGCCGCGTCGGTGTTTCATAAACAGATTATTAATATCGGCGAGCTGAAGTGCTTTCTGATTGAGAACAAGGTGGAGATTCGCCCGTGTTAACTGAAGAGCAACTGGCCCGCCTGGACTGGGTCAAAACCGACGGCATGATACCGGTCATCGTCCAGCACAGCGTGTCCGGCGAAGTGCTGATGCACGGCTATATGAATCAGGACGCCCTGCAGAAGACCCTGAGCGACGGCAAGGTGACCTTTTTCTCCCGCACCAAAAACCGCCTCTGGACCAAAGGCGAAACCTCCAGCCACTTTCTTAACGTGGTCAGCATCACGCCGGACTGCGATAACGACACGCTGCTGGTGCTGGTCAATCCCATCGGCCCCACCTGCCATCTCGGCACCTCAAGCTGCTTTTCGCCCGCAGCAGCGGACTGGACCTTCCTTTATCAGCTGGAGCAGCTGCTGGCGTCGCGTAAAAGCGCCGATCCGGCCAGCTCCTATACCGCCAAACTCTACGCCAGCGGCACCAAGCGCATCGCGCAGAAGGTAGGCGAAGAAGGCGTGGAAACCGCCCTTGCCGCCACGGTGAACGATCGCGCTGAGCTGACTAACGAAGCGTCAGATCTGATTTATCATCTGCTGGTGCTGCTGCAGGATCAGGATCTCGACCTGAGCGCCATCATTGAAAACCTGCGCGCGCGTCATAAGTAATCTGCTTGTGCGCTATTCTGCTCAAAAACCGGTTTTCCGGCCTGTTTTGAGCAGAATGCTTCTCATTTTGTCGACTGCCGCAAGGAAAATCCAATGACCACCCATGAAAAACTGATTGCTCTGCTGGAGCAGCATAACGCGCGTTACACCCTGATGGAGCATGAAGCGACCGGCAAATGCGAAGCGGTGGCGGCGATCCGCGGCACCGCCGTAGGCCAGGGCGCGAAAGCGCTGGTATGCCATGTGAAGGGCAACGGCGTAAAGCGGCATGTGCTGGCGATTTTACCCGCCGATCGTCAGGCCGATCTCGGCAAAGTCGCCACGGCAATCGGCGGCAGGCGCGCTTCGCTCGCCAGCCCGGCGGAGGTGGACGCCCTCACCGGCTGCGTATTCGGCGCAATCCCGCCATTCAGTTTCCACCCCGATTTAAAACTGGTGGTCGATCCGCTGCTGTTCGAACGTTACGACGAAATCGCTTTTAATGCCGGGCTGTTGACAAAATCGGTGGTGCTGAAAACCACGGATTATCAGCGTATCTGCCAGGCTGAAGTGGCGTCCATCGTCCAGTAACGCGCGTTGCCGCTGACGAATCACTCGTAGCCGAGTTCGCGGTTAATCTCTTTTAATCCGCTGATAGTGAAATAGCTTTCCACATCCTCGCTCCAGTAATCCTGCCAGTTTGAACGGATGCCGGAGAAGGTCGGATTCTTTTTGCCGTACTGCGCCGTCAGAGCGGCGGCAAGCTGCTGCGCAAAGCCGGGCTTCAGCCTGTCAAGCTTCGCCTTGACCTCCTCAGGAAAACAGTCGCCGCACATCTCTTCATATTTCACCGGAATACTTTCCTCATCCTCCAGCATCATCAGCGCGATCGCTTTGATATGCGCAATGTCGTCGCTGGCGTAACTCATCAGAAACGCGATAAAGCGGGTTTGCTCGCTCATTTCGCGCCAGTAAGCGTCGATTTCGTCACAGGGCTTCACTTTCTTATATTTGAAGCGGTAAAGACTGACCAGCACGTCGCGCAAATTGCGGCGCAGATTGAATACGCAGACGCCCTGTTCGCGAATGAAATCGAGCATCAGCGGCGATTCGATGTGCCCTACCACCGCACGCCCTTCCAACAGCCGGGTCACCAGGCAAACCGGGAAATGGACCCGACACTGTGCCGGATTAACGTGCACTTCGTCATCGGAAAGCAGCCGGTAGTCATCAATGATGTTGGTCCCGGAGAGATGCAGGCGAAGCGGCGCAATGCCCGCCTCTTTAAGCGCCGCTTCCAGAAAATAGGTGCCGGACTTAGGAATGCTATTGACCAGGAAGCCGGAACAGCGATACTCCCCGGCGTCGCTATGCGCGTCCGTTTTCAGCAGCGGCAGCAGGTAGAGGGGAAAGCTTTTGTTCTCTACCCGCCCGCGCCAGATGCCCTCAGCGACATAACGGAAGCGGCTGGCGATATCGCCCTCCAGATCCAGCAAACAGAGTTCGTCGCCCGCCATGATCCAGGCGCACGCGTTATCATCGTCGTAGCCGTAGATTTCGCCGTCGGGCTGAAAAAGCAGCTCGCCATATGCCGGGCCGGTCGGCGATCCGAAGGCGTAGATAGTGGTGAAATCAGGGCTGTTGTCTGCCGGGTTTTCTTCGTCACGGAGGGATAACGCTTGGGACTGGCTGTATTGGCTCGATTGCTTCATGAACGTCTCCAGGCTGAATGTCTAACTCAACCTCATAAGCATATTACAGAGCGGCAGACTCAGCCCTGGCTGCTGGGTAATTAACCACCCCGGTACGGCCAGCTTAAAAAGCCAAAGATTGCCATCCCCGCAGCCGACAGGTACTCTTCCAGCTTCAACATCATGAAAAAAGAAGACCAAACTTATGGCAAGTATGAAGTTCTCCACACGTCTGCGTCAGACGCTGGCAATGGCGGTGATGGCAGGCTGTGCGTTCGGCGCGCAGGCGAAAATCGAGCAGGTACGTTTCGCTGTTGACGCGACCTATCCTCCCTTCGAATCCAAAACGCCGCAGGGGAAACTGGTGGGTTTTGATATCGATCTCGGTAACGCGCTGTGCGAGCAGATGCAGACGAAATGCGTCTGGATTGAGAGCCAGTTCGACGGCATGATCCCGGCGCTGAAGGCGCGTAAATTCGACGCCATCCTGTCGGATATGGGGATTACGGAAGAGCGTCTGAAGCAGATCGATTTTACCGTGCCGCTGTACGACACCCATACTCAACTGATTGCGCGCAAAGGTTCCGGTCTGCTGCCGACTGCGGAGTCGCTGAAGGGTAAAACCGTCGGCGTCGAGCAGGGAACCGTACAGGAGCGTTACGCGCTGGCGAAATGGCAGTCGCACGGCGTCAACGTCGTCCCTTACGGCGATCAGGCTCAGGTGGAAAACGATCTGGTCGCGGGACGTCTTGATGTGGTGTTTACCGATGCGGCTCAGGCGGCCAACGGCTTCCTGAAGCAGCCTCAGGGCAAAGATTTCGAGCTGGCCGGTCCGATTGTTCAGGATCCGATCATCGGTCCCGGCACCGCGATCGGCCTGCGTAAAGGCGATACCGAACTGAAAACCGCGCTGGACAACGCCTTTGCGGAGATCAAAAAGAACGGCACCTTCGACAAAATTCAGAAAAAGTACTTCGCTACCGACATTTCTGTTCAGCAATGATAACCCGGACGGCTTTTACGCCGTCCTGAGTTAAAAGCGGCACTATACTTTTCTTTTCTGTTCAGCAAAAGCGCGGGCATCGCTTGCGCTTTTCCCTATTGTGAGACTGCCCTACTGTCATGCAACAACAACATCATCCCCTGCTCAGTTCTTCGCTGGGTACCCAGTGCGAAATCATCAGCTTTCATTTTGGCGAAGAGTGCGAACGCCAGGTTTATATCCAGGCGGCGCTTCATGGCGACGAGCTGCCCGGCATGGCGGTCGCCTGGTATCTGAAACAGCGTCTGAAGGCGCTGGAAGCAGCCGGCAAACTGAAATCCTGCATCACGTTGGTTCCGGTGGCGAACCCGCTGGCGCTGGCGCAGCACTGGCACGGCACGCACCTGGGACGATTCCATACGCTCTCCGGCCAGGATTTCAACCGCCAGTTTCCGGCGCTGGGCGAGACGCTGGCACAGGCGCTGGAAGGCACGCTGACGCAAAGCGAGACGGAGAATAAACGCCTGATCCGCGACGCCATCGATCGTCATTTCCGCGACCGCGTTCCGCGCACCGAGCTTGAGGCGAAGCGCTTCACGCTGATGCGCATGGCCTGTCAGGCCGACCTGATGATTGACCTGCACTGCGACTGGGAAGCGTTGCCGCATCTCTACACCACGCCGCAAGCCTGGCCGCATGTCGAACCGCTGGCGCGCAGATTAGGCAGTCAGACCCATCTGCTGGCGGAAATTTCCGGCGGCGAACCCTTCGATGAAGCCTGCTGCGAACCCTGGCAGACATTGAAACAGCGCTTCGGTGACGCCTACCCGATCCCGCAGGGATTGTTGCCGGTCACGCTGGAGCTGCGCGGAGTGCGCGATGTGGCGCCCGACCAGGCTGAACAGGATGCCGAGGCTATCATTCAGGCGCTGATCGATGGCGATTATATCAACGACGAGGCGTCTCCCCTGCCGGAATTGCAGAATCAGGCCACCTCTCTGGCCGGCTGCGAATACCTTCATGCGCCGCATTCCGGCGTGATCCTCCATCGTCGCGAACTGGGCGAATGGGTAAAAGCGGGCGAAGTGGTGGCGGAGATCGTGGATCCGATTACCGATCAGGTTACGCCGCTGATCGCGGAGTATGGCGGGCTGATTTATGCCAGACACTGGGTGCGTTTTGCCACGGCGGGCATGCTGGTGGTGCGGCTGGCGGGCGAGAACGCGGGCAGAAGCGGGGATCTGTTGGTGGGATAAACCTGTCTAATCATATGTAATTGTTCATTTTCAGGGATGAAAATGACATTATACCCCAAGGTTTAACATAATTTTTTATTCTGCATTTATTTTTTAAGAATTTTCTAAATTACGAAAAATTTACGTTTCCTTCATAGAGATAATATTCATTTCACTCATAAGATAAGTTTTTCCCTGTATTAATGAGCTTTTTATGGATAACTTTGATAAAAGTAAATTACCGCCTGACTTTGATGCAGAAGTTTATCTTTATTTAAATCCTGATGTAAAACAGTCGGGTATGGATGCGGCAACGCATTATTGTAATTATGGGCGTGCAGAAAAACGTCCATATCGTAATCTTTACGACAAAAGTCAGTTACCACAGGGTTTTGATCCCAAAGCCTATCTTGAGCTTAATCCCGACGTTGGCGATGCGGGCTTGGAACCAGAAAAGCATTATCTGGATTTTGGTTGTTATGAAAAACGCCCTTACCGATATAGCTACGAGCGTTCAGCTTTGCCTGAAGATTTCAATCCGCTTGTCTATTATGCGTTAAACCCGGATGTAAAGTTAGCGAAGCAAAATGCGCAGGCGCACTATCTTAATTATGGCGCCGCAGAACAGAGAAGTTATAAACTCGCTGATACAGAGCCGCTACCTGCTGATTTTGATCCAGAGCTATACCGTACCATGTATAATGACGTCATGTTAAGCGGCGCCGATCCCGTTTTACACTACCTGCTATATGGCAGAGCGGAAGGAAGAATTTATAATTTTTCTTTTCCGACCCGGCGTCCTCCGGCCGCAAAGCCTATGTTTTTTCTACATATACCTAAAACGGCAGGATCGTCATTTAACGATTACGTACAGCAAAAAATGACATGCGCTACGCATATCGAAAATCAACCGGCGATTTACGATGCTATTCATAAAAGACGCGCAGATTTTGATTTTGTTTCCGGCCACTTAAAGTTCGAAGACAAGCTCTCTGTTATTCATAGTCCGCAATGGTTTAAATTCACATTTTTACGCGAACCGATTGAACAAGTCATTTCTCATATTAAATGGGTTCGCTCATTTAGCACCCATTCTCGTAGACATGAAATAAAGTTTTATCCAGATGAGAAGCAGCAATTATTTCAACAACTAAGCCAAGTGTCATTAAGCGACATTGAAACTTTGCAAAAGTTACTAGACTCCTCCTGTGAATTCCGAAATTTTTTCGATAATTGTCAGGTGCGTTATTTAACAAATGATAACATTATGTGGGTTAAAAATATTCACTATGAAACCGCGTTACAAAACGCGCTATCTCTTGACGCTGTCGCTTTTTGCGAAACGGCAGATCGAGACTCCGTAAATATTCTGAACGCTGCGGGATGGCCAACCCAAGAAAGAAGTTTTCCAAAATCGAATCCTTCGCCAAGCAATGAAAGGCCCGACCTTGATAACCCATACGTGCTGGCATTTTATGAAAAATTGACATGTTTCGATCGGAAACTTTATAACCAGCTAAAAGCTATTAAAAACAATGCCGCTGAGTTTCCGCTTTAAAACTGAAGCTTTAGCGTTTTAATTAAAAGAGGAAGTAACAAGAAAAATACCATCTGCCCTGAAGGGCAGATGGTAAGAACGGCTTAATCGAGCCACTCAGTATGGAACACGCCGTCTCTATCGATGCGCTTATAGGTATGCGCGCCGAAGTAGTCGCGCTGAGCCTGAATCAGGTTAGCCGGCAACACCGCTGAACGGTAGCTGTCGTAGTAAGCGATCGCGGCTGAGAAGGTCGGCGTCGGGATGCCGTTCTGTACGGCATAAGCCACCACGTCGCGCAGCGCCTGCTGATATTCATCAGCGATGTTCTTGAAGTACGGCGCCAGCAGCAGGTTGGCGATGTTCGCGTTTTCCGCATAGGCATCGGTGATTTTCTGCAGGAACTGCGCGCGGATGATGCAGCCGGCACGGAAGATTTTAGCAATCTCGCCGTAAAGCAGATCCCAGTTATTTTCGTCAGAAGCGGCTTTGAGCTGCGAGAAGCCCTGCGCATAAGAGACGATTTTGCCCAGATAGAGCGCGCGGCGAACTTTCTCAATAAACTCCGCTTTGTCGCCGGTAAAGGCTTTGGCTTGCGGACCGCTCAACACTTTAGAGGCGGCGACGCGCTGTGATTTCAGCGAAGAGAGGTAGCGGGCAAATACGGATTCAGTGATCAGAGAGAGCGGTTCGCCAAGATCGAGCGAGCTTTGGCTGGTCCACTTGCCGGTGCCTTTGTTGGCCGCTTCATCAAGAATGACGTCGACAAGGTAGTTACCTTCTTCATCTTTCTTAGTGAAAATGTCTTTCGTGATGTCGATCAGATAGCTGCTTAACTCGCCGTCGTTCCACTCGGTGAAGGTTTTCGCCAGCTCTTCGTTGCTCAGTCCCAGCGCGCCTTTTAACAGCGAATAGGCTTCAGCGATCAGCTGCATGTCGCCATATTCGATGCCGTTGTGCACCATTTTGACATAGTGGCCGGCGCCATCCGGACCGATATAGGTCACACAAGGCTCGCCTTCGGCGCGGGCGGCGATTTTATCCAGAATCGGCGCCACCAGTTCGTAAGCTTCTTTCTGACCGCCAGGCATGATTGACGGGCCTTTCAGCGCGCCTTCTTCACCGCCAGAAACGCCGGTGCCGATGAAGTTGAAGCCCTGATCAGAGAGTTCTTTATTACGACGAATGGTATCTTTATAGAAGGTGTTGCCGCCATCGATCAGGATGTCGCCTTTGTCGAGATGCGGCGTCAGGGAGGCGATGGTTTTATCCGTCGCTTCGCCAGCCTGCACCATCAGCAGAATACGGCGCGGCTTTTCCAGTGAGTCCACAAACTCTTCAATGGTATAAAAAGGTGCGAGTTTTTTGCCCGGGTTTTCAGCGATTACTTCATCAGTTTTTTCACGCGAACGGTTGAAGATAGACACAGTGTAGCCGCGGCTCTCAATGTTAAGAGCCAGGTTACGACCCATCACTGCCATACCTACAACGCCGATCTGTTGTTTGGACATTATATACTCCTGTCTGAAGGTCACTCGCGTAACGCCTGAACTACGCGATCTAATGTGGCAAACATGTTAACTCATGAAACGGAAAAAAAGGTAGTGATTGATGCGATAGAAATTAATTTCAGTCTTTTCAAGACGATGATTAATTAAGCACCTAATTGGATAATAAATCGCCTTTTTTTATGTTCGATTTAAAGTAGTGCGGTAATACATCCTCAGGCTTACCATCCATTTTAACCGTACCATGTTCCAGCCAGAGTATACGTGTGCAGGTTTTTTTAAGAAGGTCATGGCTATGGCTGGCAAGAATCAATATTTTAGTCGCATTGATAAGATGAGTGAGGCGATTTTCTGCTTTTTCCTTAAAACCTTCGTCGCCAACCGAAAGCCATTCATCCATAAGAAGTATCTCTGGTGTAAAAATGGTCGATACGCTAAAGCCCAATCGCATCTGCATACCAGAAGAATAAGTCCTTACAGGCATATCAATAAAATCGCCAAGATCGGTAAAATCAATAATCTCATCGATTTTGTTATTTATTTCTCTTTTTTTCAATCCTAACAGAGCGCCACGAATATAGATATTTTCGCGTCCGGTAAATTCAGGGTTGATGCCTAATGAAATAGATATCAATGAACCTATGTCACCGTTTACTATTGCTCTACCGGTGGTAGGATGATAAACACGACTAAACATACGCAGTAGCGTTGTCTTACCGGCACCATTATGACCTATCAACCCGACTCTTTCGCCATCGTTTATTTCAAAATTGAGATTATTGAGTGCTGAAACGACAACCCGACCATTCTGCTCGCCAACCTTTCCACCGGTGGCAAAGTTTATAAAGTTCTTTTTTATCGAGCGCGATGCAGCATTGAATATAGGAAAATCGATTCCAACATTTTCGAATTTTATTAACGCCATGACTTATCCTATACCCAGTACGGAACACGATATTTATATTTGCTTGTCATCAGGATAGAAAAGACAAAGCCAATAATGCACATAATACTCGCCACCCAATAACTACTGGCCGAAGGTATACCGCCGAGAAGCGGCGTACGCACCACATCGAGCAGATGATAAAACGGATTAAGCTCGAGCAAAAAACCACCCACTTTGTGAGTAAGCAATTGCGGCATCCAAATGATTGGCGTCAGATAAAAAACCACCTGCATAATACTGAGAATAATTTGCGTCATATCGCGAAAGCGGGCACAAATCATTGAAATAACCATCAAAAACCATGACATATTCAATATTAAAAGCGCAAATCCGGGAATGGCTAACAAGACATTCCAGTTAACACCTTTTCCAACCGCCAATAAAACCAATGGGAAAATAACAATATTATGCAGAAAAATAATGAAGTTTTTCCATATAACGCGATAGACATGTACATGTAATGGAACGGGAAGCTGTTTAATGATTCCTTCAGACGAAATGAGCGCGTCACACCCCTCTGTAATACTGCTCAACAGGAATCCCCATAAAATCAGCCCCAACGTGAGGTAGGGAAGAAAATCATGCAATGGCGTTTTAAATAAATTCCCAAAAACCATTCCCATGGTGCCAATCATTACCGCCATACTAATGGTTATCCAGAACGGTCCCAGACGGGACCGTTTGTAACGCTGTCGAATATCTTGTCCACCCATAACCTGAATGATATGGAACGATTTCAGCGCTGACAGGAAATCATCCAGCCCGATTGATTTTTCACGATGTTGCATTAAAGAATCCCACAATCAAATGCTTTTCGGTTCAACCCGAACAAGAATTTTTCTCCAGAAAGTCTGGACGTTAGCATAGCCATAAAAGCATCACGCTGCGTAGGATCAAGCTGATCCTTGATTTTCAGAAGATCATTAAAATTACAGACTGAGCGATATATTAAATCTAATTTAATGATAGGCATGCCGATATAATGAAGCGCAATACAATTATTATGTATTTGTGAACCACGCGTAAAGTCATCTAAGTAAATTGCCATAAGCCTTTCTTTCAGCTGCTCGCCATGAGGCAACTCTTCATATTTGACGCTTGCCAGGAAAGAGGCAAAATCAACAAAATTAACGACATTTTCTTTTTTAGGTTCATTTTTAAGATAAACTGAACGTTTTTCTTTTGCTTTTTTATCGTCAACGTAGGCTTGATAAAATGACTTGAGAATGTAATCATTTTCAAAATATTGAATAAGATATTGATGAGTCCAATATGCTCTTTCGCCTTCTCGTCTGAATTTATAATAATTACGGAACAGATAACTATCATTAGAGAGGGCCTTCTCAAATAAGTTAACATCGTAAAGTGCGGCGAAATTTGATTCATCGCTGGCAAGTGATTTTAATACTTTACTTAGCGTAAACTCACCTCTTTTGATGACTAAAGGACGAACATTAGAAGGTTTATAGTCATTCCAGTATTTTTCGAATTTTGCATGTCGAGTAATTTCTCCCGAGACGGAAATACAGAAAGACCCCAAATGATGCGATATCTCTCTGTTTTCTGTTGCACCTAAAACGTCAATATCAGTTCCGAAAAGATCATCCAAAAATTTTGACAACCCTTTTTTTGAGAAAAATACGCTATCATTTATTATTAACAGGCGCTTGCAAGTATCTGCGATTTTCTCACGAAAAAGGTATTGCATCCCCACTTTATAACTGCCGAAATCACGTCCGAAATTATCTCTTTCAATATAAACGTTGGTTAAGTCAGGACGATAATTTTCCTTGGTGAGTTTTAATGTATTGACAGCAATGACGAATATGTTTTTTTTGCGGGCCTCTTCTAACAATGCGATGGTATCATCCCGTAGTTTCGTTTTTTCATACAACGCCATAACAATAACGTTACCACCTGCGAAAGGTTCGCTTATAACAATATCTTGATAAGCTTTTGTTTTACGTTTTTCGCGGCAAGATAACATCCAGTAATAAGAAAAAAGAGAGGCTTTAAAAGTAAAATTATAGAAATTACGCACAAGTCCTTTCATATCACACCCTTTAATATAAATTAATTTAACTTTCCTAGCATAGCCATAATTATAAAAAAAAGAGTTTCGTATTTTTTTTGTCTAAAAATACCAGACCTAACAACATTTAAAGCCCGCTGAAACCAAAACCGTTCTTTTTTATAAAATAACCCTATAATCCTTTTATTTTTATTACAGACATCTTTCTTAATTAAATCCAAAAAGTATAAATTTAATTCATTCCATTTTTTGTATTCACCGCTATATATTTTTTTTAATCGATACAATTTCGATGAAATACCAAGGTTACTTCCAACTAAATTCCCGCCATGCTGCCGGTAAAGAATTTTAGAATTACTGTCATAAATTATCATACCGTTCAGAGCTGAACACAAAATGTAAAGAAACCAGTCGTGAGAAACAATATCAAAATCTACTTTAATATTTTCAATAAAATCTTTTACGTTATGATTCATCACCATAGTATTGCCGCCGGCGTAGCTTTGCACAAGCGCATTTTCTAAACAAAACTTTCGTTTGAAAAGCGGTGAAAACCCGATAGGCTTTTCATTTTCATCTATTAATGTTGTGCGACTTCCATACAACAAGTAACTGTTTTCGTTTTCTTTACTATATAAAGCATTAAGTGAAGCTTCGAGCTTATCATCCAGCCAGACATCATCTTGATCACTAAAAGCGTAAAATTCCGAATGAATATCTTTGTTCTGCAACATTGAAAGAAAATTCTGCGCAAATCCTTTTCTTGGTCCATCAAGCAGATTAACTTTTCCATCCGGAAATTCTGCTGCAAATTCTTTCGCTATTTTAAGCGTATCATCACTTGATCCATCATCAGAAATGTAAAGCACCCAGTTCTTATAAGTTTGAGAACGTATAGATTCGAGCTGCCGCCCAATATACTTTTCGCCGTTATAGGTGCCTAACAAAATACTGACTGTACCTTGAGTTATCATCTTCGTCAGCTTTTCTATTATGAAATAAGTATCAGAAATATTATTTTAGCATTCGCATTAAATTATAATCGGCAGAGCCAGGCTCTGCCGATTATATCAATTGAAATAGTTAGCTTTATTGAATGGCAAACCATTTTGATCTTTTGCAGAAAGCAATGGCGATTCCCCTTGTGGGATAGGCCATTCTATTCCAACTGTCTCATCACTCCATAAAAGAGAGTGTTCAGCATTTGGGTTGTAATAATCTGTGCATTTATAAACAAACTCAGCGCTTTCAGAAGTGACATAAAAGCCATGGGCGAAACCTTCCGGCACCCATAACTGACGCTTGTTTTCACCCGAAAGATAAACACCTACCCATTGACCAAACGTAGGAGAAGAGCGGCGCATATCAACCGCTACGTCGAAAACTTCGCCAGCGACGACACGGACCAGCTTGCCCTGGGTGTTTTCAGTTTGGTAATGTAGCCCGCGAAGTATACCCTTAGCTGATTTGGAATGATTATCCTGGACAAACTGCCGCGGGCACACTATCTCTTCGAATTTTTTTTGCTGCCAGGTTTCCATGAAAAAACCTCGTTCGTCGCCGAACACGGCTGGCTCAATGATCTTCACATCAGGGATTGAAGTTTCAATGATCTTCATTATATTCTTCCTTCATAGAGCGCCATCAAATATTTACCATACTCGTTCTTCATCATGGGTTGCGCCAGCTGCTTAAGTTTTTCCGCATCGATGAATCCCATACGGTATGCAATCTCTTCCGGGCACGCTACTTTCAATCCCTGTCGCGTTTCAATAGTCTGGATAAAATTATTCGCTTCAATCAAACTCTGGTGTGTTCCAGTATCCAGCCAAGCGTGGCCTCGCCCCATGATAGACACGGAAAGCTCGCCTTTTTTTAAATAAAGGTTATTAATATCGGTAATTTCCAATTCACCGCGCGGAGAAGGCTTCAGGTTTTTCGCCATTTCTACAACTTGATTATCATAGAAATATAAACCAGTTACCGCATAATGGCTTTTAGGCGCTTTCGGCTTCTCTTCCAGCGAAATCGCTTTACCTTCCGTATCAAATTCTACCACGCCATAACGTTCTGGATCATGGACATGGTAAGCAAACACTGTAGCGCCTTGCTCTTTTTTCGCGGCCTCTTCCAGCTGTTTATAGAGATCGTGGCCGTAAAAAATATTGTCGCCAAGGATAAGCGTACAGGAGTCATTACTAATAAATTCTTCACCCAGTATAAAGGCCTGCGCCAGGCCATCCGGACTTTCCTGCACTTTATACTGAATGTTGATACCCCATTGGGAACCATCGCCCAACAAGCTTTCAAAACGCGGCGTATCCTGCGGCGTACTAATAATCAGGATATCACGTATACCCGCCAGCATAAGCGTGCTGAGCGGATAATAAATCATGGGCTTATCATAAATTGGCAGCAGCTGCTTGCTGACAGCCATCGTAACCGGATAAAGACGGGTGCCGGAGCCGCCCGCCAATATAATACCTTTACTATTCTTCACGACGTTCACCCCTAAATTATGTTTATTCCATTATGCTGAGTACAGCTCGTCCAACATACGCTTTACGCCTGACTCCCATTGCGGAAGAGTCAGGTTGAATGTCTGAATGAATTTCTCTGTCGCCAGGCGAGAGTTTCTAGGACGTTTAGCGGGTGTGGGAAAAGCGGATGTCGGCACCGCTGCGATATTTTGCGCTTTTATCTCTTTCCCGAGGCCACGTACGTGTTCGATTACCACCCCGGCATAGTGATGCCAACTTGTTGTACCAGAAGCGACTAAATGATAAAGACCGCTTACTTCCGGTTTATTCAGCGCTGTGCGAATAGCATGGGCGCTGCTGTCAGCAATCAAGTCCGCGCCGGTGGGCGCGCCGAATTGATCGTCGATGACAGACAGGGTTTCGCGCTCCAGAGCCAACCTGACCATCGTCTTAGCGAAGTTGTTTCCTTTCGCAGCGTAAACCCAGCTGGTGCGGAAGATGAGATAGCGTGTTGTATGTTGGGCAATCGCCTGCTCACCGGCTAACTTAGTTTTACCGTATATGTTCAATGGCGCAGTGGCGTCGTTCTCACACCAGGGCGTTTCGCCTGTGCCGTTGAAAACGTAATCGGTAGAATAATGCACCAGCCAGGCACCCACCTCTTCCGCCGCTTTCGCCAACGCGGCGACAGCAGTTGCATTGATCAGCTCCGCTTTTTCCGGCTCGGATTCCGCTTTATCAACAGCGGTATAAGCGGTGGCATTAACGATTACGGCAGGCTTAAGCTGGCGCACCGTCTCAGCAATGCCTTCAGGATTTTCAAAATTTCCGCAGTAATTTTGCGAGTGGCGATCCAGAGCGATAACGTTGCCCAGCGGCGCCAGCGACCGCTGAAGTTCCCAGCCTACCTGGCCATTTTTGCCGAATAGAAGAATATTCATCAGGAACGGTTCTCGTAGTTCTGCTCAATCCAGTTCTTATAAGCGCCGCTTTTTACGTGCTCCACCCATTCCTGATTATTTAAATACCATTCAACGGTTTTTCTCAGGCCGCTTTCAAACGTCTCTTGCGGTTTCCAACCCAAATCTTTTTCGATTTTCGCGGCGTCAATGGCGTAACGGCGATCGTGGCCAGGGCGATCCTGAACATAGGTGATCTGCTCCTGATAACGGCTCGCTTTAGGCCGCAGCTCATCCAGCAATTCGCAAACCTGCATCACCACATCTAAATTCTTTTTCTCATTGTGGCCGCCGATATTATAAGTCGTACCGACCTGCGCTTTGGTGACTACGGTATAGAGCGCGCGCGCATGATCTTCTACATATAACCAGTCACGAATTTGATCGCCTTTGCCATAAACTGGCAACGGCTTCCCTTCCAGCGCATTACTGATAATCAAAGGGATCAATTTTTCCGGGAAGTGGTAAGGGCCGTAGTTATTTGAACAGTTAGTTACGATGACAGGTAATTTATAGGTTCTTCCCCATGCGCGTACCAAATGATCGCTGGCGGCTTTGGTGGAGGAATAGGGGCTGCTCGGCGCGTAAGGCGTCGACTCGGTAAACAGCGGCAGTTCGCCTTCCATCTCGTCCGGATGCGGCAAATCACCATAGACTTCATCCGTTGAGATGTGGTGAAAACGGAAGGCGGCTTTACGCGCTTCAGGCAATGCGGACCAGTATTGGCGACAGGCTTCTAGCAGCGTATAGGTGCCGACTACGTTCGTCTGTACAAACTCGGCCGGGCCGGTAATGGAACGATCAACGTGGCTTTCCGCCGCCAGGTGCATGATGGCGTCAGGCTGAAAATCATTAAGCGCCTGTACTACGGCCTGTGCGTCGCAAATGTCAATCTGACGAAATTGGTAGCGCGGATCTCGACTTATTTCTTTTAATGACTCCAGATTGCCTGCATAAGTCAATTTGTCGATATTAATCACACTGTCATCAGTATGATTGATGATGTGTCTTACTACAGCAGATCCAATAAATCCTGCACCACCGGTAATTAAGATTTTCATAATCGTTTTATTGATCCTGACATGTATTCAGAGGCAATCGCCAGACTGAGTAAATAATAGACAGCATAACGGCATACAACGCTACCGCCCCTGGGTTACAGCTCCCACATGCTGCTTGCTACCTGAAAATTACGTTTATTTGGCAAACAGAGCGCATTACCGCTCTGTAATCTCTTGATAGTTATGTTTTTATTATTGTTAATAATAAAAGATAACATCTTTCAAAGCCGAAATTCTACCACTCAGGGTAATCAAAAACGAATAAAATGAACTTAAAAAAGGGATTTCATATCTTTTTTTAGTTGTAAAACAGGCGTAGTCCATCTTTGTGAACATGTCAAAAATTTACAATAAGAATATTATTAATTTTTTACGCGGGGGAGAATGAAGAGAGACAGGCGGGAATAAATAAGGGCAGGTTTGAACCTGCCCCGGGAATTAACGAAAACCGTTTGGATTTTTACTTTGCCAGTTCCAGGTGTCGCGCATCATCGCGTCAATGCCGCGCGTTACGCGCCAGTCCAGCTCTTTATCCGCCAGGCTTGCATCCGCCCAGAACGCCGGCAGGTCGCCGTCGCGGCGCGGCTTGATGTCAAAGGGAATTGTCTTACCTGACGCTTTCTCGAAGGCTTTGATCATCTCCAGCACCGAATAACCTTTGCCGGCGCCCAGATTGTAGGCTTTACAGCCTTCCACTTTCGGCAGGTGGTCCAGTGCCTTCAGATGCCCTTCGGCGAGATCGACGACATGAATGTAGTCGCGCTGACAGGTGCCGTCCGGCGTGGCGTAATCGCCGCCGAACACGCTCAGCTTCTCCAGACGGCCGATCGCCACCTGTGCGATATAGGGCAGCAGGTTGTTGGGAATGCCGCTTGGATCTTCGCCGATTTCGCCCGATTCGTGCGCGCCCACCGGGTTGAAATAGCGCAGCGCGATGGCCTTGAATTTCGGCTCAGCCCTGGCGAAATCCTGCATCACGTATTCGATCATCAGCTTGGAGGTGCCGTAAGGGCTGGTGGTGCCGCCGATCGGCGTGGTTTCCACGTAGGGAACCGGCGCGTTTGCGCCATAGACGGTGGCGGAGGAGCTGAAAATAAAGTTCCACACGCCGGCGTTGCGCATCTCTTCCAGCAACACCACCGTGCCGGCAACGTTATTCTCATAATATTCCAGCGGCATGCGGGTCGATTCGCCCACCGCTTTCAGCGCGGCGAAGTGGATCACTGCCGAGATGGCGTGGCTGGCGAACAGATCGCGCAGGCTGGCGCGATCGCGGATATCCCCTTCAACGAAGGTGGCTTTTTTTCCTGCCAGTTTTTCCACGCGGTTGATGGCTTCGCGTGAAGCGTTGCACAGGTTATCCAGCACCACCACGTCGTCGCCGCGCTGAAGCAGCGCCAGCACCGTATGAGAGCCGATATACCCTGCCCCACCCGTTACCAAAATAGCCATATAAGCTCCTTACTGCCGCGTCGCAATCGCAGCGCTAAATGATGAGAACTACTTCGCCAGAATTTTCTGAATCGCTTCACGGAAGTCGCGTCCCTGAGCGTTATTGCGCAGGCCGTAAGAGACAAACGCCTGCATATAACCCAGCTTACGTCCGCAGTCGAAGCTTTCGCCTGTCATCAGGCAAGCGTCCACCGGCTTTTTGGTGCTGAGATTGGCAATCGCATCGGTAAGCTGAATGCGGCCCCACGCGCCTGGCTCAGTATGCTCCAGCTCGCCCCAGATGTCTGCGGAAAGCACATAGCGGCCCACTGCCGCCAGGTCGGAATCCAGCTTCGCCGGTTCGTCTGGCTTTTCAACGAAGTTCGCGATCGCGCTGATGTCGCCCGGATTATCCAGCGGCTGCTCAGTGGTAATCACCGAATATTCCGACAGGTTAGAATTCGGCATATGTTTCGCCAACACCTGGCTACGGCCGGTTTCTTCGAAACGGGCAACCATAGCGGCAAGATTGTAACGCAGAGGATCCGCAGTGGAATCATCCATGATGATATCCGGCAGCACCACCACAAAAGGATTATCGCCGACCATCGGACGCGCGCAAAGCACGGAGTGGCCCAAGCCCAGCGGCTGCGCCTGACGAACGTTCATAATGGTCACGCCCGGCGGACAGATCGACTGTACTTCGCTCAGCAGCTGGCGCTTAACGCGCTGTTCCAGCAGTGCTTCCAGCTCGTAAGTCGTATCGAAATGGTTTTCCACCGCATTCTTGGAAGCATGAGTGACCAGAACGATCTCCTTGATGCCGGCAGCAACGCATTCGTCGACGATGTACTGGATCATAGGTTTGTCGACGATCGGCAGCATCTCTTTCGGAATCGCTTTAGTCGCAGGAAGCATATGCATACCGAGTCCCGCAACCGGGATTACTGCTTTAAGCTTGGTCATATTTATTCCATTTAATGAAGTGAATACATGGGGTCGATTATGCAGGATCGGCCGGAACAGCAAGTATAATCTTAATCTGAAAATCGGACACTAACTGCCTGTCGTGTCATAGAAAATCGACTTTTGCGCAGAAAATGGCCGCGCGAAAAGGTGCGGAAACAGAAGCAGTAAACCCGACGCGTTGTCGCCGTCTGCAAGCCAAGTCCTGCGCGCAACAAGTCCATTCATGATCAGAGGCAGACGACCCGGTGGATCGCCTGCCCCCGACCGCTTACAGCCAGCCTTCAAACCATTGCGGCATAATGAACAGATTGAAATGGTTGACCAGCATAATGGCGACGACAAAAACCACCGACACCGAAACCCACTGGCGCGCATAGGGAATAAAACGAATGCCGATCACCGGTTTGATAAAAAACGGGTGGGCAAAGGCTGAGATCAAGACCTGAGAGATTGAGAGCGTCAGCGCGACATAGAGTACGTTCGGCCAGATAAAGGTAGTCGACAGCACGCCCAGCACTACCAAGCTGGCCACCACGTTCCAGTAAAACTCGACGTTGGTTTTGCCGTTCGCCTGAGAGATGGCGCCGGTCAGACCGCCCATCGGACGTAACATACCAAATAGCAGCATCAGCGGGATCAAATGATAAACCTGCTCATGCGACGCGCCGTAAAGTATGCGTACGATAACCGGGGAAAAGACGCCGATAGCCAGATACATCAGGCTGCTGAACAACATAATCGCCAGCGTGCCTTTTAAAAACAGCTTCTGCAGCTGCTCCGGCTCATGCTGCTTTTCGGCGAAGCGCGGCAGCGCCAGACGGTTGATCACCGGCGACACCAGCTTCAACGGCTGCAAAATCAGCTCTTTCGCCAGCGAGTAGATCCCCAGCATCTCCGCGCCCATCACTTTCCCGACGATCAGCGCATCCGCCTGCGTGCGCAGCTGGTTGATGGTCTGCGAGCCGAGCTGATAGATGCCGTAGTGCACCGCGCCGAAAAAGGTTTTTTTGTCGAACTCCCAAGTGGGACGCCATGATTTCTCGCCGAAGTAGATCATGCAGAGAATACGGGTGAAGGCGCTGATAAACAGACCTAAAATCGCCGCCGCCACGGTAAGCGAGGTGAAGTAAAGCATCCCCACGGTACTGAGAAAGGCCAGCAGCTTGGTCCCCATCTCAATCTTCGCCAGGGTGATCATGCGCTTGGTTTTGATGAAGTGCGCCTGATACTGGGAGAGGTGGCCGAGAACCAGAAAATTCAGACTGGAGAGTGAAATCAGCCCCACCAGCTCGGGCAGATGGTAAAACCAGGCGACTGGCCAGGCGATGAGAATCAGCAGCAGCCCGGCGCAGAGACTCAGAGAGACGTTTACCCAGTAAATGGTGCTCTGTTCGCGACGGGTAATATTTTGACGATGAACCAGATAGCTGCTCATCCCCATATCCTGCAGCACGCCCGCCACCGCCAGAATAGCGTTAATGATCGCCAGCAGCCCCAGCTCGTGTGCTTCCAGCTTGCGCGCCAGCACGCTCAGCTGCAGGACCTGTAAAACTGCGGAGAAACAGGTACTGCCAAACAGCCATATCGCCTGTGACTTAAATCCACTCACGCCAGTCGCTCCAGAATTTGTGCCAGTTCGCCGTAGGCGATATGTTGATTGAACTCCGTTTCCACCTTATGGCGCGCCGCAGCCACTACCGGCGCCACGTCGATGTCGCCCTGGGAGAGCTTCAGCAGCGTATCCGCCAGCGCGTCGGCGTCATCTTCCGGCACCAGCCAGCCCGAGACGTTGTTTTCAATTAGTTCAGGAATGCCGCTGTGGACGGTAGAGACCACCGGCAGGCCCACGGCCATCGCCTCCATCAGCGCCACCGGGATCCCCTCCATATCGCCATCCGCCGCCGTTTTCGACGGCAGTAGAAAGATATCCGCTTCGTTAAGCGCCTGGCGGATCTCGTTCTGCGGCTTGAAGCCCGGCATTTTCACGCTGGCTTCCAGACCGGCGCGGGCGATATGCTCATGCAGCATCTCTTCCTGTTCGCCGTTGCCGATAATGGTGTATTCAAACTGGCCGCCCTTCGCCTGCAAAATTTCGCTCGCCTTTACCGCCACATCCAGCCCTTTCTTCTCCGTCAGGCGCGCCACGGAAACGATGCGCAGCGGCGAATGAAAACCCTGACGCGGCTGGAAATTGAATTTTTCCGGCTCGATGCCCATGCGCGTCACATGAATTTTCTCCGGCGGGCAGCCCATTTCGATCAGCTTGTTTTCCCAGAGGTGGCTGATGGGCAGCATCAGTTCGCTCTGTTCAAACAGGTTGACGTAATCAAGCTTGTGCTCTTCGAGAATGTGACGGCGTGAGATATCGGCGCCGTGAAAGACGGTGGCCTGTTTGCCCTCCAGCACCCCCAGTTCGCGCAGCTTGTTGGCCAGCGCGCCGGCATAGCCGAAGTGCACCAGAAAAACGTCGGCGACGAAGGTTTGGCTGGCGTTCGCCACAATGGACGGCAGCAGCAGCTTGCTGGACTGCGCGCCGTAACGGCGCACATTGAGCGAACGAAGCAGCGCCGGCCTGGCGACTTTGGGCAGCACCAGCTTCAGGCGCTGATTAAGCTTGTCAAGGGCGGAGACTTTCTCATCCGGCAGCAGATAGTGCGTTTTCTGCGCCAGGCCATACTCATCAAAAGCCGCATGACGATTCACCATATCGCCCGGGAATACTGAAATAATCTCAACGTCATACCCGGCATCAATAAAATAAATCACCTGATTCAGGACGAACGTCTCTGAGGCGACCGGGAAACGCATGGTGAAAAAAGTCAGTTTCATTACATCACCCTAATACTTTAAGGATATCTTCAGTGATCTTATTACCGACATCCATTTCCTTTTCCACGGCCAGGTTAACCTGCCGCTTGACGTTGTCATAATCTGCAAGAACGGTCTGCACCTTAGCGATAAGAGAGCCGTCCATCAGGCTCTTCACATCGGTCGCCATCTGCGGCAAACCAAGCTGGTTCATCACGCCCAGCGATTTGTGCTCATAGTTAATGGCAACAGCAGGCGTGCCAAAGTTCATCGAAATGATGGCGGAATGCAGGCGGGTGCCAATCGTCAGGTGACAGTGGCTTAACAGGATGCCGAGTTCAAGGTCGTTAAACTCATCCATGATAACGTGGTAATGCTCAGGCTGCTCCACATGGTCATGCAAGTTCAGTGCCACCATGCGGTCATCTTTGGCATAGCTGTCAATGCCTGTGCAGGTAGAAAAAGCCACTACCTGATAACCTTCGGCAATCATCGCGTTGATCACGCGACCGAACGCCGCCTCGTACTCCTGCTGCGTCACGCCTAAACGTTTATCGAACGGCGCCAGTTCGCGCACGGTAATAGCGATCGTTTTGCGCGCGCTGATAACCTTTTTCCAGTGTTCCAGATTGTGGCCTGGCGCCTCGACGTCGCGCGCCCGCACCAGAAAAGCGGTATCCACGCCCGACTTCACCCTTGTGGTGGTGATGCCGTCTTTCTTCATCAGATCGTGGCTGACCTCTTCGCGCAGCACCAGCGTATCGACGCGCTGAAAAACAAAGTTCGCCAGCTCGTTGAAGCGCTCATTCTGAAAAGGGCCGACGCTGTGGCCGATCATGTGCAGCGGCTTTTTCGCCATCAGGGCGCAAAGCGCATGTTCAAACTGCGTCACGCCGTAGAGATCGAC
The DNA here is from genome assembly GCA_002359495.1 of Enterobacteriaceae bacterium UBA2655. GTDB lineage: Bacteria > Pseudomonadota > Gammaproteobacteria > Enterobacterales > Enterobacteriaceae > Pantoea > Pantoea superficialis. The sequence goes on from DENB01000032.1 coordinate 56,701, forward strand.
GAAAAAGGAGCCGCCCACCTGAATAATGGCGTCGTACTTCTCCAGACTTTTCGTGAACTGCCGCAAATGAGGCGGTACGGCGAACGATTTCCACACTCCTCCCTTGCCGAGATGCGCCATCATAATCTTCGGCATCAGGCGATTCGCAACCTTGCGCTTAATGGTGCCGACAAACCCTTTCGCGGATTTGTGATTATGCAAAAAGAGCGTGTCCTGCTGAATATCCTGCTGAAGCAAATAACCGGAGCTAGTTGGATAACGGCTAATAACATCAATGTCTAAATCATTGCGCGCTAATTTCAGTGAGTCGATCAGACCCCGGAGAATCGCGCCATCCCCGCGATTTCCACACGTATGGTTACCAACTAATAAAATCTTCATTAAGACTCCAGAAAAATTTTTGTAATTTTACAGGTCGCCATGTTCCGATCTGGCAAGGTGAGCTCTGATTTCAAACACAACAACAACGGGCAGGATCGCCCAAAGGGTTAATACGTTAATCGCAGCCGCGCTCCTGTAAGCGGCGGGTAACAGGCCAGGCAAAAGCGAACCCATCAGGATGCTCAGGCTTTCAGGCCGAAATAAGGGATAGCGCACCGCTGGCCGTTGATCACCACCGAGAGGTAGCCCTGCGGCTTGCTGGTATCCACCTCGTCGGCGTTCAGCTTGCGCGACGCCAGCAGCAGATCGCCCTGCTCGTTTCCGCCCACGCCCGCTTTGCCGTTATGCAGACTGAAGCGCTGCGGCGCGACGTGCGCGTGCGCGCCGGAGGGCGGTTTGCCGGGCTGCATTTTGCTGTCGAAGCGCGCGCAGCGGCCGGTGAGAAAACGATCTTTCGCCGTGGTCTTCATCAGCACCACGGCCGAGGGCATCCAGCCCGCCAGCTTGACGAACAGGCGCGTATCGGTGTCGTGCTCCGCCAGGTAGCGCACCTCGACGATCGGGCAGGAGCCTTCCGCCGACCAAGTGGCCTCCGCCTTGTTTTTCTTACGCTGCAGATGGATCACCGCCCGGCCGCCGGTGGTTTTGCCGTTAATCACGTCAAGCAGAGGCTGGTCGTCGCTGCCGTTGTTGAACTGCGACTGGCCGAAAATCTCAATTTCCCAACTGTCGCCGACATCGGGCGAATAGAGATTGCCCAGCTCGTACCAGGTTTCCTGATTGGTGTTATTGACGATGCGATGACGGGAGGTGACGTAGTTATATTTCAGGCTGCCGTCGATGGCGACGCCGTAGGATTCCACGCGCGTCGAGCCTTGCTCCCAAGCGCTGAGCCAGCGTTCGCCCTGACGCGAATTATCGATCCAGCTGCCCGATTGCAGATTCGTCTGACGCATGTTCAGACGCGAGTTATGCGCGATCAGGGGGTTTTTACAATCTTCCAGGCTCAGCGCGTCCACGATCCATTGGCCGTTGGAGATATCGCCGGGATTTTCCGTGTGCTCGATCCAGCCGTTATGGATCAGTGACTGGCTGCAGCGCGGAAGATTCAGCACCATACCGCCGCTGCAGTGCTGCGCATTGAAGTTGGAGAGTTCGATCGCCGTGCTGTGATTCCAGTTGCCTTTCGGCGCGTTGGACCAGCCGGCCTGAATGACGTCGCCGGTACAGCGCGAGGCGTACCACTGATCGATTTTACAGTCGAGGGTATCCTGCAGGCTGATCGCCGTGCCGCCCACAAAGCTGAAACGCAGGCAGGCGCCGCGGAAAAACTGGCCGCCGACGCAGGTATTGCGAAACAGACCCTGGCGGTTGGGGCGCTTGTCGACGTTGCCGTTGAAAATCAGGTTCGAGATCTCTACCCAGCGCGCGTTGACCTGAAACACAAACGACGACTTGCCGTCCGATACCAGCGTGGTCGCCGGGAAATAGCCGAAGTTTACCATCGCGCCGGAGATACGAAAAAAGCCGCGATACTCGTTGCCAAAGTCGCATTCAGAGACGAAAAAATCGCCGGCCGGAAACTGGATGCAAATCTGCTGATTGGTCTCCTGCGACCACTGGTACATCGCCTTGATGGCCGGCGCGCTGTCGGTTTTGCCGTCGGCGATCGCGCCGAAATCAAACAGCGTCAGTCGATTGAAATCCTCAACCACGCGACGCCAGTGGAAGCCGTCGCCGCTGAAGATCACGCCGTCGTCATCCTTCGCCTGCGCGTAGCTGCCGATAAATTCGCCGCCGCCGACTTCCAGTCCCGCGTGCCAGCTTTTCAGCTTGATCTTGGCCCCTTCGAACAGCGGGCGCGTTTTGCGCAGTTCGTCAACGGAAGCCAGTTCGCCAATCAGCTGATAGCCGTTGGGCTGCGCCAGACGCTGGCTGAAATCGCTGCCGTTGGGACGGGTGACATCGGAAATATAAAACAGCTGCTGGCCGTCGTCATCGTCGACCGCCATAGCGTGCGCGGGCGCGGCGATCAGCGCGGCGTTGTCATGAATAAAACGGGCAAAGCTGCCTTTGTTCAGCGCCACCGGCTGCTCAATCAGCGACACTTTGCCGCTGGCGTCTCGCAGAAACAGCGGGATCTGATTGCCCGCCTGGCGGGGATCGCTGCCTGCTTTACCGATCCAGAGTTTGCCTTCGAAGCGCTGCCAGAACTGCGGCGGCATGGCGTAGACGTTTTCCGGCGTCAGGATCGGCACGTCGCCTTGCGGAATGTCGGAAGGCGCGACCTCTTTCAATGAAAGCGAACTGCTTTTTGCAGCAAAGCTGGAAAAGGTACTAACGGACAGCGCGGCGACAAGGGAGGAGGCCGCCGTTTGCAAGACTTCTCTTCTTTTCATGCATCAAATCCCGTGGTCAATGAGGCCCTGCGCAGGCCGTAAAGGTCTTCCCAAAGGCAAGTCGCCATCATCGGCATCTTAATGCCGGGCTGGCATCACACCAGCGCCAGCCAGCTTTGCTTGATTTCGTTACCGTCAAATTTCAGTGCGGTGACTTTCGTTTTTTCGCTCATGGCGTAGAACAGCCGATCGTCGCTTGCCAGCTCATCCATGCGGGCCAGAAACGCGGCTTTATCGTTCATCGGCACCAGAAAGCCATCTTCGCCGTGATTGATGATCTCCTGCGGGCCGGTCGGGCAATCGTAGGCGACGACGGGCAGCGACCAGGATTTCGCCTCCAGCAATACCAGCGGCAAACCCTCGTAGCGCGAGGTCATCAGCGCCATATCGCTGTCGCGGTAGTAGTCGTTGATGTTGCTGACTCTGCCGACGAACTTAACGCTATTGTCGACGCCCAGCCCGGCCGCCTGATCCTGCAGCTGCTGGCGCAACTCGCCCTCGCCGGCGATCACCAGCGTCCAGTCGGGGTGGGTTTTGGCGAAGTCGCGCCAGATATCAAGCAGCAGATCAAAGCCTTTCTGATGGTCGAGGCGCCCTACCGCCAGCGCCTGACGGCTGCGGGTATGGCGTTGAAAGGCTTTGTAGACGATGGGGTTGGGGATTTGCAGGCTGGGAATGCGCCAGCGGCTGAACACCTGGTGATCTTTATCGGTCAAAACGATCACCCGGTCGTAATAGCGCAGCAGTAAATATTTGAGGAGTTTAATCGGCTTGCTGAAGGAGTTAATGGCGATATGCTCGCAGGCATAGGCTTTGGCGCGTTTTTTCTTCATGGAGAGCAGGCTCCAGAAGGCGAACATCACGCTCAGGCGTCCCATGCTGATCAGGAAAACGGTGTCGAAATCCTCATCATGGATGCGTTTAACGATGCTTTTGATCGGGTTGTTGTGCCCGGCAAAGCTGACGATCTCTTTGACGCGCTCAAAGGGATAAAAGGTTTTTCCGCTTCCCTCAAGGGAATAAATGGTGACACTGTGCGCTTCGCCGAGACACTCTGACATAAAGTTGCAGATGTTCTCCGTACCTGCGTAAGAGTAAGCATCTTTGATCACCAGGACTATTTTTTTCATGAACTGCTATCCACCTCGAAGAAGAAAAAAAACGCCATCCTGAAAACGGGCTTTATCGATGTTTCAGGGTAAACAGCACACCGTTCACCATATACCAGCCGTAATAGTAATATATTTTTAAAGGATTGTTTTTATAGATAATTCTTAATAATTCAAGATGCCATTTCGCCGCTTTGTTTTTGTTGCGCGAAAGGGAATCCCCCAGCTCGTAGTAGTTAACCAGGGTTTTCTGAATAACGCGCGCCTGCTTATAGCGGCTGAACAGCTCATAAAGGAAAAGGAAATCTTCATGGCCTTTGCGCTGGAAGAACAGCCCCTGCGGCGGCCGACGGAAACAGACCGAGGAGAAGCAGACGCGATACTGCTTTTTCACGAAGTTTTCTTGCTGGAGATAGGGCTTGCCGTAAACGATGTCGTGATCGGCGCTTTTGGTTTTGTAGTGGTAATGGGTGATCACGAAATTATCGCCGGCGGCGATAGCGGCGGCCTGTTCGGCCAACTTTTCAGGATGCCACTCGTCGTCGCTGTCCAGAAAGGCGATGATCTCTTCTTTCGCGGCGCGCAGTCCGACGTTGCGGGTCTCCGCCGCGCCAAGGTTGACCTCATTGTCCAGCAGTGTGATGCGCGCATCCTGACAATGTTCGCGCACAAAGGCGAGCGAGTCGTCGGTGGATTTATCGTTAATCAGATAGATATGCCAGTCGGTATAGCTCTGATTAATGACAGAGTGCAGCGCACGTAAAATAGTCTGACGTGCGTTATACATCGGGATAACGATGCCAACGGTGCCAACGTGATTATTCATCTGTATACCTGAACGAAATGTGACGTAAAAAATTGCTCCTGCGCAGGAGCAACAGAGTGAGATAGCGGCGATCAGGAGATCGCTTTTTTACCGCTGAACCGCGCTCTGACCTTATCTTTCAGGCGGTTCATAAAATAGGCGCGGTTATCTTTATTCGTCAGGAAAAAGTAGCGGGCGAAGCTGAGGCTGGCGAGCAGCGAATTCCCGTCCATTTTATACCTCAGCGGCAGCTTGAAGGCTTTGTAGGTATGAATGTCGCGCTGAGTCAGATAGGGCTTCATGGTATCCAACCAGAAAATTGAATATTTAACCGATTCACCTTTATGTTTGGAACCAAACTTTGTGACCAGATGGTAGTTGGCCAGCGGCTGGGAAATCATCACGAAATCGTAGCCCATACGATCGGCGCGAATGCAGAAATCGTAATCCTGATGGCGGATATAGCGTGTATCGAATTTTATCGCCTCCGCATCTTCCCGCTTCAGCACGATGGTGCTGGTCTGAATAAAGCCGTAGCAGCCGAAAAGATATTCCGCGACGGTTTCGTTTTTACCCGGCGTCTGCATCGGCATCACCTTGAGAAAATGGCCGTCCTGATAGATATTGACCTGGCTGTAAAGCACGAAGCGGCTTCTGCCGGCGGCTTCCAGCTCATTAATCTTCTCAAAAGCGAGCTGCAGCTTATCGGCGCGCCATTCGTCGTCCGCATCCAGAAAGCTGATATAGTCGCCCTGCGCCAGTTCGATGCCTTTGTTACGCGCGCCGGCGCCGTTCAGCTTGACGTCCGACAGCACCAGGTTGATCTCCAGCTCCTGGTAACGTTCGCTTTTAACAACCTTTTCCAGTTCAGCGGCATCTTTGGATTTGTCATCCACAATGATCACTTCAAAGTTGCGATAAGTTTGTGCTTTTACACAATCCAGCGTCGTCACGATCGATTCCGAAGCGTTGTACGCGGGAATTACAATTGAAAAGCGAATATCCTTCATTGCCAGCACCTTTTAACGTCTTAACAAAAGGGTAGGGATTAACCGAGCCTGAGGAAAAAAACGGGCCGGATAAGGCCGGCCCGCGCGGTTTATTTCACAGCCTCTCAGCTCTTCACATCTTTGCCGTAGCTGTATTCGTAATAGTCGTAGCCATAGCCGTAGCTGTTGGAGGCTTTACGCACCACGGCGTTAAGGATGACGCCTTTAATCTCAATGCCGTTCTGGGCAAAGCGTTTAAAGCTGACATCAATCTCTTTCGTGGTGTTGGTTTCGAAGCGCGCCACCATCAGCGAGGTTCCCGCCAGCTTGCCGATAATCGACGCATCGGTGACGGCCAGTATCGGCGGCGTATCGATCAGCACCAAGTCGTAGTTCTTGCTCGCCCACTCCAGCAGCTCGCCCATGCGACGGTGCATCAGCAGTTCGGAAGGGTTCGGCGGCACCTGACCGCGCGGCAGGAAGTCGAAGCCCCAGACGCCGCGTTGGATCATCGCCGGGCTGAACTCGGTTTTGCCGGAGAGAATATTGGAGAGACCCGACTTGTTGTCCGCACCCAGCAGCTCATGGGTATAGCCGCGGCGCATGTCGCCATCAATAAACAGCACTTTCTGCCCCGCTTTCGATACCAGCGTCGCCAGGTTGGAACAGATAAAGGTTTTACCGATGCCCGGGCTGGCGCCGGTGATCATCAGGATATTGTTCTTGGCTTCCATCATGGCGAAGTGCAGGCTGGTGCGCAGGCTACGGATCGCTTCGATAGAGAGGTCGGTGGGGTTGCCCAGCGCCAGCAGCGTATCGTGCGGCTCGCTCTTCGTTTTGTTGCCGCGGCGGGCCAGCGCTTCGGTATCTTTCTTACGCTGCCATTCCGAGAGCGGCACGCTGGCATAGACGTTCATGCCCAGCTCTTCCAGCTGCTCCGGGTTTTCGATGCCGTGATGGAACAGCGCTTTCAGCAGCACCAGACCCACGGAGAGCGCCAGACCCAGAATCAGGCTCGCGAGGATAATCAGCATTTTCTTCGGCGCCACCGTCGAGTTGGCGGTTTCCGCGCGATCGATGATGCGTACGTCGCCGACGGTGCTCGCCTTGCTGATGCCCAGCTCCTGCTGACGGTTAAGCAGCTGCATGTAAATTTCCTGACCGGACTGCACGTCGCGGGTCAGACGCAGAATTTCCTGTTGCGTCTGCGGCATCTGGGAAATTCGCTTGTTCAGCTGCGCCTGCTCGGCTTCCAGGGTTTTACGCTTTTCCAGCAGCGCGCGGTAGGTCGGGTGATCCTTGGTGAAAAGCTGCTGCACTTCCGCTTCGCGGAAGGTCAGTTCGTTAAGCTGGCTCTGGACGCTGACGGAGGAATCCAGCGCGGATTTCGCCTCCAGCGACATATCGACCGATTCGTTCTGACGGCGATAGGCGTTCAGCTTGTCTTCCGCTTCATCCAGCTTGCTGCGGACGGCCGGCAGCTGGTGGTGCAGGAAGTCGAGGCTCTTTTGCGCCTGTTCCGACTTACGCTCGACGTTTTGCAGCAGATAGTTGTTGACGATCTGGTTCAGCACCTTGGTGATCTGCACCGGATCTTCGCCCTGATAGGTCAGCCCAAGCACGCCGGTATCCTTGCCTTTATCGGCGATCGACAGGTTCGACAGCACCATATTGATCGCCTGCAGATCGTTCAGCTTGGAGACGGTGAAGCTGGTGCCCTCGTCCGCCTCGATGCCGCTGACCAGAAGGGTGACGTCGCCATGCTGCTCCAGCTTGCCGACCTGCCCTTTAAATAGCTCCTCGCCCTCTTTGGTAATGGTGTAGCTGTTCGGGCCGTTGACCTCCAGTTCGACATTTCGCTTGTCCCAGCTGCGCGGAATTTCCAGGCGCGAAATGGCGATATTGGCCGGCTTGTCGCCCATCAGACGAGCAAGCCCTTTACCGATAATCGGGAAGTAGTTCTGCTCCACGACGGTATCGAGGCCCAGATCGTCCACCGTTTTACCGATAACCATACGCGATTTCACGATCTCGATTTCCGTATCGGACGCCGGGGTCGGGGGCAGCGCATCCTGCAGATCGGTCAGCACCGTGCTGGAGTTTTTCTGCTCCACCTGCACCAGCGCATCTGAACTGTAAATCGGCGTGGCGAAGAGCGTGTAGAGCGTACCGACCAGCATAAAGAAGGCGGTTACCGCGACAATGATCCACCGGTGATCAATAAGCTGTCCCACAAGATGCGCCAGATCCCATCCCGTTGAATCCTCTTTCGGCGCGGTCATAACCTTGTTTTTTATATTCATGGATAATCCCAACTATCGGCTTAATACGTTGACCCATTTCTGGGTAGCGTTTTCCAGTAATCCGTAAACGCCTTCAAAGGCCTCACGACTTTTTCTGTACGGATCCGCGATTTCCTGTTGGTTGAGCCAGTGTCCAAGCAACATGGTTTTGCCGCGTGCGGCGGGGTCAATACGGTTAACCTGCTCGACATGGTTTTTCTCCATCACCAGAATCAGATCATATTCACGGCACATGCGCGCCGTTAACTGCTGAGCCTGATGACCCTCAAGAGAAAGCCCGTGATCGGCCGCCACTTCGCTGGCGGTGCGATCCGCAGGATAACCGGCCAAGGCACCCAGCCCCGCCGATGCGATCCGCTTCTCAGGAAGCGCCCGTTTGAACAACCGCTCGCCGGTAGGAGAGCGACAGATGTTGCCCACGCAGACCACTAATACAGAATTAATCATCTCAAGCCTTGACCATTAATAATCTCTGATACGACTGATGCTCGACGTCACATCGTCGATACCGGCGATGGTCGGCAGCAACTGCGAAATCACGCGGTTCCAGCGCGTCAGCGGCGTCGAGGTGACGTAGACGATATCGTAAGGTTCCAGTTGGAATTCGGTACCCATCACCATGGCTGCGGCATCTTTCATATTCAGCTGATAGATATTGGCCATTTTGGTGCGATTGGCGCCGCGAATCGGACGAATAACAAAGACCCCGGTCGCGTCGGAAGTGGTCTGGTTAATGCCCTGCGCGTTGCCCAGCGCTTCAGACAGCGTCATGCCGCTGCGATCCATCTTCAGCGTGGTTTGCTGCGTCACTTCGCCCATCACGAAGATTTTCAGATCGTCGTTTCGCGGAACATAAAGGATGTCCCCTGGGTAGAGCAGATGGTTTTGCGTCAGGTCGCCGTTCTGCATCAATGCCTGCAGCGAGATGCGTTTCTCCTGACCGTTGTGCGTCAGCACGATGTTGCGCCAGTCGGCGTCGGCCGCCAGGCCGCCGGCGGCGTTGATCGCGTCAAGAATGGTCAGCGGCACGTTGGTGATCGGCTGCTGCCCTGAGGTCGCTACCGAACCGGTGACATAGGCTTTCTGCGATCGGAACGAGGCGACGCTGACGTCAACCTGCGGGCTCTCGATATATTGCGCCAGGCGGCGAGCGATTTCCGCGCGGATGTCGGTCACGGTGCGGCTGGCGACACGAACTTTGCCGATGTAGGGATAGAAGATGGTGCCGTCGGAGTGAACCCAGTTGCCGGTATCGCTGGCGCTGCGGTACTGACCCGCCGGCGTGGTCAGCTCAGGGTGGTCCCAGACCGTGACGTTAATAACGTCGCCGACGCCGACGCGATACTCATAGTTCTGAATCTCTTGCTGCAGTAGCGGGTTGGCCTGCGCCACCACCGGTTTAGGCCGCATCGACTCAACCAGACGCGGCGATAATGGAAAGACGTTAACGTATTTGTCGATATCGTAATTGCTGTCTGGCTGTTCAACGACATTTTTTCCGCCTGAGGAGAGATGGCTGCCAGGTTGGACAGTACATCCGGCGAGAAAAGTGGCGGATACCAATAAAGGTATCAATTTAATTTTCATTGTAATCATATTGGGATCATCGCTATCAGTTATTGATTGATAGAGGCGAGAACGCCGCTGTGTAAGCGTTAAATAAAATAGAAAATCAGGTCAGGTCAGGCACTGAAACTGTGGTTCATTATCATTCGCTATCATTCGCTCCCTATCATTTATGCTGTCGTCGTTAAACGGCACGACATTAATAAAAGCACATTATTCATCATTGAAAATAATGCGTTTGCATCCCCGATAATGGCAGTTATCAGTTTGAAGACACGCCCAACACCGGCATTTACCCGCAGAGCGAGGCCTGTTCCCCGCCCTGTTTACTGACTATCAATAAGCGCCATCGCGCTTAAGCACTACACCAATGGTCTTAAAGAGAATGGCGATATCATTCCACAGTGACCAGTTTTTTACGTACCACGAGTCAAAATAGACGCGCGTTTCATAATCCACATCGTTACGTCCGCTTACCTGCCACAGCCCGGTCATACCCGGCTTCGCCATCAGGTAATAATCCACATCGCCGGCATAACGACTGAGTTCATCTTCAATTACCGGACGCGGCCCCACCAAGCTCATATCGCCGCGCACCACATTCCAGAGCTGCGGCAGCTCGTCGAGGCTGGTTTTACGGATGAAATGTCCGACTTTGGTAATACGGGGATCGTTTTTCAGTTTGAAGTCTTTATCCCACTCGGCGCGCGCCGCCGGATCGGTACGTAATACCTCCTCCAGCACCTCTTTTGAATTAATCACCATAGAGCGAAACTTCAGGCATTTAAATTTACGGCCATTCAGACCGACGCGCTCATGACCGTAAATCGGCGGTCCGCCGTCGCGCGCCACCATAAATCCGAGCACCAGCAGCGCGGGCAGCAGCATAATAATGATCGCCAGCGCGCCGATAATATCGAAAGTCCGCTTAAGGAAACGCGAGGTGCGTTTCGCCAGATTGTTATTAACGCGCAGGATCATCACTTCATGGCTGAAAATATAGGCCATGTCGGTGCCGTAAAGCGGCACGCCGCGCAGCGTCGGGATCACCGAGACGGAACGGCAGTTATGCATCGCCAGGCGCTTCAACCAGCTGTCGCGGTGCTGGCTTTGCTCGAACTCAACGGCGACGATAAACTGCGTCTCGCTGTTTTTCATCCGCCACAGCGCCTCTTCGTCAGTGATCACCGGCACGCCGAACAGGCTGGTCTGCGGGCAGGAGCCGTCAACGTCGAAGAAGGCGACAACGTCAAACCCCATCACCTCGTCGCTTTGCAGCGCCTGCCAGGCTTCGCGCGCATTTTTATCGCTGCCGATAATAATCGTCTGCTTTTTCCACAGGCCGTAATGGTTCAGTACGCGTTTCGACAGCGCGCGTCCCAGCGGCAGAAGGATCAACGCCAGCACCCAAGTCAGTGCCCAAACGAAGCGCGACATTTGCCACTGCGATAACGCGGCGATCGACAGATCGATAATCGAGAAAATAAGAATGGTGCGAAACACTTCTTTTAACTCGAACCAGAAAGGTTTGCGGTAGGTGAAATGACGCAGCCTGACCCAAAACCATCCGACGCAAATAACAGAGAGACAGATATGCGTGACTATTTTTAAATGCATATCCTTTTCGGAAATATCTGCCAACGGCGACGCAGGCAACATATTAATAAGCGCCAGCGCAATAAATAACGCGGCATTGAAAAGTATGAGATCTGAACACGCCAATAGTAGTTTTGTAATAAGACTTTTAATTGTGAAATCGGTATCGCGCATATTTAACTCTTTATTGTATTTTCCCTAAACCCGTAACACCTTAAGCCTGTGCAATAAATGAGCGATGGAAATCTCAGGTGTATATCTCTGCTGATGAGAAAGGTCTGGCGTTTATGCCAGTCTTCTTTTTACTTAAGCAAGAAAACTGTGATAAAGACCAACAGATTACTCTGACTTACGCTGAAGAAACTTCCGGTTGATTATTCAGCAAAGAAAGCGTTTCTGGCACGCTACCGCCCTTGGCTGTCGCTGCCAATACCGCTATCCTGGTCATATTTTTCTGTCTGTTTTCTGGTAAAAAGCGCACAAAACATTGTGCAAACCTAGACAAGCTCACAATTCAAAACATTAAAAGCTCACTCTGCGCGCTATTAACAACGCTGGCGCAGATATTTACTGACACGTTGCTATACTAGTTATTACTGGCTTGTTTACAAGTAGACCCTTCGATCCCTGCGCTACTTTAGGAAAAAGACTACCAGCCATTAGTATTAACCTCCACCGACGCGCGCTTTCCCGGGGTTAAAATTCAGAATTATTCCATATTCCATTTCTTATAAATTCGCTGTTGAAATGCCTTAAAGTCATACCCCTGACGCGGTCATAAGAGAATAATTCAGATTTATCGTTAATCGCTTTTCAGATATTTCCCGAATCGCGCCGAAAGTCGGAAAAATCTTTTGATTCCCTCCGGCAGGCGGCTTATTGCTTTTAGCCGCGCTATTTGTACCTCTGTTCAGGCTTCACTATCATAAGATTCAGCTTATTTTCATCTTAAGGTAATAAAAGATGCTGGAGTGGCTTCTGGACCCGTCGCTGTGGGCTGGATTGATTACGCTCATTGTTCTTGAGCTGGTGCTGGGAATTGATAACCTGGTTTTTATCGCTATCCTGGTGGAGAAGTTGCCGGGCAAGGATCGGGACCGTGCGCGCATTATCGGTTTACTGCTCGCCCTCGGCTCGCGACTGGCGCTGCTTGCCTCCCTCTCCTGGCTGGTTACGTTGACGCAGCCGCTGGTCACGCTGCTGGGCCACGCCTTCAGCGCACGCGATTTGATCCTGTTTCTCGGCGGCGTCTTCCTGCTGTTTAAAGCCACCACCGAACTGAACAGCCGACTCGAAGGCGCCGACGAAGATCAAACCGCACAAAAAAACGGTGCCAGATTCTGGCCGGTTGTCGCGCAAATCGTGGTGCTGGATGCGATATTCTCGCTGGATGCGGTGATTACCGCAGTCGGCATGGTCAATGAATTGCCGGTGATGATGACCGCGGTCACTATCGCCATTCTGTTGATGCTGCTGGCAAGCAAGCCCCTGACGCGCTTCGTCAACAGCCACCCCACCATCGTCATTCTCTGCCTGAGCTTTTTGCTGATGATAGGCTTCAGCCTGATCGCTGAAGGGTTGGGGTTCGTCATCCCGAAAGGCTATTTGTATGCCGCTATCGGCTTTTCGGTGGTTATTGAGGCGTTCAACCAGCTGGCGCAGTTTAACCGCAGGCGCTTTCTTTCCGCGGGTCGTCCCCTGCGCCAGCGCACTGCGGAAACGGTGCTGCGCCTGTTGCGCGGCGAAGCGGATCGCGCCGAGCTGGACGCCGGCGCCGCTTCCCTGATTGCCGATAGCGGTGACGATGCGCTTTTCAACCGTCAGGAACGGCGCATGATCGCCCGCGTGCTGGGTTTAGGCCAGCGCCATATCAGTACCATTATGACCTCGCGCCATGATGTGGAGCATGTCGATCTCAGCGACGATCCCGTCATCATCATGGCGCAGCTCGACCGCAATCAGCATACGCGCATCCTGATCACCGAAAACGGCGGAGAGCCGCTTGGGGTAGTGCATGTTATCGATCTGCTGCATCAGTCGCTGCATCACTCTTCGCTGGATCTGCGCGCGCTGATCCGCCAGCCGCTGGTATTTCCCGAACGGCTGTCGCTGTTGCAGGCGCTGGAACAGTTTCGCCAGGGCCGCACGCATTTCGCTTTCGTGGTGGATGAGTTTGGCTCGGTTGAGGGCGTCGTGACGCTGAGCGATTTAATGGAGACCATCGCCGGCAATTTGCCCAATCAGGAGGAGGAGATGGATGCGCGCCATGATATTCGTCAGGTGAGCATGGACAGCTGGATCGCTAACGGACATATGGCGCTGGAGGATGTGGTGACCTACGTCAAACTGCCGCTGGATGAACAGCGCAGCTATCACACCCTCGCCGGTCTGCTGATGGATCGCCTGCAGCACATTCCGCAGGAAGGAGAAGAGCTGCGCCTTGGCGACTATCTGCTGCGCACGCTGAAGGTGGAGAACCATCGCGTGCAAAAGGTAGAGATTATCTATCAGGCTCGCTCCGAAGCCGGAATCTGAAACCGACGGCGGTCTCGCCCGGACCGCCGTCGGTAAAGGGTTTAAGGATGTAGCAGCTTTCTTAAATCGTCGGTTTTATCGTTTTGCGGCTGGCGATCCAGCCATTGGTTGAGGCGCGATTTTGCCTCATCCTGCAACTGTTGCCGTAACACCTGATCCACCGGCAGGGTGTACTGCACATTATCCCAGCTGCCATACATATGCAGCGGAATCGCCTGCTGCGAGAGCGCCGCCGCCAGCTTTTCATCGCCTTTCCAGCCGCCGAGCGTGACGCCCAACGTGACGTCCAGCATTCTTTGCGTCAGCTTAATCTGTCCGCCGCCCTGCAGCGCCAGTTGGTTCCCCTTGCCGTTCAAATCTTTGAAAGTAATGACGCCATGATTAAGCTCCGCCTGGCCGGAAAGCTGGTCAATGCCCTGCTCATCCTGCGCGTCGCTGTTGACGCGATTGCTGGCTCGCTCAACCGCGCGGCGCACCAGCTGCTGCAAATTAAACTGCGTCAGCCGGGCGTTTTTCAGCGCCACCTGCGCATTGCCCTGCCATTGTAGGCTCGCCGCCTCGACGCTCAGCTCATCGCCCTCCAGCTGGCCCGACAGGTCCAGTTCGCCCTGCAGACTCTCCGGCAGCGCCAGCGCTTTCAGCAGCGGCTGGATCGCAATCTGGTTAAGCTCCGGCTGCAGCGTGACATGGGTGACCGGTTGACGAAGATCGATGGCGCCGGGCAGAGAGAAATGTCCAGCGCCGAGCTGCCCCTGAAACGTATTAAGCGTAATCAGACCGCGCTGGCTGGCGGCGGCGAGCTGAACGTCGTTCAGCGCCAGACCGCGCCAGGTCGCGTGGTCCGCCCCTAAGGTGACGGCGAGATTAATAGCGTTGAGCGGCGAATCTTCATTCTGACGAACCCGGGGTTCGGCGATCACCGGCGCATGGGCGACGGTCGCCCGCTGTTCGCCCGTCGGCGCGATTGCCACGCTGCTTAACAGATTATCGAGATTTAGCGCAGCGGCGTGCAGATTCAGCGCATAGCTTTGCGGCGCGTTAAGGCTGCCTTCGGCACTGCCCTGCAAGGCGCTATCATTGGCGCTGATCTGCAGCTGCGGAACGCGGAAACGCTGCGTATCGCCGTTCCACTCCCCTTTCAGGCTCAGCTTGCCTTTCACGCCCTGCGCAGGAAGGTCGGCGCCGGACAGCGCATAATTTAATTCTTCCACCTCGCCCGATAACCGGTGAGGATAATTCGCCGCGTCCAGCTGGCCCTTCAGCGACAGGTCCGCATTACGCTGGTTGCGCGACATTCGCACGCTCATCTCAATGGCGGCCTGCTTGCGGCTATCCTGTTCCAGGTTGAGATTAAGGTTGCGGAAATGGATCTCGTCGCCGCCGGGCTGCTGCCAGATAAGCAAACTGTCCGCGACGTTAAGCTGGCCGATATCAAAAGACCAGCCGCTTTCGCCAGAAGATGGCGCGGAATCCTGCGGCCCGACCGGCGCATTCTTCGGTTTGCGCGCTTCGCTGTCGGGCGTGACGCGTATCACGGCATTTTTCAGCATTACCTGGCTGACGCTGAGCTGATGCGAAAGCAGAGGCAACAGATTGACGTCGAGGCGCATATTTTCCGCCGCGACCACCGGTTCAGGCGCTCCCGGCGCCGTCAGGCTCATGCGGCCCGCCAGAATGCTGAGTTTCGGCCAGACGTGCCAGCGAAGATCGCCGCTCACGTGAAGCTGATAACCACTGCGTTGTTCCACCTGATGCACCATATAGGCGCGAAAGTCGTTGGGATTTACCAGCATTACCAGCGCGGTCATTCCCGCAACGACCACCACAAACAGGATGGCCAGGGTGGTTATCACTCTTCTCATTCAATCCTCTGTGTCGGTTCAGTCTTTATCGATACGACTGGCGACAGCACCCTGCTGTCCCCGGTATTTAGCATCTTCGCGGCGGTTATAGGGACGCGCCGCCGGGCCGGAGAGTGGCTCGAAGCTCAGCGCGCCGATCAGCATGCCCGGGCGCAGCGCCAGCGGCAGTTTGCCGGAGTTATAGAACTCCAGCACGATACGCCCCTGCCAGCCGGGATCGATACGGTGCGCGGTCACGTGAACCATCAGGCCGAGGCGCGCCAGCGAGGAGCGACCGTCAAGCCAGCCCACCAGATCGTCAGGGATAGTCACCGATTCCAGCGTGACCGCCAGCGCCAGCTCGCCCGGATGGAGAAAAAACGCCTCCCCTTCCGGCAGCACGATCTCGTCGCTCATGACGCGATCCAGCGCGGCGCTGACTTCATGTTTCGGACCGCTCAAATCGATAAACGCCGCGGTGTGGCCGCTGAAGGTGCGAAATTGATTGCCCAGACGCACATCGACCGTGGCGCCGTTGATGCGCTCGACCGGCGGGCGCGGCGTAATCGCCAGCTTGCCGCTGTCCAGCCAGGCTTCAATATCGCGGTCGCATAATCTCATTGCCGTTACTCCATAACAGTAGTGTAGCAAGAGCCGCAGCGCGCCGTGACGGCTGCGGCCCTTCGCGTCCCGGCGGACGCCGGTTACTCGAAAAACTGGTTAATCTTCGCCTTAAGAATATCAATCGCGATACGGTTTTTCCCGCCGCGCGGCACGATGATATCGGCATACTGTTTGGATGGCTCGATAAATTGCAGGAACATCGGCCGCACGGTTTTCTGGTACTGGCTCATCACCGAATCCATTGAGCGACCGCGCTCGTTGACGTCGCGCTTCATGCGGCGCATCAGACAGATATCAAGCGGCGTATCGACAAAAATAGAGAAATTTAGCTCTTCGCGCAGGCGCGCGTCGGTCAGCAGCAGAATGCCTTCCAGAATGATCACCTTTTTCGGCTTCAGATGGACGGTCTCACGGGTACGGGTATGCTCGACGTAGCTGTAGACCGGCAGATCGATATCCTGCCCCGCCTTCAGCGCCTGCAGATGCTGCAGCAGCAGATCGTGATCCATCGCGCTCGGGTGGTCGTAATTGGTTTTTACCCTCTCTTCCATGGTGAGGTGGCTCTGGTCTTTGTAATAGCAATCTTCGGGTATGACGCCGATATGCGCGTCGCCGACCTGGTCGCGGATTTCACGATAGAGCGTGCTGGCGATTAAACTTTTTCCGGATGCGGATGCGCCTGCAATGCCGACAATCACGCATTGGTGAGACTTGTCACTCATACTTTTTTAAGACCTGATAACTGGAGCCTGTCCCCGCAGGTTTTTTCACCGTAGCGAAGATGGGCCGAAATGAGAGGGTGAGTTGGCGGCAATTATAGGGATTTCACGGTTTTGATGCCAGAGAAATGCGGCCAGCCGCTTTTCAGAATTTCCCCTTTTAAACCTGGCGCCATCATCGATAAACTGTTAATGGTGCCGAGGTCGTAATGCCGCTGGCTGACCCTGCGTTTGTCTGAAGAGCAAGGAAAAGTATGACCTGGAAAAGTTTAACCTACTTCGGCGACAGCATGCTGCTGCTCCCGACAGCCGTGATTATCGCGCTGATCCTGCCCTGGAAAAGCGATAACGGCCGCACGGTTTGGTACTGGCTGGTGGCGTTCGGGCTTGCCGGGCTATTGGTCAGCCTGTCGAAAATTCTTTATTTAGGTTTCGGCATCGGCAGCGCCCGTTTCAATTTTACCGGTTTCAGCGGCCACAGCGCCCTGTCCGCGACCTTATGGCCGGTGATGCTGTGGTTGATATCGGGCCGCTGGCCCGCTTTCTGGCGCGCCTTCGCCATCGGCCTCGGCTATGCGATCCCACTGATGGTCGGCTTTTCGCGCCTGGTCATTCACGCCCATTCGAAAAGCGAAGTGGCCGCCGGCTTGCTGCTCGGCTTTACGCTCAGCACGCTGTTCTTAATCTCGCAACGCCGTACCGCCCTGAAGGGTTTTAGCTGGCCGCAAATCGGCATCGCCTTTCTGATTCCGCTGCTGCTGATCGGGCATGGCCGCATCGCGACGACTCAGCAATTTCTTGAGCGTTTATCCGCCGATCTCGCCGGGCTGGAAAAACCTTATACCCGCGCCGACCTCTGGCGTTTGCAACAATGAGATATGTCTCGAAAAAACACCATTCAATCCTGCGAATAACGGCCAAAAGTGAATTGACGGCAGTTTCTTTTTTTGAATGTGCTAGCATGCCTGAAAATGAATAACCGGCGCAATTTTCGCCAGCGCGAAAAAATGCGTACTGCTGAGTCCATGCATGTCGTTTGAAATGTTTTCCACCTGGGGTGAAACACGCAACAGATGGCTGACCGCCATATTGATGGGCATCATTTGCTTTCTGCTTACGCTGTTTTGCCTGAAGCTGGTGGCGACGAACAATCATATCTCCCCGCTGTGGTTTTCCACCACGCTGATGACCATTCTGGTGTTTCGCTGCGCGCCGCGCGCCGTGCCGCCGATCCTGCTGTGCTGCATTATCGCCACCGCGCTGGCGAACGCCCTTGCGTTTGGCGCGACGCCGACCAATCTCTACTATGCGCTGCTGAACGGGGTTCAGGCCGTGGCCGGCGGCCTGCTGCTGCGCATCCTGCTCAATCGTCGCGCGCCGCTCGACTCCCTGAGAAGCTGGTTCCGTTTCGTTATGGCGGCTGGCATCGTTACGCCGCTGTTCGGCGCGCTGGTCGCGCTTTCGCTGCTCAACATCAGCGGACACGCCTCGTCGCATTTCTTTTATACCTGGGTGATCTCTGAAGTGATGGGTATGCTGGCGCTGGGGCCGGTGCTGCTGCTCTGGCCATCGCTCTCCCGCCCGCGCCCGAATCCCTGGCTGCTGGAAAGCCTGGCGACGCTGGTAATAACCCTCGGCGCCAGTTACCTCTGTTTGCGCTTTATGCCCTGGCCCTTTACCTGCGTCATCGTCATCCTGTTCTGGTGCGCGGTGCGGCTGCCGAAATTTGAAGCCTTTCTGCTGTTTTTCGCCAACGCCACGCTGATTTCGCTGCTGCTGGCGCTCCAGCTCGTCTCCATCGTGGTGAACAATTCGGCATTTCTCGCCGTCTCGCCATGGCTGCCCTTTCTGCTGGTCCTGATCCCCAGCCATATGATGGCGCTGGTGATGGACGCCTTTCGCCGGGAAAAAAACCATATTATCGAGAGCGAAACCCGTTTTCGCCACGCGATGGAATATTCCGCCATCGGCATGGCGCTGGTAGCGCCGCAGGGCGACTGGCTTCAGGTTAACCAGTCGCTGTGCCGGACGCTGGGCTACTCCGCCGCCGAGTTGGAAAAAACCACCTTTCAGCAAATTACCCATCCTGACGATCTGGTTAACGACCTGCGGCAAATAGAAAAAATCCTCAACGGCGAAGCGGAATCCTACACGCTGGAAAAACGCTATTTTCGCAAAGACGGCGAAATTGTCTGGGCGCGGCTGACCGTTTCGTTAGTGCGCGACGCCCGCCAGCAGCCGCTCTATTTCATTTCGCAAATTATCGACATTTCCGAACTGAAGCAGAGCGAACAGGTGAACCGCCGCCTGATGGAGCGCATTACACTGGCAAACGAAGCGGGCGGCGTCGGCGTCTGGGAATGGAACCTGGTCACCAATGAGATGAACTGGGACAAACGAATGTATGCGCTTTACGACGTCACTCAGCATGAAAACCCCAGCTATGAGCTCTGGCTAAGCCGTCTGAATCCCTGCGAGCGCCAGCACGCCGCGCAGACGGTACAGCAAGCGATCCAGCAACGCAGCGCCCTCAACCTGGAGTTCCGCATCGATCTGCCGCAGGGACCGCGCTACATCCGCTCGCAGGCGAACCGCGTTCTCAGTTCGGACGGTCGCATCGAGCGTATGCTTGGCATTTGTCAGGACGTTACCCCCCTGCGCGCCCTGAACGAAGCGCTGTTCCAGGAAAAAGAGCGAATGGTGATTACGCTCGACTCCATCGGCGAGGCCGTCATCAGCACCGATGATAAAATGCGCGTAATTTTCATGAATCCGGTGGCTGAAAAGATGAGCGGCTGGACGCAGGAAGAAGCGGCGGGATGCGCGCTGAGTGAGGTGCTGCGCATCACGCAGGGCGAGGATGGCGCGGAGATCGCGAGCCGGCTGCTGCATCAGTTGCCGACGCAGAAAACCATTCCCGACGTCGACGAAGATCCGGTGCTGCACAACCGCCACAGCGAGCGCTTCGATATTTATTACAGCATCGCGCCGCTGAAGACCCTGGCGGGCGAGGATATCGGCGCCGTGATGGTCATTCAGGATGTCAGCGAGTCGCGCAAGCTTTTGAAGAACCTGAGCTATAGCGCATCGCACGATATGCTGACGCGTCTGCCGAACCGCGCCAGCTTCGAACAACAGCTCAAGCGCCTGCTGAAAGACACCGCCGATTCGCCGCATCAGCATGTGCTGGTGTTTATGGATCTCGACAAGTTCAAGGCGGTGAACGATAACGCAGGCCATGCCGCCGGGGACGCGCTGCTGCGCGAGCTGGCCGAGCTGATGCTGCGCGCGCTGCGCAGCAGTGATTTTCTGGCGCGCCTTGGCGGCGACGAGTTCGGGCTGCTGCTGCCCGGCTGCGATATCAATCAGGCTTGCGCGGTGGTGCAGCGCATTGTCGAAGCGGTCAACGGCTACCGTTTTCAGTGGGAAAATCGTGTCTGGCAGGTCGGCGTCAGCGCGGGCCTGACGCAAATCGACGCACGCAACTGTCAGAGCGGCGACGTGCTTTCCCAGGCGGACGCCGCCTGCTACGACGCGAAACACAGCGGGCGCGGCCAGTATACGGTTTTCGACGCCCTGCCGACGGCGACGGAGCGTCAGGCCGGCAGAGGCAGTTAACGCCGCGCCAGTGATTGCCAGCCGCCGCAAGCTGCGCTAAAGTCGCCCCCTTTTTTCTCTCTTGCAGGGGGTAAAATGTTTATCGGTTTTGATTACGGCACGGCGAACTGCGCGGTCGCAGTGATGGAGAATGGCGCGCCGCGCATGCTGGCGCTGGAAAACGGCCACACGCTGTTGCCCTCCATGATTTGCGCGCCGACGCGCGAAGCGATCAGCGAATGGCTCTATCGTCATCATCAGGTCGCGACGCCCGACAGCGAAACCACCGCCCTGCTGCAACGCGCCCTGCGCTTTAATCGCGAAGAGGATATCGAGGTTACGCCCGACAGCGTGAAGTTCGGCCTGACCGCGCTGCAACAATATATGGACGACCCGGAAGAGATCTGGTTCGTTAAATCTCCCAAATCCTTTCTCGGCGCCAGCGGCCTGAAGCCGCAGCAGATCGCCCTGTTCGAAGATTTAGTCTGCGCCATGATGCTGCATATTCGTCAGCAGGGCGAAGCGCAGCTTGGCGAGGCGATCGACCAGGCGGTGATCGGCCGTCCGATCAACTTTCAGGGATTGGGTGGCGACGACGCCAACCAGCAGGCGCAGGGCATTTTGCTACGCGCGGCGCAACGCGCCGGCTTCCGCGACGTAGAGTTTCAGTTCGAACCGGTCGCGGCGGGGCTGGATTTCGAAGCGACACTGGAGAAAGAGACGCGCGTACTGGTGGTGGACATCGGCGGCGGCACCACCGACTGCTCGATGCTGCTGATGGGCCCGGCCTGGCGCGACAAAGTCGACCGACAGCAGAGCCTGCTGGGACACAGCGGCTGTCGCGTCGGCGGCAACGATCTCGATATCACGCTGGCGTTTAAAACTCTGATGCCGCTGCTGGGCCTCGGCGGCAGCACGCAAAAAGGGATCGCCCTGCCTGCGTTGCCCTGGTGGAACGCGGTGGCGATCAACGATGTTCCGGCGCAAAGCGAATTCTATTCAGCCGCCTGCGGCAAGCTGCTGCGCGATCTGGTGCGCGATGCGCAGGAGGGCGACGTGGTGGCGCGCCTGCTGAAAGTATGGCAGCAGAAACTGAGCTATCGTCTGGTGCGCGCGGCGGAAGAGAGCAAGATCGCCCTGAGCGATCGCGCCAGCACCGAGGCGTCGCTGCCGTTTATCGCCGCCATGTTGCAGACTACCATTACGGACGGAACCTTGCAGGAGGCGATCGCGCAGCCGCTGGAGCGTATTCTGGAGCAGGTGAAGCTGGCGCTGGCCAGCAGCGAAGCGCGGCCGGACGTTATCTATCTTACCGGCGGCAGCGCCCGCTCCCCGCTGTTGCGCGCCGCGCTGCAACAGGAGCTGCCGCAGACGCCTGTCGCCAGCGGCGACGACTTCGGCTCGGTCACCGCCGGGCTGGCGCGCTGGGCGCAGGTGCTGTTCCGTTAAAAACGCGCTTCACGATAAGAAACGGCCCGCCGGAACTGTTCCGCGCGGGCCGTTTTTTTATCAGAACACGATGTTGGCGCTGATGCCGCCGACAAACGCATCCTTCACTTCGCTGACCGCGCCCGGCGCTGTCACATATTGCAGATTCGGACGCAGCGCCAGCCAGTTAGTCAGGTGGGCGTTGTAGTAGATTTCGTAGTTATATTCCGCGCCTTCCTGAATCGGCAGGTAGGTCGGGCTGTCGAAATCCGTTTCGCCGTTGGTGCTGTTCTGCTGGCGCAGCGAATGCGTATAGTCGCTGTTTACGTGAATACGCGCCGCGCCGACGCCGATCTCATCCTGCGGACGCGCATCGAATGGCCCTTTCCAGGTAAAGGCGATCGACTGATAGTTATCGGTTTTCGAGGTCTTGTGATCGTTCATGACCGCCTGGACAATCACGCCGAGGCCGCGCGACGCGTCGCCGCCCTGCGCCGTCAGCTGCTGCTGAGCGAGGATATAGCCGCCATAGGCGTGGTCTTTATCCTGATAGCCTCCGTCGCGCCAGCTGCCGTAAACGTCGCCGTTGACGGACGAATAGTAGTAGCCGATGCGATAGTTGCCTGGCAGCTTGTCGGGACCGAAGGTCGGTTCCCAGCCCAGCTCGACCGGCACCAGGTTCCCTTCGGAATTATTGGTGTCGAAGCGGAAGCCGTCGCCGCGATCGTAGTTGGCCGTGTTCTGGTTATAGAAGCCGACCTGGAAGAAAACTTCCGGCGTAATGTTCAGCTTCGCGCGACCGCCCCACTGGGAGACCGGCCAGTTGAACCAGCGGTCGCCGCGCCAGTTGCCCGCCTGTCCGCTGCCGAACGCCAGGTTCTGGAACAGACTGTCGAACTTGTCGAAATCCTCGCCGACGGTGACGCGGCCCGCTTTCAGATCGATCAGGTCGTTAAACAGACCTTTACGCAGCCAGAACTGAGTCAGACGCCAGGTTTGTCCGCGACCGTAAACTTCCTGCACGGAGGAGAGCTGGCCGGTACGGCGATCCGCCAGCTGGTCGGAAAGATTTTGTCCGTCGCGGTTGGTGACGGTGATCTGGAACTGCGCGTCCTGCCAGTCCAGCAGCTTTTCCAGATCGAAACTGGCGCCGAACGCCCACTGATCGCTGTAGCGCATGGTGGTGTTGGTATTGGCGCCGCCGCCGAGGTTAGCGGCGCTTTCCATGGTGTAGTTGACGTCGAACTTGACGCCCGCTTTCTCCAGCTGGGTGCGAGAGCCGCCCCAGTCGCCGAACATATAGTCAGAATCGTAGCTGAAGGCGTCTGCCGCCAGCGCGGAGCCGCTCAGCAGACCAAACGTCAGGATTGCCGCGGCGACGCGGCGCAACGGAAAAACATGCGCTGTTTTTTTGTTCATGATGGTTTTCTTATTAGTGGTGCGGAGAAATTTGCGGAGAGAATAGTGCTGGCGAAACTTCAGGTTTTGTAAAAATGTGCGAATAAGCGTTTGTTTAACAGGTAATTAGCGTAAATGTGAAGCAGATCGCTGTATTAAAATTTTCCTTAGAGAATTAGCATTTTTTGCCATACGAAATAAAAATTTCAGCGAGATGGGGCGCAGAGCGCGCCCCGGAAGGCTTTACCAGGCGCTGGCCTGATCCAGCTCGGCAATTTCCTGTTTGCTGAGCATAAGCTGCGTCGCCTTGGCCAGATCGTCAAGCTGTTGCAGCGAGGTGGCGCTGACAATCGGCGCGGTAATGCCGGGACGGGCGATTTGCCAGGCAAGCGCGACCTGAGTCGGCGTGGCGTCATGCGAGTCGGCGATATCATCCAGAGCGGACAGAATCTTCAAACCGCGCGGGTTAAGGTATTTTTCCACCACGCCCTGCCCGCGCTGGCTTTTGCCGGCGTCCTCTTTGCTGCGGTATTTTCCGCTGAGAAAACCGCTCGCCAGCGAGTAATAGTTGATGACGCCGAGACCGTTTCTCTTCGCTACCTCTTCCAGCCCGCTCTCATAGCCCTGGCGGTCATAAAGGTTATATTCCGGCTGCAACGTTTCATAGCGCGCCAGCCCCTGTTTTTCGCTGGTATCCAGCGCTTCCTGCAGTCGTTCCGCGCAGTAGTTGGAGGCGCCGATGGCGCGCACCTTGCCCTCTTTGATCAGGGAATCGAACGCGGCCAGCGTCTCCGCCAGCGGCGTATCTTCATCATCGCGGTGAGCCTGATAAAGATCGATATAGTCGGTTTGCAGGCGGCGCAGCGAATCTTCTACCGCCTGGCGGATATATTGCGGCTTCAGCCCCTGTTTTTCCGGCGACAGCTCCATGCCGACCTTGGTCGCCAGCACAATGCGGTCACGTTTGCCGCTCTGTTTCAGCCAGTTGCCGATGATGGTTTCCGATTCGCCGCCTTTGTTGCCCGGCGCCCAGCGTGAATAGACGTCTGCGGTGTCGATAAACCACAGCCCTTTTTCCACCAGCGCGTCCAGCAGCGAGAACGACGTCGGCTGATCCACCGTCCAGCCAAACACGTTGCCGCCAAAGGTTAATTTTGGCACCTGAATACCGCTGTCGCCCAGCTGTCGGGTTTCGTTCTGACTCATCATCCGCTCCTTATCTGTGATTTGAAAAAGCTCTGTAACTCAGCATAGCAAAAGGAAAAATCGGGCTTATGCTTTCTTGCGTCGGTTTAATTGCAGAATATGAATACTTACCCCGCCTATACAGTTATCCTTATTTCCTTCAACTTTTTGGCGCATCAGACGTCTACAATCAATAGTTTTGCGGGTCCTCCGCTTTTTGCGCCCGCGTTAATTGGATGATTACACCGCTGGAGAGCACATAAACGCTATGAATGTCCGACATTCCTTCCTGAAAAAAAGCCTGATTGTTTTGGTCATCGCCGTCGTCGCCGTGGGCGTTTATTACTGGTGGCAGCATCCGACGCAACCCGATACCGACGCCTCAGCCGACACCCGACCGCATCGCGGCGGCAGAGGCGGCAACGCCCGTGGTCAGCTGGCGCCGGTCCAGGCGGCGACCGCGGAAACCCAAAGCGTGCCGCAATACCTCAGCGGGCTGGGCACGGTAACGGCCGCGAACACGGTAACGGTGCGCAGCCGGGTGGACGGCGAGCTGATGGCGATTCACTTCAAAGAGGGGCAGCAGGTCGAAGCGGGCCAGCTGCTGGCGGAGATCGATCCGCGTCCGTTCCAGGTCGCGCTGACCCAGGCTGAGGGGCAACAGGCGCGCGACCAGGCGACGCTAGCCAATGCGCGCCGCGACCTGGCGCGTTATGAGCAACTGGCGAAAACCAAAGTCGCCACGCAGCAGGAGCTGGATACGCAGCGCGCGCTGGTGAGCGAAACCCTCGGCACCCTGAAAGCGGACCAGGGCAGCGTCGACAGCGCCCGCCTCAATCTCACCTACAGCCGCATCACCTCGCCGATCGCCGGCCGCGTCGGTTTGAAACAGGTGGATATCGGCAACTACATCACCAGCGGCGACACCAACGGGCTGGTGGTGGTGACGCAGACGCACCCGATCGATGTGGTCTTTACCCTGGCGGAAAACAACATCAGCCAGATCCTTCAGGCGCAGAAAAGCGGGCAGCCGCTGAGCGTGGAGGCCTGGGATCGCAGCAACAAAACGCTGCTGACCACCGGCGCGCTGCTCAGCCTCGATAACCAGATCGACGCGACGACCGGCACCATCAAGCTGAAGGCGCGCTTCGATAATCAGGACGACGCGCTGTTTCCCAATCAGTTCGTCAATGCCCGCCTGAAAGTCAACACCCTGCAAAACGCGGTGGTGATCCCCGCCGCCGCCCTGCAGATGGGTAATGAGGGCAATTTCGTCTGGGTGGTCAACAGCGACAACAAGGTCAGCAAAAAGAGCGTGACCGCCGGTATCCAGGATAGCCAGCAGGTAGTGATCAACGCCGGGCTGGAAGTGGGCGAACGGGTGGTGACGGATGGTCTGGATCGTCTGACGGAAGGGGCGCAGGTAGAAGTGGTGGCGCCGCAAAGCACGGCGGCGAGCAACAGCCGCGCCGCGCAGCCTGCGAAAGGAGGCCGCGACTGATGCAGGTTATGCCTCCAGATGCCAGCGGCGGGCCGTCCCGCCTGTTTATCCTGCGCCCGGTGGCGACTACGCTGTTGATGATCGCGATTCTGCTGGCGGGCGTGCTGGGCTACCGTTTTCTGCCGGTCTCGGCGCTGCCGGAGGTCGACTACCCCACCATTCAGGTCGTGACGCTCTATCCCGGCGCCAGCCCGGATGTAGTGACCTCCGCCATCACCGCGCCGCTGGAACGCCAGTTCGGGCAGATGTCCGGTCTCAAACAGATGGCTTCGCAAAGCGCCGGCGGCGCCTCGGTGATCACGCTGCAATTCCAGCTGACGCTGCCGCTGGATGTCGCCGAGCAGGAGGTGCAGGCCGCCATCAACGCTGCCACCAACCTGTTGCCCAACGATCTGCCCAATCCGCCGGTTTATAACAAGGTCAACCCGGCGGATCCGCCGATCATGACCCTGGCGGTCACCACCACCAGCATGCCGATGACGCAGGTACAGGACATGGTGGAGACGCGCATCGCGCAGAAAATCGCGCAGGTTTCCGGCGTCGGTCTTGTCACGCTTTCCGGCGGCCAGCGTCCGGCGGTGCGCGTGAAGATGAATACTCAGGTGCTGGCGGCGCTCGGGCTGAGCAGCGAGGAGGTGCGCTCCGCCATCAGCAACGCCAACGTCAATTCGGCGAAGGGCAGCCTTGACGGCCCGACGCGCTCCATCACCCTATCCGCCAACGACCAGATGAAATCCGCGGAAGATTACCGCCAGCTGATCGTCAGCTACAGCAACGGCGCGGCGGTCAGGCTCGGCGATGTCGCCACCATCGAGCAAGGCGCTGAAAACAGCTGGCTCGGCGCCTGGGCCAACCGCCAGCAGGCGATCGTGCTGAACGTGCAGCGTCAACCGGGCGCCAACATCATCGCCACCGCCGATAATATCCGCGCCATGCTGCCGACGCTCACCGCCTCGCTGCCGAAATCGGTCGAGGTGAAGCTGCTGAGCGACCGCACCACCAATGTTCGCGCCTCGGTGACCGATACCCAGCATGAACTGATGCTGGCGATCGCGCTGGTGGTGATGATTATCTATCTGTTTCTGCGCAACGTGCCGGCGACGATTATTCCCGCCGTGGCGGTGCCGCTGTCGCTGATCGGCACCTTCGCCGCCATGTACTTTTTAGGCTTCTCCATCAACAACCTGACGCTGATGGCGCTGACCATCGCCACCGGATTCGTGGTGGATGACGCCATCGTGGTGATTGAGAACATTTCGCGCTACATCGAAAAAGGCGAGAAGCCGCTGACGGCGGCGCTGAAAGGCGCGGGCGAGATCGGCTTCACCATAATCTCGCTGACCTTTTCGCTGATCGCCGTGCTGATCCCGCTGCTGTTTATGGGCGATGTGATCGGCCGGCTGTTCCGCGAATTCGCCGTCACCCTGGCGGTCGCGATCCTGATCTCCGCCGTGGTGTCGCTGACGCTGACGCCAATGATGTGCGCGCGCATGCTGAGCGCCGAATCGCTGCGCAAGCAGAACCGTTTTTCCCGCGCCAGCGAAGCCTTTTTCGATCGCGTCATCGCCGCTTACGGCCGCGGCCTGAAACGCGTACTGAATCACCCTTGGCTGACGCTCTCGGTGGCGATCTCCACCCTGCTGCTGACCGTGCTGATGTGGGTGTTTATTCCGAAAGGCTTCTTTCCGCAGCAGGACAACGGCATTATTCAGGGCACGCTGCAGGCACCGCAGAGCGTCTCTTACGCCAGCATGGCGCAACGCACGCGCGACGTCGCCTCGATTCTGATGAAAGATCCGGCGGTGCAAAGCCTGACCTCCTTCGTCGGCGTCGACGGCACCAACGCCGCGCTTAACAGCGCTCGCCTGCAAATCAACCTGAAGCCGTTGGCGGAGCGCAACGATCGTATTTTCGCCGTACAGCAGCGGCTACAGCAGGCGGTCGCCAGCGTGCCGGGGGTGCAACTCTGGCTGCAGCCGGTGCAGGATCTCACCATTGATACTCAGGCGAGCCGTACGCCCTACCAGTTCACGCTGCAATCCGGCTCGCTGGAATCCCTGAGCAAATGGGTGCCGGCGCTGCTGACGCAGCTGCAAACCCTGCCGCAGCTGCGCGACGTCGGCAGCGACTGGCAGGATCAGGGACTGGAAGCGTACATCAACGTGGATCGCGACAGCGCCAGCCGCCTGGGCATTTCCATGGCGGACGTGGACAACGCGCTTTATAACGCCTTCGGCCAGCGGCTGATTTCGACCATTTACACCCAGGCGAATCAGTATCGCGTGGTACTGGAGCAGGAGAACAGCGCGACTCCCGGCCTCGCCGGACTGGACGGCATCCGTCTTACCAGCAGCGAGGGCGGCAGCGTGCCGCTCAGCGCCATCGCCCGGGTAGAGCAGCGTCATACCGCGCTCAGCATCAACCACCTGGATCAGTTCCCTTCTGCCACCCTGTCGTTCGACGTTGCCGACGGCTACTCGCTCGGCGACGCGGTACAGGCGGTCAGAGACGCGCAGGATCGGCTCGGCATGCCTGCCGAAATGATGACGCAGTTCCAGGGCAGCACCCTGGCGTTTGAGGCGGCGCTCTCCAGCACCGTCTGGCTGATCGTGGCGGCCATCGTGGCGATGTATATCGTGCTCGGCGTGCTGTATGAAAGTTTCATTCATCCGATCACCATTCTGTCCACCCTGCCCACCGCCGGGGTCGGCGCGCTGCTGGTGCTGCTGTTGAGCGGACACGAGCTGGATATTATCGCCATCATCGGCATCATCCTGCTGATCGGCATCGTGAAGAAAAACGCCATCATGATGATCGATTTTGCGCTGGCCGCCGAACGCGAGCAGGGCATGACACCTTACGAGGCGATTTATCAGGCCTCTCTGCTGCGTTTTCGTCCGATCCTGATGACCACGCTGGCGGCGCTGCTCGGCGCGCTGCCGCTGATGATCAGCGGTGGCGTCGGCGCGGAACTGCGTCATCCGCTGGGCATCGCCATGGTGGGCGGCCTGATCCTCAGCCAGATCCTGACGCTGTTTACCACGCCGGTGATTTACCTGCTGTTCGATCGTCTCGCTGACGCCACCCGCCGCCGCTTCCATCGCGGGGAGGTGCAGTCGTGAAGTTTTTCGCCCTGTTTATCCACCGGCCGGTCGCCACCACGCTGCTGACGCTGGCCATCGCGCTGGCGGGCATTCTCGGCTTTCGCCTGCTGCCGGTGGCGTCGCTGCCGCAGGTCGACTTCCCGGTGATTCTGGTCTCCGCCTCGCTGCCCGGCGCATCGCCGGAAACCATGGCCTCGTCGGTGGCGACGCCGCTGGAGCGTTCTCTGGGCCGCATCGCGGGCGTCAGCGAAATGACCTCCAGCAGCTCGCTCGGCAGCACGCGCATCATTCTGGTGTTTGACTTCGACCGCGACATCAACGGCGCGGCGCGCGACGTGCAGGCGGCGATCAACGCCGCACAGAGCCTGCTGCCGACCGGCATGCCGAGCCGGCCCACTTACCGCAAAATCAACCCGTCCGACGCGCCGATCATGATCCTGACGCTGACCTCCGATATTTATAATCCGGGGCAGCTTTATGATTACGCCTCTACCCAGCTGGCGCAAAAACTGTCGCAGATCGAGGGGGTGGGCGACGTCACCGTCGGCGGCAGCTCCCTGCCGGCGGTGCGCGTGGCGCTTAATCCGCAGGCGCTGTTCAATCAGGGGGTGTCGCTGGATGCGGTGCGCGAGGCGATCGCCAACGCCAATCAGCGGCGGCCGCAGGGGGCGCTGGAGGATACGCAGCAGCGCTGGCAGATACGCACCAACGACGAGCTGAAAACAGCCAAGGCGTATCAGCCGCTGATCGTGCATTACCACAACGGCGCGGCGGTCAGGCTGGACGACGTGGCGACGGTGCAGGATTCGGTACAGGATGTGCGCAACGCCGGGATGTCGAACGGCAAGCCGGCGGTGCTGCTGGTGGTGCGGAAAACGCCGGAAGCGAACGTTATCGATACCGTGGATCGCATTCGCGCTGAGCTGCCGTTGCTGCATGAGATCGTGCCGGCGGCGATCGATTTGCAGATCGCGCAGGACCGCTCGCCGACTATCCGCGCCTCGCTGCATGAGGTGGAGCAGTCGCTGAGCATCGCCGTGGCGCTGGTGATTTTGGTGGTGTTTGTTTTCCTGCGCTCCGGTCGCGCCACGCTGATCCCCGCCGCCGCGGTGCCGGTTTCGCTGATCGGTACCTTCGCCGCCATGTACCTGTGCGGCTTCAGCCTGAATAACCTCTCGCTGATGGCGCTCACCATCGCCACCGGCTTTGTAGTAGACGACGCGATCGTGGTGCTGGAGAATATTTCGCGCCATGTGGAAGCGGGCATGAAGCCTTTGCAGGCGGCGCTGCAGGGCGTGCGCGAAGTGGGCTTCACCGTGCTCTCCATGAGTCTGTCGCTGATCGCCGTGTTTCTGCCGCTGCTGATGCTGGGCGGGCTGATCGGCCGCTTTTTCTCTGAATTCGCCATTACCCTTTCGGTGGCGATCGCTATTTCGCTGTTTATTTCGGTGACGCTGACGCCGATGATGTGCGCGTACCTGCTGAAGCCGCATCGTCCGCACAGCCAGCCGCGGCGGCAGGGCGCGGGACGCCTGCTGCTCGCCGTGCAGCAGGGCTATGGCCGCTCGCTGGGCTGGGTATTGAGCCATGCGCGCTGGACATTGCTGGTACTGCTCGCCACCGTCGGGTTGACCATCTGGCTGTTTATTACCATTCCGAAAACCTTTTTGCCGGAGCAGGATACCGGCCGTCTGACCGGCTTTATCTCCGCCGACCAGAGCATCTCTTTCCAGGCGATGCGCGGCAAATTACAGGATTTTATGCAGATCGTCAGCGCCGATCCGGCAGTGGATAACGTTACCGGCTTTACCGGCGGATCGCGCACCAACAGCGGCTCGATGTTTATTTCGCTGAAGCCGCTCTCGGAGCGCAGCGAAAGCGCGCAGCAGGTGATCGCCCGCCTGCGCAACAAGCTGGCGAAGGAGCCGGGCGCCAACCTCTATCTCAACGCGGTGCAGGATATTCGCGTCGGCGGACGGGAATCCAACGCCAGCTACCAGTACACCCTGCTGTCGGATGATCTGACTGAATTACGCGAGTGGGAGCCGAAAATCCGTCAGGCTTTCGCCGCCCTGCCCCAACTGGCGGACGTTAACTCCGATCAGCAGGACAAAGGCAGCGAAATGGCGCTGATTTACGATCGCGAAAGCATGGCGCGTCTCGGCATCGACGTCGCCGACGCCAACGCCCTGCTGAATAACGCCTTCGGTCAGCGTCAAATCTCCACCATTTACCAGCCGCTGAACCAGTACAAGGTGGTGATGGAGGTAGACCCGCGCTATACCCAGGATATCAGCGCGCTGGACCAGATGTTCGTTATCAACAGCGCAGGAAAAGCGACGCCGCTCGCCTGGTTCGCCCGCTGGCAGCCGGCGAACTCGCCGCTTTCCGTCAATCACCAGGGACTGTCGGCGGCCTCCACTATCGCTTTTAACCTGCCGGAAGGGGTGCCGCTGTCGGAAGCGTCCGCCGCCATCGATCGCACCATGACCGCGCTCGGCGTGCCCTCCAGCGTACGCGGCAGCTTTGCCGGCACCGCGCAGGTGTTTCAGCAATCGCAGTCGAGCCAGGTGTGGCTGATGCTGGCGGCCATCGCCGCCGTCTATATCGTGCTGGGGATCCTGTATGAAAGCTATGTGCATCCGCTGACAATTCTCTCTACCCTGCCCTCGGCGGGCGTCGGCGCGCTGCTGGCGCTGGAGCTGTTTGACACGCCTTTCAGCCTGATTGCGCTGATCGGCATTCTGCTGCTGATCGGCATCGTGAAGAAAAACGCCATCATGATGGTGGATTTCGCGCTGGAGGCGCAGCGCAACGGCAACCTCAGCGCGCGCGAGGCGATTTTTCAGGCTTGCCTGCTGCGCTTCCGGCCGATTCTGATGACCACGCTCGCCGCCCTGCTGGGCGCGCTGCCGCTGGTGCTAACCCGCGGCGATGGCGCGGAGCTGCGTCAGCCGCTCGGCATCACCATCGCCGGCGGGCTGATTATGAGCCAGCTGCTGACGCTCTACACCACGCCGGTGGTTTATCTGGCGATGGATAAGCTGCGACGCAAAAAGCGTCAGGAACTCACAGGCATCGTAAACAGTTAAAGAGGTTCAATCACAGATGAACGCTCAGAATACGACCGTGCGCTGGCAACTCTGGATTGTCGCTTTCGGTTTCTTTATGCAGACGCTGGATACCACCATCGTTAACACCGCCCTGCCGGCGATGGCCAACGACCTCGGTGCCAGTCCGCTGCACATGCACTCGGTGATCGTCTCCTATGTGCTGACGGTAGCGGTCACCCTGCCGGTCAGCGGCTGGCTGGCGGATCGCTTCGGCGTACGCAATATTTTTTTTACCGCCATCGTGCTGTTCAGCATCGGTTCGCTGCTTTGCGCCCTCTCCGGCACGCTCGACCAGCTGGTGCTGGCGCGCGTGGTGCAGGGCATCGGCGGCGCGATGATGGTGCCGGTCGGCCGTCTGACGGTGATGAAAATCGTGCCGCGCGAGCAATATATGGCGGCGATGACCTTCGTCACCCTGCCNNCGCCACCCTGACGCTGATGCCTAACTATCAGATGCAGACCCGGCGCTTCGACTTTTCCGGCTTCCTGCTGCTGGCGGTCGGCATGGCGACCCTGACCCTGGCGCTGGATGGCCAGCGCAGCGCCGGCGGCTCGCCGCTGCTGCTGGGCGCGATGGTGCTGGCGGGGGTGTTCTCGCTGCTCTTCTACCTGATGCACGCGCGCGGCAATGACAACGCGATCTTCAGCCTGAAACTGTTCGATAACCACATCTATACCCTTGGCCTGCTCGGCAGCCTGACCGGCCGCATCGGCAGCGGCATGCTGCCCTTTATGACGCCGATCTTTTTACAGATCGGCATGGGCTACACCCCGTTTCATGCCGGTTTGATGATGATCCCGATGGTGCTTGGCAATATGGGCATGAAGCGGCTGGTGGTGCGCATCGTCAATCTGTTCGGCTACCGCAATGTGCTCACCGGCTCTACCGTAGCGCTGGCAGCGGTGGTGCTGCTGTTTCCGCTGGTAGCCCTGCTCGGCTGGATCTGGCTGCTGCCGCTGGTGCTGTTTTTACAGGGCATGGTTAACGCCATCCGCTTCTCTTCAATGAATACGCTGACGCTGAAAGAGTTGCCGGACGAGCTGGCTTCCAGCGGCAACAGCCTGCTCTCGATGATCATGCAGCTGTCGATGAGCATCGGCGTGACCATCGCGGGCCTGCTGTTAGGCGCCTTTGGTCAGAGCGAGGCCGCCAACAGCGCGGCGGCGCACCAAACCTTTGTTTACACCTATCTCTGCATGGCGGTGATTATCATTCTGCCCGCGCTGATCTTCTGGCGCGTTCCACGAGAGAAAAGCAAAAATATTGACCTGAAACGCAGGAGAAAAACATGACGCATAAGATGCGTTTCGGCATCGGCGCCAAACTCTTTATGGCGATCTTCTCTACCTGCATGCTGGTGTTAATAACCATGCACTGGGGCGTGCGCCTCAGCTTCGAGCATGGCTTTGTCGATTACATCAAGCGCAGCAACGAGCAGCGCCTCAACATGCTCAGCGACGCGCTTTCCGATCAGTTTGAGCAGCACGGCAACTGGGATTTTTTACGCCATAACAACCGGCTGGTGTTCACCATTTTACGCTCGCTGGAGCAGAATCCCGACAGCAATAACCAGCTGCCGCCGCACGGCTGGCGGACGCAGTTCTGGATTATCGACCAGCAATATAAAGTTCTGGTCAGCCCGCGCTCGCCGGTGCCGCTGGAAGGATCGCGGCGCAACATCACTACCAGCAACGGTAAAATCGTCGGCTGGGTGATCGGATCGCCGCCGGAGCGCCTGACGCGCAGCACCGACATTAATTTCGACCGTCAGCAGCGGCGCACCAGCTGGCTGATCGTCGGGCTTTCCACGCTGCTGGCGGCGCTGGTCACCTGGCTGATGGCGCGCGGCCTGCTGGCGCCGGTAAAACGGCTGGTGGATGGCACGCACCATCTGGCGGCGGGCAATTTCGCCACCCGCGTCGAGGTCGGCAGTCAGGATGAGCTGGGACAGCTGGCGCAGGATTTCAACCGGCTGGCCGGATCGCTGGAGAAAAACGAGAGCAACCGGCGCGCCTTTATGGCCGACATCTCCCATGAGCTGCGTACGCCGCTGGCGATCCTGCGCGGCGAGCTGGAGGCGATGCAGGACGGCGTGCGCAAGCTGACGCCGGAAGCGATCGCCTCGCTGCAGAGCGAAGTGGTGGTGCTGACTAAGCTGGTGGAGGATTTGCATCAACTTTCGCTGTCCGACGAGGGCGCGCTGGCTTATCGCAAGCAGAGCACCGATCTGGTTCAGCTGCTGGAGGTAGTCGCCGGCAGCTTTGCCGAGCGCTACCGCGCCCATCCGCTGCAGCTGCAGCTCGACCTGCCGGACGCAGCGCCGTTCTTCGGCGATCCCGATCGCCTGATGCAGCTGTTCACCAATCTGCTGGAAAACAGCCTGCGTTATACCGATGCGGGCGGGAAAGTCTGCGTGCGCCTGTGGAGCGATGCACAGAGCTGGCGGCTGACGTTCTCCGACAGCGCACCGGGCGTCGACGCGCAGCAGCAGGCGCAGATTTTTGAGCGCTTTTACCGCACGGAAAGCTCGCGCAACCGCGCCAGCGGCGGCTCCGGGCTGGGCCTGGCGATCTGCAAAAATATCGTCGATGCTCACGGTGGCGTCATTTGTGCGGAGCACTCTGATTTAGGTGGACTGAAAATAGCGCTACAATTGCCTCATGTTCCCCATTAGTCGTTGACCATGAGCCAGGATAAAACGGATCCTTTGATCCTTGTTGTAGAAGACGAGCCGAAGCTGGCGCAGCTGATGATCGATTATCTCCAGGCGTCCAACTATCGCACCCACCATATTGCCGACGGCGGCAAGGTGCTGGATTATATTCAGCAGACGCCGCCGGATCTGCTGCTGCTTGACCTGATGCTGCCCGGCAAGGATGGCCTGACGCTCTGCCGCGAGATCCGCCGCTTTTCTGAACTGCCTGTTATTATGGTGACCGCGCGCACCGAGGAGATCGATCGCCTGCTCGGGCTGGAGACCGGCGCCGATGACTATATCTGCAAACCCTTCAGCCCGCGTGAGGTGGTGGCGCGCGTGAAAACCATTCTGCGCCGCTGCAAACGCAGCCCTGAGGCGGTACAGGAGGCGTCGCTGCTGGTGATTGACGAAGGACGCTTTCAGGCCAGCTGGCGCGACCAGCCGCTGGAGCTGACGCCCGCTGAGTTTCGTCTGTTGAAAACCCTGGCGCTGGAGCCGGGCAAAGTCTTTTCGCGCGAGCAGCTGCTGAACCATCTGTACGACGACTACCGCGTCGTCACCGATCGCACCATCGACAGCCACATCAAAAACCTGCGCCGCAAGCTGGAAAGCCTCGACGGCGAACAACCTTTTATCCGCGCAGTCTACGGCATGGGCTACCGCTGGGAAGCGGATGTCTGTCGTTTGATCTGACGCAATTTACTTCCTGCGCCCTGCTGCCTACAATTCCCCACCTTTTGCAGGGCCGTTCTGGAACGGCCCGCACGTACCCTTGCGGTGCGCTGACCTGTCATCAGTGAGAAAACCATGTTTAAACCGGAACTGCTTTCCCCTGCGGGAACGCTGAAGAATATGCGCTACGCCTTCGCCTATGGCGCCGATGCCGTCTATGCCGGTCAGCCGCGCTACAGCCTGCGCGTGCGCAACAATGAATTTAGCCACGAGAATCTGGCGAAAGGGATCGCGGAAGCCCACGCGTGGGGGAAAAAGTTTTATGTGGTGGTGAACATCGCGCCGCATAACGCCAAGCTGAAAACCTTTATCCGCGACCTTGAGCCGGTGATCGCCATGCAGCCGGATGCGCTGATCATGTCCGACCCCGGTCTGATTATGCTGGTGCGCGAGGCGTTTCCCGCGATGCCGATCCACCTGTCGGTACAGGCCAACGCCGTTAACTGGGCGACGGTGAAATTCTGGCAGCGGCAGGGACTGAGCCGCGTCATCCTGTCGCGCGAGCTGTCGCTGGAAGAGATTGAGGAGATTCGCCGCCAGGCGCCGGAGATGGAGCTGGAGGTTTTTGTTCACGGCGCGCTCTGCATGGCCTATTCCGGCCGCTGTCTGCTTTCCGGCTATCTGAACAAGCGCGACCCCAATCAGGGCACCTGCACCAACGCCTGCCGCTGGGAGTATCGCGTGCAGGAGGGCAAAGAGGACGCGGTGGGCAATATCGTGCAGCAGGTCGAGCCGACCCTCGGTGCGGGCCAGCCGAGCGACAAGCTCTTTCTGCTGGAAGAGAAGCTGAAGCCCGGCGAGTTAATGTCCGCCTTCGAAGATGAGCACGGCACCTACATCATGAACTCGAAGGATCTGCGCGCGGTGGAGCATGTCGAGCGCCTGACGCGCATCGGCGTTCACTCGCTGAAAATCGAAGGCCGCACCAAATCGTTTTATTACTGCGCGCGCACCGCTCAGGTCTACCGCCGCGCCATCGATGACGCGGCGGCGGGCAAACCTTTCGACGCCTCGCTGCTCGGCACGCTGGAAGGACTGGCGCATCGCGGCTATACCGAAGGCTTTTTGCGCCGTCACACCCATGACAGCTACCAGAACTATGAGCAGGGCTACTCCGTTTCCGATCGTCAGCAGTTCGTCGGCGAGTTTACCGGCGCGCGGCGCGGCGCGCTGGCTGAAGTGGCGGTAAAAAACAAATTCATGCTGGACGACTCGCTGGAGATCATGACGCCGACGGGCAACCTGACGTTCAGGCTTGCAGCGATGGAAAACGGCAAAGGCGAAGCGACGACGGTGGCGCCCGGCGACGGCCACAGGGTCTGGCTGCCAGTACCGGAAGCGGTAGATCTGGCCTACGCGCTGCTGCTGCGCAACTTCACCGACGGCAGCAGCACGCGCGAACCTTACAGCCAGGCGGCCGCGCTTTAATAAGCTTTCCGGGAATTTAGAGAAGGATCACAGACCATCATGGCTTGATCCTGTAATATCGCGCCTGTTGCCAACGAGTAACTATAACAATAACAGCAATGTTCACCAGGAACCACCTCATTCACCCGTCCGGCTCCCCCGTACGGGTTTTCTTTTTTCCGCTTTCGCCGATAACCTTCTCGCTGTCGCTATGCTATATCCTGATTAAGAGAGACCGCAGACCGGGCGCGAACTCCCCCGCCCATTTGCGGTCGGAACAACATGGCGAGTTACTTTTCTGATTTGTCGCAATTCAAGGACCGAAATATGAATAAACAACCGCTTACGCTGCTGATATTGAATGGTAAAGGCGCAGGTAATGAAGCATTGCGCGCCGCAGTGAACCAGCTGCGCGAAGAAGGTTTTAATATTGCTGTTCGCGTCACCTGGGAAAAAGATGATGGGTTGCGCTACGTCGACGAGGCGGTGGCGCTGCAGGCGGATACCGTGGTCGCCGGCGGCGGCGACGGCACCGTTAATGAAATCGCGACCGCGCTGGCGATGCTGCCTGCCGCCCGGCGTCCGGTGCTCGGCATTTTGCCGCTCGGCACCGCCAACGATTTCGCCACCAGCGCCGATATTCCCGCAGATCCCGAAGCGGCGCTGCGCCTGGCGATCCTCGGCAAGGCGGTGATGATCGATATCGCCCAGGTCAACCAGCACCGCTACTTCGTCAATATGGCGACTGGCGGTTTCGGCACTCGCATTACCAGCGAAACGCCGGAAAAGCTGAAGTCGGCGCTGGGCGGCGTCTCCTATCTTATCCACGGCCTGACGCGCGTCGATGCGCTCAAGCCGGACAGCTGCCAGATCGAAGGCCCCGGCTTTCAGTGGCAAGGCGACGCGCTGGTGATCGGCATCGGCAACGGACGCCAGGCGGGCGGCGGCCAGCGCCTCTGCCCCTCCGCGCTGGTGAACGACGGGCAGCTTGATGTCAGCATCGTCACGACTCAGGAGCTGATGACTACCCTGCTGCACTCGCTGACCAGCGATGAAAACCCCAACATCATCACAACCCGGCTCCCTTCGCTAAGAATACGCTCGCCGAATGAAATGACCTTTAACCTTGACGGCGAGCCGCTCTCCGGCCGCGAATTCAATATCCAAATCATTCCCGCCGCGCTGGCTTGTCGCCTGCCGCCGCAGTGCCCTTTAATGGTCTGACTCTTTAACAGCTGTCGGCGTTGTGCCGGCGGCTGGCGCTTTTCGCCGCCCCCGCTGAAAACCTGTGACTTTCTTCACAACTCCTTCACATCGACTTGTATGGTAGTATAAATACGCGTATTTATTCGTCATCTATCTTTGTGAACCCGCCTGTCTGCCGGTTGCGCGTCTGGAAGACGGCACGTTGTGGAGCAGGTAAGGAGCGAAAAATGAAAAGTGTGGTTATTCAACAGCCTGGCGAACTGACGCTAAGCGAACGTGAGCTGCCGCAACCCGCGCCGGGCGAAGTGCGGGTCAAGGTGCAATACGCCAGCATCTGCGGCTCCGACGTTCATATCTGGCATGGCCATAACCCTTTCGCCAAATATCCGCGCGTCATCGGTCATGAATTTTTTGGCCTGATCGACGCGGTAGGCGACGGCGTGGACACCAGCCGCCTTGGCGAGCGGGTGGCGGTGGATCCGGTGGTGAGCTGCGGCCATTGCTATCCCTGCTCGGTGGGCCGACCAAACGTCTGTAAAACGCTGCAGGTGATTGGCGTGCATCGCGACGGCGGCTTCAGCGACTACGCGCTGGCGCCGGCAGGCAATGCTTACAGGCTGCCCGCCGCGATCCCCGATAAGCTGGCGAGCCTGGTGGAGCCGTTTACCATCGCCGCCAACATCACCGCCTTTTTGCAGCCCAAACCGCAGGATACCGCGCTGGTGTACGGCGCCGGGCCAATGGGGCTGACCGCCATTCAGGTGTTAAAAGGCGTTTACGGCGTGGAGCAGGTACTGGTGGCGGACCGTCTGCCGGAACGTCTGGATCTGGCGCTGGCGAACGGCGCGGACAACGTCTTCAACAACAGCGACACGCCGCTGGCGGCGCAGCTGGAGGGCGTGCAGCCGACGCTGATTATCGACGCCGCCTGCCATCCTTCCATCCTGGCGGAAGCCGCCGCCCTCGCCTCGCCGGCGGCGCGCATCGGGCTGCTGGGTTTTTCGGGCGAGCCTTGCAGCATTACGCAGCAGAGCCTGACCAGCAAAGAGCTGTCGTTGTTCACCTCGCGTCTTAACAGCAAGCGTTTCCCGCAGGTGATCGAATGGATGGAAAAAAGGCTGATCCAGCCGGAAAAACTGGTGACGCACTATTTTCCGTTGAGCGAAATCGAACGCGCCATGACGCTGTTTGAAAAAGACCCGCGCACCTGCTGCAAAGTTATACTGCAAATGGGTTAAGTTCGCCCCAACGCCAGGTGTCCTCCTGCCGGTGCGTACCCGCCGGCAGTATTACTATAAAATGAGATGTCGGAGCTTGTATGTTCAAGAATCTGCGCTGGACCCTCGTACTGCTGTTATTCCTTGTCTACATGATCAACTACCTCGATCGTGTGGCGCTCTCGCTGACCGTTCCCATGGTGGAAAAAGATCTGATGATCAACGCCGAGCAGTTCGGCATGATTTTCGGCAGCTTCTTCTTCGGTTACGCCCTGTTCAACTTCGTCGGCGGCCTCGCCACCGATAAATTCGGCCCGAAAATCGTGCTGGGCGCGGCGGTGGGCCTCTGGTCGCTGTTCTGCGGCATGACGGCGCTGGCGACCGGCTTCTGGTCGCTGCTGATCCTGCGTGTGCTGTTCGGCATGGCGGAAGGGCCGATTTGCGCCTCGGCGAACAAAGCGATTAACGGCTGGTTCCCGAAAAAACAGGCCGCCACCGCGATGGGCCTGCTGAGCGCCGGTTCGCCGCTGGGCGGCGCCGTCGCCGGTCCGATCATCGGTTACCTGGCGCTGGCGTACGGCTGGCGTCCGGCTTTCGCCATCATCTGTATGATCGGTCTGGTCTGGATGGCGATCTGGTTCTTTGTCGCGGCGGACAACCCGGCGAAAAGCAAGCACGTCTCGCCGGAAGAGCGCGCGCTGGTGGAAAAACTCAAGGCGCAGCAGCCTGGCGACGAAGCCGACCTGGCTGACGCGTCGCACGGCCTGGGCTACTACCTGCGCCAGCCGATTATTCTGGTCACCGCCTTCGCCTTCTTCAGCTACAACTACATTTTGTTTTTCTTCCTGAGCTGGTTCCCGGCCTATCTGGTGCAGGCGCACGGCCTGGATATCAAATCGATGAGCATCACCACCATGATCCCGTGGATTGTCGGCTTCGTCGGGCTGGCGCTGGGCGGCTGGATTTCCGACCGGATTTTCAATATCACCGGTAAGCTGCTGCTGTCGCGCAAAATTGTGCTGGTGGTCTCACTGCTGGCCGCGGCGGTTTGCGTGGCGCTGGCCGGTACGATAAAAGAGGTCAATTCTGCGGTGATGATGATGTCGATCTCGATCTTCTTCCTCTACATCACCGGCGCCATCTACTGGGCGATTATTCAGGATGTGGTGCATAAAAGCCGCGTCGGCAGCGTCAGCGGATTTATTCATCTGGTCGGCAGCCTCTCCGGCATCATCGGCCCGATTGTCACCGGTTTTATCGTGCAGCATACCGGCAAATTCGACAGCGCTTTCGTTCTGGCGGGCGTGATTGCCGCGCTGGGCGCGATGCTGGTGCTGTTTGTGATACGCAGCCCGAAAACCACCAAGAAAGCGGTTTCGGTCTGAGGGATAGTTAGTTCATCACACTTTTACGGGGCGTTAACGCCCCGTTTGTCATGAGGACACATTATGTTAGAGCTTGATCGCCTTCCTGCCGCTATCCCCCGTCCCGCCTGGGACCACAGCCGGCTCAAAACCCGCATGGTGCATATCGGCTTCGGCGCTTTCCATCGCGCGCACCAGGCGCTTTGCAGCGATAAACTGGCGGAACAGGGCAGCGACTGGGGCTATTGCGAAGTGAATCTCAACAGCGGCGCGCTGATCCAGGCGCTGCGCGATCAACAGCTGCTCTATACCTTAACCGAGATGGCGGACGACCGCCTCTCCACCCGCGTGATCGGCGTGATTACCGAGGCGCTGCATGGCAAAGGCGACGGCATCGACGCGGTGATCGAGGCGATGAGCCAGCCCGATGTCGCCATCGTTTCCATGACCGTGACGGAGAAAGGCTACTGCCACCTCCCCGCCAGCGGCGACCTCAATCCCGACCATCCCGATATTCTGCATGATCTGGAACAGCCAGATGCGCCGCGCTCGCTGCCCGGCGTGATTCTGGCCGCCATTCGCCGTCGCCGCGCGCGCGATCTGGCGCCGTTCAGCGTGATGTCCTGCGACAATATGCCGGAGAACGGCCACGTCACGCGCAACGTCATCATCCAGCTGGCGCAGCGGCAGGACAGCGAGCTGGCGCGCTACATTCAGGACCATCTGAGCTTCCCTTCCACCATGGTGGATCGCATCGTGCCGGCGATGACAGACGACGCCTTCGCGGCGCTGAGCGCGCGGCTCGGCTGCACGGATCCGGTCGCGGTCGAGGCGGAGCCTTTTTTCCAGTGGGTGATCGAAGATAATTTCGTCAGCGGGCGTCCCGCCTGGGAAAACGCCGGCGCCGAACTGGTGGACGATGTTCTGCCATTTGAAGAGATGAAGCTGCGCATGCTGAACGGCAGTCACTCTTTCCTCGCTTACCTTGGCTTTCTGTCGGGCTATCAGCACATCAGCGACTGCATGGCCGATGCCGATCTGAAGCAGGCGGCGCGCGCGCTGATGCTGCATGAGCAGGCGCCGACGCTGCGCACGCGCGGCGTGGATCTCGCTGCCTATGCCGATTCGCTGATTGCGCGCTATGAGAACCGCGCCATTAAGCATCGCACTTATCAGATCGCCACCGACGGCACGCAAAAGCTGCCGCAACGCCTGCTCGACAGCGTGCGCTGGCATTTAAGCCGCGGCAGCCGCTGCGATCTCTTAACGCTGGGCGTGGCGGCCTGGATGCGCTACGTCAGCGGCGTGGATGAACAGGGCAACGCCATTGAGATCAGGGATCCGCTAAAGGAAGAGCTGGCGCAGCGCGTGGCGCAGAGCGAAGACGGCGAGGCGCGCGTTCACGCCCTGCTGGCCCTGAAATCGGTTTTTGCCGAGGATTTGGCGCAAAATGAGACTTTCGTTTCACAGCTTTGTCAGCTCTACGGCCGGCTTCGGCAGCAGGGCGCGCGCGCCACGGTACAGCAGGTGATGGCCAGCTACTGACCATTCAGCAGTAAAACCGCTGGCGCAGGCGCAGCGCGCTGATTAGACTGAAACTTTCCAAATCGGGCTGGCGCAGGCCAGCCGTAATACGGATATTGCAGCATGTCAATCGCCTACACCATTACCACCAGCGAACCGGTAAACCAGCAGATTTATCGTTATCTGCGCAAAGATATCGTGACCTGCGCGATTAGCCCGGGTTCGCTGCTGTCGGAAAAAGAGGTTTCCACCCGTTTTAACGTCTCCCGGCAGCCGGTGCGCGAAGCTTTTATCAAGCTGGCGGAAGCGGGTCTGGTTCAGGTGTTGCCGCAGCGCGGCACCTTCGTGCGTAAAATATCCGCCCAGCGCGTCGCGGACGGCCGTTTTATTCGCGAAGCGGTCGAAGTGGCGGTAGTGCGCCGCGCCGCGCTGGAGATCCAGCCTGCCGCGCTGATGGCGCTGGCGCATAATCTTCAGCTGCAAAGACTCTCTGCAGAACGCCACGACAGTCAGGCGTTTCTGACCCTGGATGATGAGTTTCATCGTCTGATCGCCGAAAGCATTGACTGCGCGCTGGCGTGGGAGACGGTGGAGAATATCAAGGCCACCATGGACCGCGTGCGCTTTCTGACCCTGAGCGAAGTTTCGCCGCCGGAGAGCCTGATTGAGCAGCACGAAGAAATCTATTCTGCGCTGGAAAGCCATAACGCCGATGCCGCAGAAGCCGCGATGCGCCGTCACCTGCAAGAGATGATTTTTTCCATTACGCCCATCGCCGAACGCAATAGCGAATGGTTTGAGTAGGGCCAGCCCGCACCGGCCTCACGGGCCGTCGGCGGCGCAGCGGAGTTGGGCGCGTCCAGCGCGCAGCAAGCGGAGTGGACTTAATGTCCATGAACATTGCTCGCTACGCCCGACCCCTGACGGGGTTGCCCTACGGGCTCCCGGTTTACAAGTAACCCGGGCGGGCGATGCTGCACAAGCCCAACCCTGCAAGCGAGCCAGGCCAGCCAACGATCAAGCGATGGTGACGTCTTTGGCGAGGTATACATCCTGCACCGCATTAATTAACGCCACGCCCTCCTTACGCGACTTCTTAAACGCCTTGCGACCCAAAATTAGCCCCATGCCGCCGGCGCGCTTGTTAATCACCGCGGTGCGCACTGACTCCGCCACGTCGGTCTCGCCCGCCGACGCGCCGCCGGAGTTAATCAGCCCGGCGCGGCCCATATAGCAGTTCGCCAGTTGATAACGCACCAGGTCGATAGGGTTCTCCGAAGTCAGCGTGCTGTAGACGCGCTCATCGGTATGGCCGAATTTCACCGCGCTGTAGCCGCCGTTATTTTCCGCCATTTTTTGCTTCACGATATCCGCGCCGATGGTTGCCGCCAGATGGTTCGCCTGGCCGGTCAGATCGGCGCTGGAGTGATAATCGACGCCCTCTTTTTTAAACGCATTGTTGCGCAGATAGGCCCACAGCACCGTCACCATGCCCAGCTCATGCGCGCGCTCAAAAGCAGCCGAAATCTCTTCGATTTGCCGGCGCGACTGCTCCGATCCGAAATAGATGGTGGCGCCGACCGCAACCGCGCCCAGATTAAACGCCTGTTCGACGCTAGCGTAAAACGTCTGATCATACTGCGCCGGATAGCTCAGGG
This sequence comes from Enterobacteriaceae bacterium UBA2655, assembly GCA_002359495.1. Lineage (GTDB taxonomy): Bacteria > Pseudomonadota > Gammaproteobacteria > Enterobacterales > Enterobacteriaceae > Pantoea > Pantoea superficialis. The sequence goes on from DENB01000032.1 coordinate 100,701, forward strand.
TTTCGTTATGGTTGAGCTTCATCATAAACGGAATTTTATGCGCGTAGCGGCGCGATACCGACGCCAGCACGCCGTAAGTGGATGCGACGCAGTTGCAGCCCGCTTCGATGGCCAGCTCAACGATGTTTTTCGGATCGAAATATTGTGGATTCGCGGCAAAAGAGGCGCCGGCGGAGTGCTCAACGCCCTGATCCACCGGCAGGATGGAGAGATAGCCGGTCCCCGCCAGTCGACCGGTGTTATACAGCGTTTGCATATTGCGCAAAACCGCAGGGGAACGGTTGTTGTCGCTCATTACCCGTTCGACATAATCCGCGCCCGGCAGATAGAGGCTCTCCGCCGGAATGGTCATGCAGCGGTGCTGCAGCAGAGACTCCGCCTCTTGGCCTAATAACTGTACGATGTCCGTCATACTGACTCCTGAATTGAAAGTGTGATAAACCGGCAGCGGCCGGTTCAACCCACCTCAGCCTGGACGCTGGCCCGTCAGGCTGGCAAATTGCTGACTCCATTTTTCAGACGGATCCGCAGGAAAAAACTGCGTTGCTGGCGTTATGCCCTACCACCAGCGATGAAAGTGGTGCACCGGACCAATGCCTTTGCCAACCTCCAGCGTGTCCGCCTGCGCCAGCGCCTCCTGCAACCAAGCTTTCGCTTCGGCGACGGTCTCCGCCCAGTCGCGATGGCGCGGCCTCAGCGCCGCCAGCGCCGCCGACAGTGAACAGCCCGTGCCGTGCGTATGGCGGGTATGGATGCGCGGCGCGCTAAAACGCTGCTCGCCCTGCGGCGTAATGAGCCAGTCCGGGCTTTCGCCGTCGCTGAGATGCCCGCCCTTCATCAGCACCGCCCGGCAGCCCAGCGCCAGCAGCGCTCTGCCCTGCTCGCGCATCTCCGCCTCGCTTTGCGCCGCTGAGGTTTCCAAAAGCGCTGCGGCCTCCGGCAGGTTCGGCGTTATCAGCGACGCCTGAGGCAGCAGCAATTCGCGCACGCTCGCTACCGCCTGCGGCGAAAGCAGCGCATCGCCGCTTTTCGCCACCATCACGGTATCCAGCACCACAAACGGAATGTCGGCGCGCTGCAGCCGTTCCGCCACTACTTCCACAATGGCGGTTTCCGACAGCATCCCGATCTTGGCGCTGTCGATGCGGAGATCGTCCAGCACGGAATCCAGCTGGGCGCCGACAAAATCGGGTTCGATACGATAAACCTGCTGCACGCCGCAGGTATTTTGCGCCACCAGCGCGGTGATCACGCTGGCGCCATAAGCGCCGAGGGCGGAAAAAGCTTTCAGATCCGCCTGGATGCCTGCTCCGCCGCTGGGATCGGTGCCGGCAATGGTCAATGCGTTAAGACGTTTCATGACAGAGCCTCCGGCGACAGATTCCACAGCGCGTCGAGGAAGGCGGCGACAAAAGTGCCTGGCCCGTTCGCCTGTCACGCCCCCTTTCCCCCCGCCAGCGCCATAACGCGACAGGCGCTCGCCACGTTGATCAGCCGATCGCCCGGCAGCGCGCTAAAGGCCGCCACGACGGCGGAAAGCGCGCAGCCGGTGCCGACCACTCGCGTCATCAGCGCACTGCCGCCGGTGACGCGCAGGGTACGTTCGCCGTCGGTGACGTAATCGTCTTTCCCCGTCACCGCGACGAGGGTGTGATAGCTCAACGCCAGCTGTCGCGCCGCCGCCAGCGCCGCCTCCGCCTGATGCAGGCTGTCGACGCCGCGACCACCCGCCTCGCGTCCGGCCAGCGCCAGAATCTCCGACGCGTTGCCGCGAATCGCCGTCGGCGTAGCGCTGAGCAGCTGCTGACAGAAATCGCTGCGCAGCGTCAACGCCCCTACGGCGACTGGATCGAGCGTCCAGGGCGTATCCGCCGCGACGGCCGCCGTTACGGCGGCCTGCATCGCGTCGCGCCGTTCACCGGTTAAGGTGCCGACGTTAATCAGAAGGGCATCGGCGATAGTGCTAAACTGCGCGGCTTCTCCGGCGTCAATCACCATCGCCGGCGAGGCCTGCAACGCCAGCAGCACATTGGCGGTAAAGGTCTGCACCACGTCATTGGTCATGCAATGCACCAGCGGCGGCTGGTGACGGAGCTGTTGAAGCGCATGCGCGACGTGCGCATCAGAAAGGAGAGCAGGTTGACAGGTCATAAAACTCCCAACCGGCGATCAAGAAGGCGAATGCGGTCAGGCATCTGACTTCCCTACGCTGGCATTATCCAGATCAGGTGGTACGGGTATTTCTCAGCCTTCACAAAGAAGGGCACCCCGAGTCATGAGTAACAATTTGGTTACTTTTTTAGAGAGTAAGGGAAGCGGTTTATTAAAGCAAGTTCGCCTCTGCTTTACTCTTCTCTGTAGTTTCTCTTTTTAAAGCTAGCAATTTTACAAACATAGCCCCGACGGCATCTACTGGCTTAAGCCGGACATCTGCCGTCAGGATGGTTTATACCTGATTCGCACAGAGCCGCGTAGTAAAGTAAATACGGATCGTTAGAATGACAGGACATGATACACAGAATGTTTTTTATTTGTCAGCCAACCCGCGAAGCTCTTTTTCCGGCTAACCCTGGCCCGGAGCGAAAATTTGCATTGACTGCGAATTTTATTAACCCATGACCTACATAAAGTATCAATTTTTACAGAACAAAACCGTTCTGTCCCGCTTAGACGGCAATGGAATTCTGCTCGCTTTCTGAAGCGGAAGCAGGTATCCGCTTTGCGTTCCGTCTTTTATTAAACGGTTTTTCGCCTGTCAGCTTACGTTCATGGCATAGGTGTTTTTTATCGCAGCTATCAAATTTTTTCACCAACTAATTTATTGCTTAGTATTTAATAAATATAAATAAGCACACTGCATTTTATACAGATGCCCAACGATCAATTTTTTAGGTAGAGAAAAACAATTAACTCTTTGATAAAAAGGCACCGCACTCTGCCTCGTTAATTTTAACGATAGCATTCTCGCGCAACTAATTTCAGTAAGGAAAAAGTTATTTTAACGCCTTTGTAAAAAAACCAAAAACCCGCATAAAATAAAGCTGTACAAAGACCATTCAAATGAAGTTTAATCCTTTCAGGAAAGTAATTTTTATTTCACCGTCAACAAAAGGACTTGTCATGGATTCATACCTGCCTGTTATGCTGGTAAGTGATGCGATGCCTCGCTTGCTGGGCGAACCTGCTTTCATACTCTCTTTTTTGCAAGGAGAAGAGACGATTTCTACGCTTTATACTTATACCCTGATCGTTAAAACTCCCGCCAATCCGCTTATTTCCCGGCACGCTGCCGCAAACCTTGACGTAAAGAGTTTAATTGGCAAAGAAATGACGGTTGTCATAAAGCTTAAAGCGCCTGACGACCATAACACGGGTAAAGCGATTCATTACCGCGAACTGACCGGACTGGTAAAACAGGTTCGCTTTACAGGTTTAGATATCGACAGGGCTGTTTATGAGATTGTGCTCAGACCGTGGCTCGATCTGGCTACGCTGACATCGGATTTTCGCATTTTTCAACACAAATCGGTCACTGATATTATTCAGGAGCTGTTATCAGAGTACGCTTTTCCCGTTGTAAATCGCCTTTCACAATCCTATCCGCCACTGGAATATCAGGTGCAATACGGTGAAAGTGATTTCGATTTTATCCAACGTCTGATGGAAAAATGGGGTATTTACTGGTTTTTCGAGCACAGCGATCGTGCTCATCGGCTCGTTCTGGTCGATCATAACGGTGCTCACCAGCCTTTTCCTCATACCGATTATCAATTTGTTCGCTATTCGCCGCATAAGCCACTCAATGAGGAAAACTATATTTCACATTTTACGACTCAAGAGATTCTGACAAGCGGTCGGCTTGTCACAAGTGATTTCGATTTTACTAAATCTCGCGCCGATATTATGGCTATCGATGCCAAGCCGCATAAAACTAGCTTTAATAATATGGAAGTTTACCGATGGCCCGGTGATTATGCTTCCCTACATACCGGCGAATACCTGGCCCGGATAAGGATGGAAGAACTCGCAGCAACAGGCTTTCGCGCCACAGGCAGCGGCCCGCTACGTACTATCGCTTGCGGCACAACTTTTACGCTACAGGATTTCCCTCAGGAAAAAGCCAACCGGGAGTATTTGTCGATAGGCAGCTCGCTGGAAATTAGCGCCGCGCCACAGCGCTCAGGCGAACCTGTATACCGTTTTGACTGTCGCTTTACCGTGCAGCCAGTCAATAAGGTTTATCGTCACCCGCAATTAACCCCTCTCCCCAAGGCTTATGGATTTCAATCCGCAATTGTCGTCGGTCCGCAGGAAGAAGAAATATGGACGGACTGCTATGGGCGGGTAAAAGTACATTTTTTATGGGATCGTTATGGTAAATATCGTGAAAGCGATTCATGCTGGCTAAGGGTCAACCAGAGCAGCGCCGGTAACCGTTTCGGCTCTGTTTATATACCGCGTATCGGGCAGGAAGTATTGGTCGGTTTTATTAACGGCGATCCATCAAGGCCAATCATTACAGGCAGCCTGTATAATAATTATACTATGCCACCGTGGCTGCTACCTAAAAATGCGACTCAAACCGGTTTTATTACCCATACCGTTGGCGGCGGAATAAACAACTTCAACGGCATTCAGTTTGAGGATAAACCCGGCGAAGAAAGGTTTTATGAACAGGCCGAACGGGATGCATGCCGCCTGATTAAAAACGATGAAATCCACCAGGTTGGCCGAGACGCCGATTTGCAGGTCGGTAACAATCGCTCATTAGCTGTTAAGGGTGATTATCTGTCCACAGTTGAAGGAGACCATTCATCAAGCGTCGGTCAGAATCGCACTCTCATAATCGAAGGCGACCAGAAAAACTCTGTGAAAGGAAAAATAGCATTAACAGTAGGAAATGATAAAACAGTAAAAGTGGATGGACAATATAAAACAGAGGTCCAAGGTAAAATTTCTGTTACAACACCTTCAGCTTATCAGGTTGCAACGCAGGACACGTTAGCACTATATGCAAAAAATGCTCTTCAACTTACTTCTGATGGAACTCTTATCATTAGAGCTAGAATAATTAAAATACTGGCTGACCAGCAAATTACTATTGATGCAGATTCAGTATTCATCAATCCATGAAGCTGGAGTTCGGATTTTTTATTACTAAAAATATAAGCCATCAACCTTTTATAATTTTCCCCATGACATTGATGAAACCTAAGTATTGGTGGCTCATGATAAAAAACTATATCATTAACTTTTATTAATAAAACAACAAAATTAGCCTTTTCAATTTAAGTAAATAGTTAAAGGATATATTAGATGTCTGATGAAATTTCACCCGTAGCAAGGGTAGACGATTTTGTTACCTGTCCCCAATGTATACACACGCGAATTATATCTGGATCACCAAACGTATTCATTGAAGGAAAGTCTGCCGCTCGCTCAGGGGATCACTGTAAGTGCGGTGGCGGTATCTCAGCAAGCCAGAAAAAAGTTAAAATAAATGGTCTGGATGCCGCTTACGTTAATACGAATGATACAGGCCACACTCCTGTCAACGGAGCTAAAAGCGTGTTTATCGGTAACCGAACATTAATTAGGAAACGCAGAAGCGATGATATTGATGATCCTAACGTGGCCGATCTGGCTTTACGACTCCAACGTTTAAATATTCACGAGCCAACAGATGGTAATACAACAAATTTACATCATCATGTCCAACATTATGCCCCCACGGACAACTCTCCAGCTTCTCACAATTTTTTGTCGCATCATGTTCAGCATTATGCTCCAACTAACATCGACCTGAATTACGAAGAACCTATGGATATTGATGAAGATTCAGCAATGGGATTTGATGAAATTCAAGCGCCCACATTATGTACGGCCTCGGGTGAATATACTGATGGTAGTGATATAAGAGGAAAAACCTGCACCAATACGGAAAACAATACAACGGCAGGAAAGCGAGCCGGAAATGAAAATGCTCTGGGATTCGTTGAAAGAGAAAATTTTGGACGTTTTGTATATAGGGCCGATACGCGCCCGCCCGATGAAATAACCGCAGAGGGATTTCACGGGTCTTCCTATTTTGAAGGCGTGCCGCGCATGATCAATGGAGATAATATTTTGATTGCATCTGAAACACAGGCCGGAGCGACTCAATATGGTGACGAAAATTTGCTTCAGTATGGCGTTGAGACTTTTTACGTTTACCGAATAGATGCAACACATGTTAGAGGCGCATCATTAATGGAAAGCGTGCAGTCACAAAGCCGCGCAGCTGTAGAACACCAATGGCGCCCGGACAGCCGTCTTATCGATATTGCTGAAGGTGCGGGAGAATACAGGGAAGTTCATCTGGATAACAGCCAAATCCCTGCCAGCCATATTAACTTAGTCGATACGGTATACAAACCTTACAGGGATGAATTATAAATCCCAGGCAACTTGTTACTGCCTGGGATTTATCTTTCACTGATAGCCTTGATAAAAACTCGGGGGCAAAACTCCGAAGTTACATCACTGACAATAATGCTTATTGATCGGACGGCTTGGTGCGAATCAGATAATCAAAGGCGCTGAGCGAGGCTTTGGCGCCTTCGCCGCTGGCGATGATAATCTGTTTATACGGCACAGTGGTACAGTCACCGGCAGCGAATACCCCTTTCAGGCTGGTTTCGCATTTTGCGTCGATGATGATTTCGCCCATCTTGTTGCGCTCAACCGCTCCTTCCAGCCACGGCGTGTTCGGCAGCAGGCCAATCTGCACGAAAATACCGGCAACCGGCACTTCATGCGTGGTCTGGTTAACGCGATCCACATACTGCAGGCTGGTAACTTTGCTGCCGTCGCCTTTCACTTCAGTGGTTTGCGCGTTCAGGATCACGTCGACGTTGCGCAGGCTGCGCAGTTTGTTCTGCAGCACCTGGTCGGCGCGCATTTCGCCGGCGAACTCCAGCAGCGTAACGTGCTCGACGATGCCTGCCAGATCGATCGCCGCTTCCACGCCGGAGTTACCGCCGCCGATCACCGCAACGCGCTTGCCTTTAAACAGCGGGCCGTCACAGTGCGGGCAGTAGGTGACGCCGCGGGTGCGGTACTCTTCTTCGCCCGGCACGCCCATGTTACGCCAGCGCGCGCCGGTGGCGAGAATGATGCTGCGTGATTTCAGCACTGCGCCGGTCGCGGTTTCGATCGCATGCAGGCCGCCTTCCGACGCCGCCGGGATCAACTTAATGGCGCTTTGCGCTTCGATCACGTCAACGTTGTAGTCGTCAACGTGAGCGCGCAGCGCGCCCGCCAGTTTGGCGCCTTCGGTTTTCGGTACGGAGATATAGTTTTCGATGTCCACGGTGTCGAGCACCTGGCCGCCGAAACGCTCGCCCATCAGACCGGTGCGGATGCCTTTACGTGCGGAGTAGATCGCCGCCGCTGCGCCCGCCGGGCCGCTGCCGACAATCAGCACCTCGTAAGCATCGCGCTTGTTCAATTCTTCCGCCGCACGTTTGTCGGCGTTGGTGTCCACTTTACCGACGATTTCCGCCAGGCTCATACGGCCCTGACCGAACTCTTTGCCGTTCAGATAAACGGCCGGCACGCCCATTACGTTGCGTTCCTGAATCTCATTCTGGAATACGCCGCCGTCGATCGCCGTGTGGCTGACGCGCGGGTTGATCACCGCCATCAGGTTCAGCGCCTGTACCACGTCAGGACAGTTGTGGCAGGAGAGCGAATAGTAGGTTTCGAAATGGAAGTCGCCTTCCAGCGCGGCAACCTGATCCAGCAGGCTCTGCGCTTCTTTCGAAGGATGTCCGCCGGTCTGCAGCAGCGCCAGCACCAGCGAGGTAAATTCATGGCCCAACGGCGAGCCGGCGAAGCGCGGGCCGCTGTTCGCGCCAGGGTTGGTGATCAGAAACGAGGGCTTTCGCACCGGACGATCGTTCTCTTCGCGGAAGCTGACCTTGTCAGACAATCCGGCGATATCGACCAGCAGATCTTTGATTTCTGCAGATTTCGCACTGTCGTCCAGCGTGGCGATCAACTCAACAGGTTTGGTTAATTTCTCAAGATAGGCTTTGAGTTGGGTTTTTAAATTTGTGTCGAGCATAGAGGATTCCTGGTCAGAAAATCGGGTGCCTTGGCACCCGATTGGAGAATGATCGAATTACCGGTGGAAAATCAGATTTTGCCAACCAGGTCCAGTGACGGAGCCAGAGTCGCTTCACCTTCTTTCCATTTAGCCGGGCAGACTTCGCCTGGGTGAGAAGCAACGTATTGTGCCGCTTTCACTTTGCGCAGCAGGTCAGAAGCGTCACGGCCAATGCCTTCAGCAGTGATTTCGATCGCCTGGATAACGCCTTCCGGATCAACGATGAACGTACCACGGTCAGCCAGACCTTCCGCTTCGCGCATGATTTCGAAGTTGCGGGTCAGCGCGCCAGTCGGGTCGCCGATCATGGCGTACTGGATTTTCGCGATGGTTTCAGAGCTACCGTGCCAGGCTTTGTGGGTAAAGTGGGTGTCGGTAGAAACAGAGTAGATGTCTACGCCCAGTTTCTGGAACTCTTCGTAATGATCCGCGACATCACCCAGTTCGGTCGGGCAAACGAAGGTGAAGTCAGCCGGATAAAAGAAGAACACACTCCATTTACCTTCAACGTCTTTCTCGGTTACTTCGATGAATTCGCCGTTTTTAAACGCGCTGTTTTTGAACGGCTTGATTTTGGTATTGATAATTGACATTCAGATGGCCTCCGTTAAAAGATGTGATGCACGTTACAGATTTTCCGGGCCAACTTCTAATACGCATTCATTATCAATTGTATAAATGAAAGCTATCAAACGGCGATGGACCTTCCTGCTGGCCCGGCAAAGCGCATTGTACACAAGATAAACAAAGAGTTAATGCGATTAATCAAAATTCGGCATACCTGCTAATTTTACAGAATCCCCTTTTTGCCGGAGCCACGCCTATGCACATTCGCCTGTTCACTGAAGCGGATCGCCCTTTTCTTCGTACGCTGTTTTTAGCGTCGCGTCGCGCTAACTGGCACTGGCTGGACGGCAGCCGTTGGAGACTGGAGGATTTCGACAGCGTCATTTTGGGAGAAACGGTGCTGGTCGCTGAAAAAGAGGGCCGTCGCGTCGGCTTCGCCGGCCTGCTGGAGAACGACAACTTTCTGCACAGCCTTTATATCGATCCCGACTGGCAGGGCCAGGGCATCGGCAGCGCCCTGCTGGAAGCGGTTCAGGCGCGCTTTACCAGCACCGGCGCGCTGAAATGTTTGCTGAAGAATGAAGCGGCGCAGGCGTTTTATGAAAAACATGGCTGGCAGGCGATTGCCCGGGGCGAGAGCGAACAGGGAGAATATCTGCTGATGCACTTCCCGCTGGCCCGGCGTCGGCCCGGCGGGAAGTAGCGCGGTTTACAGCGCGCGGAACGCAATATCGCCGGGAATGACTTCGCCCTGCCAGTAGAGCTGCGCGGCGACACGCCCGGCCAGCTGGCGATAAAGCGCGGTAAAGTCGCTGTCGGGACGACGGATTACCGTGGGCTCGCCATCATCCAGATCTTCCCGCAAGTTGATGTGCAGTGGCAGCTGACCCAGCAGCGCGATGTTGTAATCCGCCGCCAGCCGCTCCGCCCCGCCGGTGCCGAATATTGGCTCATGGAAACCGCAGTTGCTGCAGATGTGCATGCTCATATTCTCTACCACGCCCAGCACCGGCACATTCACTTTTTCGAACATCACGATGCCCTTGCGCGCGTCGATCAAGGCGATATCCTGCGGCGTGGTGACCACCGCCGCGCCGGTGACCGGCACATTCTGCGCCAGCGTCAGCTGGATATCGCCGGTGCCGGGCGGCATATCCAGCACCAGATAATCCAGCTCGGGCCAGAGGGTTTCGTTCAACAACTGCATCAAGGCTTTGCTGGCCATCGGCCCGCGCCACACCATAGCGTTGTCGTCCGTCACCAGATAGCCGATCGAGTTGGTCGCCAGCCCGTGCGCCATGATCGGCGCCATGTGGGTGCCGTCCGGCGAGGTGGGACGTTCGTGTTCTGTGCCCAGCATTGACGGCACGGAGGGACCGTAGATATCGGCGTCGAGGATGCCGACGCGCGCGCCTTCCGCCGCCAGCGCCAGTGCCAGATTCACCGCCGTGCTCGACTTGCCGACGCCGCCCTTGCCGGAACTGACGGCGATAATGTTCTTCACGCCTTTCACGCCCGGCTGGTTTTTGACCCTTTTTAAAGTGGCGATATCGTGACGCAGCCGCCAGTCGATGGCGCTCGCGTCCGTAAGACGCAGCAGCTCAGCGCTGGCCTGCTCTTTCAGCGCTTCGAAAGCGCTGCTCCATGCAAAAGGCATAACCAGTTCGATATGCAGCTTGCCGTCCATCTGCGCCACATGATGCAGCGCCTTCAGGGCGATGAGATTCTGTTTCAGCGTCGGGTGTGCGAAGCTGGTCAGCACGCCTGAGACAATGGCGCGCAACGCTTCGGGCGAACGCGGCTCCCTGGATTGTGAAGTCATCCCCGCTCCTTTCTTTTCTGTTTCACTCTGGCACGCAGAGGCGTGACAATAATCATATCAGATAGCCGTTAAAAGTGACGCTGCGCGACGCGGCATGGCCAGCCGTGTTTACGCGACAGGAGGCTTCGGGTACCATCTAAAGCCGTTTTTCATTTAACAGAAAGCTACGCAAATATGACCCAAGTCGCGAAAAAAATAATGGTAACGTGCGCGCTGCCGTACGCTAACGGTTCTATCCATCTCGGCCACATGCTCGAGCATATCCAGGCAGATATATGGGTACGTTACCAGCGAATGCGTGGCAATCAGGTTTACTTCATCTGCGCCGACGACGCGCACGGCACGCCGATTATGCTGAAAGCGCAGCAGCTGGGCATGGCGCCGGAGCAGATGATCGCCGAAATGAGTCAGGAGCATCAGACCGATTTCGCCGGTTTCGAGATCAGCTATGACAACTATCATTCGACCCATAGCGATGAAAACCGCGAGCTGTCGTCACTGATCTACACCCGCCTGAAAGAGAATGGTTTTATCAAAAACCGCACCATCTCTCAGCTCTACGATCCGGAAAAAGGAATGTTTCTGCCGGACCGTTTCGTTAAAGGCACCTGCCCGAAATGTAAATCGCCGGACCAGTATGGCGATAACTGCGAAGTCTGCGGCTCGACCTACAGCCCGACCGAGCTGATCGATCCGAAATCGGTAGTCTCGGGCGCCACGCCGGAGATGCGCGATTCCGAACACTTCTTCTTCGATCTGCCTTCCTTCAGCGAAATGCTGCAGGCCTGGACGCGCTCGGGCGCGCTGCAGGAGCAGGTCGCGAACAAAATGCAGGAGTGGTTTGAATCCGGCCTGCAGCAGTGGGACATTTCCCGCGACGCGCCCTACTTCGGCTTCGAAATCCCGGATGCGCCGGGCAAATACTTCTACGTCTGGCTGGATGCGCCGATCGGCTATATGGGCGCATTCAAAAACCTCTGTGACAAGCGCGGCGATATCGACTTCAACGAGTTCTGGAAAAAAGAGTCCACCACCGAGCTGTATCACTTTATCGGCAAGGATATCGTCTACTTCCACAGCCTGTTCTGGCCGGCGATGCTGGAAGGCAGCGATTTCCGCAAGCCGAACAACCTGTTTGTTCACGGCTACGTCACGGTGAACGGCGCGAAGATGTCTAAATCGCGCGGCACCTTTATCAAGGCCAGCACCTGGCTGCAACATCTGGATGCCGACAGCCTGCGTTATTATTACGCCGCCAAACTCTCCTCGCGCATCGACGATATCGACCTTAACCTGGAAGATTTCGTCCAGCGCGTGAACGCCGATATCGTCAACAAAGTGGTTAACCTGGCGTCGCGCAACGCCGGCTTCATCAATAAGCGTTTCGGCGGTCGACTGGCTGGCGAGCTGGCGGATCCGGCGCTGTATAAAACCTTCACCGACGCCTCGGAAAGAATCGGCGAAGCCTGGGCGAGCCGCGAATATAACCGCGCGATCCGCGAAATCATGGCGCTGGCCGATTTAGCCAACCGTTATGTGGATGAGCAGGCGCCCTGGGTAGTGGCGAAACAGGAAGGCCGCGACGCCGACCTGCAGGCGATCTGCTCGATGGGCATCAACCTGTTCCGCGTGCTGATGACCTGGCTGAAGCCGGTGATGCCGTCGCTGAGCGCTCGCGCCGAAACCTTCCTGAACAGCGAGCTGAGCTGGGACGGCATCGCGCAGCCGTTGCTCGATCACGAGGTGTCAGCCTTTAAAGCGCTCTACAGCCGTATTGAGATGAGCAAAGTCACCGCGCTGGTCGACGCCTCGAAAGAGGATTCCGCCGCCGCGAACAAGCCTGCGGCCGGTGCGCTGGCCGACGCGCCGATCGGCGACGCCATCACCATCGACGATTTCGCCAAAGTCGATATGCGTGTGGCGCTGATCGAAAAAGCGGAACTGGTGGACGGTTCCGACAAGCTGCTGCGCCTTGAGCTGGATCTGGGCGGCGAGAAGCGTCAGATCTTCTCCGGCATTCGCGCGGCGTACCCGGATCCGGCCGTGCTGGTGGGGCGTCTGACTATCGTTGTCGCTAATCTCGCGCCGCGCAAAATGCGCTTCGGCGTCTCTGAAGGCATGGTGCTGTCGGCAGGTCCCGGCGGAAAAGATCTCTTTATTCTCTCCGCTGACAGCGGCGCGCAGCCCGGCATGCCGGTGAAATAAGCGCTCTGCGGTTTCCCCTCTTCCGCCTGCGGAAGAGGGGGAAATTGATATTTTCCCCCTCTCCTGAAGGCGATTCCCGGCGATAATTGTGATCGCTAGCACGCTAATCTTATTAAGCGTATGATAAGCACAAAGTAAACAGGAGCCTGTCATGCCCACCGTGCTGTCTGTCAGCTGGCGCTATCTGCGCGCCTTTATCATTATCTATCTTTGTCTCTACGCCGGTAACGGCCTAGCCCTGCTCTTGCCGATCGCCATTCCCGGCAGCATTCTCGGCATGCTGATCCTGTTCGCCCTGCTCGCTTTTCAGATCCTGCCGGTGCGCTGGGTAAAGCCGGGTTGCCACCTGATTATCCGCAATATGGCGCTGCTGTTCGTGCCGATCAGCGTCGGCGTCATCAACTATACCGATGTGCTCAGCGCGCAGTTCGGACCGATCGTGGTCTCCTGCGTCATCAGTACCCTGCTGGTGCTGACGGTGGTGGGTTTCAGTTCACACCGGCTGCACGGCCCGCGCCGCATTCAGGAGCAGGATGATGAGTGATTTCTGGTGGTCGCTGCCGCTGACTCTCGGCGCCTTTTATCTTGCTCGCAAGCTGGCGGTCAGACTGAAAATCTCGCTGCTCAATCCGCTGCTGGTCTCGATGGCGATTATTATTCCCATTCTGTTGCTGACGCATATGCCCTACGCACGCTATTTTGCCGGCAGCAGTATCCTGAACCAGCTGTTGCAGCCTGCGGTGGTGGCGCTGGCGCTGCCGCTGTATGAACAGATGCATCAGATCCGCGCGCGCTGGAAATCGATCGTCAGCGTCTGCTTCGTCGGCAGCATGACGGCGATGATTTCCGGCACCGCCATCGCCCTGTGGATGGGCGCCACGCCGCAAATCGCCGCCACCATCATGCCGAAATCGGTTACTACGCCGATCGCCATGGCGGTCTCCGGTTCGCTGCACGGCATTCCCGCCATCAGCGCAATTTGCGTGCTGATCGCCGGGGTATTCGGCGCGGTGTTCGGCCATATGCTGCTCGATCTGTTTCGCATTAAAACCAAAGCGTCGCGCGGACTGGCGATCGGCAACGCCTCGCATGCGCTGGGCACCGCGCGCTGCGCCGAGATCGATTTTCAGGAAGGCGCCTTTAGTTCGCTGGCGCTGGTGATCTGCGGAATCATTACCTCGCTGTTGGCGCCCTTTCTTTTTCCCTTATTGCTGCACTGGTTTGGCTGAAACTTTGCGAGAGATCTCGCAAAGTTGAAACGCGCTGAAATGCTTGCATTGTCAGAGCGATACAGATCACATATAAAACCTTAAGCGGCACGCGGCCGCCTGACCCTATCCTGCCGAGGCCATCATGCATTCACGTTTTCACTCCGCTTTCAGCACGCTGGCGGAGCCGTTACAGTCGGCGATCCAGCCCCTGCTGGACGATACCCGTTTTCAGGCGGTGCTGACCCCTGCGCAGATCGCCACGCTGCAACAGCAAACCGGGCTGGACGCTGACGCGCTGGCGTTGGCGCTGCTGCCGCTGGCGGCGGCCTGCGCGCTGGCGCCGGTCTCCCGTTTCAACGTCGGCGCCATTGCGCGCGGCGTCAGTGGCCACTGGTACTTCGGCGCCAACATGGAGTTTCTCCATACGCCTCTGCAGCAAACGGTGCATGCGGAGCAGAGCGCCATCACCCACGCCTGGCTACGTGGCGAAGCGCGTCTGGAAACGATTACGGTAAACTACACGCCCTGCGGCCATTGCCGTCAGTTTATGAACGAGCTGAACAGCGGCACGGCGATCCGCATCAGCCTGCCGGATCGCGCTGTCGGCACCCTGGCGGACTTTTTGCCGGATGCCTTCGGCCCGCGCGATTTGGCGATCAACGATCTGCTGCTGGATAAGGTGGATCACGGCTACGTCCGGCAGGGCGACGCGTTGAGCCAGGCGGCTATCGCCGCCGCCAACGCCAGCCATGCGCCTTACAGCCAGTCGCACAGCGGCGTCGCGCTGCTCAGCGCTTCAGGAAGTATCGTCGCGGGTCGTTACGCAGAGAATGCGGCTTTTAACCCCACGCTGCCGCCGTTGCAGGCGGCGCTGATCCTGTTGAATATGCAGGGCGAAGATTGTCGGCAGATCCAGCGGGCAGTGCTGGCGGAAACGGATAACGCGATGTTAACACAGCGCGACGCCACCCGCGCCACGCTCGCCGCGCTCGGCTGCCCGCAGCTTGACGTGGTCGCTCTTAGCCGCGCCTGACGAACTTTTAGCGACTTTCATTAACAAAAGCTGTACATCTTTCAGAAATTTCATAGGATCGGACGCCAGAATGACTTCACACCGATGAAGGCTGGCATCGCCTTGCCGGGCGTTACACCAGAAAATAACCGAAACCGGAGCAAATACCGCATGGAACTCGACTACGAGAGTAAACGTCCGCTTTATATCCCTTACGCTGGCCCGATTCTGTTGGAATTTCCTTTGCTGAATAAAGGCAGCGCGTTCTCGATTGAAGAGCGTAATGAATTTAACCTCAACGGCCTGTTGCCCGAAGCGGTAGAGTCGATTGAAGAGCAGGCGCAGCGCGCCTGGCGCCAGTTCCAGGACTTCAAAAACAACAACGATAAACATGTCTACCTGCGCAACATTCAGGATACCAACGAAACCCTGTTCTACCGCCTGCTGGACAACCATCTCGAAGAGATGATGCCGATCATCTATACCCCGACGGTCGGCGCGGCCTGCGAACACTTTTCGGAAATCTACCGTCGCGCACGCGGCGTCTTTATCTCTTATCCGAACCGCGACCGCATCGAAGATATGCTGCAGAACGCCACCAAGCAGAACGTGAAGGTGATTGTGGTGACCGACGGCGAGCGTATTCTCGGCCTCGGCGACCAGGGCATCGGCGGCATGGGCATTCCTATCGGCAAGCTCTCCCTTTATACCGCCTGCGGCGGCATCAGCCCGGCGTATACCCTGCCCGTGGTGCTGGACGTGGGTACTAACAACCAACAGCTGCTTAACGATCCGCTCTATATGGGTTGGCGTCATCCGCGCATTACCGGCGAAGAGTACGACGCCTTCGTGAATGAATTTATCCAGGCGGTGAAGCGCCGCTGGCCGAAGGTGCTGCTGCAGTTTGAAGATTTCGCGCAGAAAAACGCCATGCCGCTGCTGGAGCGCTATCGCGACGAGGTCTGCTGCTTCAACGACGATATTCAGGGCACCGCCGCCGTGACGGTCGGCACGTTGATCGCCGCCAGCCGCGCCGCCGGAAGCCGCCTGTGCGAACAGAAAGTGGTGTTCCTCGGTGCCGGTTCAGCGGGCTGCGGCATCGCCGAACAGATTATCGCCCAGATGAAATCGGAAGGGTTGAGCAATGAAGAGGCGCGCGCCCGCGTCATGATGGTGGATCGCTTCGGCCTGCTGACCGACAAACTGCCGAACCTGCTCGATTTCCAGAGCCGACTGGTGCAGAAGAGCGAAAATCTCAAAGAGTGGGATGTCGCCAGCGACTCCATTTCGCTGCTCGACGTGGTGCGCAACGCCAAACCCGATATTCTGATCGGCGTCTCCGGCCAGCCGGGCCTGTTCACCGAAGAGATTATTCGCGAGATGCACAAGCACTGCGCGCGCCCTATCGTGATGCCGCTCTCCAACCCGACCTCGCGCGTGGAAGCGACGCCGGCCGATATCATCGCCTGGACCGACGGGGCCGCGCTGGTGGCGACCGGCAGTCCTTTCGCGCCGGTGACCTGGAAAGGGAAAACCTACCCTATCGCCCAGTGCAACAACTCCTATATCTTCCCCGGCATCGGCCTTGGGGTGATCGCGTCGGGCGCGACGCGCGTCACCGACTCGATGCTGATGACCGCCAGCCGCGCGCTGGCCGACTGTTCGCCGCTGGTGAACGAAGGCGCAGGTCCAGTACTGCCGGAGATCAAAGATATTCAGGGCGTGTCGAAAGTGATCGCTATGGAAGTGGGCAAAGCGGCGCAGCTGGCGGGCGTCGCCGTGGTCACCTCGGAAGATGTGCTATCGCAGGCGGTGGCGAATAACTTCTGGCTGCCGCAGTACCGCCACTATCGTCGCACCTCGATTTAAGCGCTGTTGCCGGACCCCGAACGGTCCGGCATCGCTTAAAAAACCCTCAGCCAACCGGCCTTAACTTGCTTCCCCGCTACGCCTCAAGTAGCCTTGAGCGATCGAATTTATCTTAAATCGGACACCGGGGCGCATGCTGAAACGCATTTTCTTTGGTCTGTTTATCATCATCTTAATGATGGTGGCGGCTGCGCTCGCTCTGGATCGCTGGATCGGCTGGAAAACCGCCCCTTACATTTACGAGAACGTCGCCTCGCTGCCTCACCGTCAGGTCGGCGTCGTGTTGGGCACCGCCAAGTATTACCGCGCCGGCGTCATCAATCAGTATTATCTCTACCGCATGCAGGGCGCGCTTAACGCCTACAACAGCGGCAAGGTCAACTATCTGCTGCTGAGCGGCGATAATGCGCTGCTGAGCTATAACGAGCCGATGACCATGCGGCGCGATCTGATCAAAGCAGGCGTCGCGCCGGCGGATATCGTGCTGGACTATGCGGGATTCCGCACGCTGGACTCGATCGTCCGCACGCGCAAAGTGTTCGATACCAACGATTTCATTATTATCACCCAGCGTTTCCACTGCGAGCGCGCACTGTTTATCGCGCTGCATCTCGGCATTCAGGCGCAGTGTTATGCGGTGCCCTCGCCCAAAAACATGCTCAGCGTGCGTCTGCGCGAAGTCGCGGCGCGTCTCGGGGCGCTGGTGGATCTCTATATCATGAAGCGCGAGCCGCGTTTTCTTGGTCCGCTGGTGCCGATTCCGGCAATTCATGAAATTCCGCAGGACGCGCCCAGCTATCCGGCGGTCACGCCCGAGCAGCTGCTGGGGCTGGAGCAAAAGCGCCGCTAGTGCCGACGCCTGCAGCCAGAGGTTGCGATGGCAGACGGGCAATCCCTTTTGGATAAAGCAATAAAAACGCGCTGCCCGTGAACGGACAGCGCGCGCTTCAGAGTGTTTTTTACTTCTTGCGGGAATATTTCAGCGAATCCAGCGCCACGGCGAAGATAATGATGCCGCCCTTGATGATGTACTGCCAGTAAGGGTTGACGCCGATATAGGTTAGGCCGTAGTTAATGACGGTAAAGATAATGACCCCGGTGACTACCCCGGCGACCGTGCCCACGCCGCCGGCGAAGGAGACCCCGCCCACCACGCACGCGGCGATCGCATCCAGCTCATACATAAAGCCGAGGTTATTGGTGGCGCTGCCGATGCGGCCCGCTTCCAGCATCCCGCCGAAGGCGTAGAACACGCCGGAGAGCGCATAGACCAGAATCAGGTTCAGGTTGACGTTGACGCCTGATACTTTCGCCGCTTCCGGGTTGCCGCCGATGGCGAAAATATTTTTACCAAAGCGCGTTTTGTTCCACAGGATCCAGACAAACACAATCGCGACCAGCGCGTAGAAAGTGATGTAGGAGAGTTTAAAGTCGCCGAAGCGCAAAAAGCCCTGGGTGAATTTCGAGAAGCCGGCATCGAAGCCGGCGATCGGCGAGGCGCCGACGTAGTCGTAGTAGAGCGAGTTGATGCCGTAGACGATAATCATGGTGCCCAGCGTGGTGATAAAGGGCGTCACCTTCAGATAGGCGATCACCAGGCCGTTGACCAGGCCAATCACCGCGCCGATGGCGCACACGATCAGAATTACCAGCGGAATCGGCACCGTATCCAGCGACGGAAACACCTTATTGGCGTTTTCCATCGATTGCAGCAGCGTCGCCGCCACCACCGCCGCCAGACCAACCTGACGTCCGGCGGAGAGGTCAGTGCCCTGGGTAACGATCAGCCCCGCCACGCCGAGCGCGATAATAATACGCACGGAAGATTGCGTGAGAATATTACTCAGGTTCATCAAGCTTAAAAACGTCGGATCCTGGAAAATAATAATTGCCAGCAAAACCAGCAGCACGACATAAATGCCGCCCTCTTTTAACCAGGTTAGCGCATTCTTTTTTGTAGTCGCTTTCATGTTAACAGCCCTTGCTTCATTAAAGGTGTAATGACGCTAAACGCAATATTTCGTTCTGCGTGGTTGTTTTGGTATCCACAATGCCCGCTACCTGACCATTACTCATAACCAAAATACGATCGGTGATCCCCAGCAGTTCCGGCATTTCGGAGGAGATAATAATGATGCCCTTCTCTCTTTTCGCCAGTTCGGCAATCAGCTGATAGATTTCGAATTTCGCACCGACGTCAATGCCGCGCGTCGGCTCATCAAGCATCAGAATTTCAGGTTGGGTTAATAACCAGCGTCCAATAATCACCTTTTGCTGGTTGCCGCCGGAAAGCGATCCGATTTGCGTATGATGTCCCGGGGTTTTTACCCGCATCGCATCGATAACCCATTGGGTATCGCTTTTCATTCGCTTATTATCCAGCAGCCCCATTGAGTTTTTATATTTGCGGATATTGGAAATAAGGGAATTAAATCCAATATCGAGAAACGCATAAATACCGGTGGAGCGACGTTCTTCGGTCACCAGCGCAAAGCCGTGGTTAATCGCCTCGTTGGCGCTGTGGTTGTTGATCGCTTTGCCGTGCAGCTTAATGGTGCCGCTCGCCTTCTCGCGAATGCCGAACAGGGTTTCCACAATATCGGTGCGTTTCGCCCCCACCAGTCCGGCGACGCCGAGGATCTCCCCTTTATGCAGATCGAACGAGATGTCGCGGATCGACGGCTGGCGCAACGAGGTCAGGTTGCGCACTTCCAGGATCACTTCGCCCGGCACGTTGGTTTTATCCGGGAAGCGCTGATTAAGGGAGCGCCCGACCATCATGGCGATGATCTTATCCATATCCAGCCCTTCCAGCGGCTGGGTGGCGATCCACTGCCCGTCGCGCAAAATCGTAATTTCATCGCACAGCTGAAATATCTCTTCCATCTTGTGTGAGATATAGACGATGCCGCAGCCGCGATCTTTCAGCTTACGAATAATGGTGAACAGATGATTCACCTCTTTTTCCGTCAGCGACGAGGTCGGCTCGTCCATAATGACGATTTTGGCATCGTAAGAGAACGCTTTGGCGATTTCGATCATCTGCATTTGCGAAACCGACAAATGCGCGACCTTATCGCGCGGGTCGATATTGATATCCAGCTCGTCGAAAATCGCTTTGGTATCGCGATACATTTTCTCCTGATCGACGAAAAAGCCTTTACGTGGATAGCGACCCAGCCACATGTTATCCATTACGGTGCGCTGTAATACCAGGTTCAGCTCCTGGTGCACCATAGAGACGCCGTTTTCCAGCGCCTCTTTCGAACTTTTAAAATTAACTTCTTTGCCCTGAAAAAGAATGCTCCCCGTATCTTTACTGTAAATACCAAACAGGCATTTTAATAATGTGGATTTACCGGCGCCGTTTTCACCCATCAAGGCGTGAACGGAATGTGGCCGCACTTTTAAATTCACATTATCCAGAGCTTTTACCCCGGGAAATGATTTTGACACATTCGTCATTTCCAGCAGGTATTCACGCTGCGCGGTCGGATTATCACTGGCCATAATTTACCTGGCTAAAAAAACGTGGGTCACGAGAAAAAAGGCGCAGCCGTCGGCCGCGCCCGGAACGAGGTTATTTCGTGAACTGCGACAGATTATCTTTATCAACCGCGATGTAAGGCACGCGCACAATCTTGTCGGTTATTTTGAAGCTGGTGCCGTCGGTGGCCTGCTTGCCGTCCGCCAGGTTTTTCGCCATATCCAGCGTCGCTTTCGCCTGGTTTTGCGCGTCGTTCAGCACGGTGCCTGCCATCGCACCTGATTTTACCAGCGCCAGCGCTTCCGGCAGCGCATCCACGCCGAAGACCGGAATCGAGGTTTTGTTATGCGCCTTCAGCGCTTCGACCGCGCCCATCGCCATGGCGTCGTTGTTGGCGATGATCACTTCGATTTTATCGGCATTCGGACCGGAGAGCCATGCGTCCATTTTGTCTTTCGCCTGCGCGGTATCCCACATGGCGGTATCCATCGCCAGCTGCTGGGTTTTTACGCCGTCTTTGTTCAGCGTGTCGATAACGTATTTGGTGCGCGCTTCGGCATCCGGGTGGCCCGGCTCGCCTTTCAGCAGCACGAACTGAATCTGGCCGTCTTTATTCAAATCCCAGGCGGGCGTGGCTTTCCAGTGTTTCTCGATCAGCTGGCCCTGGATAATGCCGGACTCTTTCGAGTCGGTGCCGACGTAATACGCTTTGTCGTAACCGGCCAGCACTTTGGCGTTCGGCTCTTTGTTGAAGAACACAATTGGCACATCGTTGCTGCGCGCTTTATCGACCACTACCGCCGCCGCCGCCGGGTCGACCAGGTTAATCGCCAGCGCCTTCACCCCTTTCGCCATCAGCACGTCGATCTGATCGTTCTGCTTGGACTGGTCGTTTTGCGAGTCATTCATTAACAGCTGCACGCCGCCGACGGTTTTGGCTTCTTTCTCAATATCTTTGCGCACCATCGACATAAAGTTGTCGTCATATTTATAGATGGTGACGCCGATACGCGCGTCCGCGGCATGAGCGGTTGCGCCGAACATCATGCTGGCAACCAAAGCAGTGAGCGTGAAAACCTTCTTATTCATGGTATCTCCGGTTTTTTTGCAGGGTAGTTCTTGCTCTGCCGCACCTTACGGGAGGGCAAAACAAACAGTAAAAAACGATCGGCGAGGCGGGGTTTACATAAACGTTACGCTTAGCCGCTGGACCGCAGTCCAAATCCTGACTTCCCTGTGCGCTAACGCTTCCAGACAGATAGAGTTAATCCTTTGAATCTTTTACTGAAACACGCCAACAGAAGGAGAGAGACGGCGTTACATAATGTTTCAGTCGATAAGACGCAGCCATCATAAAGAGCGTCATGTTAATTAACTGTGAATACAATCACAGATTGAAAACGGTTACATCGAGCCGACCACTGAATAGTGACGCGCGCCACATTTTACCGACCGGCAACCGAATGGCGGCGCACCAGGGTAGGCATAAAGCAGTGAGTCGCGTTGCGATCCAGCTCCCCGGCCGCGCCTTTCAGCGCCAGCTCGGTCGCCAGTTTCGCCATGGAAACAATGGGATAACGCACCGTCGTCAGCTGCGGGTCGGTGTAGCGGGAGATGGGAATATCATCGAAGCCAATGATGGAAAAGTGCTGCGGCACCTGAATGCCGTTGTCCTTCAGGGCGGTCAGCGCGCCGGCCGCCATGCCGTCGTTATAGGCGAAGGCTGCGGTTAAATGCTGGTTGCGTCCCAGCAACTCCACCATCGCCGCCTCGCCGCCCTGCATGTCCGGCTCGCCGCTGGCGATCCATCCTTCCGGCGGCGCGATCCCCTGCTCCGCCAGCGCCTGCAACCAGCCTGCGCGGCGTTGCTCCGCATCCTCGATCGGGTGGCCTGAGCAGAGATAGCCGATGCGCGTATGCCCCTGTTGCAGCAGCATACGCGTCGCCATCAGCGAGCCGCTGATGTTATCCAGACAGACGCAGCGATACTCATAACCGGGCACGCTGCGGTTAATCAGCACCATGCCCGGCACTTGCTCCATAAAAACAGCCAGTTCGGCGTCTGAAAGCGTTTTCGCATGCACCACCAGCGCATGGCAGCGCTGACGCATCAGCACTTCGATCGCATGACGCTCTTTCTCTTCCTGATGCCAGGAGTTGCTGATTAATACGTGTTTTTGCCTGCGCTGCGCCACGGTATCCACCGCTTTCACCAGCGCGCCGAAAAAGGGATCGGAGACGTCCATCACCACCACGCCGATGGTATCGCTGATCTGCGTCGCCAGCGCCTGGGCATTGGCGTTCGGACGGTAACCCAGCGATTCCACCGCCTGCAAGACGGCGTCACGGGTTTCCGGCGTAACGACGCTGCTGTTGTTCAGTACGCGCGAGACGGTCGCTACCGACACGCCAGCCAGACGAGCCACATCACGAATCGTTATCATGCAGAGGTTCCACAGAGGAGGAAAAGTGCGCGTTGCGCCTTATAAGAGTACGCGCACTATTCTGTCAGGCGGGCTGGCGATACAGCGTGAAACAGGTCACACGGATGAAAGCGGTTACATACAATTCTGCAACCTTTGTGATGGCAGTCATCATCTGAGGCGGGCATTATTCCTGGCGTCGCCAGCGGACAGACGCGTCAGATAACGCCAGATCCACTCCAGCGGCCCCTGAGGAAAGTAGCGCAGCCAGATAACGGAGAACAGCAGGTTAATCAGCCAGACCAGCGGCACGAAGGCGAGCAGCGTCAGGCGATCGAAATGCATGTAAAGGTGAAAGCGATAAAACAGCGTGGTGCAAATCAGGGTCTGCAACAGATAGTTAGAGAGCGCCATGCGCCCTACGCACTGAATGGCGGCGCTGATGCGCCAGCGAGAGATCTGCGGCCACCAGGCGAAACAGAGCGCCGCATAGCCAAGGCTGAGCAACGGGCTGGCGAGATCGCGCGGCGCCTGAAGAAAAAAGCCGGACCAGCGAAATTCCCAGCCGAGCCGCCACTGCGCCGCGATGCCCGGCACGGCGATCGCCCAGCCTGCCGCCAGCAGCAGCGCGCCGA
>DENB01000055.1:0-305 GCA_002359495.1 Enterobacteriaceae bacterium UBA2655
ATCGGGCGGAGCAAAGCTGGCGCGACGCCGAGCCGCTCCGTCAGCGGCTGGCGCGCGGCGAGCCGGCGGAAAAACTGCGCGCCGACTGGCAGCAGCGCGACCGGCTGAAGGCGGAACAGCAACAGCTGACGCAACAGCAGCAGCAGCTGGAAGCGCAGTGGCAACAGGCGGAACAGGCGCAGCAAACGGAACAGCAGAGCTACCACCAGCTGCAGAGCGCGCGTCAGGCGCTGTTGCAGGCACAGCAGCAGCAGGAGCGGCTTATCGCCGATGAGATCGCCCCGCTCGATCAGCAAATCGCCGCG
>DENB01000055.1:440-29430 GCA_002359495.1 Enterobacteriaceae bacterium UBA2655
CAGGCGGATATCGCGCGCTGGGGCAAATCGCTGCGCCTGTGGCAGGATCGCTTCGCCCGCATCGCAGAGCGCGAGCAGGCGCTCGCCGCGCTGACGCAGCAGGTTGCTCAGCAGCAACAACAGAGCGATCGTCAGCAACGGCAGATCGACGACAGCGCACAGCAGACGCAGCCGCTGCAACAGGCGGAACAGCAGGCGCTGCAGGCTGTTCGCCAGGCGGAGCAGGCCCTCAGCGCGCTGGAACAGCAGCATGCCGGCGAGACGCTGCGCCAGCAGATCGCCGCGCTGAACGCCGCCCGTCCGGCGCGTCAGCAGCTGACGCTGATCCTCTCCCGTTGGCAGCCGTTGCGGCAGCAGCTGACGACGCGCCAGCAGCGTCATACGGCGCAAGAGCAGGCGCGCCAGCAGATGGAGGCGGACCTGGCCGCCCTGCGCCAGCGCTACAAGGCGGAGCAACAGCAGTTCCAGGATGTGGAAAAAATCTGCGCGCTTGAGCAGCAGATCGCCAGCCTGGCGGAACATCGCGCCCGGCTGGCGCCGCATCAGCCCTGCCCGCTCTGCGGCTCCTGCAGCCATCCGGCGATCGAGCAATACAGCCAGCTGCAGCCGAGCGACAACCAGCGTCGACTGGCGGCACTTAAGCAGAGCGTGCGGGCGCTCTACGAGGATGGCACGGCGAAGCGCGAACAGCTGCGTCAGGCTGAGCTGACGCAGCAGAATCTCGCGCAGGAAATCACCGAGCTGAACCAGCAGCTGGAAGTTCTGACCCAGCAATGGCAGGCAATTTACGGTGAGCTGGCGCTCACCTTCCCCATCGGCGAGGCGGAGGCGCCGTCCCGCTGGCTCAACGAACAGGAGCAGCAGGAAACGCAGCTCCTCCAACTGTTACAGCAGCACGAGGCGGCCGCCCGCCAGCTACAGCAGGCGAAAGATCGCTGGCAGCAGCATCAACAGGCCTGGCAGCAGCATCAGCAGGCGCTGCTGCTGACGCAGCAGCAGTTACAGAGCCAGCAGCAGAATCTTGAGGCGCTGCTTCAGCGCCAGCGGCAGGAACAGACGCAGCTGGAGACGCTGAACGGCACGCTGCGACAGGAGCTGGAGCAGCATCGCCTGACGCTTCCCGACGCGGCGGAACGCGACAGCTGGCTGGCCGCGCGCCAGAGCAGCTGGCAGCGCTGGCAGGAGAGCGAGCGCACGCTCGCTGAGTTGCAGCCGGAGCTGGCGCGCGCCGAAAGCCAGTGGCAAAACTTGCAGCAAACGCAGGAGAAACAGCAACAGCAGCTGAGCGAACTGCAACAGGCGCAGCAGCAACGGCAACAGCAAACGGCGAGCCTGCTGGCGCAGCGCCGCGCGCGCTTCGGCGAGCAATCGGTGCAGGCGGCGCGTCAGCAGACGCAGCAGCAGCTGACGCAGCAGGAGACGCAGCTGGCTGAACAGCTGGCGCGCTGGCAGCAGGCGCAAAGCGCCGCCAATACCCTGAACGGGCAGCATAATGCCCTGCGGGATCGCCAGCAGACGCTGACCCATCAGCTGACGGCGGCGCAGCAGGCATTCGCTCAGGCGCTGACGCGAAGCGATTTCGCCGACGAAGCCGCTTTCCAGGCGGCGCTGCTGGCGGAGCAGGAAGCGGAGGCGCTGCGCGATCAGCTGCGACAGCGCGACCAGCAACGAGAGCAGCAGCGGGCGCTCTGCGAGCAGATCGGCCTGCGCGTCGCTGAACATCGTGGCGTCAGGCCGGACAATACGCCGGATGACGCGGACTGGCTGGATCGGCAGCTGGAACAGCTGCGTCTGCAGCTGCGTGAAAATGCGCGCCAACAGGGCGAAGCCCAGCAGCAATTGCAAAGCGACGCCGCACTGCGCCAGCAGCAGCAATCGCTAATGCAGCAGATCGCTGATGAGGCTCAGGCGCTGGAGCAGTGGAGTCGGTTAAACGATCTGGTGGGCTCCGCCAGCGGCGACAAGTTCCGCCGTTTCGCTCAGGGACTGACGCTGGATCATCTGGTGTGGCTGGCGAACAAGCAGCTCGATCGGCTGCATGGCCGCTATCTGTTGCAGCGTAAAACCACGGATACGCTGGAGCTAGACGTGATGGATACCTGGCAGGCCGACGCCACGCGCGACACGCGCACCCTCTCCGGCGGCGAGAGTTTTCTGGTCAGCCTGGCGCTGGCGCTGGCGCTCTCCGACCTGGTCAGCCATAAAACCCGCATCGAGTCGCTGTTTCTGGATGAAGGCTTCGGCACGCTGGACGCCGAGACGCTGGACGCGGCGCTCGATGCGCTGGACGCGCTCAACGCCAGCGGCAAAACCATCGGCGTCATCAGCCACGTGGAGGCGATGAAAGAGCGTATTCCGGTACAGATCAAGGTGCGGAAAATGAATGGACTGGGCTACAGCAAGCTGGAGCTGCCGGTCTGAGAAAACGGGCGCTCTCCATAACGCCTGTCGGATTTATGCCATAGCGTAAATCGAACGGGTCTGTAGACTATTGGCAATGCGCAAAACAACTTCAGGATCGGGAAGGTCACATCAATGCATTCAGCCAACAGATTAGCCAGATTTTTGCTGCCGTCCGCCATACTGTTTTTAGCGGTCTCCTGCGTTAATCATCAGGAAACAGCGCAGTCTGCGTCTGACAACCTGTGCGACCCGGCAAAGCCGGGCACCGCAGCATCCTGCAAATGGGCTAATGAGATGCAGCAAAAACTCAACGCGTCCTTTACCGATGCCCATCGCTATTCCGGGCAGCGCTGCCGCGTCACGCTGCTCTGGAGCCAGCCGGGACGCTTCGCCGTGATACGGGCGGAAGGCGACGAGCCGCTCTGCCTGCGCGCCTGGCAGCTGGTCGGCGGAACCTCCGCGCTTCCGGCTCCGCCCAATCCGCAGCAGCCCGCCTGGTTTGAATTCGCGCCGGCTACGCCGCAGGCCCCTCCTGCCGCCACTGGCGCGGGCTGATGCCGAACCAGCGGCGAAAGGCGCGGGAAAAGGCGCTGACTTCTGAATAGCCCAGCAGCAACGCCATCTCGGAAATCGACAGCTGCTTCTGCTGCAAATAGTGCGTCGCCATCTCGCAGCGTACGTTATCCACCAGCGCGCTGAAGCTTATCCCCTCTTCCCGCAGGCGGCGCTGAAGCGACCAGCTCGATAATCCCATCTTCTCCGCCACCTCTTCCAGCGCAGGTTCCCCCTGCATTAGCGAGAGATGCACCTGCGAACGCGCCTGCTCCACCAGATTCTGCTGCGTGGCCGCGCTGTTAAGACGGCGAATGGCGTCCTGCATCACGGTCAGCAGAACGGGATCGCTCTCCGGCATGGCGCGCAGCAGGTCACGCTTCGGGATGATTAACGAATTGAAAGGTTGATCGAACCAGACCGGCGCATCGAACACCTTGCAGTGGTCATGCCATTGTTCAGGACGCGGATGTTCGAAGTGAACCTCGCGCGGCGCCCAGCGCTTGCCGGCGACGTGCCGGATCAGGTTGAGAAACATGCCCAGCGTCAGCTCGGCATCCTGGCGGCGTAACAGGATCGCGCCGTGGCGAACCTGGTAATCCAGGCGCCAGCAGTCGCCTTTGTCCACCAGTCGGGTCAGGGTATCGTGCTGATGCCAGGGAAAGGCGTTCACCACATTGTGCAGCGCCTGCTCCAGCGTGCCGGAACAAAGTCCGATATAGCCGATCAGCCCCAGTGATTGTGGTTTGAACTGCCTGCCGTAGTGCAAACCGAAATTATCGAAGCCGGAATGGCGCGCCGCCTCCTCCATGACGCGGCAATAGTTCACCAACCCGAGGCTCAGCGTCGGGCTGGCAAGCTGTTCAGGATCGATGCCGCTAATGCCGAAGATGCGATCGACGTCGCCGCCTTTGGCGTCGATAAAATCGCCTAAACCGGTGGCCGCTGCGGCCAGCACGCCGCGATTGCCGGCGGCGGCGGATACTGAGGCCACGGCGTCGGGCTGTCTCATCATCATATTCATGGTCGCCTCACTGGATGCGCTACGGGAGGAAGATAAGCTTATCCAGCAATTTCCGTACCAAGCCGCAGAGACGAGAAATTCCTCTCCTGCCCCGCCGCGCGACGATGACAAGCACCGCGAGGGCGCAGCCGCGCCCGGCGCTGGTGCGTCAGGCACCGATCGGCAGCTGCTGCGTCTCCAGGTAGCGGCGGCAGAGGCGCACCGAATGATCGGCCCAGCGCGGTCCGAGGCTGCGCGCCATTTCGGTTTCCGCATGGGAGCCGACCCAGGCGGTAAGCTGAATGCGGCGCTGGATCAGCAGCGTCGGCACCTGCGCCATCTCTTCATCGCTGATATGCGCCACCTGCTCGTAGCCGCGGATCCAGTGATCGACCCACTCCGCCGCGCGCGGATGATGCTCGACGAAGCTGATCGCCGCCGCCAGATCGTGCAGATACCAGCCGAAGCCGCAGTCGTCGAAATCGATCACCCGCGTTTCGCCCCGGTGCAGCAGCAGGTTGGTCAGACGCAAATCGGCGTGAATCAGGCCGTAGCGATCTTCGCCTTTGCCGAATGTCGCCAGCTCCTGGCCGATACGGGCGATCGCCTCCTCAACGATTGCATGATCGGCCGGATCGAGGTTAGGCGCGTCCTGCCAGCGTCCCCAATGGCTCTGATCGCTGACCATAGTGTGATGATCCCAGATAATGCGCTGAAAACCGGCAGGCTTTCGCCATGCCTTGCTGTGCTGATGCAGGCGCGCGGTGATATGGCCCAGCTGTTGGAAAGCAGCGGGATCGACCTCGGTGGTCGGCATTTCGCCGTCAATCCAGTGGAACAGCACCGCATGCCGCGTCGTTCCGTCCGCTAACGGCAGCGTCTGCACCTTTTCGCCCTCGCGGTCCTGCACCGCCTCCGGCACCACGATGCCGGTCTCGCGCAGCGCCTCCAACCAGTGCAGCTCGCTGAGAATATCCGCTTTCTGATGATAGCCGCCGCGGTGCAGGCGCAGGGCGTACTTTTTGCCCGCCGCCCGCAGCAGAAAGGTGGCGTTTTCCGAACGGCACAGCAGGCTCAGTTCGCCCTGCAGCGCGGCCGGATAGCGCGCCAGCGCCCGCTGCGCCAGCACAGTCAGTTCAGCGTCGTTCAGCGTGTCGTATTGTTTAGCGCTCATGGTTCATGCTCCGGTGATGACAACAGGGTTATCAGCATGGAATGCGCGCCGCCGATCCGCTTGACCTCAGGCGACCCAAAATTGACCGCAGCGCGCAACGGGCGCGTTTCCCGGCGCAAGGTTGACCTCGGAAGACAAAACTCACTGCGCCCGCGTCAAGTTTTCCCGACGAAAGTGGCGGCATTATCCCCTTTACTGTAGCGCAAACGATTACGGGGCGCGGTTCCGGCCCTGCACTGTCAAATCATCACGGGGATGAAACTATGACGAGCACGTTAAAACCCACGTTGGGCACTCTGCATCTCTGGGGGATCGCGGTTGGCCTGGTGATTTCCGGGGAATATTTCGGCTGGAGTTACGGCTGGGGCGTGGCGGGCACGCTCGGCTTTCTCATCACCACCGCGCTGATCGCCACCATGTATACCTGTTTTATCTTTAGCTTTACCGAGCTGACTACCGCAATACCGCACGCCGGCGGCCCTTTCGCCTACAGCCGTCGCGCCTTCGGCGAAACCGGCGGCCTGATCGCCGGTATGGCGACGTTGATCGAATTCGTTTTCGCCCCGCCAGCGATCGCCATGGCGATCGGCGCCTACCTTAACGTGCAGTTTCCGGCACTCAATCCCAAAACCGCGGCGGTGGGCGCTTACCTGCTGTTTATGACCCTGAATATCCTCGGCGTGAAGCTGGCGGCGATGTTCGAACTGGTGGTGACGGTGCTGGCGGTGGCGGAGCTGCTGGTGTTTATGGGCGTGGTGTCGCCGGGCTTCAGCCTGGCCAACTTCGTCGCCAACGGCTGGGCGGGCAGCGACAGCTTCGGCCTGCCGGCGCTTTCCGGCATTTTCGCCGCCATTCCCTTCGCTATCTGGTTTTTCCTGGCGATTGAGGGAGCGGCGATGGCGGCCGAAGAGGCGAAAGATCCGAAGCGCACCATTCCCAAAGCCTATATCACCGGCATCATTACCCTGGTGGTGCTGGCGATCGGCGTAATGCTGCTGGCGGGCGGCGCGGGCGACTGGCGCACGCTGTCGGATATTAACGATCCGCTGCCGCAGGCGATGAAAATGATCGTCGGCGAAAATTCCAGGTGGATGCATATGTTGGTCTGGATCGGCCTGTTCGGACTGATCGCCAGCTTTCACGGCATCATTCTCGGCTATTCGCGCCAGTTTTTCGCGCTGGCCCGCGCCGGCTACCTGCCGCAAAGCCTGGCGAAGCTGTCGCGCTTTCATACGCCGCATCGCGCCATTCTGGTCGGCGGCGTAATCGGCATCGCCGCGATTTTCAGCGACGGCTGGATTAATCTGCAGGGTATGAGCCTGACCGCCGCGATGATCACCATGGCGGTATTCGGCGCCATCGTGATGTATATGATGAGCATGCTGAGCCTGTTTAAGCTGCGCCGCAGCGCACCTGGCCTGGCGCGCAGTTTCCGCGCGCCAGGCTATCCGGTGGTGCCCGGCATCGCCCTGCTGCTGGCGCTGGTCTGTCTGATCGCCATGCTCTGGTTCAACCCGCTGATCGGCGCGCTGTTCGTCACGATGATGGCGGCCGGCTACCTCTACTTTCTTGTCACCAAGTCGCAGCGCGACAGCGCGCCGCAGGACGGCATGTTGTCAGGACGGGGATAACCTCACCGCCCCCGGTCGCCGCGCCGGGGGCGCTTCATCACGCCGCCTTTCCGCTCTTGTCCCGCCTGGCTCCGATGCTAAACACCATGAAACCGCAGCGATGTTTCGCTATCATGCGCGCGAAAATGTAGACTTGTGCCCCCAATCGCGCCCCGCATAGGAATAGTAATGTTGTGGTTTAAAAATATGATGGTTTATCGTCTGAATCGTGACATTCCGCTGTCTGCAGACGAGATGGAAAAACAGCTCGAAGCCTTTACGTTCTCGCCGTGCGGCAGTCAGGATATGGCGAAAACCGGCTGGGTTTCCCCGATGGGCAACCGCAGCGACGCGCTGACTCACGTGAATAACGGCCAGATCCTGATTTGCGCCCGCAAGGAGGAGAAAATCCTGCCATCGCCGGTGGTTAAGCAGGCGCTGGAAGCCAAAATCGAGAAGCTGGAAGCGGAGCAGAGCCGCAAGCTGAAAAAAACCGAAAAGGATTCGCTAAAGGATGAAGTGCTGCACAGCCTGCTGCCGCGCGCCTTCAGCCGCTTCAGCCAGACCTATCTCTGGATCGACAGCGTCAACGGCCTGATCATGGTTGACTGCGCCAGCGCGAAAAAAGCGGAAGATACGCTGGCGCTGCTGCGCAAAAGCCTCGGCTCGCTGCCGGTGGTGCCGCTGACGCTGGAAAGCCCGATCGAACTGACGCTGACCGAATGGGTACGTTCGGGCGATCTGCCTGCCGGTTTTGCATTGATGGACGAAGCGGAGCTGAAAGCGATCCTGGAAGATGGCGGCGTCATCCGCTGTAAAAAGCAGGATCTGGTGTGCGATGAGATCGCCAACCATATCGAGGCGGGCAAGCTGGTGACCAAACTGGCGCTCGACTGGCAGGAGCGTATCCAATTCGTCATCTCGGACGACGGTTCGGTGAAGCGTCTGAAGTTCAGCGACACCCTGCGCGAGCAGAATGATGATATCGATCGGGACGATTTCGCTCAGCGTTTCGACGCCGATTTCATTTTGATGACCGGCGAACTCGCCGCTTTCACCGCTAATCTGGTCGAGGCGCTGGGCGGCGAAGCGCAGCGTTAATCGCAGCGTTAATCGCAGGCGAGAAAGATAGCCGCGCAGGCTATCTTTTATGACGATGGCCGCGCGCGGCGGCCATCATGCTCAAAGGTAGCGGCAGAGATAGGCGCTGGGTTCAGCAATCTGTAAATGAAACTCGCTGTGACCCGGCACGTTAAACACCGATCCCGCTTCAAACCATTTCCACTCGGTCTCGCCCGGCAGCAGCACTTTCATCGAGCCGCTGACCACCGTCATCTCTTCCGGCTGACCGGTGCCGAAGGTGTATTCGCCTTCCCCCATCACGCCTACGCTGGCGCGGCCCGTGCTTGCGCTATCAAAACCGATAGATTTCACTTTTCCTTCAAAATATTCGCTAACGTTGAGCATGCGTTTTCCTCACGGCACAGTAAAGTGTCTGGCAGTGTAGAAGGGAAATCCCTGAACTGTCACGCGAAATCATGGCACGTGCGGCAGAATGTGACGCGCGACGCCCGTGAGAGATTACACAATCAGTTCCGCCGCCAGCTTCGCCACCAGCACATTGGAGAGCAGCACCGGAATACCCAGCAGCTTTTGCAGAAAATCGCGATGGCGCTGGTGATAGCCGATGCAGTCGAGCACCACCACGTCCGCGCCCTGCTCCTGCAAGGAGAGCGCCGCGTCCACCAGCTTTTCATCATCCGCCAGATAGGGGCTGGCGACGGCGAAACAGGGGGTTTTGCTCAGGTTGCGCCATTTGTTGATCTGTTGACGGATCTGCTCCTCTACCGCCACTACAATGCCGACCTGGTTATCGCTGACGATCGCCGCGACTAACGGCGGGATAATGCGATCCGGCTCCAGCAGCACCGCCTTCTGCGTTTGCAGGCGGCCGAACTCGCCGGTGCAGAGCAGCAGAATGTTTTCGTATCCCGCCTCCTCCAGTTCCAGCAGCTTCGCCTGCAGCCCCATCTCTACCCGGGCGCTGGAGAGCCGCACCTGGCTCCCGTCCTGCAGACGTGAAACCAATACTTTTTCTCCGGGCGCCGCGGCGTAATGTTCGGCGACCTGTTCGGCGCTCAGCCCATCCAGCAAACCGGCGTGATCTATCTGATCTTCCGGTAAATGTTCCAGCAGCAGCGGCATAATATCGCTGCGCGGCGTCTGGCCGATGGTCAGAGTAACCAAAGATTTGTTCATCATAGTCTTTCCGGGAACGTGAATAGCTCAGGCTACCATACAAAGATAGCAGAGCGGCGCGGCCTCAACGCACGGCGACGTTAAAGCGCGCTGACGGCGCCAGAGTGATGACGATTTGCACAAAATTTCGCCTTTGCGCAGAAGGAAATAAGCAGGTCCGAAGACCTGCTTTTCCCTGGTGTGGCGAAATTCACGCCTGAAACAGTAAAGTTGATTTATACGCCATATTTTTCCGCCGTCTCTGCGGCGATAGCGCGTAGTTTATCCAGTAGCGGCTGCGGGTAGCCCGGCGCGTTATCCTGCGACGGGAACGACAAACAGATCGCCGCCGTTTCGCCGCGATGTTTGTTGCTGACCGCCACGGCGAGCGAACTGATGCCGGGCAAGGTTTCATTGCGCGCCAGCGCCCAGCCCTGCTGACGAATCTCCACCAGCATCGCGCAAAGCGCATCGGGCGTTTGTGGCGAATTCGCCGAGGCGGATCGCCAGCCGTCTGTGAGGCGCGCTCTGACCGCCTCGTCCGGGAGCTGCGACAGCAGCACCCGTCCCGTCGAAGTGCCGGAAGCGGCTATCCGGCTGCCCGGCGGCGTCACCAGCTGGGTAAACTGACGGCCGTGATACATGCGCATCACCAGCACGTCGCGCTCATCCAGCACCGAAATGTAGCCCATACAGCCTGCTTCCGACGCCAGTCGTGCCATGGCGTCGGAGAGGCTTTCCACCAGCGGCGTGGCGAGATAATGGCTGACGACCGAAATCAGCGTGCGTCCGATCCGGTAGCCGCGGCTATCCAAATCGCGTTCCAATAACCCCTGCGTCTCCATAGTGGAAAGCAGCCGCGAAACGGTGCTTTTCGGCAGCGTCAGCGCTTCCACTATCTCGGTAAACGTAAGTCCTTGCTGCCCCTGGGTTACGCCGTATCGATTAAACAACTTCAGTACCGCAGCAGCATTTTCCAGTGTGGTCATCGGCCGGTTCCACTATATGGAACAGAGTTCCTGTTCAGTTAAGAACAAAATTAAAGCGATATGGCGGCCAGGTCAAGTGTGGATTTGTTCAGGTATGTTTATTTAAAATAGAGAGAGGCGGCCGGTAAAGCAGCAAGAAAAGAGAATGGAATGCGGATCGAAAGATAACAATCTATAAACTAAACAATAAAACGCCATGACGACAAAGGATGTTTTCTCGTTCCCCACCTTTCATGGCGCGAAGAAATTTACAGGCGTCCTTGCCGCATCGCGTTACTCTTTCGCCTCATTTTCATAACGCTCTTTAGCATCCAGTGCTTCCTGCTCGCTTTCATGTTCGCTAATCAGAGAATTTTCGTGCGGATGGTCGGCGCGCAGCTCATAACGGGTGGTAGGGCTTTCCGGCGTGCCTTTTTTAACGGACACGACACGAGCTTCGCGTGGGTAGGGCGGTCTGGTTGGCATAATCATCCCTCTTATCAGTAAACGGTTTTCCGACCGGGCGGAAAACACCCTGTAAAAGGTAAGTATAGCTAACCGACCCGATCCGACTGGCAAAGCGGGAACAATCTGAGAAAAAAACTAAGAAGATCAGCTGGCGCGGGCCAGCGAAAGCGAACGCAGGATCTGCTCGACCACCTGCTCAGGCGACTGCATGGCGTCGACTTCGTGATGCGCGGCCTGACGATAAAGATGGACGCGCTCGCGCAGCACGTCGTGCATCTCTTCGACGATAGGACGACCGGTTAAAGTAGGCCGCTGCTCCGCTTCCGGCTGCATGACCAGCCGATCCGCCAGCACGTCCGGCGAGGCGTTGAGCCAGATGACCCGCCCCGTTTCACGCATAAAGCGACGATTCGCTTCCGCCAGCACCATGCCGCCGCCGGTGGCGATGATAGTCGCCGGCGCGCTAACCGCTTTCAGGGATTCGCTTTCACGGGCGCGAAAGCTTTCCCATCCCTCTTCCGCAACGATTTGGGCTACGCTGCGCTGCGCGGCGAGCTGCAGATGATGATCGGTGTCGCAAAAGGCGTAACCCGTCGCCTGCGACAATGCCTGGCCTATGGTGGTTTTGCCGCAGCCGCGCGCGCCGATCAGATAGATGGGTAAAGACATAGTGGCTCATCCTCCGCCGTCTCTGCCGTCGGGCAAAGAATCAACTCGTTAATGCGAGGCATGATACCGATAAATTTTTTTATCAGCCACCAGTGAAGCGCGTTTTACGCACCGGTCGCGACCTGCTTTAACTATGCCATTAATTTTAAAGGGAAAAGCGATGCGTTTTTCGTGCATTTTCTCTGTTGTGCCCGCGCGGCAACATTTGCTTACCGCCGCAGGTTTACTTTGGCAGGTCGCGCCCACATATACTTGATCTTATCGCAGAAGGAGGTTCACCATGCAGAGCGAAGAAAGAGAACTTATTGACGGGCTGTTCAGCCGCCTGAAACAGGCTGAAAGCCAGACCGGCCAGCGCGATCCGGCCGCAGAGCAGCTGATTAAACTGCGTCTGCAGGAACAGCCCGGCGCGCCCTATTACATGGCGCAGGCGATCCTGATTCAGGAAGCGGCGATGAAAAAGCTCAACGACCGCGTTACCGAGCTGGAAAACCGTCTGGCGCAGCAGCAACAGCGCCCGCAGCAGAGCAGCGGCGGATTCCTCTCCAACCTGTTCGGCGGCGGTTCGCGCCAGCAGGCGCAGCAGCAGCCGGTCTGGAACAACGCGCCCGCCCAGCCGCAGCAGCCTTACTATAACCAGGCACCAGCGGCGCCCGCGCGCGGCACCGGTTTTCTCGGCGGCGCGCTGCAGACCGCGGTGGGCGTGGCGGGGGGGGGGGGGGTGGGGGATGGGGGGGGGGGGGGGGGNNCGTGATGGCGGATATGCTTACCAGCATGTTCCACCATTCGCAGCCGGAAGAAATTGTGAATATCATCAACGAGCCGCCGCTGCCGGATATCGATAACAACCTCGATACCTTTAACAATGGCGATCAATCATTCCTGAACCAGGACGCCGGCTGGGACAACAACAGCTTTGCCGATAACAGCGATTTGAACGATTTTGGCGGCAACGATTTCGACGACGACAGTTTCGTCTGAGCCATGCTGTGACGCGTCCCGGCGGCGCGTCACGGGCAGCGCGCTTAGCGCTGCTGCAGCCACTTATCCAGTTCGTTGGCGAACTGCTGGCGGTCGCGTGGACTCAACGCCGCAGGGCCGCCGCTCTGAATGCCGCTGGCGCGCATCGTATCCATGAAATCGCGCATCGTCAGCCGCTCACGGATAGTGGCGGGCGAGTAGCGTTCGCCGCGCGGGTTAAGCGCCGCCGCGCCTTTCTCCAGCACTTCCGCCGCCAGCGGAATATCGCCGGTGATCACCAGATCCCCCTTCTCCACCCGCTTCACGATTTCGTTATCGGCGACGTCAAAACCGGCGGCGACGCGCAGGGTGCGTAAAAAAGGCGACGGCGGCACGCGCAGCGGCTGGTTGGCGACAAAGGTGATCAGGGTTCGGGTTCTGTCCGCCGCGCGGTACAGCACTTCTTTGATTACAACAGGACAGGCGTCGGCATCGACCCAGATAGACATGGTGGTTCCTTATTCTCGGGGAATGATGGAGATCTTGCCGTTCTTCTCAAGAATGGCAAATTTAATTTGGTCCAGCCGCTCCAGTCCCTGAGTGCTGCGCGCCGACAGCATAATGTCCCCCTCATCGACGCCCGCTTTTTTGGCCCGGCCTTTAAGCAGCTTGCCATCTTCCACCAAAATCAGCGATCCGCCGTCAATCAGCTGTTCGACGCGCGGAAAGCGGCTTTTCAGGTTGCCGAACAGAATATCCAGAACGATCAGCGTAATGATGGTCAGCGACGCGCCAGTGACGGAAAAATCGTCCCCCAGCAGCGCCTGCTGCGTCGCCTCGCTAATAATTAACAGCAGAATCAAATCGAATGAGGTCATCTCCAGCAGCGTGCGTCGCCCGGCGATTTTGATCACTACCATCAGCAGCAGGTACATGCTGGCGGCGCGTAAGACTGTCTCCATTCTTGTCTCCTACGGGTAAATAAACTGACTGAACTGCACCTGCGATCGGCCATCCAGCGCCACTTTGCTGACGAAATGGCCGAAGCTCTGTGGCTGAAAGGAGATCCAGACCGCGGCGCTCTCCTGCTGCGGCCGCCGGTGCCAGATTAAAATGAGTTGATTCTCGCTGCTCCAGGTTTCATCAGGCTGAGGCTGCAGCGTCTGTATCTGAAAATTATCCATCTCCTCGCCGCTGATGGTGACCTGATAGCGATCGCCGCTCAGCTGGCGCAGGCGCAGCGCCATATCCATATTGCTTTGACGGCGGCCGAACTGCTCATACTCCACGCTTAAGCGCCCATCCGCCGCGCTGGCCTGCTGGTTGCTGATAAATCCCTTAGAGAAAAATCCGCATGCGCCGGCGATCACGATCAAAAACAGCAGCCATGCGCCGATTGTTTCAATGCGCCACTCGATTTTCTGCCATTTCATATTTTCCTGAACGGGGAACTCGCGGTTTTTCTGCTCATCTTCCGTCATATCAAGTTATCTCCGGCGCTGACTTGTTATTAATCCTGGCTGACGTAAGCTAACGCGTTAAGTAAATCGGAAATTTCAAAGGAAAGGGTGATGCTGGATAAAAAAATCGGCTTTATCGGCTGCGGCAATATGTCCAAAGCGATTATCAGCGGTCTGGTAAACGGCGGGAAAATCGCGCCGGCCAATATCTGGGTTTTCGATCGTAAGCCACAAACCAACCAGGCGATGGCGCAGCAGTTCGGCATTACGCCCGCCGACAGCGCCGAAGCGCTGGCGCGCGAGGTGGATATTCTGTTTGGCGCGGTGAAACCGAACGTGATCCTCAAGGCGCTGAAAGATGTCGCTAATCAGCTGAAGAAAGATACGCTGGTGGTCTCGATCGCCGCTGGCGTTACGCTCGACTCGCTGGCGTCGGTGCTCGGCCACGATCGCAAAATCATTCGCGTGATGCCGAATACCCCCTCGCTGGTCAATGAGGGCATGACCTCGGTGACGCCCAACGTGCTGGTTGAGCAGCAGGAAACCGATGAGGTGGTCGCCATTTTCGAAAGCTTCGGCAAGGCGGCGGTGGTCAGCGAATACCTGATCCATTCGGTGGTCGGCGTCAGCGGCTCCGCGCCCGCCTACGTGTTTATGTTTATCGAGGCGATGGCCGACGCCGCCGTGCTCGGCGGCATGCCGCGCGCGCAGGCTTATCAGTTCGCCGCCCAGGCGGTCAAAGGTTCGGCGCAGATGGTGCTGGAAACCGGCAAACATCCCGGCGAGCTGAAGGATATGGTCTGTTCGCCAGGCGGCACCACTATCGAGGCGGTGAAGGTGCTGGAGGAGAAAGGCTTTCGCGCCGCGGTGATCGAAGCGATGCAGCAATGTATGGCGAAATCGGAAGCCTTAAGCAAAAAGAGCGTCTGACCGAAAAAAGGGGCGAAGCCGCGCCCCTTTTTTCGCTTACTGCTGCTGATATTTCTCCGCCAGCGCCACCCCTTGCGCCATCGTCATCGGCTGCTGCATCAGCGCCACCAGTTCTGCGGTCAGGGTATACATACCGCAGGAAAACGCCGCCGCCAGCTTGCCCTGCTGACCATAGAAGGCGATGAAACGCTGCTCCTGCAGCGAACCGATCAGCCTGTATTCATCCCATTCGCTGGCGTGCCCGACATAGTCGTAGCGGGTGCCGAAATGGGTGGTCCAGAAAAACGGCACGCGATCGTAAGGGGTTTTCTCGTCGAGCATGTTTTTAGCAGCGATGCGCCCCTGCTGATGCGCCACGCGATAGTGCTCAATGCGCAGCGTTCCCTGCGGCGTCGGATAGCTGGCAATATCCCCGGCGGCCCAGACGTTTTCCGCCACGCGCAGCGTCTCGTCGGTTTTCAGGCTGCCATCCTCCTGCAAAGTGAGATCGTGAATGAAATCGGTGGCGGGCTGAATACCGGTCGCCAGCAGCACCACCTCGGCCGGCAGCCTGCCACCGTCTTTCAGCCGCAGCGCGTTCACCTGCCCTTCCCCTTCCAGCGCGGCGGGTTCGCCATCGACGAATTTCACGCCGTTGCTGACGTGCAGATCGCGGAAATAGCGCCCGATCTCGTCGCCGAAAGATTTGGCGAACGGCAGCGCATGACGCGCCACGACGGTAACGTCGATGTTGCGGTTACGCAGCGCCGACGCCATCTCCATGCCGATAAAGTTATTGCCGACAATCACCAGCCGGTGCTTCTCATCCACTTCCTGCAACAACTTCTCCGCCTGATTGATGCTGCGCAGCACATGCACGCCCGCCAGCGCGCTGCCTTCGATATCAAGGCGCTTCGGCACGCCGCCGGTCGCCAGCAGCAGCTTGTCGTAGTAGATTTGCTCGCCGTCGGCGAGGTGCAGAAGCCGCTGGCGCGTATCAAGGCGTTCCACCTCGCCCTGCTTACGCTCGACATGCTTTAACACATCTTCTTTGAGCATGTGGGGCACTTCGCTGATCGCCATCTTGCCGGAAGGAACGAACTTCGTCAGCGCGGTACGATCGTAAGGCGCTTCCGATTCGCGCTCCACCAGAATCACTTTGCCCTTAAAACCGTCGTGGCGCAGCGTCCAGACGGCGGCGCTGCCGGCCGCGCCGCTGCCCAGCACCACGTAGACCGGCGCTTCTGCGCCGCTGCCGATGGCGGAGGCAGGCGACATCGCCTGCGGATTCACCAGCACCATGCCGTTTTCCACCTTTACCGGAAACTGTTTGAGATCGGCCAGCGCCAGCGGCTCGCACATCTGCCCGTCCGAGAGGCGAAACACCGCCTTATGCCAGGGGCAGATCAGCTTATCGCCGCAGATCGCCCCTTTTTCCAGCGGAGCGCCCGCATGCGGGCATTTGGCCTGATAAGCGCGCACCTTATCTTCTTCACGAATCAACAAAATTTCGCTGTCGCCGATCTCCACTTTGGTTGGCTGGCGCGGCGGCAGCTCCTTCAGGGCTATAGCAGATTGGTAGTTCACGACATGGCTCCTTTCTTTCTTTTTATGCAGGGATCGCTCGCGTGCAGGTTGGAAAATGGCGCGACGCAGCGGGATCCTCCGGAAAGGATAAGTGTGGCAAAGGGCGCGGGAGAGAGCGGGAGAAAAAAGGGAAAAAGCGGGCAACCGATTGTTTACCCGGAGGTTTTAAGTTTTAAAAAATATTACGCCGCCAGCGAAGAGCAGCCTAAGCCCGGCACGGACAGAGCGACGCAAAGAGAATTTATCCGGTTTTGACGCCGGGATCGCAAACGCCGATCCCGTCCGGTTTTCAGCTGCGCGGATGGTTCAACAGCTTGTCGATATAGTTACGCAGCAGGATGGCGTCATCCTCGCTGGCATGCTCGGCGGCATTGTGCATCGCGCTGTCAATGCCGGCGGCTATCGAGCGTTGATCTTCCTGATGCATCTTACGCAACATCGCCGTAACGACGATTTCCAGCGCTTCCACCTGAGCCACTAACTCTTTCGACTCTTCTTCTTTTTCAGCAAGCTTTACCAATAATTCAGCAATAAGATTTTTCATGCCAATGCCTCAGCGGTGAGGAAAAGCAGAAATTATCACCGGTTTAGTGAAAAAAACAGAAATTTTTGCGCTGGCTCCGTCAGAACCTGACAAAAATAAGGACGTGAATAACATTTTAGAAATTAACCTGTTAATGCGAAACGTTTTCCTGAAAACAGCGGCGTTGAAAACGTTTCGCCAGCGATAATCGCCGCGCGGGATAATTAACGCGGTTCGGAGAAACCGCGGCCCGGACCGCCGCCATGTCCGCCCCAACCGCCGCCGCCCCAGCCGCCTCCGCCGCCTGGTGGCGGGAAAATGCATCCGCTCAGGGCGGTAACCAACGCAACCACTGCAGCCAGCCTCACAATACGTACCATAGCAACCTCAATGTGGTGAAAACGCGCTGAGTTTATGAGTGGCCCTGTCAGACGACAAGAGAGAATTATCCGTAACCCGGCGCTATTCATCTTTCCTCACTACGCTTAACGTTTTACTGGCGAATCGCCGACGAAAAACAGGCGTCGACGCGTTTAGGCTTTCCCCTGCCTCCCGGATCGCCGCCTCTTTACAGCCTACGTGATTTATCGCATTGTGAGCGCATTACATTCAACAGGGTAAGATCATGAGCCAAAAGGGCAGCCTGAGTGAAATTGTCGCGCGTCGCGACTGGGAGAACCCCGCCGTCACGTCGCTTAACCGTCTTGACGCCCATCCGCCCTTCGCCAGCTGGCGCGACGAGCAGGCCGCCTGCGCGGATCGTCCTTCAGAACGTGTGCGAAGCCTGAACGGCCAGTGGGCGTTCAGCGGTTTTTCGCGACCCGAAGCGGTGCCGCACAGCTGGCTGCTGCAGGACCTCGCCGATGCGAAAACCCTGCCGGTGCCTGCCAACTGGCAGCTGCACGGCTTCGATACGCCGATCTACACCAACGTGCAGTATCCGATACCGGTCAATCCCCCTTTCGTACCGGCAGAAAACCCCACCGGATATTATTCGCTCACATTTTCGGTAAACGCCGACTGGCTGGCGCAGGGAGAGACACGGATCATTTTCGACGGGGTGAATTCCGCCTTTCATCTCTGGTGCAACGGAGAGTGGATCGGCTATTCGCAGGACAGCCGTTTACCGGCTGAATTCGACCTCAGCGCCGTACTGCGTCCCGGACAAAACCGGCTGGCGGCGATGGTGCTGCGCTGGAGCGACGGCAGCTATCTGGAAGATCAGGATATGTGGCGCATGAGCGGCATCTTTCGCGACGTCACGCTGCTGCACAAGCCGGAAGCGCATCTGGCCGACGTTCAGATCGTCACCGAGCTTAGCCCGGAATACCGCAGTGCTGAATTACGGGTCAAGGCGCGCGTCGCTTTCGGCGCGTCGCAGCAGGAGCGCTACCGGCTGCGGCTGACGCTCTGGAAGGGCGAGCAGGCGATCGGGGTTTGCGAACAGCCGCCCGGCAGCGACATCATCGACGAGCGCGGCCGCTACATTGATCAAGCTCTGCTGCGGCTCAGGGTAGAAGCGCCGCAGCTCTGGAGTGCGGAAGCCCCGCACCTCTATCGCGCCACCGTCGCCCTGACGGACGACGCAGGCGAAGTTCTGGAGGTCGAGGCTTACGATGTCGGTTTTCGCCGCGTCGCGATTCAGGATGGACAGCTTTGCCTGAACGGCAAGCCGCTGCTGATCCGCGGCGTTAACCGCCATGAGCATCACCCGGAGCGCGGTCAGGCGATGGATGAAGCGACGATGCGCCGCGATATTGAACTGATGAAGCGCTATAACTTCAATGCCGTGCGCTGTTCGCACTACCCTAATCATCCGCTCTGGTATCAGCTGTGCGATCGCTACGGGCTTTACGTGGTGGATGAAGCCAACATCGAAACCCACGGCATGCAGCCGATGAACCGCCTTTCTGACGATCCGCGCTGGTTCGCCGCTTACAGCGAACGCGTGATCCGCATGGTGCAGCGCGATCGCAACCATCCCTGCATTATCATCTGGTCGCTGGGCAACGAGTCGGGGCACGGCAGCACGCATGACGCGCTGTACCGCTGGATAAAAAGCGCCGATCCCACGCGCCCGGTGCAGTACGAGGGCGGCGGCGGCGACAGCGCGGCGACCGATATCATCTGTCCGATGTACGCGCGCGTCGATCAGGATCAGCCTTTCCCCGCCGTGCCGAAATGGTCGATCAAAAAATGGATCGGCATGCCGGGCGAAACGCGTCCGCTGATCCTGTGCGAATATGCCCACGCCATGGGCAACAGCTTCGGCGGCTTCGCTAAATACTGGCAGGCGTTTCGCCAGTTCCCGCGCCTGCAGGGCGGTTTCGTCTGGGACTGGGTGGATCAAAGCCTGACGCGCTACGATGAGGCGGGCGAACCCTGGCAGGCCTACGGCGGCGATTTCGGCGACAGGCCCAACGATCGCCAGTTCTGCATGAACGGGCTGGTGTTCGCCGACCGCACGCCGCATCCGGCATTGTACGAAGCGCAGCGCGCCCAGCAGTTTTTTCACTTTGCCGCCGATGCGGACGATCCCTTCGCCTTTACCCTGCGCAGCGAGTACCTGTTCCGCCACAGCGATAACGAAGTGCTGCGCTGGCGCATCGAGCAGGACGGCCGGGTAGTGAGCGAGGGCGAAATTCCCCTGGCGCTGGCGCCGCAGGGCGAGCAGCGCATCAGGCTCGCGCCGCCGGAAAAGTTAACCGGCCAGTGTTGGCTCAACCTCGCCGTTCATCAGGCGCGCGCGACCGCCTGG
The DNA here is from genome assembly GCA_002359495.1 of Enterobacteriaceae bacterium UBA2655. Lineage (GTDB taxonomy): Bacteria > Pseudomonadota > Gammaproteobacteria > Enterobacterales > Enterobacteriaceae > Pantoea > Pantoea superficialis. The sequence continues at coordinate 19,723 of DENB01000055.1, forward strand.
TCTGAAGCGGGCTGGCGCGTCGCCTGGGATCAATGGCCGCTGCCATCGACATTGCCGCTGCCGCAGCGCGACGAGACCGGCTTCGCGCCGGATGTCAGCTTTAATCACGATCTGATCGCCGTCGAGCACCAGCAGCAGCGCTGGCATTTCTCCCGCCGCAGCGGCGAGCTGGTGCAGTGGTTCGTCGGCCAGCAGGAGACGATGCTGACGCCGTTGCAGGACTGTTTTATTCGCGCGCCGCTGGATAATGACATCGGCACCAGCGAAGCGGAGCATATCGATCCCAACGCCTGGGTCGAACGCTGGAAACGCGCCGGGTACGAGCAACTGACGCCGCTGACGCTGGAAGTTCAGGTCGACGCGCTGAAGGAGAAGGTGCAGATCGAGACGCTGCACGCCTGGCAGGCCGACGGCGACACGGCGTTTCTTAGCCGCAAAATTTACCAGATCGATTGCCACGGCGAGCTGAGCCTGACGGTGGAGATCGAACAGGCGGCCGGGTTGCCGCCGCCGGCGCGCATCGGCCTGCGCTGTCAGATTGTGCGACTGCCGGAAAGCGTCGGCTGGCTCGGGCTGGGGCCGCATGAAAACTACCCCGATCGTCGGCTGGCCGCGCAGTTTTCCCGCTGGCAGCTTCCGCTTGACGAACTCCATACGCCTTACGTGTTTCCGGGCGAAAACGGCCTGCGCGGCGGCACGCAACAGCTTGAGTGCGCCGGCTGGCGCATCGACGGCGAGTTTCACTTCTCCGTCAGCCGCTTCGGGCTGGAGCAGCTGCGCGACGTCTCCCATCGCCATCTGCTGCAGCCGGAGGCGGGCTGTTGGCTGCACCTCGACGCCTTTCATATGGGCGTCGGCGGCGACGACTCCTGGAGCCCAAGCGTCAGCCCGGAATTTCTGCTGACGCAACGCCACTGGCGCTACGCCCTGAAGTTACGTCAATAAGCGCCGTTCGGGGCGACGCGCGCCGCCCCACCGGGTAAAATGCGGGAAATCTATGACGCAGATCCCTTTGATTAACAGAGGATGTTGCCGTTCCCGCGTTTGCTTCCCAGACTTACTACTCTCTCTGTCTGTAAATGGTGCTAACCATGAAGACGCTACTCCTCGCCCTCGGCGCGCTGAGCCTCGCCGCCTGTAGCCTGAACCCCTCTGTAGATACCCTGTCGTCAGAACAACGGGCCAAAGTCGCCAGCATGCGGGTGCATGAAAATAACCCTTGGCCTCAGGCCAGGCTAATCGCGAAAGTGTCGGGATTGAGCTGCAACCGCAACAAGTATCAGGAGCCGGAGGTTAACAGCGACGAAGCCCTGCAGGGGATAAAAATCCGCGCGGCGCTCGCCGGAGGCGACGGCGTGGTGAACACCCTCTGCCAGAAAAACGCCCTGACAGACTATGTTCACAGCTGCTGGACCTCGGTGCGATGCGTCGGCGATGCGGTGAAGCTTTAAGCGCCGCCTACTCGCGGCGTCCCGGCGCCGCCTCTTTTTCTTCTCCGCCCTGCTCTGCCGACAGCGGCTGCGCCAGCGCGACCGCAGGTCGGCGGTAAAAGCGGCGCAGCAGCAGCACGTTAAACAGCACCACCAGCGCAGTGGCGAAAAAGACCCAGCGATAGCCCGCCAGCGTCGCTACCGCCGCCCCCAGCAGCGGACCGGTGACGTTGCCCAGATACATAAAAGATTGGTTATAGCCGAAGATCCGGCCGGTGACGTTATCCGGGGAGTGACGCACCAGCAGGGTCTGCACGGCGGGCATCATCGCGCCGTCGGCAAAGCCCAGCAGAAAGCGCAACACGCCGAGCTGCGTAGCGTTGGTGACAAAGGACATGGCGATAAACAGCACCACCGACACCATCATTGTCGCCAGCAGGATGCGCTGAGTGCCGATGCGGTCGCCCAGCCGCCCCAGCCGGGGAGCGGCGATCAGCGCGGAGATACCCGGCAGAGCGGCGATCAGGCCGCTGAGAAAGGCGATATTACCGGCGTCGGGCACCAGTTCGCGCACGAAGAGCGTCAGAATAGGATTAACCGAGCCGTTGCACATCTGGATAACCATCGTCGTCACGAACAGGCAGAGCATCAGCTTTGGATTATCCAGCGCGCGAAATACCGCCCGCCGATCCTGTTCTGCTTGCTGACCCTCTTGTAGCCGCTCTCCTTGATGAGAAACAGCGTCACCAGAAAGCTGATCAGCAACAGCGCGGCGGTGACGATAAACACCAGCCGCAGCCCCAGCCAGTCGGCCAGCAGGCCGCCGAGCATCGGGCCGAGGATCACGCCGCTGATCTGTCCGGTGGAGACGCAGCTTAGCGCCCAGCCGCTGCGTTCGCGCGGCACCTGCGCCGCCACCAGCGCCATCGCGTTGGGAATATAGCCGGACGTCAGCCCCATCAGGGCGCGCAGCAGCAGCAGCTGCCAGGCCTCAGTGACAAACGCCTGCATCAGGATCACCGCGCCCATGCCGAAGGAGGCGCGCAGCAGCATCAGCTTGCGCCCTTTCCGATCCGCCAGGCTGCCCCAGAGCGGCGCCACCGCAGCCGACACGATAAAGGTGACGCTGAAAATCAGCCCGGACCAGAGGCTGAGCGCATCGGCGCCTGTGACGCCCAGCGTTTCGACATAGAGCGGCAGAAAAGGAATGATCTGACTGATCGCCAGCCCGGTAAAAAAACAGCCAAACCAGACTGAAATCAGGTTTATTTTCCAGGATTCGATATTTCGCGGCATGAAAGGGGCAGCAGGTAGTTCGACGAGCGGTCAGTCTAACAATGATTTAACAGCGCTGACCGGCAAAACATGGCACCGGGATCAAAACGCGCTTTTTCGCTGCCTGCCGGCCTCCGGGATGGAGCAAATAGCATAACGAACGGCTTTTGCAGCGCGTTTATGTTCAGCAACAAAGGTTTTCCCGCGTCGCCCGCGCGCCTGGTAAAAAAGATTTCATTCTGTTACTGACTTTTATTCGCCAGAGATCTATGTTTAAAAAATCACCAACGCCTGTTGGTGCGCGTATGGCTGTCCTGGCCTGAGCGACTAACCATTCACCTTCATTATGTTGCTGCGAATCGTGTGAGAGGCGAGCGCAGAGGTTTTGCGGAGGAAGATCATGAGATCGCACACCAACAGTGCCAGTCGGGCTATTACTGAATATTTTAATAGTCCGGCCTGGACCGCGCCGCAAGAGTCCGACCTGCTTGCCGCGATTATGCGTGAATTGATGGCATCCGGTCAGCCCACCACCAATAAAGCGATTGTGGCTCGCGTTATTGAGCAACTGGAGATGGAAGGCGACGAAAAGCGTTTGCAAAGCTATCGCAACCTGCTGGCGCAACTGATCGAAACGCGTCCCCAGGACGACCGTTGAGTTCCCGCCCTTTTCTCCGCCTCTGATTCCGCGCATGAAGAAAAAGATTCCCGCCGCAGCGGGAATAAACAAGACGAGCATTGCATATTTGAGAGTGACGAGGAAATCACCGTAATGCCCGGCTATCCTCGCCTCGCGCTATGACAGCAAGATGACAATGCCGTGTGATTTTCGCGATTTATCCGCAGTAAACCTTGCTGATGTTGCCGCTCTTGTCCGCGAGGAAATTCAAACGACGCAGATTGAAATCCATGGTGACCGCTGAGTTCCAGGGAATGGCGCGCACCGGCGCGGCGAAGCGCTGGCTGCTCAGCGAAGAGAGCGGTTTGCCGACATAGCTCTGATATTGCGATGCGCCGCAGGTATCGCTGACGGCATCCTGCGCCGTGGCGTTCGCGTCGGGCTTACTGGCGGATTGACAGGCGGTTAAGGTGAAGAGTCCCGCCGCCAGCAACAGATATCCATAAGGTTTCACATTGTTCTCCTCTGGTACAGATAAAGTCTGAGAGTAGCAAAGTCTGCCCGCCTGTTAAGACTATTTCCATCAAACAAGTCCGCTTTTCTGCCAACAAAAAAGTGATATTTATCACAATTTTTCCGGAAAACCACACGTTCTGTACAATAAGCAATCAGCCATGCGTTAAAATTATTAGGATTTATCTGAGGTACGCATCATGGCATTGTTAATTTTTATCGGCTTTGCCGCCCTGATGACCTTCGTGGCCGTCAAGGTTCGCTAAGCCTGCGTCTTGTCGTTGACATCCAGAAGCGCGCTGAACGCCGTCAGAGGCACAGGTCGTCCGAGAAAGTAGCCCTGACCTTCTTCGCAGGAGAGCCGTTTAAGCTGGTTCAGCTGCGCTTCTGTTTCAATCCCTTCTGCCGTGACGGTCAGGGTAAAGGCGCGCGCCAGTCCGATAATTCCCGCCACCACCGACTGCGCCTGTTGCGATTCCGGGAAATCCTTCATCCATGAGCGGTCGATCTTCAGCCCGTTGAACGGAAAGGTTTTCAGATAGCCCAGCGCGGCATAGCCGGTGCCGAAATCGTCCACCGTCAGGCGTACGCCCAGCGCGCGCAGCCCTTGCATGATCATCAACGCCCGCTGCGGGTTTTCAAAGGTGACGTTTTCGGTGATCTCCAGCTCAAGCCGCGTGGCGGGCAAGCCGGTTTTTTCCAGCGCCACGGAAACGCGCTGCACCAGATCCAGCGAACGGAACTCCACCGGCGAAATATTAACCGAGACATAGAGATCGTCGCCCCAGCTCAGCGCGTCGCCGCAGGCGCGCATCAGCACCCAGTCGCTGATCAGCGTAATCAAGCCGTTCTCCTCCGCCAGCGGAATAAAGCGATCGGGCGTTATCCAGAGATCCGGCGCGGGCTGCCAGCGGATCAGCGCTTCCGCGCCGGCCAGCCGCCCGCTTTGCAGCTGATAGCGCGGCTGATAGTAAAGACGAAACTCCTCGTGCTCTAGCGCCCGCTCAATGCGGCGCGCCATATCGCGCTTATCCTCCAGCTGGTTCGACATCTCGTTCGAATAGCACACCCACTGATTGCGCCCCGCCTGTTTAGCCTTATAGAGCGCGATGTCCGCCAGGCAGAGCAGCTCGTCCGGCTGCGCGGCGTCCTGCGGCGCGCAGGCGATGCCCATGCTGGCGCCAACGAACAGCGACTGCGAACCGACGATGATGGGCTGCTGCACTTCGCGCAGCAGTTGGGCGCAGCGTCGTTCGATACCGGCCCGATCCGGCTCGCGGATAATCAAAATAAACTCATCGCCGCCAACGCGCGCCACCAGCTCATCATTGCGCACGCAGCGCTGCAAACGCTGCGAAATAAGGTTCAGCGCCGCATCGCCCGCCGCATGGCCCCAAGTATCGTTGATCGGTTTGAACTGATCGAGATCGAGGCTGATCATCACCAGCGGATCCTCGGGACAGATATGTACCAGCCGGCCCGTCAGCACGTCGTGCTGAGAAAGAAACTGGATGCGCGCCTGCGCCTCCACTTCCTGCGTGATATCGGTGACGGTGCCGCGAAAGCCGTCCAGCTGGCCGCTGCGCCATACCGCCTTCGCCGCCAGCCGACAGATGCGCCGTTCGCCCTGCGCTGAGATGAAGTGACAGCGCAACGGCGAGCGATGGGCCTCTTCGCCGTAGTGGGTCAGCCACTCCACCACCGAATGGGTGGCGTGGCTCAGCAGGTGGTCGAGGTGGCGGCCCAGCCACTGTTTGCCGTCATAGCCGGTAACGTCGGTAAAACGCACCGACAGGTAGCTGATCTTGCCTTGCGCGTCGGTCTCCCAAATCCAGTCCGAGGCGGCCTCCGCCACGTCGCGGAAACGGTTTTCGCTCTCCATCAGTTCGCTCTGGCTGCTCATCAGCATATCGAACCGGCGATCGGAGAGTCCCGCATTATGCATGGCATGGCGAATAACGCGCCGCGTCACCAGCGCGATCACGATCGCGGTGATCACCAGCAGCGGCAGCAGGAAAAAGATCAGATGCATGCCCGGCTTTTTCGCCAGCCAGCGGATCACGATCGGATCGCCGTTGGCGGTCGCGATCGTCAGGCGCGGCGACGCCTGCGCGTCCTGCGCATTCAGCGGGGCGCGCGGCTGCCGCACATCCAGATCTTTTCCCAGCATGGCGAGCTTGGCCGGGGTGAAGAGATTGACGAACACCATCACCGAGGGCGGACCGGCGACCGGCGGCAGGTTGGGCACGCTGCCGGGCGTGATGGGCGCGGCGACCACGATTGCCGGAACCTTATCGACGATCATATTGCGCGCCACCGCCTCCTGATGCCGGGCGCGCGCCGCCGCCAACAGCGGCCGGCTCCGTTCGCCGAGCCAGGTCTCCAGCGGCAGATCGGAGAGCTGGCCGTGGATCACCGCGTAGCGAGTGCGGCCTGCGCCGTCGACGACAAACACCCCTTCGTAGTGATATTCGCTGTAGAGGCCCGGTCCCAGATTCTCCTCAATAAAAGCCCATTTTTTATTCACCCTGACATGCATGTTGTTCCAGGCTTCTCCCCAAAAAGCGTAATCGCGGATGTCGGTCAGCATCCTCTGCTGACGTCCCTGCCAGGCGTGGCGCAGCAGCATCGCGTCATGCCGGACGGAATTATCGTTTTGCTGCTGCGCGACCACCATTACGATCGTCAAGGTCAGCAGCAGCACGCCGGTCAGCAGCAGCGAAAGCGTGCGAAAACTGCGGCGCGTAATGCGGACGGTCTGAGCTTCCGTGGCGGCCGGGAAAGCAACATGGGGTTCGGAGGGAGAATTCATTAGCTTAACTCATTGATAAATCACACTGAAGCGTCGGGCAAAAAGCCGGGCCGCTGGCGGCGGTCCCCTGCCCTGAAATCGTTTTCAGAGTTATCGGCCCGCCGCGGCAAGGGTTTAATATACATTCACGCTTTTAACGTAAAGAAATGTCTTCGCCGCTCACTCGACAGCGATAATGGCCGTTGTTACTATGCGCTAACCTTCGCTGGCTGGGCTCATTATGAACACCAATTCCGACAGAGTGACGTTGACGCTGTTTTATGTCGGCAGCTTTGTGGTTTATTACCTCGTGACCATGCTGATTACGCTGTTTCCTAACTACGGCGTGCTGCGTAACGACGGTCTGCTGGTGCCGGTGCTCTGCCTGTTTGAATTCGCGGTGATCTACCCGCTCTACCGCTTCTACTGCCAGCGTCGCAACGATATTCCTCTCAGCGTACTGCGTCCCGGTCAGACGCTGCTGTTTATCGGCGCGCTGTTTATTTTGATGCTGGCGCAGACGCAGTTTCTGCAACCGGAAGGCTGGCTGGTGGAGCAGGCGCAGCAGGGTCGCGCCTCGCTGCTGATCCTGCTGCTAACGGCGGTGCTGCTGGCGCCGGTTTTCGAAGAGGTGCTGTTTCGGGGATTTTTACTGCAGGGCTTTCTGCTGTGGGCGCCTAACAGCCGCTTCGCCTGCATGCTGCTGACCTCGCTGCTGTTCGCCGTCATGCATACGCAATATGTGCACTGGGAGACGATCGTCGCGCTCACGCTGTTTTCGCTGCTGCTCTGCTATGCCCGCCTGAAAAGCAACGGTCTGGCGCTGCCGGTGTTTTTGCACACGCTGAACAACCTGATCGCGCTGCTGCCCGCCTGGTATTACGCCTGAGGCCAGGCAAAAACGGGGCGACGCTGCCCCGTTATGCCGAACGACTCAGGAGATGGCAGAGTCGGTAGATTTCTTCTGTTTTTCCGCTTCGAAATGATTTTTGAACTGCTCGTAGATCGAGATCATGTTGGCGGCGTCGCCCTGCATCGGGCTGAGCTTACCGGCGCGGACCAGTTCAATCACCAGCTGGAGAGCGGCTTGCTTCGGGCTGCTGGAAGGATGGGCAATTTCGTTCGACATAGATTTTCCACTCATCAAATAAAAACAAAGGTTAACAAGTTTAGCCTGGCGCGCGTGAGAAGTTTATCTTTCCCGTCGCGTTATGCGCAGCGTAGCAAAAAGCGCGCCCTTGGCTCAAAGCCCGGCCTGAAAACCACGATCCGTCTCGTTTGACTATAATTGGTCTTAAAGAAGGACGCGAAAGCAGCAAAGTCCGCCAGCCCAGTAGCATGGACAGGAGCCAAACAATGCTGATTGGTTTTGTATTATTAGTGAGCGCGTGCGGTCATGACGCCTGCGATGCCCTTCCGGTGTCAGAGAAGATCTATCCGTCGAAAGAGGCCTGCGAAACTATGGCCGATCGCATCTATAAGGTCCGCCCGAATGTGGTGTTAATCTGCGGTGAAGTGCATCGTTAATTTCGCCGGAAAGCGCAGAAAAGCGCGTCATAAAGTTGCAACCTGCGGCCATAGCGTTCAAAATATAAGCTGTTTTTCACATTCATCGTTGTGAATCCCATGAAAACATTAAAACCTCGTCGTCCTCACGGACGATGGGTCTACTACATTTTGTATGACGGCATTCTCTGGCCCTGCCCGGTTCGCTGGGAATGGGAAAGCGGCTACGGCGGCTGGCTGCCGTTCTACTATTCGCCCACTTTCGAGTTCGTGGCGGGCGATCCCGGCAAGGCGCATCGCGTTGCGCGCAGCGACGTGCGCACGCGGCGGCGTGAAAACGCCTGGGCCTGACGCGCGCTTTTGCTGGTCAATCATCAGTCCGGCTAATCCGGCTTTTCAGGCCCACAGCATGGCGGCCCAGCGGATCAGCAGCAGGGCACCGCAGATGCCGAGCAGCACCAGGATCATTTTCCAACTGTTTCTTGCGGCCCGATCTTTCGCCACGACATTCTCCTTGCACCAACGAAACGATGCGCCTGACGGCGCATCGGATGATAAAGAGTACGGCAGGCTGTGCGCCTGCCGGTTGTCGCCTCGGGCCGCATCGCCCTGCGCGGCGTTATCAGCTTTCCAGCTTGTAATCCAGGGTGATTTCAGCGTTGAGCAGCTGAGAAACCGGACAGCCCGCTTTCGCTTTATTGATGATCTCATCAAAAGTCATGGTGTCGATTTCAGGCACGTTGACGGTGCTGGTCAGCGCCACTTTGGTAATGGCGAAGCCCTCGCCTTTCTTATCCAGCGACACGTCTGCGGTGGTGTCGATGCTGTTGGCCTTGTAACCTTCCTGGCCCAGCATCAGCGACAGCGCCATTGAAAAGCAGGCTGCATGCGCCGCGCCAATCAACTCTTCCGGGTTAGTGCCTTTCGCCCCTTCGAAGCGGGTATTAAAACCGTAAGGCTGCTGGTTCAGTACGCCGCTTTCGGTACTGACGGTGCCTTTGCCTTTAATATCGCCTTCCCAGTGTGCCGAGCCTTTCTTGTGAATGGTCATTTTACCTCCTGCATGTCAATGAGAGAGGATAAGTATAGCAACCACAGCGAAATCGGGCGGCTCAGCTTACCGCGCGCGGCTGCAGCGGCGGTGCCGCTTCCTGCAACGCGCTGGTCGCCTCCGCCAGCAGAGCGGGAGTGATATCGGCGATGCTTCTGGCGCCGGTCAGGGTCATCGCCACGCGCATCTCTTTTTCGATCAGGCCCAGCAAGTTTTCCACGCCGCGCTGCCCATGCGTCGCCAGCGCGTAAAGAAACGCGCGTCCCAGCAGCACGCTGTCGGCGCCCAGCGCGATCATGCGCACCACGTCCAGGCCGTTGCGAATGCCGCTGTCCGCCAGAATGGCGATGTCGCCCTTCACCGCGTCGGCGATCGCCGGCAGCGCGCGCGCCGAGGAGAGCACGCCGTCGAGCTGCCGTCCGCCATGGTTGGAGACCACGATGCCGTCGGCGCCGAAACGCACCGCGTCGCGCGCGTCTTCGGCGTCAAGAATCCCTTTGATCACCATCGGGCCGTCCCAGAA
>DENB01000055.1:29710-132921 GCA_002359495.1 Enterobacteriaceae bacterium UBA2655
CGCATTGCGCATAAAGCCGCGATCGCGCAGCACGTAGAGCTGAAACCACATCGGACGATTGATGGCGGGCGCCACCTCTTCGATCGGACAGACCGATACCGTTGAAAGGGTAAAAGGAATGCCTTTCAGCGCCGCCGCCCGCGCCGCCTGCACCTCGCCGCGCCGGGCGTACATGCCGCACAGCCCGACCGGCGCCAGCGCCACCGGCATCGAGAGCGTTTCGTTGAACAGCCGGGTTTCCAGGCTCAGATCGGACATATTTTTGAGCACCCGCTGGCGCAGCGCCACCAGGGAGAGATCCCCCACGTTACGCTTCAGCGTATATTCGGCGTAGGCGCCGCCGTCGATATAGTGAAACAGAAACGGCGGCAGAATGCGCCGGGCTGCGGCGCGGTAATCGCTTGCGGCTGAAATGATCATCCGTTTTTTCCTTGCTGTTATCCGAATCGTCGCCGCTGTCGTTCCGTCAGCCAGGCGAACATTTCCGGCCTGAGAGAGGGGGTCGGCTCTGTAGCACCGACCCTCGCAAAAGATCGAAAAGCCGCGCAGGGTTTGCAACGGCTGTTAGTATGGGCCTTTAGCGATAAAATGTTAACATATTGTTAAATCATAGCAAGCCGCCGGCGATGCTTATCTGCGTTATGTGATTCAGTAAGGAAAGCGAGCGGAATCGCCGGGATCAAAACGGGGCGGCGGCGCGATCAAAAAAGCCTCCGGATGGAGGCTTCACAGCAAGTTGTACCGGGGCAGCCTCTTTGTGCCGTCGCCCCCGGTTTGTCATGCGATATCTGAAGACATCATCTCAATCGCCAACGCGTAAAGCCGTTGGGATTCATCAGATGATATCTCTTCTTCCGCATAACATTTAATCATGGAGACGACTTTATCAGCCGTTAGTGCCTCACCGTGAACGTGCAGCGTTAATACGGCGCGGCCCACGATTTTCAGCACCTCTTCATTTGATCCCTGGTTGATAGTACTCAAATAATTTACCTCTGGACGGGTAGTTCTGATGCATTACGACGCGAATAATATAAAGCAAAACTAACTCAAATTTTACCTGTTGCTGCAAAGCCAGCGTTGCAGCTTCAGGTGCGCCATCCCGCTTCCTTTTCAAAAATGCCTGCAACAGGAACCGATCAATTTTTAACCGAGCCTGTTGGACGAAAGTAACCTTATTTTTGACCAGAGTCCATTCTCTTAGTATGGCGCACCCGAGGCTATTTGCTTCGTCGACTTTCAGGGAATCTTTCCGGCGCCTTTTTAATCCGTTCGGCCGTCCTCAACTATACTCAAATCGCGTTGAACGGCGGCGAGCCGAGGTATTAAACCCTTATTTCATTGCTTTTTCGCCGCTATTTTCACGCTGGCTCCGTCGCCAGCCTTATATCAGGAGAATCATTATGACTTCACGCCCTACTCCGCCACAGCCAGAACAACAGCAGACGCCGCCCGGCTCGTTTTTTGATATGGAGCCAGCGCCCGATCATGGTGAAAACAGCTATAAAGGCTCAGGCCGTCTGCAGGGCAAAAAAGCGATTATCACCGGCGGCGATTCCGGGATCGGCCGCGCGGTAGCTATCGCCTACGCCCGGGAAGGCGCGGATGTGTTGATCTCTTACCTGAACGAACATAAGGATGCGGAGGATACCGCGCGTCTGGTTGAGAAAGCGGGACAGAAAGCGGTGCTGGTGGCAGGCGATATCACCGATGCCGCGCACTGCCGCCATATTGTGCAGCAGGCGGTCGATGCGTTCGGCCGAATCGATATTCTGGTGAATAATGCCGCTTTTCAGATGGTGCGCGAGTCGCTGGATGAGATCGACGACGATGAGTTCGACCGCACCATGAAAACCAACATCTATGCGATGTTTTATCTCTGTAAAGCGGCGGTACCGCACATGCCCGCCAGCGGATCCATCATCAGCACCGCCTCCATCAACGCCGATCGGCCCAAGCCGAAGCTGATCGCCTACTCCGCCACCAAAGCGGCGATTATCAACTTTTCCGGCAGCCTGGCGGCGCTGCTGGCGGAGAAAGGCATTCGCTCCAACGTGGTCGCGCCCGGCCCGATTTGGACGCCGCTGATCCCCGCCACCATGCCGGCCGAACAGGTGAAGAATCTCGGCAGCGAAGTGCCGATTCAGCGCGTCGGCCAGCCGGCTGAGCTGGCGCCGGCGTATGTCCTGCTCGCCAGCGACGAGGCGAGCTATATGTCCGGCTCCACCGTGGCGGTGACCGGCGGCGTCGCCTTTATCTGAGTCAGGTTCAACGGCGTCGCGCTCCGGCGCCGTGTTATTCAACGGATCTCCTGCTCATCGTCATCGTTCAGTTCATGCAGCGCAATTTCGCGCACGGGCGCTTCCTCCAACCGATCGCCATACTGGCTGCTGATATCCGGCAGGCTGGTGAACTGGCCGTCGAGAAACAGAAAAGAGAGATGTTTCTCTACATCCTGCAACATCGCCTGCGCCGACTCGCTCTCGCCCTGCTCTTCGTTGCCGTCGAGCTGCCACTGAAATTTTCTGTCCTGCTGCGTGGCGCCGCCAATATCCACCAGATGGCCGTCGATATTTTGCACCAGCAGCCGATCATCACAATAAAACAGGTTATAGGGCATCAGATCCCGGTTGTTCTCTGACATGGATTCCTCCGAAACAGACTGACTACGAAAATAAAATGACGCTGCGCATAACGCGGCGTTTTGAGATGAAGCCCTGCTATTAAAACCAGTGCATATAATGGCGCATGCCGTAAATGAGCCAAAAAACGGCGTTCGCCGCTAAATAAGCCCAGCATCCCCAGTAAGCCACCGGCTCGCGCTGCGTCCTGAGCTTCGGCAAAAAAGCCAGTAAATAACCGGCGGACGCAATCAGTGAAACGAAATAGAAAAACTTCATCTCTTCCTCCTGAATAAAAAAGTTTTTTGCTCTGTTCAGAATAGACAGGATTTACCAGCCCCGCCCGTTTCTCTGCGCAGGCTCGCCGCCTGCGGCGATGCGCGGTTTTTGCTTGCGAACAAGAAATTGAAGATCTGCGAGTCTGATCGCTTCAGACATTTATTACGGCCAGCGATGATTTTATTCCGTCAAAAACAATCCCACGGCGAAAGCAATATTTCCCGCTGCGCTTACGCTGCAGCGCAATTTTTTTCCTGTACGGTTACTGGCTGATTTAACGGCCAATAGCCGGCAAACAGCTTTTTTACCTGCGGCCGCAGACTGGCGCGATCGGGAACTTTTCTCTATACCCAGACAATAACAAAATAAATCCCCTCATTTTTTGGGAGCGCTATGCAACAGCCTGACCAGGAGCGAAAAAGCGATCACCCCGAATATTCCACCGCATTTATTTTGCTGTTGGTTTCCGTTGCGGGACTTACCGATGCCGCGCTCTATCTGCACAGCAAAGAGCTGCTGGCGGTCTATATGACCGGCAACACCAGCAAGCTGGCGCAGTTTATTCAGCAGGGAAACCTGCAAAAAGCGCTGCCGCTGCTGACGTTGATCCTCGCTTTTCTCGCCAGCACCACCTTCTCCGCCTGGCTCGGCAACCGATTAGGGCGCTGGCGCGCGCCGGTTCTGCTGTTGCTGGTGACCTTTCTGCTCGCCGTCGCCTGGCCCGCCAGCGACGCGGAGTATCCGCTCGGCATGGTGATCGCCATCGCGCTGGGCATGGGCGTGTTGAACCAGATCAGCGCCAGCGAGCCGGGCGTCACCTTTATCACCGGCACGCTGGTGAAGCTGGGGCGCCAGCTCGCCAGCGGCGACTTCCGCCAGGCGCTGCCGCTGGCGCTGCGCTGGCTGATCTGGCTGGCCGCCGCCTTTGTCGGCGCATTGCTGGATAGCCGCTATCCTCAGACTCTGCTGCTGTTCATTGCGCTCTGGTGCCTGCTGCTTGCGGCGTCGCACCTGCTGCTACGTAAATCCCGCGCGTTCGCGCCTTCTCAACGTTAACCACAAGGAAGCTACCATGTCTGACGAGAAACAGACCTTCGCCTGTCGCGGCCCCGGCACGCCCGCAGGCCCGACGCTGCCGGTTGCGGCGAAATCTGAACCGCCGCATGAGATCGACGTCGGCAGCGTGTCGCAAGGCAAGGTCGATTTCGAGAACTGGAAAGGGGCGGCCGATCGCCCTGAGCCGTCGCCGCCCGCCCCGCTTGCGCCGGAGAAACGTCTGGGCGTGGCGATCGTCGGGCTGGGCCGTCTGTCGCTGAACCAGATTCTGCCTGCGTTTAATCAAAGCAAGCTGGCGCGTCCGGTGGCGCTGGTTTCCGATCGACCGGAAAAAGCCCAGGCGGTCGCGCAGCAATATGGCATCGATCCTTCGGCCATCTACTCTTATGACGAGATGGCGCGCATGGCGGAAAATCCGCAGATCGACGCCGTCTATATCGTGACGCCGAACGGTCTGCATCGCGATCACGTTGTCGCGGCGGCGAAAGCGGGCAAGCATGTGTTGTGTGAAAAACCGATGGCGAACACCGCCGACGAAGCGCGCGAAATGATCGCGGCCTGCAAGGCGGCAAACGTTAAGCTGATGATCGCCTACCGCTGCCAGTATGAGCTGTTCAATCTTGAAGCGGCGCGCTTAACCCAGTCGGGCGAGCTGGGGCTGCCGCGCATTATCGAAGCGACCAACACTCAGGTGCAGGGACCGGGCGATCAGTGGCGCATGCGCGCCGCGCTCGCCGGCGGCGGCGCGCTGCCTGACATCGGCCTTTATTGCCTGAACGGCGTGCGCACTATGCTGGGCGAAGAGCCGATCGAAGTCTATGCGCAGATCGTCAATCCCGATAACGATCCGCGTTATCAGGAGGTGGAAGAGACGGTTTCCTTTAGCCTGCGCTTCGCTTCCGGCGCCATCGCCAACTGCGTCACCAGCTACGGCGCGCATGAGTGCAAGGATATGCAGATTCGTCTGGAGAAAGGCTGGGTGGCGCTGGAGAACGCTTTCGCCTATCAGGGGCAACGTCTGCGCATTGCCCGGCGTCACGGCGAAGGCGAAGAGGTAAAAGAAGTGCGGCTCTCGCCGAAAGATCAGTTTACGCTGGAGATCGACCACTTCGCGCAGTGCGTCCTGCATGATGAAACGCTGCACTCGCCCGGCGAAGAGGGTTTGCAGGATCATCTGCTGATGGAAGCGATCTACCGTTCGGCGCGTGAGGGCATGCCGGTGAAGATCGATCTGGTTTCCGCGCATCCGCCAGTGCCGGCAGCGGCGCGTTAGCGATAAGCCTTCGTCGCGGCGCGGCGGCGCGGAATCGTGCCGTCGCGCCGACATTCTGCTAGACTGTGCGCCGCAAACCCGCCCGATTAGAGAATTTTCCCGTGACCGCTTTTTCTACCCTGACGCAACTCCCTGCCAGCCAGCTCGATAACCTGCGCGAAATGGGCTTCGATGCCATGACGCCGATTCAGGCGGCGGCATTACCGACTATTCTTGCAGGCCGCGACGTTCGCGCCCAGGCGAAAACCGGCAGCGGGAAAACCGCCGCATTTGGGCTCGGCGTGCTGCAGCAGATCGACAGCGCGCTCTACCAGACTCAGGCGCTGGTGCTCTGTCCCACGCGCGAGCTGGCGGACCAAGTGAGCAACGAGCTGCGCCGTCTGGCGCGCTTTACGCGCAACATTAAGATCCTGTCGCTGTGCGGCGGTCAGCCGATCTCCGCCCAGCGCGATTCGCTGGTGCATGCGCCGCAGATCGTGGTGGGAACGCCGGGTCGTATTCTCGATCACCTGAAGCGCAAATCGCTGGATCTCTCCCGCCTGCGCGTGCTGGTGCTGGATGAGGCGGACCGCATGCTGGAGATGGGATTCCGCGATGACATGGACGCTATCGTCGGCTATACGCCGGAAAGCCGCCAGACGCTACTATTCTCCGCCACCTGGCCGCAGGATATCATCGCCATCAGCGAGCGCTTCCAGCGCGACGCCTCCGCCATCACCACCGAAGAGATTACCGAACTGCCCGCCATCGAGCAGCAGTTCTGGGAGGCATCGGGCCGCGACAAGCTGCCGCTGCTAATCGCGCTGCTCAGCCAGCGCCAGCCCGCCTCCTGCGTGGTGTTCTGCAACACCAAACGCGAATGCGACGACATCGCCGCCGCGCTGGAAGAGAGCCGGATTAACGCGCTGCCGCTGCATGGCGATCTGGAACAGCGCGACCGCGACCGCGTTCTGATCCGTTTCGCCAACGGTAGCTGTCGCGTGCTGGTGGCGACCGACGTCGCCGCGCGCGGGCTGGATATCAAGGCGCTGGCGATGGTGGTGAATTACCAGCTTTCCTACGACCCGGAAGTGCATATCCACCGCATCGGCCGCACCGCGCGCGCCGGCGAACAGGGCACCGCCGTCAGCTTCGTCGCGCCGGAAGAGATGGCGCGCGCGCATGCGCTGGAAGATTATCTGCAACAGCCGCTGGCATGGCAGCCCGCCGCCGCGCTGAAAAATCAGCCGCTGAAGGCGCTGCCTGCCGCGATGATGACCCTTTGCATCGACGGCGGCCGCAAGGCGAAAATCCGCCCTGGCGATATTCTCGGCGCGCTGACCGGCGAAGCGGGCTTCAGCGCCGAGCAGATCGGCAAAATCATCCTGACCCCGACGCACGCTTACGTCGCCATCGCCGCCAGCCAGGCGAAAGCGGCGCTGATTAAGCTGAAAGAGGGAAAAATCAAAGGGAAAAGCTGTCGGGCGATACTGTTGAAATAGATGCTGTTGAGATCACGGGAAACCGCAGAGGCGAGGCATCGGACGATGCCTCGCAGAGGGATTACGGCTCGCCCAACTGCTTAACATGAATCATGGTGTTGTCGCCTTTGCCGCTCACGTTGCCGCTCAGACGCACCAGGTCTTGCGCATCGTACTCTTTGCCGTTGAAGACCGATTTCGGCGCCATAATGATGATGGTGCCGGTTTTATCGCGGAACTGGTAACGGTCTCCGCCTTCCTTCTTAATGATATTGCCTTCCAGCGTGACCCAGGCATTTTCGCGGCTGTCACGGATGCCGGAGATGTTTGTTTGCCCGGTATCTTCAGATCCTTTGTAACCCGCGTCCTGTTTAGCCGGCGCCGGCGGCTTCTCGCCCGCTTTGAATCCGCCTTCGTCAGCGGCAAGCGCGCTGAAGTTTAACAGGGTTGAGAGTGCGATTAGCGTGACTTTCTTCATTGGTAAGGCTCCTTATAGCTGAAGAGGCTGTCCAGTCTGTTATCCACCCCCCTAAGCCTGGCACAGGAAAGAAAAAACAGGGAGGATTCGCTTTGCGCCGCCGGTTATTCCGCGCTGCGCGACATTCTCTCTGGCTCTTCTACACTTAAACTATCAATGTGAAAAAGAGGGAGAAAACAATGTCTGAACGTCCCGATCATAACAAGCCTTACCCGGACGACAACGAGAAGCATGGATTACCGGAAGATGCCCCCAACGCGCCGAATCCTTATGAAGAGGATGACATGAGCGCCGAAGATATCGACAACAGCGAAGGCGAGATCCCCCGCAAACGGGATGACAGCGAAGATGATGAAAAGGATCCCTGGCAGGCCAAATAAGCGCGGCCGCCGCCGCTCCTTTTCGCTCAGGCCCCTGAATCGCCGGGCCTGAGCCTTGCGCCCGGCAAAAAAACTTATCCCCTCTCCGCGATAAAAACCTCTATTTTTATTTTCCGCTGCCGATAAATAACAGACGACAAGAGAAACATCATGGCGCTTCGCGAGGCGATCTCTTTGCCACGCTGCGCCCCGCTATTGATCGCCTGTAGCCCGGCTCGATACCCAGAGGTAAACATGGATAATTTTCAAAAAGAGATTGATGAGAGAACCAATCTCGCTTTATCAAATAAGTTCGAGCTTCTGCTGTTCCGGCTGGGATCCGATCAGGCGAAAGGCAAATCGGAGCTTTACGGCATTAACGTTTTTAAGCTGCGTGAAATCGTTCCAATGCCGCCGGTCACGCGCGCGGCGGGCATGCGCTCGCCGCTGCTGGGCATGGCGAGCATTCGCGGGCAATTTATTCCGGTTATCGATCTGCCCGCCGTGGCGGGCTGTACGCCAGGCACCGGCCTGAACCTGCTGCTGGTGACGGAATATGCGCGCAGCACCCAGGCGTTCGCGGTGGAATCGGTGGAGAACATCGTGCGCCTCGACTGGAATCAGGTTCATACGGCGGAAGCGGGCATCAGCAACCGCAACATCACCAGCATCGCCCGTCTCGACGGCGATCAGCAGGAAAACGAGCTGGCGCTGGTGCTGGACGTCGAACAGATTCTGTATGACATCATCCCTTCCGTTCGCGGCGTCGAGTCTGACGTCGGGATCAAAGAGAAGAGCTTTAACCTCAAGCCCGGCAGCGTGGCTATTGTGGCGGAAGATTCCCGCGTCGCCCGTTCACTGCTGGAACAGGGGCTGAAAAGCATGGGGATCCCCGCCGTGATGTGTACCACCGGCCTGGAAGCCTGGAAAAAAATTAATCAGATGACGCAGGAAGCGCAGCAGGAAGGCACGCCGATTACCGATAAAATCGCGCTGGTGCTGACCGATCTGGAGATGCCGGAGATGGACGGCTTTACGCTGACGCGCAACATCAAGCGCGACGAGAAGCTGAAAAAAATCCCGGTCGTGATTCACTCTTCGCTTTCCGGCAGCGCCAACGAAGATCATGTGCGTAAAGTCGGCGCGGACGGCTATGTCGCCAAGTTTGAAATCAACGAGCTGTCGTCGGTGATCCAGAGCGTTCTGGCAAACGCCGTGTCTTAATTTTTTCCGGCGTCAGGCGCCTGTGAATAAGCCTGACGCCGTGCAGTTTCCCGCTCGCGTTCCCCCGCCTGGCCGCTATTGGGCAAATTTAATGCCACTTCCTCTGCCGCTTCGCCTTTCAATCGTGATTTTCATCACAATTCAGGAATTTTAGAAATAAGCGCCTAAACTAAAAATAGCCTTTTTGCCGGTTCGCTTCGGTGTAACACCCCAGCAAGCGCGCCGCAGTCGGCACATAACAACATTTTTTTACAGGGATTTATATGGCGGAACATACACCTGAAACCGCAGTATCGGAAGAAACAGCCACTAAGGAGAGCGTTAAACAGCGCATCTTTTTTGTGGTTCTGGTCGCAACTATGGGCGCGCTGGCCTTCGGTTACGATACCGGCATCATTTCCGGGGCGCTGCCCTTTATGTCTGCCGCGCCCGCTGAAGGCGGCCTCGGACTGACCTCCTTTACCGAAGGGCTGGTCTCGTCCGCACTGATTTTCGGCGCGGCGATCGGCTCCTTTCTGAGCGGCTACTTTTCTGACCGCTTCGGCAGACGACTTACGCTGCGCAGCCTTTCCGTGCTGTTTATCGCCGGCGCGCTGGGCACCGCGCTGGCGCCTACCGTTCCGGTGATGGTTGGCATGCGCTTTTTGCTCGGGGTCGCCGTGGGCGGCGGCTCCTCGACGGTTCCGGTGTTTATCGCCGAGATCGCCGGTCCTAAACGCCGCGCGCCGCTGGTAAGCCGCAACGAATTGATGATTGTTTCAGGACAGCTTATCGCCTATATCGCCAGCACCCTGATGAGCTACCTGCTGCACGATCCGCATATCTGGCGCTATATGCTGGCGTTGGCGATGGTGCCGGGCGTGCTGCTGTTTCTCGGCACCTTCTTCGTTCCGGCGTCGCCTCACTGGCTGGTTTCCGGGGGGCGTTTTAAGGAGGCGAAAAAGATCCTGAAAACGCTCAGGGAGACGCCGCGCGAAGTGCGCAAAGAGCTGGCAGAGATGAAAAAGCAGGAAAAAGCCTCGCGTCAGGGGCCGCCGGTGCGGGAACTGCTGCGTGAGAAGTGGGTGATTCGCCTGCTGCTGACCGGGATGGGACTGGGTTTTGTGGCGCAGTTTACCGGCGTGAACGCCTTTATGTATTACACGCCGATCATTCTGAAAACCACCGGGCTGGGCACTAACGCCTCGATTGCCGCCACCATCGGCAACGGCATCGTTTCGGTGCTGGCGACGCTGGCGGGCATCTGGGCGGTAAGCCGCTTCGGCCGCCGCCGCCTGCTGTTGACCGGGCTCTGTTTTGTCATCGCGGCGCAACTCTCGCTGGGAATGGTGCTGACGCTGCTGCCACAAAACCTGACGCAAAGCTACCTTGCGCTGGCCTGCATCCTGGTCTTTCTGTTTTTCATGCAGATGTTCGTCTCGCCCATTTACTGGCTGTTGATGTCTGAGCTGTTCCCGATGCAAATTCGCGGCGTGCTGACCGGCACGGCGGTCTCTTTCCAGTGGATCTGCAACGCCACCGTCGCCTTTCTGTTCCCGCTGACGCTCAGCATGATCGGCACCTACACCTTCTTTATTTTTGTGGCGATCAACATCATTTCGCTGCTTTTCGTCTTTTTCATGCTGCCTGAAACCAAAGGCAAGTCGCTGGAGGAGATCGAAAGCATGATGCGCGCGAAGTATGGCGAATCGGAAGCTGAAACGGCGCAGGCTTAATCTCTACGGGCAGGCCGCCGCAGGGCCTGCCGCAAAGCGCAAGAAAAAACCGCCCGCAGGCGGTTTGACATCAGCGGTTAAGGCTCTTCGCTGGGATCGGGAACCAGCTCGTCATCGTCTTCGATGTATTCGTCATCTTCTTCATCTTCGATGATATCCTCATCGTCCTCATCAGGCATATATTCGCCTTCAGCATCATCCGGCAAGGGCTCATCGTAATCAGGGCGCTCAGACATAATATCCTCCCGAAGCCCAACATGGGCATATGAAGTGTAGCTGAAGGCGGAGAAGGCTGGCTTGCCCTGTGCGGTAAAAAGGCTCTGCGTTAACTCTGAAAAGCGTTACCGGCACTGGCCGGTGACGCCATCCTGTCCCTGAGGACAGACATCGGTGTCTTTCGGCAGTACGGAGAAAATCTGCGCGACGCAGCCGGTCAGATAGAGACACGTGACTACTACAAAAATAAATCGCATCGTGGTTCCTGTCAGGGCTTTAACGGATCGGGTATGGAGAGACTCGCGGGAATTATAAACCAATGAGGCACCAGAAAGGGCGGATTTGCAGCGGCGCTGGCGGGAAAACGTGACGAAAGGCAAGCTGCGTCGGGTTTTGCAGACGATCAAGCGCGGCGTACCCAACCACAACGTCTGCTGCACTTGGGTCGCCGCTTTTTTATTACGTACTGAGGTTATTCAGCATTTTAACTCCGAACCGGGAAATAAAACGCTTGGTTATAACCCTTAACTTTCTAATTTTAAGATAACTAACTTTCTGAACGACTTATTATCGGGAAGTTTTCCCTGGTGTTTTAAACAGACTGCTAAAAAAACGTCATTATATTAATCCGCCCGAAATCGACCTTCAATATCTTTCAGATAATTAATTTCAGAATGCGATATTGAAAAGTAAAAGCCGCAACGATGGGGCTGGAGATGTCATAAAAGGCTTAATTAATCAGCTGCTATGCTAACGCTAACATAGCGGATAAAAATGATAGGTTTGTCATTAAAAAATTTGCAAACCTAATGATAACATAAAATTGATTTGCTTCCCTGCTTTATTACAACAAGACGTTACGCATCGTCTTATTAATAAATCGCGGGCGCCTTTTTTATTTTACCCTATGCAATAATAATTAAAAAATAAAATCATCGTAACGTAATTTTTTTCGTACAGCTTATAGCCGCGACGCGCAAGAATTATCTTAGCTTACCGGAAATTTCAGAATTGATTGGCCGCACCGATATCTGAAAAAGAAAACAACCGTACCGAGGCTGCGTTTTTTCACTACACTTAACGGGTGCAGTAATAAAATATGCCATGACATTTAACCGTGACGGAGGCGTCGTCTGATGACAGATAACATGACCGTTAATGCAAAGATCGCAATCGGTGAGAGCGTTTTGCAACTCATTGATGAACAACATTTGCCGGATAAGAATGCTCTTCTGGCGCATCTGGTCTGGCAGGCCGAGCAGGAGAGCGACGACGCGCGCTTACTGGCGCTATGGCAGGCGCGGCGGCGGCTGCATCCGGCAGCGCAGAACAGAGACATACAGCATCTCTATGCCTCAGCCTCTCTGGAAAACCGTTAGCCCACCGCCGTTCCCGACTCGTTTGCAGCCGCTTACTTCACCTTCTGTCGGTAGCGGCAGCAAACGCCCGGCCGCTTTCAGCCGACCCGCCGCCTGCACTCCGCCTCAGCCAAACCGCGGCGCGCGTTGCTTTCGCCATGAAAACCGTCAGGAAGCATAGCGTCTCCTAACGGCGGCGATCGTGGATGTCGCCCAGGCGGGCAAGCGTTGGCTCGTCATAGCCCCTTGCCCGGAGCGGCGCAAGGATGTCGCGCGGTAAATCGGGCACGTAGCCCACCAGCAGCTCGCCCGGTCCATGGAAAGTGACATGACCCAGTGCGGCAGGCAGCAGCAGCGTTTCCGCCCGGCCCAGCGGCCAGCGTTCGCCCGCCGCGTCGATCTCCAGCGGCACGCCAAGGTTAGAGATGATGCGCGCGCTGTCGAAAGCGTAAGGATAAGACGCAGAGAAGCGCCAGCGCTCCTGAGCGAAATAAGGCCCGGCGCAGCAGACGATGCACGTCGATTCCGGCGTCTCTTCCAGCATCAGGCCGGGCTGCGGTTCGGTCGTCAGCTCCGGCCGCAGCTCCTCCAGCAGCGCGTCGATATTCTTTTCCTGCTGCTGGCGTGAAAGCCTGCTGCCATCCTCCATGCGCCACGGCATGGCGTGCTGCTGAATATTGGAAGTCTGCTCAATCTCATAAATCAGCGTGTCCGGCCCGAAAGAGTGCAGCATTCCGCCGGGAATATAAAAAGTGTCGCCGGCTTTAACCGGCTTACGGCACATTACGCTGTCATACTCTTCCGCCAGCAGCGCCGCGCGCAGCTTTTCGCGGCTGACGCCCGGTTTGACGCCCGCCAGGCAGGTGGCGCCGGGCGCCGCCCATAAGATATGCCACGCCTCGGTTTTACCATTGGTCTGCCCTTCCAGCCGCCGTTTCATCGTTGGCATGCAGATGTACCGGCAGCATGTGGCTGGCGTCGATAAATTTGGTCAGCAGCGGAAAATGGGGACCGCGCCAGCCCGGCGCGACTAACTCGTCGGGATAACGCTGCGCCAGCTCGCGCAAAGTTATGCCGGCCAGCTCGCCGTTTTTTACCGTTGCGATCATGCCGTCTACATCGCTGACTTCCCAGGTTTCAGCTATACGTCTGTCGAGCAGATCCGCTTTGCCCAGACGCGTTTTAATCAGATCGCCGCCGAAGATGTGATACGCCATCGGCAGAGAGAGCCGTAAAGGGTAGGCTTTCATGGTTCGGATACTCGCTGAGAGGCCCGCTTTTTATTGCAAAGAGGGTAAAAGCGGGCGCTGACCTCATGACGCCTTAACGCCATGAGGCCGGGCATCAGATGATGGCGACGCCGCCGGTGACGGCGATGGTCGCGCCGGAGATATAGCTGGCTTCGTCGCTGGCCAGCATAACGTAGGCTGGCGCCAGCTCGGCGGGCTGACCGGCGCGCTGCAGCGGGACTTCGCTGCCGAAGCTTTTCACCTGTTCGGCAGGCATGGTGGCAGGGATCAACGGCGTCCAGATCGGGCCTGGCGCGACGGCGTTGACGCGAATGCCTTTTTCAGCCAGCAGCGCCGCCAGGCTGCCGGAAAAGTTGACGATAGCCGCTTTGGTGGCGGAGTAAGCGACCAACATGGGTTTAGGCTGATCGGCGTTGACCGACGCGGTATTGATAATGGATCCGCCCGACGGCATATGCGGCACCGCCGCCTTACAGATGCGGAACATGGCGTAGACGTTGGTTTTCATGGTGCGGTCGAACTCTTCGTCGCTGATCTCATCCAGCGAGTTGCGCGTCGCCTGAAACGCCGCGTTGTTCACCACAATGTTGATTTCGCCGAAGGCGTCCACCGCCTTCTGCACGATGGCCTGGCAGTGCGCCGCCTCGGTGATGTCGCCGGGCACCAGCACCGCTTTCTGTCCGGCCTCTTCCACCAGACGCGCCGTCTCCTTCGCGTCTTCATGCTCATCCAGGTAAGCGATCAGCACATCTGCGCCTTCGCGCGCATAGGCGATAGCCACGGCCCGGCCAATGCCGGAGTCGCCGCCGGTCACGATCGCTTTTTTACCCGCCAGTCGGCCGGAACCTTTATAGCTGGCTTCGCCGTGATCGGGACGGGGCTGCATGTCAGAGGAAGAGCCCGGCCAGTTCTGCTGCTGTTCCTGCATCGGAGGCTGCGGGCGATCTGTCGTCGTCATGGGGATCTCCTGTTAAGTCTGTGGCTTTGTTTATCCTGTTATCGGTAACACTGATAACAGGATAGTCCAGAATCTCAGGGTTGCCCGCGATTTTACCCCGCGCCGGCGGGTTACAGCGCGTCGAGCTGCGCCTTCACCTCGTCGACTAAAAAGTCCAGCGTCACGTCGTCCTGCCATTCGTCACGCTCAAGCGTGACGTTATAGCGCGCTTCGATCTCGGCGATAATGCTGGTCAGCGCCGCATCATCCAGACCGAGATCGTGTTTGATGTAGCTTGCGGCGCGGATCGCGTCAGGCTCGCTCGCCGTCTCGCCAGCCACAATGCTGTGAAGCTGCGCGAAGATCGCTTTTTTTGCATCAGTCATAGGCCATGCCTCATCAGGAAAGGAAAATCGTCTGAGATCCAGGTATAGCAAAGCATTGACCTCAGCAGGCGTAACCGCCGCGCAGAAGCCGGTACGCGCCGCCGCTTTACGTTTTTTTTACGCTTATCCGCCTGTAGTTTCAGGCCGCGCTGCCGAAACCTAATGACGGCTAACAGGATTTATTTGAGGTAAGCATGTGGTTCAGCCTGGATGAAATAGAAAAAATAACGTATCGCTCTCAGTCTCAGCTGCGCCTGGCGATTGAAACCGGCGCGCTGGAAAGCCGCATGACCGAGGCGGGACGCATGGAAATTTCGCTGCAAAGCGTACTGAGCGCTTATGCCGGCACCGCGTTACAGCGTAAGCCGCAGGATTACGCCACCCGCCGCCTTGAGGCGCAGTGGGGCTGGCTGTGGCGCCAGTCCGGCGATTAACGGCGCTATCAGATGTCATCCCCGGCGCTGATAACCGCCCGGTTGCGACCGTCGCGTTTGGCCTGGTAAAGCGCCGCGTCCGCCCCCTCTTTAATCTTCAGCGCATCCTGCTCCTCGTCGCGGCCCTGCAGCCCGTAACAGCCTGCGCTGATCGTCACCTTTTTCATCGCCAGCGCGCTGCTTTGGTGCGGAATCGCCGCATCAAGCACCGCGTTGACGGCCCGCCAGGCCAGATGCAGCGAATCCTGGCTCTCGGTATCCGGCAGCACGATGGCAAACTCCTCTCCGCCGTAGCGCGCCACCAGATCGGTTTTGCGATGCGAGAGCGTTTTCAACACGGCGCCGACCTGCAGCAGGCAGCGATCGCCCGCGACGTGGCCATAGGTGTCGTTATAAGGCTTGAAGTAGTCGATATCGATCATGATCAGCGACACGGGCTTGCCGGTCAGCGCTGAGCGCTTCAGACTCTGCGCCAGAAAAAGATCGAACTGCCTGCGGTTCGCCAGCCCGGTCAGTCCGTCCAGCAGCGCCATGGCCTGCAGCGTCTGGTTGATCAGCGTCAGTTCATCCCGCAAATCGGTCAGTTCGATCTGGTTTCTGACATTGGTTTTTACCTGCCTGAGCACCATCAGGCTCATCAGTACGATAATCAACAGCAGCGCCCCGTTAAGCGCCAAATCGGGCAGGCTGTTATTCAGCCAGCGTTTCCAGAGCGCCGGCCGGTCGAAACCCGCCGCCACGATCAACGAATAGCGATCGGAGCGGGCATAGCCGAAAATGCGCGGAATGCCGTCCAGCTCCGAGCGCCATGTCCCTTTTCCCCGGCTCGCCTGAGTGAGCTGCGTGGTAAAAAGCGGACTGTTGGCGATGTTGCGGTTGACGAACGATTCGGACCAGGGACGCACATAAAGCGCCGTGCCGTCATCCAGAATGAGCGCCAGCAGATCCCGCTTTCCCAGCTCGAAAAAACTGTAAAAGTGACGGAAATAGTCCACGCCGATAGTAGCCAACACCACGCCGCTGAATCCGCCAGCCGCATCGTTCAGGCGCAGCGATACCGGGATAACCAGATCGCCGCTGTTTCTGCTGCGAATGACATGTCCGATGTGAATGCTGTCACGAGGATTCTCGCGGTGATAGCGAAAATATTCCCGGTCGGCGTTATTGATATTCACCGGCTTGCTCTGCGCCGAGTTCGCCACCCAGTTTCCCTGCGCGTCATAGACGAACAGCCCGTACAGCTGAGGCAACCGGCTCTGCATTTCCGCCAGAATAGGATTGAGCTGCGCGGCGTTCACCTTCGCCGTATCGCCCTCAGGAATGGCGTTTTTAATCATTCGCAGGGTGATTTCGGTTTGCAGAAAGGTATCTTCCGCCTGGCGCGTCTGAGAGACGGAGAGGTTCACCGCCAGGTTCTCCGCATCGGCAATAACCTGTTGCCAGGAGCGATTCAGGGTCCAGAGGCTAAAAAGCAGCACGGCAATCAGAAGAAACAGCAGATAAAGCGTCATGCTTCTGCCAAGCGAGGAGCGCAGTACAATATTCGCAGAAAATCTTTCACGCAGCGTCATGAGCCAACCTGATTGCCAAACCTATCATTCGGTAAAGCACAGCGCGTCGGAATACGTTTCCGACCGTGCCACCGCGCGTTTTCAGTCAATCGCAGACCAGGGACTCTCTTCAGATTCATCTTCATTGCTGTAGCCAAAGGGCAGCGCCCGGATCTTCTCCAGCCAGTCGGGAAAACCGCTAAGCCAGCCTGCGGCGTCGTCTCCGCGCAGCAGCGCGTTCAGCCACTCCGCCGGTTGCGCGCGCGACGGCGCCATAAACCAGAGCGGATGATGATCGCCGACGTCGGTTAAATTTTCCGAGGCCGTAAAGTCATACGTCTCAATCTGACCACGGGCACATTCCGTTTTGAGGAATTTGATAAAGCGGTAGAGATGTTCCGCCTCTTCGGCGTTGATATCGGCGCGCAGCCGGAACTGCTGCCTGATGTAGCCGCAGGCAACGTGCTGATCCTCGTTATCCTGGCGGATACAAAGCAGCATGCCGTCGAGACGGCCGCCCCGGATGCGGATGAGACGGATGTGACCCTGCTCGCTGTTTCGCTCGCCGAGGAAAAAAACCGCATAGCGCCCTTCAATGCTTTCCCAGGGAAACATCGTGCCCGCCCCGCTCAGCAGCCAGCTTTCCGCACAGTTGAAACGCTGAGAGATGCGCCGCAGCAGGTCAAACGAGGCGGCGGCGCGACCGTCGATGCAGTCAAGCAGGTAAGCCGGCGACGCTTCGCCGATCGTCCGGGCCAGATGAGGAACGTCGTGTCGTCCTCCCGGCGCGAAAACCTCATCCTGACGCAGCCGGACAAACAGCTGCGCGATGCGCTGGCCGGTTTGCCGCTGCCAGCGCTGACAGGTCGATTCCGGCGCCGGCGCGGAGGAAGCCGGCTGTAGCGAAGCGGCGTATTGCTGCAGGGCGAAACGGATCTCCGCCTCGGTTGAACGATGATGCGCCGCCGCCGCCTCGGAAAGCAGTTGATGGACGGGATCGGGCAGATTGCGGATGGTTATTCTGGCCATAACGGCTAACTCCCCCTGATAGTTCTGCGACGCTGGCTGAGAAACCGGATGATAATTCTTCAGTATGGCAAATTTTCTCTGATTCATTCGCGGCGCTTGCAGCGCCGGCGCGGTTCAACATTTTATGGCGTTTTATTTTTTGAAACGTCAGTCCGCTTATTTAAATGATATGTTAATGTATTGCTGATCCCCATTGCAGAGCCAGGCTCATTTACCATGCTGTCGACACTTATTTACCGGAGCCGCCTGAATCCTGACGTAGATTCAGGGGAATTAAATCAAATTGTTTTAAGCGCGCAACGAAATAATGAAAAAATTTCGGTTACGGGCATTCTTCTTTTTGACGGTGACTATTTCTTTCAGATTCTGGAAGGACCCTATGCCGAAGTTAATGCGTTATTTCAGGACATCTGTCAGGACAGCAGGCATAACACTATCGTTGAATTGATGCGTGATTACGCTCCCATGCGGCGCTTCGGTAATCTGGGCATGGAATTATTTGACTTACGGCATTTCAAACGCGAATTTGTATTAGAAGCGGTACTGGCAAAAGGCACATCAAAATATAATCTGACCTACGATGACAGAGCCTTTAAATTTATCCGTACCTTCGTTGAAGGCCGCTGGCGCGATCAGGTTCAGGAGATCAGCGAAGCGCCTGGCTGGCAATTCATCCCGGAAAATACGCCGTTTACTAAGCTAACCGGGTCGACGCCAGTCGGCCAGCCCTGCGAGTTCGCGCTGCAGCCGATTGTCGAGCCTTTGCAATATCGCATCAGCTCGCTGGAAGCGCTGATCCGCTCCCCGGGCGGCGGCGCGCCGGCGCACTATTTCGCCTCGCTGGCGAAAGATAAGCTTTATGAAGCGGATCTGCAGTCTAAAGCCTGGGCGCTCTCTCTGGCGAAGAAGATTGGGCTGGGCAACCATATGATTTCCATCAACTTGCTGCCGATGTCGCTGGTCATGGTGCCGGGCGCGGTGGAGATCCTGCTTGAGCAGATCGCCTGTAATGGCCTGGTGCCGGAGCAGGTAATCGTGGAGGTGACGGAAGACGAGGTGATCTCGCGTTTCGATGAGTTTGAAACAGCCATCCGTCAGCTGCGCTCCGCCGGCATCAGCCTGGCGATCGATGACTTCGGCTCCGGCTTTGCCGGCCTCTCGCTGCTCTCCCGCTTTCAGCCGGAGAAAATTAAAATTGATCGGCAAATCATCACCGACGTGCATAAAAACGGCGTCAGACAGGCGATTGTTCAGGCGATCGTAAAATGCTGTTCTTCGCTGGAGATCTCGGTAGTCGCTGAAGGGGTGGAAAAACCTGAAGAGTGGTGCTGGCTGGAAGCGGCGGGCATCCGACATTTTCAGGGCTACCTGTTTGCCAGACCTGAATTAAACGGCGTTTCGCCTATCGCCTGGCCCCGTAAAAACCACGTATTAAAGTAAAATGTGGCAGCGGCGGCTGCCCTCTGGTTTATTCTGGTTAACCTGTTGAAGAATAATATAAATTCCGACTTCAACCACTTGTTCCCTTCCACAAAAATGCAACCTTCGTCACATATTTATATCAAGTTTCCGCTGCCGGTGCCGATTAAATGAACCTCGACGAGCGGAAACTAGACGATTTATATGCGCTTTCAGCAGCGAGGAATTTCACTCAGCTGCGTCTTCCAGGGTGAATATCAATCCACGCTCGCGACAACCAACATGCAATTAAACATTTAACAGAGCGAATTTCGCGGAATAAATCAAATTTCAACATTTCGCGTTGCTGCATTTTTGTTTGAAGGATACATGTCATGGCATCAGTGAAAAATATGAAAGTGGGCGTGCGTCTCGGCGCGGCATTTAGCCTGGTCATATTGCTTTTGATTATCGTCAGCGCCACAGCGACGGTGAAAATCGGCAGTATTAATACGGCGATAAATAGCATTATTAACGATCGCTACGTTAAAGTCAGACTGGCGTTTGACGTGCGCGACGGCGTGAACGATCAAATTAAATATTTGCGCGGCATGGTCATCGATACGCCGCGCCCGCAGCTTAATGAAAAACGCTTCGGACAGCTTGCTGAGGCGACCAAAAGAACCGATGAAAGCATTGAAAAAATTTCGCGCCTGCAGGTAACGCCGGTCGGCCAGAAAAAAATCAAGGTGGTGAAAAAGGTCGCGCAGACGTTCGAGAACGCGAAACAGGAACTGCTCACGCTGGTGCGCGCCGGCGATAGCGACGCCGCGGCAGAATATGCGCTGCGTAAAATCACGCCGGCGCAGAATGCCTTTCTCGACACCGTGATCAAGTTTGCCGACTCTCAGTCGCAGCAGCTGCAGGCGGAAGGCGCGCAGGCGTTGCAGGATGGTTCGACCGCGATCGACATCACCCTGATTTTCTCCCTGCTGGCGGTGATTGCCGCCATTGTTCTCGGTTTCTTCCTGACGCGCTCTATCGTGCGGCCGTTGCAATCGGCGGTCAGCATCGCGGAAAACGTCGCGGCGGGCGATCTGCGCACGCAGATTCAGGTGACCTCCTCTGACGAAACCGGTCAACTGATGCTGGCGCTGAAAAACATGAACGATAACCTGCTGAAGATCGTTACTGAGGTGCGCGCAGGCACCCACCTAATCGCCACCGCCTCCGGTGAAATTTCGGCGGGGAATATGGATCTCTCTTCCCGCACCGAACAGCAGGCCAGCTCGCTGGAGGAGACCGCCTCCGCCATGGAGCAGATGACTTCTACTGTGAAACAGAATGCGGATAATGCGCGCCAGGCTAATCAGTTGGCGGCGCTGGCGTCTGAAGTGGCGGTGCAGAGCGGCAACGCCGTCAAGCAGGTGGTCAGCACCATGGAGATGATTAACACCTCGTCGAAGAAGATTGTCGATATCATCAGCGTGATTGACGGCATCGCCTTCCAGACCAATATTCTGGCGCTGAATGCGGCGGTTGAAGCGGCGCGCGCTGGCGAGCAAGGACGCGGTTTCGCCGTGGTGGCGTCAGAAGTGCGCAGCCTGGCGCAGCGCTCGGCTTCCGCCGCTAAAGAGATCGCTCAGCTGATCGAGGATTCAGTTGCCAAAGTCGATGAGGGCGGAAAACAGGTCGCCAACGCCGGTTCCACGATGGAAGAGGTGCTCGCCAGCGTGAAAAGCGTGACGGAGATTATGGGCGAGATCTCTATTGCCAGCTCGGAGCAGAGCACCGGCATTGAAGAGATCAATACCGCCATCACCCAGATGGATCAGGTCACTCAGCAAAACGCGGCGCTGGTTAACCAGTCTGCGGCAGCCGCGCAGTCGATGCAGGAGCAGGCCGAGCAGCTTTCTCAGGCGATACGCGTTTTTAAAGTCAACGCATCAGCAGAGCATGTCGCTGTCTGACCCCCTCTCTCCGGCCGCCTGGCCGGAGATTTTTTATTCTGCTTTCGCTTTAAGAAAGCGCGCTGTTTTATACGGCGCTATCCTGGTTTACATTTGATATTTTCGCGAGGTGATTAATTATCTATTACAAGCGACAGCGCTCTGTTTATCATTCGTTTTAAACAGGCGAACATCCGCATTAAACCTTTCCGTTCCTTCCTGTTCCCCGCTTTTTCACCGGTTAATTAAAAGTGTATTTAATATACACCTACGACCACACTGATTGCTTAAGAAAAAGTTTTGAAACTTAAGAATTATTAAGTAGATTTGTGCGGTGATTTTCGATCACATCGTAACGAATGGTGCTTTGCATCACCTCTGAAGGTGATGTGGATTTCCAGTTTCAGAGGTTTTTTTTTATTACGAATTTACCGCGCACCGATAGACGCTTTTCCAGCGAAGAGCGGCTGGATCCCTGTGCTGAGTATGATGAGGCTTAACTATGCATTTTCCTGTCACTGAAGAGTCTCGCCTTTCCGACTACCTGAAGCACGCCGGTCCGCAGTTTCATGACGAGAAGGATGTCATTTTCTCTCTCTATAATGAGCTTTCCGCCGTTAAAAACATCGTCTCCAATAAAGATATTATTGTGAGTCTGCTGAAGAAACTGGAAAAAGAATCCGATATCGTCAAGCTCGATATTTATCGCAAAGCGCTGGAAATTGTCGTACAGCGTACGCCTGACGACGTTATTTATTAATTCAGATTGCCGATCGTTTCTTCCCGCCCGTACGAGAAGCGGTTGGTTCATTTACTGATACTGCGCGCAAAAGCCCGCCTGTTGTTTGCATAACAGGGTTGTAAACGCCGGACTTCCTTCTATATTCGATATCCAAACCCCGTTTCCGAAGGATGTCGTATGCGATTCAAGGGCCTGACCAAAGGATTTTTTCTCCTGATCCTGTTTCTCGTCACCTGGGCTTTTTTTACCATTCTGGGACCTTACTATTCAGCGGTATTATGGGCCGCCATCCTTGCCGTGATTTTTCATCCGATGAAAAACCGCTTCAGAGCGTGGCTGGGTGAAAAAAACGGCCTCGCCTCGCTGCTGACCGTGCTGGTGATCTGTCTGATCGTCTTTACGCCGCTGGCGATTATCGCCTCGTCGCTGGCCGTCGAATTCAATGTGGTTTATACCAATCTGCAAAATGCCAACACGCCGATGCCGGTGGTGCTGGCGGATATCCTGCAACATCTTCCTGAATGGGCGCGCACTTTTCTCGCGCAGCACGATTTAGATAACGCGGCGGATATTCAGCGCAAGCTGTCCGGCTTTGCGTTGCAGGGCGGACAGTACCTGGCCGGCAGCGCCTTTCTTATCGGCCGCAGCACCTTCAGTTTCGCCATCGGCTTCGGCATTATGCTTTATCTGCTGTTTTTCCTGCTTAAGGATGGCGCGCATCTGGTGGGGCTGATTCTTGAGTCGTTGCCGTTGTCGAAATATGTTAAACACCATCTGTTTATGAAGTTCGTCGCCGTGTCCAGGGCCACGGTTAAAGGCACTGTCGTCGTGGCAGTGGTTCAGGGCGCGCTCGGCGGCCTCGCCTTTTATTTTATGGGAATCGGCGGCAGTTTGCTGTGGGGGGCACTGATGGCTTTCCTCTCGCTGATCCCGGCAGTAGGCTCAGCGATTGTCTGGGTGCCGGCGGCAATTTATCTGTTCGCCTCAGGCATGCTCTGGAAAGGCATTTTCCTGGTGGGCTTTTTTGTGGTGGTTGTCGGCCTGGTTGACAATTTCCTGCGCCCGCTGCTGGTGGGGAAAGACACCAAAATGCCGGATTATCTGATCCTTATCTCTACGCTCGGCGGCATGGAGATCTACGGCATCAATGGTTTTGTTATCGGACCGCTTATCGCCGCCTTGTTTATTGCCTGCTGGAATCTGCTCTCCGGCCGCGACCATCAGGGCAATGCCGACGAAATTGACGAAGAGTTTATCGAGGAAGGGAAAACGCCCCCGGAGTTATAAACGTAGCGAGGAGCGGCGCTCTCCGCTCCTTTAATTTTCACATCTATCGGAGAAAGCTGTACAACATCTGGCCAAGCACCTTCCAAAAATCTTAAAACCCCCCCCATAAATTTAACATGAAACATAATAAAAACAATAAGTTAATTAAAAATATAGTTAACTTATTATTAATTCATATGAAAAAATAACTGTACACCTTTTTCTAATTTGTATAACTTAATCCTCAATTATGCACTGCCTGTTTTTTAACCTGACCATGAGGGAGCCGATGATGCAGCAGCAGCAACGAAGGACACCTGAGACCGGGTGTGGAATGGCGCAGTATTTTGATATAACCAACAACGCTATTCCGACTCAGCAGGAGACGCTGGGACAAATCGTTACTGAGATCCTGCGTTCCGGCAAGCCGGTCGACCGCAAAACGATTTGCTCAAAACTGCTGGTAAAGCTTGAACAGGTTTCTGATGCGGAAATGGAAAAGCATTACCATGGCCTCCTCGCCCTGGTTCTGGGACGCGAATAAAAAGAGTTTTAACAAGCTGGCTTCGGCCAGCTTATTTCAGACATTTGTTTTATTTTTTATGCACAACCACAGTAAAACTCTCCTGATTCCGGCCAGTCTGTTTTGCAAAGCACAGCGCGGGCCTGAAAACGCCTGATTATTTCCCGTTATGGCAGCTTTTTCATTCTTCTGTTACGCAGCCATAGCGCGGCAATCATCAGCTATCGATAACATCTGCACAGGAGAGGATTTGGATAACGAAGAAGATTCAAAGAACATACACACAGCCCTGGGAGAAGCGGTCATGTCCCTTTTGGACAGTCAGGGTGCGTTGAATAATCATGCTATTCTGAACCGTTTAGAACAGCTTGCCCAGACAGCGGAGGATGAAGCGAAAGCGGCCTCTTACTGGAAGGCGAAAAAGTTATTCAGGCACATCAACCGGGCAGCGTCTTACCGACGCCAGCAGCGCTGACGCAAGAATTGTCAGGATGCCGCCTCATCGTGCCGGATTCAGAAGAACCCCGGTCGAAGACGACGACAGCCATTGACGATCTTACTGGCCGGCAGATGGTGCCAGACAGCAGCAGCCTGCCGGCTTATTCATCTCTTTTGCGACATCCTCAGAGTTTACTTACCTTCAGAATATCTGCAAAATAGGTCCCCGCCCGATCCGGGCAAATCCAGATGTGCCGCATTAAAGCTTTTACGAGAAATTGAAACATGAGCAAGTCCCCGGAAAAAAACGCCTCCCTGACACAGCCTGAGGTTTACGCCGACGCCGCCCCGTCAGATTCAGCCAGCCTGAAAACGCAGATCGACTTGCTGCTGGAAGAGCTGGAAGCGACCTCAAGCCTGGCTGAATACTAAGCCTGCGACAGAAGCCGTGAGGTGCCCTGCTCTGCAACCCGCCCCGGGTTTTCTCAGACGACGTCACGGCTTTCATTCTTTTCTATTCGCTCAGTCAGCGTAGTCCGGCGACCAAGCCAGCGACTCCAGCCAGGCGCGAATATCTTCCGGCCGTTCTACGCGCGCCAGCTGTCGATCGAATATCCACTCCGCCAGCCGCGCCGCCGTGGTGATTTCGGTTTCCAGAATGGCGTTTTGATCGGGATAGAGCATTCTCTTTTGCAGCTCGCCCGGCGTAATTTGATCCGCCGTCGCCTGCGCCGCGACAATAAATATCTCGTGCGTGACCCGTTCCGGGCGCGTGGCGTAGATCGCCAGCCCCAGCGCCGGGAATATAGTGAAGTTATTGGCCTGACCGGGATAAAAGGTTTTGCCCTGCGCGGTGACGGGCGGAAACTGCACCCCGGCGGCGAACAACGCTTTGCCCTCGCTCCACTGGTAAGCCTGTTCGGCGGTGCATTCCGCTTTTTCCGTGGGATTGGAGAGCGCAAAAATCACCGGCTGCGCATCGATCTCGCAAAGTTTTTCCACCACCGGCTGGCTGAACAGGCCGCCCTGGGTGCTGACGCCGATCACGACCGTAGGCTGAAACGCTTCTACCGCCGCGGCAAAATCGTCCGTCGGCTTCATCGACTGCGCGAACGGCTGCTGCCAGCCATTAAGATCGTCACGTTGCGAAGCGATCAATCCCTTGATATCGAACATCGCGATGCGCTGACGCGCCTCCTTCTCATCCACGCCTTCCGCGATCATCGCGTCGATCAACAGACGACCTATGCCGATCGCCGCCGATCCGGCGCCGGCGAATAAAAAGCGCTGCTGCGCCAGCGTCGATTTTTTGATTTTCATTGCGGCGTACAGCCCCGCAAGCGTCACGCTGGCGGTGCCCTGAATATCGTCGTTATACACCAGCGCCTGGTCCGCATATTCGTCTACCGCGAAAGCAGCACGCGCCCCGATGGAACGAAAGCGCCGGAAGTGAGAAAGATGCGCTATGACGCGAACACAGCATGGCGAGCTGCGCTGCGCCGGGCAGGTATCGAAGACTTCCGCTTTCATGACCTCAGACACACATGGGCAAGCTGGCTGGTTCAGGCCGGGGCGCCGCTGTCGGTTCTGCAGGAGGTGGGGGGATGGGAAAGTATTGAGATGGTTCGCCGGTATGCACACCTGGCGCCAAATCACCTGACCGAGCACGCGAGGCAGATTGACGCAATTATGGGGTCGGTTGTCCCAAATTTGTCCCACATGCTGAAGGGGGAAGGAACGAATGACGCGTAATTCATTGAAATAGATGGTGCCGGAAACAGGAGTCGAACCTGCGACCTTCGCATTACGAATTCTCAGCACCACATATAACCTACTGATTTTCATATCATCAGCCGCATTCACACCGCACAGGTTGATGGCACAAATCGTCAGGTAATGTTTGTCGTGTTCAGTTGGATGACACAAAAATGGCACAAAGAGATGTGAGCACGCAACGGTCTGGAAAAGCCCTCAAACCCCTGCGTGTCCCAAATCTGTCTCACTCCGTAGCCCTCTCAGATCAGCGCAGTGAGCATCCGCCCCATCGCCGGGTTTTTTTGTGTTAGGATTTACGCCATTTTACGAAAGGGGTTATCGATCATGAGCAGTAATGCATATGAAAACGCAAATGGAAGCGGTCATGCTGCTTCTGAGAAAAAGATTAATTTTAAATACATTTATCTGATGATTGCCGTAATCCTGATCGCGGGATACCTGGCTGTAGTGTCAGTTAAGCCTCCCTTCGCCTCACCTGATGAGCCTAATCACTTGGCACGCGCTGATGCTCTTTGGAATGGAGACTTCGTCCTTTCGCCAGCGAAGCCTGGCGGCAACTCTGGGGGAATGGTCGATAGTATGCTACCTGAGTCTGTGGGTTCTTTCAGTAAAATGCTGCACTCTCATGACCCTGCTCAGACTGAGGATTTTTTGCAGACGCTCAAGCAGATTCGGTGGACTGGGGAAAAACTACCTTATGCAATGGCTAACGTAGCCTTTTATTTGCCAGTTGTTTACCTTCCTCAAGCTTTTTCGCTGAAAGTAGGCGAGATGTTTGGCATGACTTTTTATGACACCTATTTGCTTTTAAACGCCATTACATTCGCGAGCGTGATAATGATTCTTTACTTATCAATGAGAATATATCCTATCCCGGCTCCAGCACTACTTCTTCTAATTCTTCCTACTGCTTTATTCCAGATTATGTCACCTACCATAGACGGCCTGAGCATGGCACTAACTATTCTGGGAATGTCTATTTTTATGAAATTGCTGCCTGGCGAAAGCGACAGCTATTCTAAGCTTTTATGGTTAATGGGATTTGTAATTATTTCTGTCGCAGGCAGTCGGGCAAACCTTCTTCCATTGGTGCTAATCCCTGCCTGGTTATATTTGAAAAACAAACGTAAAGAAAACCTTGCCTGCTTCATGGTTGTCGCAGCAATCACACTGGCATGGACCGTGTTCAACCTTGTGAATGTACAAGATACGCTTACCGCAAGACACCCAGGACACACTAACTCTGAGCTTGTAAGCTATTACATCAAACACCCCATTGAAACGTTCAAAATACTCTGGGGAACAATTAGCGACCCCGCATACCAAGATTTCTATTTGTCATCCATGATTGGTGTAGTTGCATGGCTCGACGCTCCAGTGCTTGGTGGGATACAAGATATATTCTTTGCTGGCCTTGCCATCTATTTCTTAGCCCACGTTTATCTATCAAGAAATGAGTTAAGCTCAGGAAACAGAGCATTTATAATATTTATTTCAATAATATCAGCAATACTTATCTTCTGCGCAATTCTTGCTCAGTGGTCTCCGTTCCCAACGGATAGAGTAATAGGCGTGCAAGGTAGGTATTTCCTTATACCTTTGATTGTTATTTCTTACGCATTACCTTCAGGGCACAGGGTGTACAAGTACACTATATTACCGCTAATTTTTTTCTACGGAATATCCGTTATCGGCGTTAATTTTGCTTTAACATCTCGATTCTTTATGTAGAAAAAATCCCCCTTAGTGAGGCGTTAAATCAGTGGGATCTTAGCCAAATATATTTAACACTCCCCACCATAAAAAGTGGGGATTTCTACAGCCAAAAGGTAATGTACCGCCGCGAGATTGTTTTTGGTCGCGTTTATATCAAGGGAATATAACACTTCGGCATTTTCGCAAGTCCATTCTCTTACTCGCAAGCCTGCTCTACTTTTCTAACTGTCATGTTAGCGGGTATTCGACACATACCCTAATGGTCTGAGCGTTGGCAACATCAGAACTACGAACCCTGATTAAAAGTGAAGATGGCGTGCTGTTGTCATAGTCATAATAACCTGTCAGCGTATTAGTGGTGCTGTACTGCATGGTGACATTGACAGTCGGCGGCCTGGCTGAAAGAGTGCGCGGTGGTGTAATAGTCAGCGTTCCAATCCCAGATGCCACACTTAATGTCCCGGTGTAATAAACCTTCTGATAGTTAATGCGGTTTGCAGTACTTACTGGAAGGTAATATTGCAGCGTGTTATATGACTCTCCCATGTTCGGGCCAATCTGGTTGTTGTTGTTAGATCCGGAAATTTCATCAATCACATAATTTATATTGTTTCCAGTGATGCCATTAATGACATTATTCTGGCTGTCTCCGGTAATCGTTAGCGCACTCTGGCACAGGCCATTCACAGAAATATCGTGAATGCTACTGTAGGATATTCCTTCAAGCAAAACCCCTCGGTTACTTGATGTAGCATTAGCTGCGTTTGAAAGCTCAACGTGGATATCATGAACTTTGTTGTTAGAACCACCCACCAGTCGAACGCCATAGCCCACGCTGTCTGAAGATGTTGGCGTAGTATAGATAAGCAGATCGTGAATCTTGTCTTGGTTAGTGTTGTTAAGGTTAACCCCCATGGCGCGGCAATTGATATGACCATTTTCTATGTAGAAAGCCAGAGCGCCTGTTGCCCCGGATGGCACTACGCTTTCGGTTGAGCTGTAAAATCCTGCGTAAATTCCGTATGTAACATTCACTAATTCGAAATCAGATAAATGCACACCTTCAACATAGTCCGGAGCATAAATAGCCATCTCTGCAAAATAAATCCAAAATCGTGTGATAGACACGTCAACCGGAATACCGTCTCCGTTGATAACAATAGCTCTGCCGGAATAGGGCGTTGAGCCGTTCAGGCCACTGTACGAGATGTCAGACATGTGGAAATTCATAACGCTCGTCAGTTTATAGCCGAAACCCCACGCCTGCGTTGAAACATTCACTCCCCGGACATCTACACGTTGAATGCTGCCACGCTTCATGGTGCGGTTGCCGAGAATATTTCGACCAAGCGAATCAGCGGAGCCAGAAAACTGAGCCACACCATTTACTGTCAAAGCCGAGTGCTTATCTGCGGGTACGCCCGTAGTGGTAATACTGAGGTCGCTGATATTGAATGCTTTGTATGACGATGACAGGTTAACCTGCAAACCTTTAGTTGACCCGGTAAAGCGAAGTTCTGTAAATGTAATACCAGCACCCTGAATGACTACGGCGTCATTCGTTGAAATTGCGCCACCACAAATATAAATGCCCGGTGGAAAATAAACTTTTTCTTCCTTGTCTAACGCCTCCTGAATAGCCTCAGTGTCATCGCTTACCCCATCCCCTTTTGCTCCGTATTTTTTTACGCTGACAAAATCGAACGACCATTCTGCAAGCGAGCGTGAATCTGGTGATGGCATATTAACAATTGATGATGACAGACCTGTAGATTTATCTACAAGGTCGGCGACTTGAATAACTACCGAGTCATCCACTGGCGATAACTGGTCTACACGTAATAAGCTCATTGGGTTACTTCTCCGTTAGCGATCGTCCAGAAGCTGCCGCTTCCGACTGTTACTGATTGACCTGGGGATACAGCAACGACCGGACCAAATGACCAGGCGTTGACGTCTTCAGGGATGACGACTGAGTTATCGATGGTCTGCTTGTGCCAGGAAATAGGCGAAAAGGCGCTGGCTTCCAGGGGAACGTTGCCGGTTAACTGCTTCTGAATGTTGGCGTCCGCGTCTTGTCTGGCTTGCGTCTCGGTCGAGATGTCTTCGCTTAACCTGTCATCTTCAGCCTGGCGAATTTCCGCTTCGGCTCCGATCTGAGAATCGACGTATGACTTAAAATCGGAGACCTGACCTGCTACGAACCTGCGATTAACTGCGTCATCATCAGCTTCCGGATCTGCCAGATTGCTGATGCGATTTGTTTTTGCGTCGTAATAGCTGGCAAATGTGTTCGGCTTCGTCAGAGCGAGAGAGTCAAACTCCCATCCTCTCTCCTGAATCAACATCGTGAGCTTATCAAGAGCTGCCTCATGAGAAGATGCCGGGAATTTGCCGTTCTCGTAGTATTTGGTTTCCTGCGTTTCTGGCGGGTTGCGATAAAGCAAGATGGTGTAATCATCGCTATATGCAGTGTTCAGCGTTGCGCTACCGCCGCTATCTGCTCCGGCTCCGGTGACGGAATAATCCGTTCCGTAAGTCAGCTCGGTAACCTTCCCTGTGCTGTCAGCAACCATCACTGAGATGTCGCTGTTTAAGAGGAAATAAAACGGGATGCTGAATGCCGTGCTCGCCCCGTCTCCGGTATACTCAATGTAACTTTGCGTAGATGCTACAGTCATCTGCCTTTCTCCGGGCGTGTGTAATCCCCACAGGGCCAACCTGCGGTAAGAGGTTTTATGCGTAATATTCAGACGAGCGACATTGAAATAACCGCCATCGTGGCTATTGGTCTATCAATTATCTCTGTGCCATATCTTGACTGGTGGGGGCTTCTGGTAGGCCCGACGCTTGTATTGACATTCGTATGGGCCTATTACTCAATGGCGTTTGTTTCCTGGGCAGGAAGCGTTATCCGTCGCCTCATCGACCGAGCATGAACTGCGAAGGCGGAACGATAAAGTCGTTGCCCTGATTCTTGCGGATGTTCTGCTCATATCGATGCAGAGAGCCGGGAGATAATGATTCCTGCAGCTGATTCAGGAAAAGATAATTCAGCACCGGACGCGCATAAAACAGGTTGATAAATGGCGTATGGTCAACGGTGAACCGGAACGCATCACCTGCTTTGGCGTCACCTGCTCGCGCCTTCTGAAAAAGCGTAATCACTTCATCAAGGTTCCCGGCTACTGGTCCTGCAAGTGAAGTCACGGGGCCGTTACCAAAACGGTTCGCCTCACCAAACAGGAAGTCACCAAAAATTCCCAGCCCACCACCCTGCGCTGCCGCCGCGAGAAGCGTTTTGCTGTCTGCCGGTCGCGGAGTTTGCCCCTTAAGCATTAGTTTGGTTTGCATCGACATATAGCCGAATACAGTCATCCACAGAAAGAGTTGAGCCAGACCGACCATCTCACCTTTGCCGCTTTTGAACAGCGCATTACTCACGCTGCCCCAGCGACTCTGGCCTAATGGTGCCGGAGTATAACCACGACCAAACACTTCCCTGCCCAAAGTCTGTTGCATGAATGAAGCGGTAAAGGATTTGTACTGTCCAATAAAACGCAGTAGCTCACCTTCTACCGTTCCGGGGCGAGTACCCTGCTTCATCAGCGCTCTGGTTCGTGCTGTAGGCTCGGTCATAGCAACCATGACGCGGTCCAGCACGTACCCCCTGAGTTTGTCGGCCAGTTGTTCGCGACCTGCTTGCAGGCTTTTCTCGCTCACCTTCACATTGCGGTCTGAAACATATTTCGCAATCACATCATCCGACAAAGAGTCGATGCCGTCAGGCGTCATGAACTTACGCCCCTCAGAGCCTCTTAAATCCATCTGGCGGTATATGTTCCACTCGGCCTCACCAATGCCATGCAAATCCAGTGCGCGCTTCAAATCAGCGTTCAGCGCGTTATGCGTGGAGCCTGCATTATCTGCCAGCCAGTGAGAAATCATCGTGGCCGTGGTGTTGCGGGATGCGTCGGTCCACCAGTTCAGACCGTTAAGCTTAAAGAACTGGCGCTGCAGGCGGGAAACCTTTCCTGGCAACGTTACGTCGCCGGAGAAGCGCTGCATGATTTCTTCACTCATGGAGTCGGCATAGACACCCAGCGAGCTGAGGATTTGCTTCTGCTCCGTGGAGTTATATCGCTTAAGGCGTCCCTGAATGGATTCGGTCAACGCTTCCATGAAGTTCTTGCCCTGATAGCGGAGTTCCAGCGCATTACTGGCAAGGTCGTTGAACGAGGAAATCATTGCCCCGCCAAGCTTAATCATGGAATCCACAGCGCGGGTTGTTGAGCCAAAGCGGGCCAGCGCAGACGAACCGGGGATGTTGGTCTTTCCGGTGACTTCCGCTATCTGCTTATCAATCTGGCTGCGTCGGGCATCGTTAAATGCAGCGAGGCCTTTCTCATTTCCTCTCAGGTCGCGGGTAATAGTATCTGCCAGATAGTTCACCATGTTTTCCGGGTTTGTGCCGAGCACGCGCATCAGGCCAGTGTTTCGCGCTGACGCCTCAAAGCCTCCCCACACAGCCTCGCGCAGACTGCCCACGCCGAATTGCTGATTGTATTCATGCCACGCAACTCCATCCCGGAAGTGCAATATGCGTTCCTGGCTGGCACGTCGCGCGACGTTCTGTGAACCTTTGAAGCCTTTCATCCAGTCAGGCTTCTCAGAGGATAAGTGAACGCCCGAGGCGAGGCCGTCATACACGTTGCGCATAAAGGCATCGCGGTCAGTTACGCCATCAAACGTTGCCGGGTCAAGGCGGGGAAGAATTGATTCGCGCCACGCCTCATACCCTGCGGCGCGAATTTTCATCATGTCATGCCCCTGGCGGGCAATGTAGCCGGGCATTTTGCGGATCCACGCGCCAGCTTTGTTCGCGTCAATCCGCGCCGCCTCCTGCCACTTCGTGAGAATCTCTGCGATTTTCACTGATTCAGGTCGCAGGCCTTGCGTTGGTTCACCTTTGCCAATCTTCCACATGGCGTCGGCAATTTCAGAATCGTTTGTGCCTGCTGCGAGAAACTTCAGCACATCAGCTTGCTCAAGGTCATGGTTCAGGCCGGAAAGGTATTTAGATCGCAACTGAAATTGTTCGGCAGAAGCAGATGACCGGCTTCCTGTGCGAGCCTCGTTGCGACCTACCAGAATTGCAGACAGACCAATATCAGGACGGTCGGGGAAGCTGTCACGCAGGAATGCCAGGCGCTCTGCAGCAATGCGGGTATTAAGTGCTTTGTTGCGCGCCTCGATAACGGATGCCAGTTTCTCCTGATTGCCTAGCTCCTCGGCAGCACGAAGTGCGGCATCCTGAAGGGATATACCTTCATTCTCTGCGCGGATGCGGCGCACGGTATTTTCCATATCCGTGACGAGAGATTCCATCTCCTGCTCGGACAATTCTCGTCCGGCAGCTTTGTTGACAACCTGCTCACACTGCGTCAGAAACTGGTTAGCCATTAACTTCTCCTGAGCATACAGGCTGCATAAGCCTGCAGGCCTTTGATGATACTTTCGTCATTTGCTTCTTTCTGGATGTTTCCAAGCGCCTCACGCAATTCCGGTGAG
Organism: Enterobacteriaceae bacterium UBA2655; assembly: GCA_002359495.1. Taxonomy (GTDB): domain Bacteria; phylum Pseudomonadota; class Gammaproteobacteria; order Enterobacterales; family Enterobacteriaceae; genus Pantoea; species Pantoea superficialis. The sequence continues at coordinate 62,715 of DENB01000055.1, forward strand.
TCGATGTCATCAACCATATTCCGGGCGAGATTCATTTCGGTTTCGAAATCTTCCTGTGCGTTAAGCAGGTCGGCGTTATCACGGTTGGCTCGCTGATAATCAGCCTCGGCGTTACGGCTTGCAGCAATAGTGGATAGCTCTGCGTCAGAACGAGGCCCCTGGCGGATCTGGTTGATAGCAGGTTCGCGCAGTTCAGGTGCGGTCAGATCAAAGAACGGCTCCACGTCAGGCGACTTCCCCTGAAGCATGTGAGCAATACCGGCGCGGAAAGCATTCTGCCGCTGCGTCCAGTGCGCTTCATCAATCTTTTGCGCTGCGGTTCTCACCCCCTGAGCGAGAGGCGTTTTCTGCAATCCAGCTTTAATCTGTCCCGCCCTTTCTTCAATCCTCTGCCTGAGTCCTTCAGGGATATCTCCGCGCGCAATAGCTGACTGCTCGCCTCTGGCCTTTTCAGCGGCAGCGTTGCGCTCAATGATTGAATTAAGCTGTTCGTTGCGATCCAGATATGATTGCTTTTCACTTTCTATATCCTGCTGCGCCCGACGACGCGCTTCTTTAAATTTAATGCGCTGCTGCTGATAGCTTCTGATGCGATCATCAAGCGTGTCATCCAGTAACGAAGCCTTGTGCAGGTTGTCCGATATTTCTGCTCGCACATCGGGAATGTCGTTGCGGAATCCCGTTTGAACAGCATCAAGTTGACTGATATAGCCGGGGGCTACATCGTCGTAAGCCCGACTGTAGGTGTAGTTATCTGCCTCTCTGGCGATCGTCTCGTCCAGAAATGGCGTTTCGCTCTGTACCTCACCACGGGAACGCCTCGGTGCCACAGGCTCTGTGACTGGCTCAACCGGCCTTGCAGGATCCGCCTGAGTGGCAGAAGCTTCGCTTACTGCTGGCGACTCAGCAGGTCTCCTGCCTCGCACGAGGTCAGCAATAACGCCGCCACCTGCATGCAGCAGACCGCCGCCAACAGTGCCGTAGAAAAGGTTCTCCATCGCACTGCCAAGGGTGTAGTCATCACCCTGTGCCGCGGTCGCCTGTGCCGTGAAGGGTAACGCCAGCGCGGTTTGCGCGCCGCCCATTGCTGAACCCTGCAGGAATCGCTCACCAGCACGACCAAGAAGCGTTGCCGCTCTCGCCTCCCCGGCAAAGGGCACAAGTCCGATTGCAAGGTTGCCGGGGTCTGCCATGGCACCCGCGAGATTTGCCATTACGTTCAGGGGTGTGGCGACAAAGCCTGACGGAGCTGCTGCAGCTATCTGTTGCTTTGCCAGCGTATCCTTGCGGCTGGAAACGACGTTATCCAGATAAGTTTGCGTAACGCCTTCATCGGGAATGATGATGCTTTTCACGCCATACTGTTTGAGCTTTGCATCAGCCTCTGCCTTGCTCACCATCGGACTGTCGTCGTTAATGAGTCCCTGCGCCCGGTTAAGACGCAAGGCAGACATAAACGGGCCTTCTTCAAACCCCTGCTCAAAAGTTGCCGCGAGTGACTCACCAAGACCCGACTGAGCATTACCTATTGGCTGGTTAATCCCCTGTCCAGGGTCTTGGGTATAGATAGTCAACGCTGCACTCCTTGACGTGAGTTATCCCCAAACAAAGCCTGCGCTGGCGTAATGCCACCGCGTTTCGCTTCGAATGTGGTAGGTTTCGAGAAGAATTTGCTGATTTCGTTGCCCAGCCCGCGATTCTGCTGACCGGCCTTCGAAAGCTCGCTGAACCCGACAGTGACAGGATTGCCGCTGGCGTCATTTACAACGAGGCCGTTAAGCGTGAGGAGCAGCCCGGACTCATCTGCATTTGTCACCCATTCCGCGTTATCCCGGATGCGCGACAGGCTTTGCTGGCGATTTACTTCATCACCGAGCCGGGGGTCTCCCTGCAGCGGCATAATCTGGTCAGCCTGCAGGTTCTCCAGATAATGGCTCGCGCCGTCACGCACGTCGCCGAGGTCTAATCCATACTTAACCGGAAGCCGCCATGTTCCCTGCGTCTGGTATTGCGTGCCGAGAATATCCTCGTAAGCCTGCTTGGCGGCGGGTCCGGGACTCATCCCGCGCTGGACGTTCAGATAAGTAAGGCGGCGTCCCTGCTCGTTGAAGTTATTCCAGACACCAACCCCACCAGGTTGACTTGCCATTGTGGCTGCGAAGTCTTTCGACTGAGAAGCCCACTCTGAATCAGCGTTATCAGAAGTTCCGGCGGCGGTTGTGTTGAGCACATCTTTTAAATCAGCAGTTTTGACGTTGCGGTTCTGCCACAGCGCATTGGCACCGCGAGGATTGCCTGCCGCCATGACAACCTGCAGGGCTGGTCCGGCTTTCTTCTGAACCTGCTGCATAACCTGATCTGCATAAGAGCCAAACTGCTGTGCCACGCCCTGGATAGCTGTCACACTCTGCTCTTTGCTGGTGTCAATTTGCTGTAAAATGCCATCAGCAAGCGCATCAGGAAGAATGTCTTTACTCTTTATGCCAAGCCGTGATTTATCAACCATGATGGCCTGCGCCAGCGCGGCACCCTGTGACGGGTCTTGCTGGTATGCCTGATAAGCTGCCTGCACTTCAGGCGAATTCTGTGCAAGCCAGCCACCGGGATCTTTTTCGCGCGCACCTATTACCTGCTGATACTTCTGCGCGGCCTGCTGGTAACGCTGCTGGCGAAACGCGAAATCATCCTCGCCACCATCCGGGCGAATGCTCTGCACCGCTGCGAGGCCGTCACCGGCAGACTTTGTATTGATGTCCGAGTAAATTGGCTGTAGCTGATTAAGCAGTGCGTACTCCTGATACTGCTTATCAAGAATACTCAGTTGCTCAGGCGTCGCGTCATGAGGTGCCGTGCTCATCCACTGCTCGCGGGTGATAGGGCTGTCCACCGGATTGCCTGCTTCAATCAGCGCGGAGTCGTTGCGCATCTGGTCCTGCATCAGTAACCGGCGTTGTACGTTCTGCTGGTCAACTTTGGCCTGCGCCTGATTAATCACGCTGTTTGACTGCTGCGGAGTAAGCTGGCCCCACGGCACACCAGCCGCTAACTGGTTCGGGTCGTTCAGTGACTGCCACGCACGGCTAAGCTGATTGTCGCTGACCGGTGCGCCGTATCCTTCCTGATTCGCCATTGCTTTGGCGATCGCGGTCATTTGCTGCGGGTCGTTCGGGTTCAGCTTTGCATCAACCGGGATACCGGTTTGTGAGCTTACCGACTGAGCGTACTGAACCGGGTCGTTCTTGTCTGCGACCGGTGCCCACTTGCTGATGAGCGAGCCAAGCGTATCGTTTCCGCTGTTGATATGGTTGCGGATAAGCTTCAGGCCAGCACGGAAACCATGGTCAGCCGTATCAAACTGCTCGAATCCTGATCCGTTATCGTCGCCCTTCCCTGCCCACTGATTGTTGGCAGAAAACCGGATGTTCAGTGGATTATTGTTTCGGGTAGCCAGCGTACCTGAGGAACCCGAAGGAGCCTGCCCGCCGTCGCCCGCACCTATAGACTGTACAGCCTGAAAGGTGCTGTGCTGGTCAATCACATGCTGCGGGTCAGTGTTGATGCCATACTGCGCGGCAGATAATGCCCACATATTGCGCGAGCGGCTCGCCAGTTCAGCCTTAGTTGCCGGATCAAGGTCGCTCTGGTCAATCGCCTGCAGGTGTGCCATCGCAAGAGACTTTGCAGAATTCGGATCCTGCAGGATGGTATTGCCAATAGCCGCCGCGCTGTCATTCAGGTTAGCTACCTGAATCTGCTTAGCCTGATTCTGCCCCCAGTTGATCGCCTGATTCTCAATCTGCCCGCGAGACTGCGCCCAGCGAAGCGTGTAATCGTTCTTCTCTTCGTCGGTTAAATCAGGGTGTGCATCAAAAAACTGCTGCTGGTGCTGTTTGATGATTGTCTGTGCGGCAGGGATGTAATCTACGCCAGTGCGGGATTTCTGCTGAGCTTCGTTCAGTGACTGGCTGAGAGCCGTCTGCGAGTTAACGAAGTCAGTCATGTACTGCGTGCCTTTTACGGCCTTCTGCTGCTGCCCCAGTTTCACCGCTGCATCTGCAAAAGTGTTCAGCCCTTGCTGAAAAATCTGCTGATCAGTGGTTTCGGTCGGCGTGCGAACCTGAGAAACGGAAGGCGCGCGAATGCCTACCTGACTGGTATAAATTGGGATCCTCGCCATCTCTTCGCCTTATTTCAGCAATGTGTTTTTATTGGTGATGGGAGCAGCTTTTGTGGTACTGCTACCAAAAGTTCCGCCACCTTGCGAGTAAGATGAAAGAGCGTTAAGTCCACCCCCAAGAAGGCTGAGCAACCCAGGCTTCTGCGCTTTTGCTGTAGCACGTAAAGCGCTGGCCTGATTATTGATATCAGCAATCTGCATCCTGCCGTTATAGTCGGCGTTGGCGGCATCCATCTCAGTGTCGATGGCAGTTGAGCGCTGAATCAGAGCGTTGGAGCCGCCTGTGCCGGTTCCGTTGTCTGCAAAACCAGCGGACTGCTGAGCCAGCGTGTTAGCACCCTGCTGGCGAATCTGTGATACCTGAGAGCCGGTTTGCAGCGCAACGGTTTTGGCCTGCTGGTCGAGAAGTTTTGCGTTTACCTGACTTTGCTTTGATGCGTTGCTGGCGCTGCTCATGTTGCTCAGTGCACCCAGCCCCGCCGCTCCCCCGGCAATCCAGGGTAATGCTGCTGCGGCCATTTACTTCCTCACTATGCTGTAAGACTTTGCGTCGGTTCCGTCCGGCATTACCCGGCGCAGAACGCCTTCATACTGAAAGCCAACCATTTCCAGCCAGCGGTCAGCCTCCGGCGTCGTGCTTAACGTTTCCAGGCGAATATAATCATCCTGCACCGCCACGATAAGGCGTTTTGTCGCCCGGTATATTTTCACCCACTGGTGCGGGACGCCTTCCGACACAATCATATGCAGGTAGGCGCGACTCTCCGTCACCGGCAGAACCCCACCAATTGCGACAACGCGCCCGCCCTGAATGCCTGTAAAGCAATTACCCGTCGCCAGATAATTGCCGTACTCAAGGGAGCGCCGGATATACTGCTGGCTCTCCTGCGGTTCAATCAGGAGGATGTGCTCGGGTTCAAAGTCGATGATTTTCATTCGCCGGTCGTCCAGGCTCGCGGATAAATGGCAACGATGGTCATGGGCAAGGGTTGATCCTGAATGATTCTCAGGCTGCCGCTCTTGTTGTAATCGCCGGGCCATGTCAGTTCTTTCAGGTCAGAGTAAGCGCCGGGAACGCTATCCATCATGTCGTGATAGTCACGCGTCTCAATCTTGTCTGTATTTCTCCCGTTCTCATCAGAAACCTTTCCGCCAAGAGAGTTAACGAAAAGCAGCGCAGCTTTGTTCACGCGCTTAATCTTCGAATCCTGAAAAGGCAGGGTGATAAGCTCTGACGTAAACGGCAGTCCGGCATTGACGATGGAGGATTCCCATTTCAGGGAAATTTTGCCTCCGCTCACCACCACATCAGGATGCGGTGCGCCGTCGGTCGTGACCGATACCGTCTCGCCCTCAAGATGTGATAGTCCGCTCACTGTCGTAACGGGGTCGCCGCTGTAGGTAAGCCCGCAATCAACGTAGAACGACTCTGCAAGCGACTGGGTATCTGCGTCCCATGCTGGCTTTAAAAACTCAATGTAGCGCTTCTGAGAGCCGTTAATCGTGCGACGCACAATCAGCCACAGGTCATCGCGGTTGCCGTCAGGGTCAGGGATGGTGGAAACCGACTCGACAACCCCACCAACATCGTGACGGTGCCAGCCGATAACTTCCTGCTCAGCGTTGTAGGTCAGCGCAACCAGTTCGCCACTAGTCAGCACAACCCATACCACGTTGTCAGGCTCCTGCTGCCAGGCGAAATCAACGATGCCGGTTGAAGTGATGTGCTCTGCCAGTACGGAAAGATCGGTCGAGCTGTATGAGCCGCTCTGGTAGTCTGCGGTGACCGCCCTGACCTTTCGGCCTGCGCGCTGAACAAACAACACGGTATTGCCGACGATGATCGCATTTACACCTTTAGAGCCGTACTTCGATTCCTGAATAATCTGAATGTTGTCCGGGCCAAAGGAGCTGTTGGTTGTCGATGGGGAGCAGGTCAGTTCGCTGCTGGCTGTGCCGATAATCAGCGATGTACTGGACGCCATCCACTGAATCGTGCTGGTTGAATCTGCTTCGATCTGCACGTTAATGCCGTCATCTGACTGCACTTCGTAACCATCACTCATTGCGGTGAAGTTCTCGAAGTCAGATGCGACAGAGAACCAGAGTTTATTGCTGCCAGCGAACACAAGGCGGCTCTTGTAAAAACTCACCTTCGTCGGAAATCCTGCATCATTTGACCAGTCAGAAGCCGCCCATTTGGAAGTGGCGAACCCTGAGTTGGCAACAGATGCCGGAAGCTCCTGAATGATGTGACCTACAGCAACGCTTGCGCTTTGAACCTGCGTAATCAGGACAGTGCCCCACCCTCCGCTGGCATAGCGCCACGGAATACCTCCTCGCCCGTCATAGTGAATGCCAGACGTCCAGGTGGGCTGGGTTGAACCGGTATCCCCACCGCGCATTGCTTCGTAATATTTTCCATCTGAGCGACAAAAATCGTTTGTTGCAAACGACGCTCCCTGCTGCCATGCGTCAATCAGTGACGAGGTAGAAGCACTGAAGTCGGTTGAGGCCTCGATGTAGAAAAGCGATCCCACCATGCCGCTTGTGAATATCGCAGCGTTCGCCGTGATGGTACATACAACATTGCTTGTTGGCGTACCATCTGGCCGGGTTGCGCCGTCTGCTGACCACGGGCGAAAGCCGTTGGTGTAGACAGTGATGCTGCGATCTGAATTGATATCAGCAAACGGCCCGCCTGAACTGGCATAATTAAACTCAGTCAGTGACCAGCTCGTATTGCTGTTGCGGCTGAGCTTGTAAGGAGGAAGCTGGCCGGTATAGCAGCAGATGTAAATCACGTCACCGCTCTGCACCATTGAGAGGCCGAACCCACCATCGTCATTGGTCAGGTCGTCAGCACCATACGGGGAGGCAATCTCCAGCCCGTTGCCGTTACTATCGAGTGCAACGCCGTGGTCAGAGTAAAAGCGGATGTAACCCGGCCCAAACTCAAGGATGAATGCCTGCGTTGTGTTGTATTCAAACTTCGCAAGCCATACCTTATGGCCGGAGTCTTTCACTTCACTGACGTAGTATGTTCCACCCCGGCGCTCTGCCGGACCCTGTGAGCGAGGGATGAAGTTAAGCATCTTCTTGCACCCGTTCTTCCATTTCTGGAAGTCGGTTTGCCCCATCATCAGCGGGGAGAATTCGCCAGCGTTAAAGCTGTTGATGGTTGGGGTGGCAGATGGCATTTACAACCTCGCTGTATACCAGGACGTGTCTTTTTGAATGATTCGGGGCCGCTCAATTGCGCTGACTTGCCTTGCCTGCCTGATAGCCAGTTCAAAGTCTTGCTGCGCAGCCTGCTTTTTGGTTGATGACTGATTTATTTTCTCGCACAATTCTGCCGCCAGAAGGCAGGCAAATGCTTCTGTGAACGAGGCGTCCCACTGGCTGGGGTCCACATCTTTTGAGCCGTATCGGAGCAGGACGGGCGGCGCAAAGTCTGAAACCAGTGTTCGTCCTTCCTGCTGCCATGTCGGGCGGCCTGCCCTGCCGCTGAATTCATTATCCCGGCAATCAATCATCACGGTATCTTCAACAGCATCAATTCGAATGCAGTCAGGCGGGAGCTGGTATCTGTGCTCGTAGCCAAAGGCTGACTCACCACTTAATGCAGGGAGTTCTTTTCGTTTAATGGAAAATGCCCAGCGGTAGGAACGAAGCAGACTTTCAAGCAAGCCGTCATAAACAACCTCGATGGCGCGAGAGGCTGCATTGTCGTCTGTCTCGCTCATAAGTGGTTCGCTGCCAAGCTTAATCAAAGCGCGGTTTATGACGTCTATCTTGGTTGCCATAATTCACCAAAAAGAAAGCCCTCCGAAGAGGGCTGAATTATCAGGATGCGGTAACAGTGATGGTGCTGGTAGCGGTGTAGCCACCCTCTGCCGTGGTAACGGTGATGGTAGCAGTTCCGGCTGCAACGCCTTTCACTGTGATGGTGTTACCTGAGCGGGTTACGGTTGCCACTGCGGTATTGGAAGATGTCGCAGTAATCGCTGAGTTTGTCGCATCAGATGGAGACACGCTGGCGGTCAAGGCCACGGTCGCGCCAACAGCAACGCTTGCCGTAGTCGGGCTGACGCTCACGCCGGTAACCGATACGTTGGTCACAGCGGAGAAATCAGGTGTCGGTGAGCCTGCCGGGTAAGCGCGATAACCATCCGGGCCAAGCAGCAGAGATGCAGTCACAGAGCCTGCAGTTCCGGTGCCTGCAACGGTGTAGTTCACACGAAGGTAGCGCTCGGTACGGGACGGAACCACAACCCGGACAGGCTGCGCGCCTGCGGTCAGGTCTGCTGCCGGAATGGCACCGGAGTTATACAGTGTCGACCAGGTGCTGTTGTCTGCGCTGGTCTGCAACTCAACGGCCAGGGATGCGGCACCCGCGAAAGCCTCACCAATTTGCACAGCCAGATAAACCGGCTCACCGATGCCAATATCACGATCGACGCCAAGGTCAATCACATTGTCAGATACAGCGGTCGCAGTGACCGCCTGAGCATTCGAAAACGTCAGCTCATTATCAAGAATCATTGCCTTTCTCCTTAAGAAACGACGGTTTCGTTGTCTTTGATGGCGTCAGTCTCGCGGAACGGCATACCACGAAAATCAGTCCACGGGCGGCCTTCGGTGTCTTTGATGACGGACAGGCCAAGTGACGGCTTTTCAACCGACTGCATGTCGAAGAAGCCGCCCAGCGTGCGGTTCATGTAGATACCCATACGCGCATTGCGGTCGGGAAGGATGTGCGTTGCGGCGATCATCAGACGCACCAGGTCGGTAGCGAACTTACCGTTGGCTTTCTCATCGAGCATCTTGGTAACGTCGATGTTTGCGATGCGCACTACATAACGCCAGTCACGCACGGCAAGGCCGGTTTTCCACTGGAAGTGATCGCGATAACCCTCGTACTGGTTTCCGTCTGCATCCATCAGAGTGACCTGTCCTTTGTCGGTGTGGCTCAGACCAGCCTTTGAGCCTTTCGGGTACAGGCCATGAACGGTTTGCTCACCCCAGCCCACGATGTAGATGGATGTCAGGTTGTCACCTGTGCCGCCAGCATCGATGATATTTTTGCCGTTCTCCGCATCCTTTTCGTTATAGCGGGTAGCAAGGCCATCGAATGATGCCGGGTCTACCGCCTTATTGCCGTAGAAGAGTGTACTCGCCATCTGCTGGTTCATGCCTTCGATATAGGCCTGAGCTTCAGAGAGGCGGAAAGCGCCGGTATTGCCGTTCAGGTCAGCAAGCTCCTTATCGACTTCGGAGTAGGTCTCCATAATTGCTACAGCTTCATCGACCTGTGCCGTGGTAGATTTGCCTTTGCCAACACCTTTGTTGATGCGTCGCCATTCGGCTGCGGGCAGAGAGGTACGCACGGTTGTGCGGTGATGGGTCGGGGCGTTGGATTCGATGAACGGCATATCCAACAGGATCGGGTTTTTCTGGTTCAGCATCTCAATGATGCGGGCCTGCTTCATGTCAGGGTCTTGACGCTTAGCCCAGTCGGCCAGAGTAAGGCAGTTGTTGCCAATGATTGCCATCTGTTTTATTTCCTTTAGTTGCTTCCGTAGAAGATGTCAGCTGTGCTTTTTGGCCCGCTTGAGGCCGGTTCGCCGTTGATAGCCTTCGCCTCGGAAAGCGACTGGCCGATTTTGTAAAACATATTCACGAAGAGAGGGTTGCTTGACTGGCCTGAGTCCTGAAGCATCTTGATAACTTCAGGTGAGGCGAAGGTGGACAGCGCTTTGTTTGCAATCGCCAGATTAGCGTCAAAGTTCTGGCCCCATTCTTTGCGTACAGCTGCAACATGCTCTGTTTGCTGCTTCTCAATCGCTTGCGACTGTTGCTCTGCCTGCTGCGCCTGATAAGCATTCCACTCACCTGCAAGCGCCTGAGCCTGTGATTTGGTCAGATTGGCTTTATGCATCCACTCTGCTGAGGTTTTCATGAACTCGCCGCTGTCACCTTCCGGCAAAGGGAGTTCATAGCCCTCTGCGCTCTCAGGCTTACCCAGCTTGCTCCAGACGCCACCCCATCCCTCTGCATCACCCTCTTCGGGCAGTGCGGCGAGGAAAGGCTCTGCGGCCTGTTGCGGCTGGTCATCTCCACCACCAAGCAGGCTGGTGCTGGTGTTTTGCTGCTGGCCTTCACTGCCTGCTGCCTGCCCTTCACTGCCGCCTGACTGGTCGCCTTCGCCAGCTTCGTTCATGTACACGCGAATAAGGTCACGGATGTTAAACATCGGTTTTCTCTGCCTCGTTGATAATTCGGATCAGCTCTTCCTGGTCGAGCTGGATGTAATGGGAGATGCGGGTCATTACTTCGCGACGACCTTCAGCAACACACGTCGCCAGTGGGTCAACCTGCCTGTGAATGGGTGAGACGGTCACGCTCGATTTATTGGCGCGACAGAAGTCAGCCAGCACCTTAAGCACAATCTCCTGCTCTTTTGTTCGCTTTCCGGTCACGCCAAATACCGAACGGAAGGCACGCGCACGCCTCAGAATTAATCTGCTCATGTCATTCCTTCAGATGGTTATTGCGGTGCCGGTAGCGGCGAGTTGGCTTTTTGCTGGGCTGATGCCAGCTTGTCAGCTGCGGTAGCGATATTAGGTGCTGAGTTAAGCAGGTTGTTGAGCTGCTGTTGTTGCGCCTGCGCTTCCTTGACCTGCTGCTCTTCCTGCTCTGTGAGAAGCAGTGAGAGAGGCATGCCGTTGATATCTGCCAGCTGCCGAACTACGTCGCCGTATTTGATGATTGAAAGCGCGCTCGGGTCGAACTGCGCAATCTGGCTGACAACGCCGAGCGTGGTGAGCACGCCCTGACCTTCATCAGCACGCTGCATTCTGACCAGCGGCGATTTATAGTCGATGTCGTATTCCATGCCAGCATCAACTAACTGCTGAGGCGGAGTTGGTAACAGGCCGTTACGCCCGAGAATGTCAATCTCACGATTAATCATCGGGCCAAGCTGCTCGGACATAATGCGTCCAGCAGTCGGAGCCAGTAGCTGCCCTTTCTCCTGCGCGCGAAGCATTGCCTCTGTTGCCGTCATTTGCGGGTTTTCAACCAGAATCTGGAACAGGTTTACCAGAAAGGCATCGTTAATCAGCTTGCGCTTCTGGTCCATCATCTCAAGGCCCAGCGATGGCTGAGCGCCGGAGGTGAATGGTATAGCTAGCGCTGACCCGCTTGAACTCACACCGCCGGATATGACCGCGCCGGGAGTAAGGTTAAACGCATCGAGCGCGCCATCATCCGCCACCAGAACAGGAGGGCGGTTGGCAAGCTGTGCACCAATCATCGTCTCGCGGTTCATCTCGTTCAGAACCTTGATATCTGGCAGTGCTGTCATGCCCGGCCCGCGACCATACGTCTCGCCTGCCGATTTGTGATAGCGCCCGATGCAGTAAGGCATGGTGTGATAGCCGCCACGCTGCACAATCTTCTGCCCCTCTTTCGAGATGTAGAAAGAGGCGATTGGCATACCTGTGTAATCAGGCCTCGGCTCACCTTCATCTGTGTACTGAACATCTTCGTTCGGGCAAACACGGTGAATGAATTCGAACTTTGACAGAGGGTTGCTTTCAAATGCGCGCTGAATGCTTTCCGGCAGATTTTCTTTACCGAACTGCTGAACAGCCTGGCGGGCGCTGAGTTTAAATTTGCGGTGAACGAGGTCAACGATACCCTGATAGTTCTCTTCGAAGTAAAGTTCCCGAAGATGGTATGTCAGGTAACGCATACCCTTGCCGGGGATCTCATCAACGTAAATGCAGCCGTTACCAAATGCGCCCTGAGAGATATAGTTCTCACTCATCTGGTTGGCGAAGTTGGCCCACGGGGCGTAACGCAACCGGAACAGAGTGTGCGTCACTTCCTCGTAATACTTCTGCACCTCAGTGTCATTAGCAAACTTCTCGTTCTGCAAGCCGTGCCATGTCTGCGTGCGGGGAGTGATAACGGACTCCATCGCTGCGGCGAATCGCTCCAGAGCAAATATCGGCGTGGAGTCGACCGCTTTATCTGACTTCTTCTGGCCGTCACGAATTTCGCCCGCAAAGTCAGCACCGCGAGGAAGGCAGCGCTCTGCCACTTCCTGCCAGTGTTGCTCCCACGTTGATCTGGCTGTTTCCATCGACTGCTGGTCGCGCAGAATCTGCTGAAGTAATTCGTCGTTCTGGTCGACCATGTTATCCACCTAATAGTGTTTTCTGCCCTGATGAGCTTGCTGATACAGAGCTGTCACCTCCGGCACCGGTCAGCAGGTTGGCGTTAACGCCTTTGCGCTGGCGTCGCCGCAGCAGGTCATCGGCCTGATTCAGTGCGTCATCCGTGTTAACCGGGTCAGCGGTTTTAATCGTGGTTGACCCTGAGCTTCCCAGGCCAATAGCTGAGGTGACCCCGCCGATGACAGAGCCGATTGCCTTAACTGCTTCACCCATAGTTAGTCACCGAAAATGTTGTATTCCGCAATAGCCTGTCTGGCCTTCTTGCGTGGGGAGTTGATTTGATATTTCTGCCGGGCGAGTCTACGCATCATGTAGGCGTAGCGAACTGCGTCGAGAGCATCGTCACTGGTTTTGACTATCTTCCCGTTCTCATCGCGGTGATACATGCGGAACTCTTCGAAGAAGTCGGGGCAAGTGCTGAACACTTTGAATTTCCCGTCAAGCATGCGCTCACGGATTTCGTGAATACCAGGCTCAACCTTGTTACTTCCGTCAGGCCATGTCGCGTGCTCACCCAACATTTTGAATCCTTCGGCCTTGTACTGCTCTTTCAGTTGCTGACCGCCGCCTTTTTCATGCTGCAGGCCGTCATGCGGCCATGCAACAGGGACATTCTCAGCCCACCGTTTGACAAGCCGCCACGCCTCATCAGCCTTTTTATTCTTCCCTTTCCAGACGTGCGCAACATAAATAATGTCCTCATCCCTGTCCTCCCATAGCTGAACATGCGCCTGCGGGTGATCCCAGCCAAAGTCCTGCCCGTCAATCACGAAGAAGTGATCGGGACACGGGAACGGCTGGCACATGATTTCATCATCAGCAATGTCGTAAATGCGGCCATGCCCAAGCATCGGTATGCCCTTAGTTCGCATATCGCGCTGATGCGCAGGAAACGAAGCCAGAAGCTCTGTCTTTACCTTTTCACTGAGGTGAGGCGCATCATCCCAGCCAACGTTCATGCACGTCTGTGCAGCGCTGGGGTTGTCCATGAAGCCGATAACCAGTTCGGTTCGCCCGTTCTCTGGTGTAAATGTCAGGATGCCCCGGCCACCATTGCCACGGTCGCCGGTCGCGGTACGTGTCAGTACCTGCGGGAAGATGTCGGGGTCTTTAGGTTCTTCGTCGATATGGAACCAGTCAACGCTGTCGCCCATCAATGCGTGCTGTCCCTGCGAGTAGGACCAGAACTGTATCTTTGCGGTGCCGCCAGACTTGTGCCTGATGTAGACAGAGCGAACGGCATTTGGTGTACCGGTCATCGCTTCAACGCCGGTAATTAACTCACCGGGTATCAGTCCACCTTCCCAGCCGTTATCTGTCTTGCGGCCAATAATTGGCGTCTGAAGCAGGTCGCGGCACTTTTCACCGGAGTAGCCAAGCACCCATATAAGCGGCGCGTGGTCGAACTTGTGTCCTGTCCACTCATCCGGGTAATCACCCATCGCGTGAATAGCGTCGATATAGGTTGCTGTCTCAGTCTTGCCGACCCTGTTTGCGGCGATTAGCGCTGACTGTGAATACTCTTTGGTACTGGCAATGAAACGCTTTTGCCATGGATGGCGGGACTGGAAGAAGCCACGATATCGATAGACGTTTGCTCGACGCTTCTTTTCCTCAAGGATGGCGATCAGCTCAATCTTCTGCTCGCGTGTCAGATTGTCCATTCACCAGCCTCGCGAGTTTTTCGTTCAGCTCTTCGTCGGTCATTGTATTAATGCCGCCAGAGTGCTCAACCTTGTCAGTGAAAATCTTCAGGTGTTTGCCAAGCAGCTCGTACCCTTTCAGCGCGGAGGTGGACTCATAACGAAACACAGCCGCAACTTCGCCATCCTCAGTTTCACACATAACCGGCTCGCCATTTGGGTGCTTAACGCGCTCGGCCTGCTCGCACCGACGGATATTCCTTACAATGCCCTCGATAACGAACTGAGCGCTCAGGCCTACAGCCTCGTTGCGCTCGGCTGCTAATTCTTTAACCCGCTGCCGAATGTTCGGCTTTGACAGGTTTTCACTCGCTATTTGCCTGGCAGAGGTTTCGCTGTACCCGGCCCTGATTGCTGCCTGAGTACCGTTCAAGTCGACAATGTACTCATGGCAGAAACGCTCTTGCTGGTCGTTTAAATCCGCCATTTAGAATTTCCTGCTACTTGGTTGGATATATTGCCGTGATGCAGTAATACAACCACATCAGGATTCAGTGTGTTTATTCTGTAAAAGGCTCTCACTGAAAGCTCTTTGCAGAATTTAATAAAATCATCTTCTCTCAGATTGCCACGCCTTCAACTCGCACAGTGGGCGCTCACTGCATGTCGGGGAAAATCAGCTTCCGCTTACAAACCCTGCTTCTCTGTTTTTGATTAACACCACAGCCTCGTTGGGAGGATACGGGTCACAGGTATGTGGTGAGACGGCGACAGAGCGACGCCTGGTGAAAAGGTGCGGGATTAATGTCTTTGTTTAAATGTCGCTGGCTCCCGCTGGCATACTCGACAATGCTTCTTGTCGGGTAAGCATCTTCAAGCTCACCCGCAGATGAGCTTTGTAATGGTCACAGAGAGCCGTTGTGAAAGAGGCTCTCACTTTTTCTTTTTGGGCTGATATTTGGTCGCCCATGCCTTACCAATGCTCAGGCAATCATCGAACATCTTGCTCTTTCCGCTGGCTGAAGCTGAGCGGTGGTAATATGCCACCGCTTCACGCGCTCCGATGTTTGCCACTTCAACATCGAAGCCCTGCTTCACCAGTTCAGAGATGACATTCTTCTCAATGAACTGGACTGGTGTCATGCTGGCTCTCCGTCAGAGAAGTCGCCGAGATCAGGAATTGCAAATTGAGTTAGCTTCAGAGCCAGTGCTGTTGCCTCTTTGATCCGTTTAATATCACGCTTGCGCTGAGCCATAAGTCCGCTTCCCTTCTGTCCGCGAAATGTGAATGACTTTTTATCAAAGTCCGCGATGGCATCCTGAAGTCTTTGCCCTGATAACTGAGCCAGATCATTCACCGTCAACTGACCAACTTCTACGCCAGACTCTTTCTCAGCGAGATCAAGCAGCCAGATGCGCAAATCCTTCGCTACCTTTGTGCGGGACATCATGCCAATGAGGTGGGCACCACGAGGTGAGAAGAGGCGAACCTCAGACTGCAATGCGCCGTAACTCATTGATTTGTCCGAGTTCGTCACTTTGGTTGTCATGCTTTCTGAAAACTCATCCTTGTGACGCTGGTAAATCTTATTCACCTGCTTAACGCTTTTGTATTCGAGCAATTCGGCAAGATGGTCTGCGGTGAACCATATTTTTCCATCGCCAGTTACATGAGGTGCGATAGCGTGGTTATTGAAAGTGAGTTCTTTCATTTGGTGATTTCCTTTAGAAACGAGCCTCGTTGCCCAGAAACGACGCCCACAGAGAGGTCACCACCTTTAGCGGCGTTTCTCCGAGGCTAGTTACTAGAAGACTCTGTGTCATTGAATGCGCCGGGCATGGCGCGGTTACTGCGGACATAAAAAAGCCCCGCGAATGCGAGGCTCTGTTACTTTCTGAGGCTGTTCTTTACTTCGGTTACTATCTGCTGCTGAAGGCGGCTTAGTTCGTTGCGGTAGCGGCGTTCCTGCCTGTAGTAAATCCAGAAGCCTACCCAGGTCATAACCAGAGCACCGATGCACATACCGGAGAGGATGTTGTAAATGTTGTAGGCGCTCATTCCGCTTTCTCAGGCTGGCAATTGGCCTTCCATGTTTTGTTATGCGTCAGAATGGCGCGCTTAGTGCGTTCATCCATCGTCATGATGTCAGCTTCGGTAATGTAGATGGGTTTCACCCAGTTACACGCGGTGTCGACTACCACGGGGTTAACCTTTGTTGATCCATTCATTGCGCAGCTCGTTGTCAACATCGCTGCCAGACATACGGGTAACAGTGCCCTGAACATCAGATGCCTCCTTTGCTGTTTCTGTCTGGCGCTGGGATGCGGCCTGCTGGGCTTCGATAGCCCGCTGGGTTTCGCGCTCACTGGCGGCCTGTTCAGCGGTGGCTTTACCCTTTGAATGCCCCCAGCCGAACACAGTGATTAAGGCAGCCAGAGCAACGCCAATAGTGCCGAGGATGTACTCAATGCTCATGCTGACCATCCATACGCTCTTTTTGTTCGAGCAGTTTTTTCTGGCGAATGAACTGAGATACCACGCCGAGCATTACCAGCCCGGGGCCGATGTATGTCAGCCATTGAGGCGGTATCAGGTTTTTAATCTCATCGGGCAATGATGACCACGCGCTTAACATCACATCAGGAGCGCTCATCAGGAAAACGCTGAGTGTCGCGCCGATAGAAGCAAGCCAGACTGACCAGGCTTTGAATAGCAACTTCGCATGCGCAACGAACTCAACGCTTGTGTACTTTCTGGCTGCCAGTGCGACAACCACTACAGAGAGGATAATCAGAATCCAGATAACAAAGGTCATAGCAGCCCCTTGTAGATATCGTACGTGCCGGTTCGCATCACTTCGGCATGGCGCTGAGCACGTTTAGGAGTTTGCGTTGCCCATTTGCTGTTAAGCATTCCAGCCGCAGCGCCGGAGAAGTTTCCTGCCGCCACCATAGCGAGCGTGTTCTTGAAACCAGCCAGACCATTTATACCGAGTTGGTAGGCCATGCTTTGCAGAACGTCCGCACGGGCCGGGTTGCATTGTTTGAGAGCTGCTGCGATCGACGGCTGCGCCTTCATGTCGGCCAGACGGCTGGTTACTATCTCTTGCAGCCAGACGTCAGAGACGTTTTTTGTAAGGCTGAATGTATAATTACTTACTGCTGCGCCTTTCGGTCCAATCAGAAAGCCAACGCCTACGGTTGGATAGCCTTCTGTGTCGATGTAGGGACGAGCACGGAAGCCCTCCTCAAAGTTAAGTAGCGGGATAATCTGGCTCATTTAGCCTCGTCCTCTTTCACGACTTCTTTCACCTTATTGGCGGTTTTGTCTGCCGTCCGATCGGGCAGGACGTCCAGCTTCTTCTGCAAATCTGTTACCTGCCCGGCCAGTTGTGCAACTTTCTGGTCACGTCGTTCTGCGACAGCCCGGTAATCTTCGCGGATGCCTTCAATCTGCTCGTTAGCGCGGTTACTGACGTAGGTGAAAATAATCGTCATTACGATGCAGATAACGCTGAGCGTCAGCAGTAACGCCCCGTAAATGATGCTTCGCTTGTGCTTTGTTTCGTTAGTTGTTTGTACCATCGCTGCCGTCCTCTAGGTTGGCGATCAGCCTGGTAACCTCATTTCTGAAACGTTCATCGCCAGCCGCGTTTGTGGCCTCCGACATAGCAAGCAGAATTCCCAGCGCATTTTTAATAAGACGCAGATCTGTCTCCAGCGTGGATATTCTTCTCAGGTGCTTGTTCTGTTCGTCTCGCAGACTGTCATTTTCTTCACGCAGAAGCGCATTGCTCTCTTTAAGCAATATCACCTGCTCTTTGTAGCTGGTGATGATTTCTCCGCCTGCCTTACTGTTTGTGACAATCGCGGCAATGCCCGCAATTACTGGCTTCCAGAATAGAGCCACCGCCCCGCCACCTAACAGCAGAGCGCCGATACTTGTGATTAAGCTATTCTCCATGCCCGACCTCGCATGGATGTGAATGAGGATTGTTCATAGCCGTCTCCGGCATTGCCCGGAAACTTCCGGCCTTATGCTGTGAAGAAAAGAGCGCCTGGTGTAAGTAGGACGCAGGAAGAAGAAGCGCGGGGAAATCCTGCAGGCGCTTAAACGAGAAAAGGCCAGCTCTTTGGCTGACCCTTTGTAATTGGTTATCCCTTTGAGAGGATATTTAGATTGATATCCCCAGGTGAGGATATGCAAAATTTGGCGGGAGAGGCTGGATTCGAACCAGCGACCAATCGGTTAACAGCCGATCGCACAACCCCTGTGCTTCTCACCCTGAATTCTGGAAATAAAAAACGCCTCTCGGTTGGTAGCCGGAGGCGCTTTAATCACTCACATCGTGATGGAACCTTTTTTTAAGCTGCGCTTTAACAACCGGGCGCAAATTCAACTGTTAGGAATCATATCCCCAGCTTCCTGAAAAGTAAATAGCCCACGACAAAATAATGAGCTATTTCCGATTGCGTTATGCGGTTACTTTATTCAACGCAGCATTCGCCCATGACTCTTCAATCTCCAACTTACCTATAAGCTGGTCATAGAACGGCTTCCCGCTCCGATCCCAGGTCGCCAGGCTAATGCTGTCGGTAATCGCGGAGATAGCCCGGAACGCTTCGATTGCAGGAATGCGCTCGAATCCTCTCCCACCACAACGTTTGCAGTCGCCCATTACCGGAACGCCCTGCCTTTTGCTTTCTGCTTCCATTACTGCCCGCCCCCTACCCTTGCAATCACGGCACGCCGACGACACAACGCACTTCCCTTTGCAATCTGGACACAGAACACGCTCCGTATCCCTCACCTGATAGCTGGTATTCTCAGGCAGAGATTCATCCAGGCGCTTTATTTCCGTCACCGCGCCGGGGCGCTGAGTGCCGAATCGCGATTTCATCGTGAACACTTCCGCATCGATAAAGCCGGTGGCGCTACAGCATTTGCAGGGCTTCTTGCTTGATGCGCTCTGGCAATAATCCATGTAGGCATAAGTTGCGAGAGTTTGCAGTACGGCTGGCTTAATATCTGTTTCAAGCTTGCGAAGTGCGGCAACCCGGTCGCAGGTCTGCATTGCAAATTCAGTTAAGAGCGAGACGGCGCGGGCGGCGTCGTTCTTGCTCACTCCAACCTTCCCCATGAAAGCACAAAAACCCAGCGGAGCGATGGACTGAACCATACCCATGGCGGCCATCTGGTCGGTGCCCGTGAGCGCATCTGATTTCGTTGCCGGCGGCATGCCGGTAAAGCTCGCTGTCTTCGGAAAGTGATATTTCACTGTGGCTTCTAAGCTCATGCGTACATCCACCTGATTGCTTTGCTGATCAGCCGCTTTCTGGCGGGCATCCCCAGTTCCTGAATGCAGTGGATTTCCGTTTCCACCTTGTGAAGCTCCTGCTCCAGCTGCTTACGGCGATGGCTGAGCATCGCGAGCCGGTAGTGGTGAAAGGTTTTCATGCTGTTCCCTCCAGTTCAGTAATGACAATCGCCAACTTGCCGCCCTGCACTTTTTCCCGCCTGCGCACCCGGAAATCATCAATCTGCTCGTCATCTACCATGAATCCGGCGCTGGTTAGCGAATCGAAAACAGCCTTCAGCAGGTTGTCGAGGTCGCGGCGGCGCTTATCCGGGGCGTGTGCGTCGATGGTGATTCTGAGACGTGCTGTGGTGTTTATTGCGAGGTTTGCTGCGGTGATTATGCTGTGTACTGCGGTTTGGTACTTCTCTCCCTTTTCGCTGATGTAGTGCCTGCCTCTCGCGTGTCGCCAGTAGGTATTCACTGTCGGCGGCCAGGGTAACTCCAGCCGGTAATCATTCATGATATTGCGATCCTCCCTTCCCGGCTCAGTCGCTGCACGGTGAGCACGATAGCCCGGTCCATCAGCGCGCGGCGCTCTTCCCGCGTCAGGTTTTTGCCACTATCAATATCGGTGTGACATGTCACGCATAGGGCGGCGGTGAGGCTGTCGTCAACCTTCAGGCCCATGCCCTTACCTTCGTTGCGGTGCGCCACCTGGACGCCATACGCGCCGCAAAGTACGCAGCACTCAATCTGGCCGACGGCCGCCAGCCACTTCCGGCTCCGGTAAGTCTTCATCGCCATCCCCCTGCATCGCCGCGTGCGGGTCGGTCATTTCGTAATACGCTGCGCACTCGTCGCAGAGATCGATGCATGGCGCGCCGGAACATGGCAGATCCAATTTCAGTGACGCCCCACAGCCAGCGCAGGCCGAAACACATTGCGCGCCAGCGCCAGTAGGCGGACTTGACGGGGTTATGTCGTTCAGCTTCTTCATAGCGGTAATCAACCTCGCAGGGTTCGCAGTTGGCTCCGTAAAAATGCCTGTCTTCTGAGGTTAAGGTCAGATGGCATCGACAGCATCGGCTACGACCAGATTTTTTGCTCATAGGTTCGATCTCTTCGTGGTTCGCTCTTACCTTCAGGCAGCATCGCGCTGACGAGCCAGAGGCGCGGATCGGCGGCGAGCGTCTTTTGGGCTTGAATGTTGCGGGCGGCGTATCGGGAAAGAAGTTCGTTTGCAGTGTCGGTGTCGA
Organism: Enterobacteriaceae bacterium UBA2655; assembly: GCA_002359495.1. Lineage (GTDB taxonomy): Bacteria > Pseudomonadota > Gammaproteobacteria > Enterobacterales > Enterobacteriaceae > Pantoea > Pantoea superficialis. The sequence continues at coordinate 83,337 of DENB01000055.1, forward strand.
CGGGGTCATGGGTGAACCAGGTTTGCTTCATGGCCTGCCTCTTTTTGCCATGTAATTGCCGTGGGCTGTCATCAGCACGCCGTTTACGACAACATGCTCTTTGCAGTCGAAGTCTCGCGCCAGCGCACTTATACGGGCACGATGCGCATTCAGGACGCGGGCTACCTCGCTGATATTTCCGCGCGTCTTCACCAGCATTTCAGGCACGGAGGTGATTTTTTCTCTCGATGTGCAGACAGACTCATGAGCAATGAGCGCTTTTTCGAACATTTCGAGCATGGCTGCCCGCGATGTCATGCGGGTTTCTGGTGAGATAGCCTTCATGCTGCGCTCCTGATTTCAGTGTTAACCGTACCCTGCTGGCTGGTGGTGAACATGGGATAACGGGTGGGATCGAATGGCCCGACTTCCATCACGGCGGCGCTGCGCTGGTAAACGCTGTGCGGTTTTCGATGGACGTGAGCAAGCCACACAGCCTCGTCAACGGCTGCGTCAATATCGGTGAATGTGGTCATGGTTTCTCAGAAGAACGAATACAACTGGTTGATGATGTTCTGGTCGCGCGTACTGGCGAATACGTGGCGGATCGCCGCGTTAACCAGAGCTGAATAGCAGCGCTCAAACTCGTCCGCTTCCATGTTGGCATATGCCAGGCTTTTCGCTTCCGTCCTGATGTCACCGTTAAGCCGCACGGTCTGCTCATAGAATCCGGCCAGAATGGTCAGATCTTTGCGGAACCGGTCGAACTGAGTGGCTTCGTCAGCATGCTCAAGGCCTGCCCGGTCGGCCGCCCAGTGCTGAAAACAGAAGTGAAATAGCGCGAAGGCTTTGCGATGGAATGCGGGGTTACGGGTTAGCTTTGCTTCGAGGGTGTACTGCTCGCCATTTTTGAATTTTGCCAGGCGGGGCAAATCGTGATCAAACGCAGGTGCAAATACGCCGCCGGCGCCCTTTATCATTTCTATCTGCACACTTCATCCCCCTTTTCCCTTCAACTCATCAGCCAGGATCGCGTGAATATCACCGGCGAAGATGGCGCTGTGCTTCAGCAGCTCTTTCGCCTCTTCCAGAGTTTGCGGTTCCCGCGCTACCAGCGTTTGCCAACCTTCGGCGATGTTGCGCGCCTGAGACAGCTGGCCTGTCTGGCGGGGAAAGTTGATTACATTGGTCATTTTTCCCCCTTGACTTTCACGAGTCGATCGCCAGCCTCAAGCAACGCCATATTCACGTCGTTCAGCCTGAACTGAGACGTTTTGATGCGTGCCCGACAGTTAGTTTCCTCGCGCCTCAGTTTTTCCAACCCTTCTCGATGTTGCTTAATTTCACCGCGCAGGCCTGTCAGCTCCCAATCCAGCTTGGTTTCCTTGTTCGCTATGGACAACACCCAGTCGAACGGATCGATAACCTTTCCACACAACCGGCAATTGATAACGCGGCGGTGCTCATCGGTCTCGACTTTATTGTGAAAGCAGTGCTGAAAGGCAGGTTTTGGTGCCTCGGTTACGTTACGCATTTCGCGAATGTCGGCATTGCTGTCAAACCGCTTTGTAAACGCCAGGACGTTATCTGAATCATCCGGGTATTGGCTGTTCTCGCTCATCTCGACTCCCTACCTTCAAGCCAGAAGAAAAATGCCCGATCGACAACCTCTTCCCGATAACCCAGGTGCGAGCGGGTCATATCGTGCTTGTCACCGTGAACGCTGCGGTAAAGCCGTTCAAAGCGGGTGCGTAGTGATTCGCTCATGGTTACCTCTTCAGCCCATGTTTTCGGCGCAGTTCTGCGATCCGGTCCAGGCCCTTTTCGTTGGTCAGCGGGATGTGAAGCTGCGGTATCTGGCGGCGCGGCGGCTGAATTTCTTCCCCGGCTTCAATGCGGCGGGACATGGCGGTTAATTCCCGGCGGCAGCGAGCACGCAGTTCGGACTCTGTCAGGTTGAACGAGCGCATCTGGCTGTACAGACCGGTAACCATCCAGTAAGCGGCGTTGCTTTCCCACGGATACTCTTCAGGCCCGGAGTACAGGCCACGATCCCGGCAGTACTTCATCACCATGCCGTAAAGCGTTTCCTCATCGGGCAGGCCAGCAGCCAGAGAAGCCCCCTGCTTGCACCAGGCGATAAATTGCCCCGGCGCCGGCCAGAACGCAGATTCGCTCGCGCGCGCCTGCTTCATGCCTTCGGAAAGCTGATGCTTGTTAGTGATACCGTTCTCGACAAACGCAACGATCCACTGGCGCTTGGTGGACGCCTCGTTTTCCGGGTCACGCAGTACGGTGCTTACTGATGCCGGGAAAAGCACCTTCAGGTTGGCAAACAGTATGTCTACCAGGCGCTCGATATTTTCGTTGACTCCCCGGTCTACCGGCTGCGGCCCGTCACCAGCCATGCGGGCCAGCGCGCTGCTGTCGCGGTTGTTTATTGCGGCTACGAGATTTCTCATATGAAATTTTCCTCCCACTCTCTGCGGTCGTTCCAGTGTGGAATCTGCTGCTGTGAACTGGATGGCGCGTTGCGAGCTGGCTGGCTCATCTGCGCTTTAAGGGTCGCCCACTGCTTTCGCAGCTTCGACGGGCTGAGGATATTGGTTTGCCAGAACTGATTGCCGTTCGCCCAGGTGAAGACTTCGCAGATTTCCCGGTGGCTGACCTTCAGGGAATCGCGCATCAGGCGAATGTCGTTTGCCCAAGCGGGCCAGTTGGGTTGCTGGGCTGTCGGGGTGATTACCTGAACCCGACTGTAAATCCACTGAGCAGCCAAAAGGTCGTCAGAGGTTCCCCACTTATCGCCCTTCGGTGAATGAACCGCCGCTTCAGGCCGAACAACAGGAAGACTTTTCATACGCTCGTCAGAGGATTCGTCAGAATTCTCAGACGTAGTGTTTTTATTACTGTTCTTGTTCTTGTATTGGGTGTCTACCGTTTCCGGGAAGCTTTTTCCCGTTTTCGGGAAGGATTTTCCCGTTTTCGGGAAGGATTTTCCCGTTTTCGGGAATTTTCTTCCCGATCCTGGTTTTTCTAAAATCCATGCTGAAATCTCGGTATTTACCCCGACGAGTTTCATCATTCCCTGCTTCTGACTGGTGATGATTTTTCTCTCTGCCAGAGATTTGATGGCGTCTGAAACATGCGTATCGCTTAGCCCAGTCAGCTCAGCAATGACGGTGTTTGTCACCCTGTCCTGTTTTTTATTCCATCCGTAGGTGAGCCATATCACCGCTTCGAAACATTGCCATTCCCGGCCTGATAACCTCAGGCGCGGCTTAAGCTTCTGAATTTCGTTGGCGACCTTGGTGTACCCGTTGGACAGGTCGGCCATATGACCCCCTGTTTGCTCGGTTTTCTTGGGAAAGCTCAGAACTTTGGCAGTACTCATTCTCTGCCTCCGTCTGGCGTGTTATAGGCGCGTAGAATGTCATTAATCTCAGAGACATACTTCTGATCGACAGCGAGAGCAGTTTTGCCTTCAACTTTGACCAACTCCGAATCACACAGCAGTTCAACCAGGCGGCGCGCCTTCACCGCACTGAACTGCGGTATTGCTGCCGAACGGGTTAATTTCTTCTTTCCGGCTGCGCGGGCCTCTTGCATCTGCGACTGCGCCACAGCTTCAGCCTTTGGCCCGTGTTCGCGTGAAAGTGCCACAGCGGTTGATGGAGCTACCTCGCCTGTTTTGACCATTGCGATCAGGGCGTCGCCACATTCCAGCAGTTGCAGATGGTGATTCACATCAGCAGCAGAACGCTTCACCTTTTTCGCTACCTCGGCGGGCGTCCAGCCCTGATTAACCAGACGCTGATAGGCTGCTGCGCGCTCCAGTGGGGTAAGCGCTTTGCCCTGCGAGCTGGTAACCATGAAGGCAATGCGATCCGCTTCGGTGCCGGAAAAGTCTTTGCATTCCAGGCGCGCAATTTCATGACCTGATTCCGTCGCAGCAACCGCGCCGTAATAGCGATGATGGCCGTCGATAATCTTGATGCCCTTGTCCGACACCTGCACGGTTAGCGGCGGCACAAACTCCCCGGCAATGAAGGCGTCACGGAATTCCGCCACATGCTCCTGGTCGATTTCGCGGACGTTATAGCCCGGCTCGACATACAGCTCGGAAAGCGGCACCAAAAACGTCTTTTTCACCGTAATTTCAGTGCCGTTGTTCTCTTTTTTCTTGTAAAGCGACAATAATGAACTCATAATTTCTCCTGTGAATTGATCCAGTCTTTTCGCATCAGGCCGAGAATGAGTTACCGCTCATCTCGGTCTTTTCTTTTCCCATCGCAGCAGCTACCGCTTGTCGGGCTACCTCTGCAATCAGGCTTGTTTCCCATACCTTCTCCAGCAGCACAAAAACCGTCGCCATATCGCGCAGGTTTAAGCGGCTTACTTTCGATTCATGCCATCCGGCTTCATCAGCCAGAACGCGTTGCCCTTTGTGGGTCAGGCGGGATCGGAGTTCAGTTTCAACTTCGTTGATTAACTTGCTGTTTCTTGCTTCTTGCATGGTTAATAATTCCTTTATTGGTTAAATGGGTGCGTGACATTGCGGTGAGCAAGTCACTTGGGTTTTTGCCCCCTGAAGCAGGTGGCGGTCAGATTGACAAAGAGCGGTGTTGCTTAGGACTTAGACTTAGCGATTGAATTAAGCAGCTCAGCTGCGCTTACCTTCCCATCTGTTGCCATAACGATTGATGGAATGAATCGAGCGCTTATCTCTGAGCCTTTCAGCCACTTACTGATTGATGGCTGCCCGGTCCCTACCCGTCGAGCTAGCTCGGATTGGGAGCCGACAATCTCAATAGCCCTTTTAATGACGGCGTTCATAGAGTTATTCCCTTTTACATAATTCAGTAGGGATTATGCTCTAGAGAATTGATTTGGTCAAGTCAATAGAGACTTTGACGTATATTCTTTGCGGAATTATTTTTGCTTTATATGAAAACACTAGCGGAACGACTGGCGTATGCCATGCAAGAAACCGGAAACCAAAATCAGACTGACCTAGCGAAAAAGTCTGAGGTTTCCCAGTCAACCATTTCTAAAATTCTTCGGGGAGAGAATAAAACTTCGAAAGAAACCGGAAAGCTAGCTAAAGCATTAGGTGTAAGTGCAGACTGGCTGATAAGTGGTCAGGGGAGCATATGGGGATCGAGCAACACTAAAATCGAGGGTGTTGATGCTTCAAAGCAGGTCTCTTTGTGGGATGTTTCAGGTAATACAGGCAGCAAAATAAACTGGATTGTCGAGCTTCCTGGTCATTTCCAAGCATATGTTATGTCAGGAAATACAGGGGTTGCTAGAGTTCCTCGTGGTGCGATCGTGATTATTGACCCAGAGAGCAATCCACTGACAAACGACCTGGTAGTTGCGGAGGTGTCGGGATCGCTATCAGTATTCACATATCACTTGAATGGGGCTGGCGAATCCTTTTTGTCTGTTGATGATGAAAGAATCCCGTTAGCTAAAGTATCCGACCCCTCATCTATTCGCGGTCCTGTGCAGCAAATATATATACCCACCCTATCAAGATAATCAGATGCCTCTTCACCCACTGGGGTTTCCTCGTAAACCCCAGCACCCTTCCTTGTCAGCATCATACCCATGATCACCTCCTGCGCCCAGAACCACAATTAACTGTATAAAGATACAGTATAAACATCTAATTCATAAAATCGACTAAAAATAAATTCTTTTGAGAATGAATAAAATAAGTCTCTTTAGACTTTTTCTTCAAAGTCTCTATTGACTCAAGTTATTCTCTAGCGCATAGTTAACCCATCAGCAGGACGCTGGCAGCCACACGGAACGGAGTGGCGGGTTCTTTAACAATGAGATTCCTACCTGATGCAGGTAGGCCGGAGCGAGTGCTTCGGGTAAGCGTGAATGTGGATGGCGACTTAACAGATGACCGTCAGAAGCTGGGGCTGGTTACCCTGACGCTTACACCAAAGCATTCACCTGGAGAAATACCATGAATTCTAAGCAGCGTTACAACGCAAAACGCGCAGCTGAGCATCGTGCGAAGAAAGCAGCAGAGCGCCAGTTTGAGAACGGAATCGTTACCACGCTGATGGGATGCAGCTTAAACGTAGCCCGCGCTACATCAGCCCCTAGTCTGCGTGAGAAGCGTGAAGAAGTAGCTCTGCGCATCAGCACCAAATACCAGAAGGTCAGCAATGAAGCTGGCCGTCAGATTCACGCCGTGCAGAAGGTTCGCGGCAAATCTATGCCGCCGAGAGGAATCCTTTAATATGGAAACCTTACGGAGACAGGCTTGACGGGTGGAAGCTTACCCATTCGATACTCATTTTTGCATTGAGGGCAATAATGCACAAAATATCCAGCAGATTTGGTCGTGCTTATACCTGGTTGAAGTATGGATATTACACTGTTGCTGTAGCAGTGAGTACAAAGGTGGTGATGTGGAATTGTCGAACCAGTAGGTTTCTTCGAACGATACACAGTAGAGCCACCTTCCGTTGTGTGAAGTTCATAATTCTCGGCCTTCACAGTAAACATCTCGATTTTTGCCTTTTCTTCTCTAAGCTTCACTGCGACATCTCTCTCAGATTGATAAAGGCCAGAGAGTTTCGCATTCAGCATTTGTAACTCAGTGATTTTTCCATGCAGATCACCTATGGCGCCAGAGATGATAGCTTGGTCGTGCGATTCCTTAATAAGTTTAAGTAAATCGTAAGCCTGCTTTGCAGCAGTGAATCCAGACATGAAGTCCATTCGAATATCTCAACACTGTAGGGGTGTTGAAATAGTACCACCGATTCTCGCTGTAGGGGTATAGCGCGAACCACCTCGCCTGATGTGGTTAAAAGCAGGCACACATTCATGAAGGTCAGCTAATTGCTGGCCTTTTTTATTACCTGTCCACCCATCGTGGACGCAGCAGAGATTAAGAGAGGTGAGTATGTGGGAAGTTGACATCGAAGAAAACGGAAGTTGGGCCGCGTCCTGGAATGGTGATTGGCTGCCAAACACGTACCAGACCAGAGAAGATGCAATGGAAGCTCTGCTGAACTGGTTATCTGAGAATATCTAGCCCGCCCCGAGCGGGTTTATTTTTGTGCGGTAAGTGGGAGGAGTGATGGAAGGATTTAAGGGTACGCCAGGCGAGTGGAAATGGTTTACGAGCAACAGTCATAAACGACTTAGTAGCGTGTTATCTGGAAAGGATGGGGATGTACTTTACGCCTACAACGATAGCACTGGCTTTCCAATGGTTGGTTGCACTGAGAAGGACATGGCGTTGATAGCTGCGGCACCTGAGCTTTTAGAGGCGCTTCAGGAGCTTTTGGCTCTGTACGAGCATGACGAGGGTTGTCGTGAAATAACCGAATACAAAAGAGCCAAGGCTGCGCTATCTAAGGCATTGGGCCAGTAACCACTACAGGAGAGAGAGGATGAGTAAAGAGACGATGGCTTTTCCGGGGTCGGGCAGCAAAAACGATGGGATGACCTTGCGGGATTATCTAGCTGCAAAGGCAATGGCTTCATTGCTTGTGGATGTAACTAAGGCAGTGGAAATTGCAAAGAAAATGGAGGTGCCATTCGATGTTTACGTCTCAAGAACGGCATACGATATTGCTGCCACGATGTTAAAAGTTCGGGCCAGAAACAGCTAACAGGAGAAGAGGATGACGCGAATTTACGTAACGAAATACGCCTTTACCTCTGGTGTATTTTCGGTCGAAGCAAAGGTAGATGAAGAAAGGAAAATGGCGTCATACAAGGCGCCAGGGGATTATTTTACAGCATACGTGCACGGCAATGAATTTCATTTGACCAGAGATGATGCCTTGTCTCGCGCTGAGGAAATGAGAATCAAAAAGCTACAGTCTCTGGATAAGCAGATTAAGAAGATTTCCGCAATGAAGTTTGAAATCAAAGAGTGACACCGCAAGCCGTATTCACTGAGTGCGGCTGACGATGCGCTTAGCATCCCGCGTACATCGGTACGTAATCCAATGACAGGCTCTTTTGCCCCGGAAGAAATGTACGGGGCTTTTTTATGCACAACACCAACCGAATTAAGGAATCCCACGATGAATCACGCTATCGCGGGCTGGCCCATCGTGGGCGCAGTCCAGCTTAACGAATCAAAACGTAACCCTCTTATCGAATTACTTATCCGCATCGCCAAGACACTGAATCAGAAAGGTGACCCCAAATGACAATAATCCCCGTTAACGGAACCATCCTGGTTCAGCAAGGCTGCCGGGTATTCAACAAGCTTTACGAAGAGTCCTTCCCTGACACCAAAGAAGGCATGAGGGCGGCTGTTTTGTGGGCCTCAGAAATATCACTCACTTTTCACGTCAGTCAGGATGCCGATTTTGAGAACTGGAGAAAACGCCATGCAGCATGATGCAGATTACTTCTTCATCGAAATGATGAAATCGATTCTGGAGCCTGTACTCGACCAGATGACACCAGAGCAAGCCGCACAGGACGCGATTGCTGATTACCACACGGAACAGCAGGCAAATCGCATGGGGGCAAACTGATGGGTACTGCAACGCTGATTCTTGGGGAGTCAGGAACGGGGAAATCAACCAGCCTGCGCCACCTTAATCCGGAGGAAGTTATCCTGGTCAGGCCGGTAGGGAAGCCTCTGCCTTTCAAATCAAAAGACTGGAAGCAGTGGGACACAAAAGCCAAGGAAGGGACTGTAGTGACGACAGACCGCTGGGACACTATCAAGACGGTAATTCAGGCGGCCCACGGCTACGGGAAGCGCATTGTTGTTATCGATGACTTCCAGTACGTGATGAGCAATGAATTTATGCGCCGCTCCGAAGAAAAGTCGTTCGACAAGTTTACAGAGATTGGCCGGCACGCATGGGAGGTCATTAAAGCCGCTCAGGATGCGCCTGACGACCTTCGCGTTTACTTCATGGCGCACACGGAAGAAACGCAGATGGGCCGCGTCAAGATGAAGACCATCGGCAAGATGCTCGACGAGAAGATTACCGTTGAAGGTATGTTCACCATCGTGCTTCGCACCCTGACCCGCGACGAGCAGTTTTTCTTCACCACCAAAAATAACGGTGCCGATACGGTGAAATCACCGATGGGCATGTTTGAAACCAACGAAATCGAAAACGACCTGGCTTTCGTGGATGCGACTATCTGCGACTACTGGGGCTTATCTAACGTTCATAACCTGAAGGAATCAGCCGCATGAATAATGTGATTTTCACCTACAACGAAGAATCAGCACTGACCGCCGGGCAAGGCGGTTTCATCAACGAGAGTGGAGCGTACATCATCACTCTCTCAGAGGCAGCTCTGAAGACTTTTGACACCGGAAGCAAGGCCGTAGAGTTTTCTGGCGAAACTGAGGATGGACGCAAGGTGCAGTACCTTAGCGTTTTCACCACCAAAACTGACGGAACCGAAAGTAAGTTTGGTGTCGCAATCGTCCAGGCAATTATGGGGTGCGCAGGAATCAGGCAAGCCACTTATCAGATGAAGGACGCGAAAAATATTGTTTCTCCTGAGTTTGCCGGGAAAAAAGTAGGCCTTGTTCTCCAGAAAACACTTACCTCAAAACAAGACGGAAGCGACAGTTACAAGCTTGAAATTAAGCTGCCATTCATCGCCAGCACACGCCAGACCTTAAAGGAAAAGGCGGAAGGCAAGCAGGCTGAAACTGTAGAGCGCATGATAGCGACGCTGAAAGACAAGGATGACCGCAAGAAGAAGCCGTCAGGTAATAACGGAGCAGGACACGGCGATTACCCTGACTACCCGCAGCAAGACGATTCAGGCTTCACTCCCTTCTAACCCTCACCAGTAAGGCTCTCACATGAACAAACCTCAGGCCGGGGCGGATTCGTCACGCCCTTACAGAAGTGACAGGCACGGACTGCCTTACCTCGGCCCTGAGGCATTGAGAGCCGCAAAGCTCAGGATACGCATTCAGAGGATGATTCTTTCCGTCGATGAGCATGAGAAGTTAGCCAGGGCGGAAAGTGTTGAGGAAAAGGAGCGTCTGCTTAACGAGTTCACAGAGCGTCAGAAGCTACAGCAGACCGTTGCAATGACCGCTTACTACCCCGCCCGACCGGTGGTTAAGCAGGAGAAGCACATCAACCTCGCCTACCCGGAGTGGGCGGATAAGCATTACCACGGCGATTAACTATTTCGCCGCTCAGCGGCACAGGAGATGACAGATGAGTGAAGTCAAACGCGAAATGCATTACGGCAAGAATGTTGAGTGGTTTCTGGATGAGCTGGCATGCACCGACCCGGCGTCCATCGACTCAAGTGAATTCGAAGTATATGGAGAAGGCCCGAATGGCGGAGAAGGTTGTGCCTCCATTGAAGTTACCAATCTCGCAGAAGACGCTTTAAATCTCATTCAGTCACTGAGGCAGGACTACGACGCCCTACAGCAAAAGCTGGATGCGGCTCAGGCTCTGGCAGGTGTTGCTAGCGATATGAATGGCGTGGTCAAGGAAGGCTTCGCTGAAGTGGTCGCACAGCGTGACGAATGGCAGGCTATGGCAAAGGAGCTACTCACTCGCCGTAAGGATGTTGATAAGTACAGGATTCAGGGAGTTCAGATTGTCATGGGGAAAACTCAGCAGGCAAGAGAGAGGCTTTCAGATCTGTCGAATTTCGAAGACTACGAGCCATATCTCGACGGACTTGATGATGCGTGCCAGCAGGTGATCAAGGAAATTGAAGCCGGAACCCTTCCCGATAAATTCAGGAAGCCAGAATGAAAAACTACGAACCCATTGAGCGCAGCACATGACCGCGTAATGCGGTTTTTTTACGCCTGAGTTTCGGAGATAACCATGAATTTTGCAGACCCGATTGATGAAGCCGCAGAACGCGAGCAGCAGATGATAGAGGTGGCTTTGGCGAATCGACCGAAGCCAACAATCGAGTTCACCGGCAAGTGCCACTTTTGCGAAGAGACAATAAGCAAGGGGAGTTATTGCGACACTTTTTGTCGTGATGACCATGAGAAGGAATTGTGGGCGCAAAGGCAACGGAGGGTGGCATGAGTTCCCCACTGATACGCAACCTTCAGAATGGATATCTGGATAAGGTTGAGCAAGACAGAGTTCAGGGCGTAATTGAACGTGCTCAAAGGCTTTGTCATGGCTACGTTAGTGCACAGAAGGCATTCAGGGGGCTGGAGATAGAATACCTGAATAATGGCGTCGCGCGGCTTTACTGCGACAAATGGCTGCTGACAGGGATGACGAGCCTGAAAGCTTTCAAACAGACCGGATGGAGTTATTACAAGCACTACTCAGGCAAGCTAGGTCTGTACATCACCAGCGTTGTTGGTGACAGATGTTACATGGAGTTTTACCTCAAGCATCCCCGCACCAACCTGAAGTAACCCCTACTCACCCTATTCACTATCGCGCTCTGCGTGAGGAGTTGTTATGTCTGAAGTAAGCATATTGGATATGTGTTGCGGTTCGCGCATGTTCTGGATGGATAAGCAAGATGACCGCGCGGTGTTTACTGACCGACGAGCTGAGCAGCATGTTTTATGTGACGGTCGGACATTGCAGATTAGCCCCGATATCATCGCCGATTTTCGCTCGCTGCCTTTTTCTGATAACACGTTTGCTCAGGTTGTGTTTGATCCGCCTCATCTGGAGCGCGCGGGTGAAAATAGCTGGATGCGAAAGAAGTACGGCGCGCTGGATAAATCGACGTGGCCAGAAGATATCCGCGCAGGCTTCGCTGAGGCATTCAGGGTATTGCGGCCACTCGGCACTCTGGTTTTCAAATGGAACGAAACTCAGATTCCCGTTAGCAAGGTGATTACCCTCACCGACCATAAGCCCACAATCTGGCAGCGCACTGGCAAGAGCGACAAAACACACTGGATCCTCTTTCTTAAGCCCGCCCCATGACCACCACTTACGAAGAAGCCGACATGGGCTGGGTTCTCACGAATCTGGCCCTTTTTATTTGTGTGCTTGCGGTCTGGCTATGGCCGCCAAAGGAGTAGATATGGAAGAAGAAATATTCACTCGTGACGAGGCTGCTGCATATCTGAAGGTAGATAAAGGAACAGTAACGCAGTGGATTAAGTCGGGCAGACTCCCGGCCTCCCGCGTAAATCCCTCCAGGCCAAAAAGCCCCTACCTCATTTGCAAATCAGATTGTATTGCAGCTATCAAAAACCAGATCCACAATCGCGAGGTGAATGCGGTTGGTGTGCAGGAGAACAAAGCATGTCAATCAAACTACGTGCCGGCACATGGCACTGCGACTTCGTTGCGCCAAACGGCGTCCGAATTAGACGATCTCTTGAGACAGCGGACAAGAGGCAAGCACAGGAGCTTCACGATAGTCTGAAAGCAGAGGCGTGGCGCGTTAACAAAATGAACGAGGCGCCGCGAAAAACCTTTGATGAAGCCTGCGTGAGATGGTTAAGGGAGAAGGCGGACAAGAAAAGCCTGGACGATGACAAAAGCCGGATTGGATTCTGGCTGATGCATTTCAGAGGGGTTTACATCGGCGACATAAACGAAGTGATGATTGCTGATGCAATAGACACAATGGTGGATCGCAGGCATCAGCTCAACTGGGAAATGAAAAGGGACAGCTGCATGAGGCAGGGAAAGCCCGTTCCGGAATACACACCGAAACCTGTTGCCCGCGCCACCATTAACACGCACCTGGCATTATTACGGGCGTTGTTAAATCTGGCAGTGACATGGAAGTGGCTTGATCGGGTTCCGAAGATATCAACACCGAGACCAAAGAATAAGCGAGTCAGATGGCTCACCGACGAGGAATCAAAGCGGCTGTTCGAAGAGATTGCTCCTCACCTCTTTCCTTTAGTTATTTTCGCGCTGACGACGGGTTTGCGGAGGTCGAACGTGACAAATCTGGAATGGTCGCAGGTTGATTTAGATCGCGGGATGGCGTGGATGCACCCAGAGGAAACCAAAGCGTCGAATGCCATTGGCGTTCCCCTGAATGACACGGCACTGTCAATTTTACGGGCGCAGCAGGGTAAACACAAACGCTGGGTGTTTGTTCATGAGAAAGCCGCTTACCGGAGTGACGGGACCAAAACCCCAGCGGTCAGGAAGATGAGAGCAGACAGCAATACTGGATGGCGGGCCGCCCTGCGACGCGCAGGAATCGAGAACTTCCGATTTCACGACCTGAGACACACGTGGGCAAGCTGGCTCGTTCAGAACGGGGTTTCACTTCTTGCACTTAAGGAGATGGGTGGATGGGAAACGCTGGAGATGGTGCAGAGATATGCACACCTTTCTGCCGGACACCTCACCGAGCATGCGCGCAAGCTCGACTCTATTTTGGGTGTTCATGGCACAAAAATGGCACAAGGAGAGAATGTAGTTTACTTAAAAGCTAAGTAACTGCTTGATTTTACTGGTGCCGGAAACAGGAGTCGAACCTGCGACCTTCGCATTACGAATGCGCTGCTCTACCAACTGAGCTACACCGGCATATCGGCGGGAACTACGGGGCAATAAATTAGAAAAAAGCGCGGGATGAGTCAAGAGAAGGCGAACGCGACTGCTGCTTTTACCAGCAGCGGAGAGAAGAAAAGCGCTTCCCTGCCCTGCAAATAAAAAAAGGCGAGGCCGCAGCCTCGCCAAAAAGTGCTTATCAAAAATTCCCCATCAACAAAACGCCCCTTGACTGAACATCAATCGTAATACGGGATCTTATGATCCACGCCGTTGATGTTGACCAGCACAAAGCCGGTCGGCGTCGTTTTATTGGTCGGCGTTCCAGCCGCGGTTGCTATCGTCAGGACTCCTTTCTCATTCGCGCCAATCCCCGCCGTCCCGTTATGCAGACCGAAACGCGCCTGCGGCTTCAGCGAGCCGAGGGTCGTGGTATCGGTGACTACAGAAAGGTCAGCCTGGAACAGCGAGCAGGAACCGGTATCGAAACGCGTCGGACCGGTGGTTTTCAGATTGAACATGGTGTCGCCGCTGTTGGCCTTCAGCTTCACCCAAACCACAACGTAGGTGGTGCCCACCCGGTTGTAGCGCATATCCAGCACCGCTGGTGTTCCCTCATGGTGCGCGTCGACCCACACCGTATCGAGACGCTGCATGTTAACGAAGGTTTTACCGGTAGAGGCCGAGGTCACCGGACTGCCCGCGGTGCCGGAAGGTGCGGTGGAATCCGCTTTACCGATCATCTCCATCACCCACTGCTGATTCGCGTTAGGGAAGAAGAACTGCCCGACGCGATACCAGTTATCTGTGGCGGTGTTGTTGGTGATCTTAAAGCCGCTGTAGTAGCCCGCCGCCAGCGAACCGGTGATCACCGTGCCGAAACTCTCTTCGCGGCGATAACCATATTCAAAGGTAGAAAGCCATTTTCCCGCTACCAGGTTGTTGGACACTTTCGCGCCGGACTGCAGGTTAATCTGACGCATAATCACGCGGGCGTTATCGAGGTTAAAGGCCGAGCCGCAATCCTCGATGTTTAGAGTATCGATGGTCCAGCCGCCGTCGGACAGGTTGCCCGGATTGCGCGTGTGTTCGATCCAGACGTTACGCATAATCCCCTGGGTTACGCGCGGCATATAGAGCGTGGCGTCGCCGTAACCGGTCTGAAAGTTACAGTTGGAGATTTCGATCGCCGTGGAGTGATCCCAGTTGCCGTTCGGCGAGCTGGAGTAGCCGACGTCGAATACGCGCGAATAGGTGTTCAGGCTGTAGATCTGGTCGAACCTGCTGTCCAGAGTGTCGAGCAGCTTAAACACCGTGCCGCCGGTGCCCTGCGCACGGAAACAGCTGATATTCACCGTCTCGCCTTCGATACAGGTGTTCTCAAAGAATGGCTGCGTATTGCTGACCATCGCGGCGGTGATGGTGCCGGTATTGGTCGCGGTATCCGCCGTTGCCTGGCCATTCCACGTAATGCCTTTGATTGCCGTACGGCGCGCCTTGACCTTAAATACCGGATTAGCGCTTTTGTCCGAAACGATGGTGGTGCGCGGCAGCGAGCCCAGCTCCTGATCGTCGCCCATCAGGCCGAAAAAGGCGATTTCCGCAGCGCTGAGATCGATCGGCTTAATCAGAAATTTCCCACCAGGGAAACGCACCGGCAGATCCTTGATATTGGCATTATAGGTTTGCGTCCAGCTGAGCATACGGTTAAAGGCGTCGGTATCGTCGGTGGTGCCGTCGCCTTTGGCGCCGAAGTGCAGAATGTTCACCTCGGTCGGATCGTTAATGGTGCGCTTCCAGTAGAAGCCGTTGCCGATAGCGACCGTACCGCCGTCGTCCGCCAGCACCGTGGTGCTGAGGAAGCCGACAAAGTCGCCGCCCCCGCGGAAGCTGGAGTCTTTGTCATAATAACGCTTCAGAACGGCGACTTCGCCTGATTTGCTCGGTGTAGTGGTGCGCAGTTCAGCAAAAGAGTTAACTTCGATCATACATTCCTCCTCAGGAATAGCAGGTCGCTCTGCGAAACAGAGCTAAGGGTTGGATGAACTTCAGGATTTGGCCGGTTGGCCGCAAAGCAGATCCCACATCTGGTTGTGGGTGTTGATGGCGCGTACGGTGCGGATGTCCATCACCTTCGCATCATCGGCATGGGTATAAATCGGGGAAAAAAGCACGCAGGCTGAATCGGTAACGGCCACCGGTTCAGGGCTGGTTGTATCGGGAGCGCTGCAGCTTGTCACGAGCGGCAGCATCATCAAGGTTGCTATTGTCCGTCTCAACACGTTTCGCCTCCTCACGGTGTTGCTGTTGTTGTTTCGCCACGGCGGCGACCTGCGCCGCCTCCTTTTTCGCGCTGGCGCTGTCGGCCTTCGCCTGTTGTTGCACCTTGCCGATTTTCTTGCCGCCGAAATAGCTGGCGCCGAGCGCCGCGATGACCGCGCCGAGCGCGGCCAGCCATTGCCAGCCGCCGGTCAGCAGGCTGCTGAAAAGCGTCATCATTGGCTGCCTCCTGTGTTTTTCTTCTCCTGCAGCAAGTTTTTCTGGCGGACAAACTGCGCGATAACGCCCATCGCCACCATAAAGGCGCCGACCATGCCGAGGTAGTTATGGGGAATGTAAGCTTTCACGTCCTCCGGCAGGCTGCTCCAGGCGTTCAGCGCATCGCCGGGAAACGACTGCACCCAGGCGCTAAGCATCGATCCCAGCGACGCCAGCCACACCGACCAGGTTTTGAACAGCAAACGGGCGTGAGAAACAAACTGCAGGGTGGTAAAGCGCTGCAACAGCAGCAAAATGATGATGACCACCAGCACCAGCACAATAAATTGCGTCCAGTTCATAACAGCCCCCGGTAAACGTCATAGGTGCCGGTGCGCATCACCTCCGCGTGACGACGGGCGCGGCCGGGGGTCTGTTTCGCCCACAGGCTGTTAAGCATGCCGTCCGCCGCCGCGTTGAAATCGCCCTGGGCGATCATGCTCAGCGTATTTTTGAACTGCGCCAGGCCGTCGACGCCAAGCTGGTAAGCCATGCTGTAGAGCACGTCGCTGCGCGCCCCGTTGCACTTCGCCAGCGCCTGGCTGATGGCGGGCCGGGACTGCATCTCGCGCGCCTTCCCCTCTAAAATGCACTGCTTCCAGGTATCTCCGACCACACGCGGCACGCGGAAGGCGTAATTACTCAACGACGCGCCTTTCGGGCCGATGCGAATTCCTCCGGCTACCGTGGGAAAACCTTGCGTATCCAGATAGGGGGATTCCACATAGCCTTCTTCAAAATTCAAAATGGCAATAATCTGGCTCATATCGATTCCTCTTTTCAGGGCGCAGTTCAATCAGCCACACTGCGCGACGTGGCGAAAATCTGAATACATAAACCTCACTGATCAGTTCCGGCGATAACTGAGCGCGCCGGATTCCCTGACGATGCAGTCAGACTGAACAGTAAGCCGTTACGACGCGTTCCAGCGGAGAGTGGAATCGGTCAATGAAAAGGCGAAGCAGGCACGCCGGACGGGCGTGTGTTAAGGCCAGCTTTTAGCGCACGGCGTAGAGATGCACGTGCGGCAAACAGCAGTTATCGAGACTGGGTTTTTCGATGATGCGTTGAGGGGATGCCTGGACGGCGCGATCGACGCGGGAGAGAATTTGCCGCTGGCAAATCCGTTCCGCCGTTCGCAACGTGATGTTCTCCTGCTCGACGCCGAAGGCTTGATCGATGTTGAGCTTGAGACGGCTGAGAGACTGTCGTCGCCGGTGGCGACGGGTACGTGCATTACCAACAAACACTGTCTTGCCATAGTGAATGATCGCCATAACTCCTCCTGTGAATGAGTCTTTGGCGATGGGGTGGCATGCACGTGCTTTCGGATAACCGAAGAGCCCCGGATGTTACCGGCCCGCAATCATGCTCAATCCGCCCGGCTGTAAAACAGCCAGGTGTGGATTGTTGATCGGAGTACGGGCAGGCATCTGACGACGCTGCAATTTGCGCATCCACCCCATCCCAAAGTCTACTGACTTTTGAGTGGTTCGTGTCGCGCTTGTGCAGCGCCTCAATTGTTTAAGAGCGGTTCATCCATGACGAGTCGTGCTGTCTCATCCATGTTCAAATTATTAACAGGTTCTTATGCTTTATCAAACACTGACAGTTAATTTTTTATTTACCAACAGTTAAATTTATGAATTCTTGCCGTTTTATTTTTTTGCGTCGCCGTGAAAAAAAGACCACTAACCCAAAATCTGGTAGTCGCGCGCCTGGCTCATGATCACTTTGGCATGTACCTGCAAACTGGCCGCCTCCTCCGTGGAGAGATACCAGGTTTCGTAGCGTTTGTTATCCGAAATGACGGCGATCTTCTTATGCTGCAGCTGGAGGCGCTTCAGGTAGAGTTGGTTATCAAGGGTGAAAATATAGATGCCGTCGCCGTCAAGCACCTGCACGCTGATATCGACGAAAATTTGATCGCGCGGCGCAAAGGTGCCGGCCATCGAATCGCTATTGATGGCGATAAGACGGATATTTTCAGCAGGCCGGCCGTTGAACAGGACGCGCGCTTCGTCGATGCCGTATTCAATTGCCTGAATGGTTTCAATAAATTCATCGCGGGCGTGAATGCCTTCTGCGGTTTTCTGGCCGATATCCAGGCTTTCGATACGGTAGGCGCCCTGTTTTCCCGGCAGCGCATGCAGCGCGACCGGCTCGGCGGCCTTCTCCATGCCATACTGCAGCCACTCGACCCGCACCCCAAGAAGCTGGCTCAGCGCCAGAAGGTTAGCGTTATCCGGGATGGACTGGGCGTTAAACCATTTCCACACGCCGGGCGCAGAGATCTTGCACCCCAACTGCTGTAACGCCTTAGCAACCTGTTTGTTTCGTCCATGTCCGACAATTCCTGCGCTGTCGCAAGCAGCAATTAGCCTGGCAGTAAAAGCTTGTCTGGTATTCTCTTTTTTAACCATTAGTTAATAATCTGCCATTAGAAAGGTACTGAATGTTATTTTCATTTTTGCTACCAGTTCATTTTATATTACCGTTTGTTTACCACCCAACAGCTTTAGTAAAGCATTCCCGGCATAAATTATCCGTGTCATAAAAGGTCATACCAGACAAGATCGTCAGAAACAGGGATCGGATAACGCTTTCCGGCATTATCCTGGCCGTCAGCGTACAGAAAATGTCCATAGCGTTCGCACTCTGCCGCCGCAAAAGAGCAAAAAAGAGTGCGGCGGCGGAAAATCCAATTAATAAATGGACCTGAAAAAAAGATGGACAAAAAAAAACGGGTGCCCGTTCGGACACCCGTTTATTAAGCAGGAAAGAAATTACGCCCTCAGCGTATCGTCGCCCCAGGCAATCCATTTATAGGTCGTCAGCGCCTCCAGCCCCATCGGGCCGCGCGCATGCAGCTTCTGGGTGCTGACCGCCACCTCGGCCCCGAGGCCGAACTGACCGCCGTCGGTGAAACGGGTGCTGGCGTTAACGTAAACCGCGGCGGAATCGACCTGATTGACGAAGCGGTTGGCGTTCTGAATGCTGCGCGTCAGGATCCCATCCGAGTGCTGCGTGCCGTGCTGACGAATGTGCGCGATCGCCTCGTCCATGTCCGCCACCAGTCGGACGTTGAGATCCAGCGACAGCCACTCGTCGTCATACTCCCCTTCCTGCAATGCCGTCACGCTGGCCGGTCCCTGCCGCAGCAGCGGCAGCGCATTCTCCGCCGCATGCAGCGGAATCTTTTCTTGCGCCATCCGGGCGCTGAAAGCGGGCAGGAAGCGATCGGCGATCGCCTGATGCACCAGCAGCGTTTCCAGAGAGTTGCAGGCGCTTGGACGCTGCTTCTTGGCGTTGACGATCACCTCCAGTGCCGCCGCTATGTCCATCGACTCATCGACGAAAAGGTGGCAGACGCCGATGCCGCCGGTGATCACCGGAATAGTCGAATTTTCCCGGCAGAGCTTGTGCAGCCCGGCGCCGCCGCGCGGGATTAGCATATCGACATAGCGATCCAGCTTCAGCAGTTGATTGACCAGCTCGCGATCGGGATTTTCAATCGCCTGCACCGCGCCCGCAGGCAGCTCGTGCTGCTGTAACGCGTTCTGGATCACCCGCACCGTAGCGCCGTTAGTGCGCCAGGTCTCCTTGCCGCCGCGCAGGATCGCCGCATTGCCGGTTTTCAGACAGAGCGACGCCACGTCGACGGTAACATTGGGACGCGCTTCGTAAATCACGCCGACCACGCCCAACGGCACGCGGCGACGTTCGATACGCAGCCCGCTGTCGAGTTGGCCGCCGTCCAACAGCTGGCCGACCGGATCCGCCAGACGGCACACCTGACGCACATCGTCGGCGATCGCCTTTAAACGCTGCGGATTCAGCATCAGGCGATCCAGCAGCGCGGCGCTCAGGCCGTTCTGGCGCGCATCGGCCAGATCCTGCTCGTTCGCCGCCAGGATCGCGGCGCTTTCCGCTTCCAGCCGATCGGCGATCGTCAGCAGCACCTGGTTTTTCTCGGCGGTGGTGAGTTCAGCCAGTTGATATGATGCGGCGCGCGCCGCCTTGCCCATTTCTTCAAGCATTGCCTGCTCCTTAACTGACGATCATATCGTCGCGATGAACCGCCACCGGGCCATATTCGTAGCCGAGAATCTCGCTGATCTGCTGGCTGTGATGACCGGCGATCATGCGCATCGCGTCGCTGTTGTAGCGTGAAACGCCATGGGCGACGTCGCGCCCGCTCAGGCTGCGAATACGGATCACCTCGCCGCGGGAGAAGTTGCCCTGAATCGCGCGGATGCCTTTCGGCAGCAGCGAACTGCCGCGTTCCAGAATCGCGGCCAGCGCGCCGTCGTCGACGGTAAGCTCGCCGGCGGGCGGCGCGCCGAAAATCCAGCGCTTGCGGTTTTCCAGCGGCGTCTCCAGCGCATGGAAACGCGTGCCGACCGGCTGACCACCGATGACATCTTCAATGACGCCGCTGCGGCTGCCCGCCGCGATAATCACGTCGATGCCCGCGCGGCAGGCTACGTCGGCGGCCTGCAACTTGGTCGCCATGCCGCCAGTGCCCAGACCGGAAACGCTGTCGCCCGCCAGCGTGCGCAGCGCGTCGTCAATCTCATGCACGTCGCTGATAAGCTCCGCCTGCGGATTGCTGCGCGGATCGGCGGTATAGAGCCCTTGCTGATCGGTAAGCAGCAGCAGCTTGTCGGCGCCCGCCAGGATCGCCGCCAGCGCCGACAGGTTGTCGTTATCGCCCACTTTGATTTCGGCCGTCGCCACGGCGTCGTTCTCGTTGATCACCGGCACGATATGGTTATCCAACAGCGCGCGCAGCGTATCGCGCGCGTTCAAAAACCGCTCGCGATCTTCCAGATCGGCGCGGGTCAGCAGCATCTGACCGATATGGATGCCGTAAATGGAGAACAGCTGTTCCCACAGCTGGATCAGACGGCTCTGCCCCACCGCAGCCAGCAGTTGCTTTGAGGCAATGGTAGGCGGCAGTTCAGGATAACCGAGGTGCTCGCGTCCGGCAGCCATGGCTCCCGAGGTGACGATAACAATACGATGGCCCGCCGCGTGCTGTTGAGCACACTGGCGCACCAGTTCCACCATATGCGCCCGGTTCAGCCGACGCGATCCGCCGGTGAGGACGCTGGTTCCCAATTTGACCACCAGGGTCTGACTGCCGCTCATGCTTTCCTGCCGTATAAAAAAAAATTTTGCGAATGGACGTTTTAGCAGGTGTCAGGACGGAAGCCAACTGTCATCAGGGGAAAAGCCGGAAAATCGCCAGACAATCGGGTAGACCATAAGTTCAGAATTAACAAGAAAACGGAAAAACTGTCATAAAAGTGTCACCGCCAATAGGTAAAAAGTCCGTGTTTTTACAACAGCTTTCACAAGCAGACAAAATTTCACTCATTGGGAATGATTGCAAATGAAGAAGAGCACACTGGCACTGTTGGTATCGGCATTGGCATTGACGACCACAGCACACGCGGCAGAAGTCTATAACAAGGACGGTAATAAACTGGACTTCTACGGCAAACTGAAAGCCATGCGCTACATCAGCGACGCTGATACTAACGCCAGTAACAACGCCGACAAATCTTACGTGCGTATCGGCTTCAAAGGCCAGACTCAAATCAACGACCTGATGACCGGCTTCGGTCAGTGGGAATATCAGTACAACTTGAACAACCCGGAAAGCGACTCCAACGTCGGCAACAAAACCCGCCTGGGCTTTGCCGGTCTGAAATTCGGCAACTACGGTTCAATCGACTACGGCCGTAACTATGGCCTGATCTACGACGTCGAAGCGATCACCGACATGATGCCGGAATTCGGCGCCACCGCTTATACCTCAGCGGATGTCTATATGCTGACCCGCACCAACGGCGTAGCGACCTACCGCAACACCAACTTCTTCGGTCTGGTAGACGGCCTGGATTTCGCGTTGCAGTATCAGGGTAAAAACGAAAGCGCTTCGCGCGCCAACGGCGTCTCCAACGGCGACGGCATGGCGGCGTCACTCTCTTATAAAATCATTGATGGCCTGAGCCTCAAAGGCGCGGTCTCCTCTTCTAACCGTACCTTCGCTCAAAAACAGAGCGCTTACGGCGCCGGCGACACCGCTGAAGCCTGGGCGACCGGCCTGAAATATGACAAAGACGGCGTTTACCTGGCGGCGGACTATGCGGAAACCCGCAACATGAACCCGATCAGCGGCACTGCTTCCGTCAACGGCGCTAACGTCGCGGTAAATGGCTACGCCAACAAACTGCAGAACATCGAAGTGGTCGCGCAATACCAGTTCGACTTCGGCCTGCGTCCGTCCCTGGCTTACGTCCAGACCAAAGTGAAAGATATTGAAGGCGGTATCGGCGACGCTGACTACTACAAATTCGTTGACGTGGGCGCGACCTACTACTTCAACAAAAACATGTCCGCCTTCGTTGATTACAAAATCAACCTGCTGGATGACGACAACACCCTGGCGAAAAACACCGACGATATCGTTGCGCTGGGCGTAACTTACCAGTTCTGACGAATCTGCATCGCCCGCTGGCGCGCCGCTCTCCTGATTGCTGCCAGGCGGCCAGCGTGGCGATGCACTCTTTACCCCTCATGTGATGTGTCTGATAAAAAAAGGGCAGCTTTTCAGCTGCCCTTTCAACTTTTATCGCTTTTTATCAGACGGTGAGTTTTACCGGCTCTTCAATAAAATCTTTCGCCGGTTTCAGATCCAGGTTCAGCTCCGCCAGCTTCGCTTTCAGGCGCTCATGAAAGTTACGCAGCGTATCTTCCACTTTCTCATGGTTTTCTTTGCCTTTGATAGCCGACGGCTTCCAGTTGCCCTCTTTGTCGAACAGACCAAAATAGTATTCGTAGGTGAAGTGGTCGCTTTGCGCTTCCAGCTCCATCCACCAGCCCCAGAACTCACGGCTTTCCGGCGCCGGTTTTACGTTGACGCAGACGGCCAGACAGTCAAAAAAGAAACGCGTTTCCTCACATTTTCCTTCGCGGATGTAAGGCCCCAGCTCAGTAAAGCGCTTAAGCAGGCGGCTACGGGGATGACCACTTGGTAACGTCATGCTAAATCTCCATATGTTTGACCGTTAAGTTGTAGCAAACAGGGAAAAGTTCGCAACCTATCTTTTTAACCGCTTCAGCAGCCAGTCGCAAATCTCATTTAACGCATTGTTCAGACTTTGCATCACCGGCGACGCGGGAATCGCTAGCGCTTTGCCGTCGGACGACGAACTGGCGATAAGACGAGACTCCTCTTCCGGGCTGAAAATATCGTTCGGCCACCAGGCGGAAAGCATCGGCGTAGGGGTGCGGCGGCCCAGCAGGCCCTGCACCTTGAGCGAATAGCGGTTCAGCTCGGTGCGCAGCGCGCTGTCGCTGGCGCTGGCCATGCCGAGACGGCTGGCCAGCACATCCATATACATATCCGGTATCTTACGCTGCTGCCGCGCATCGGTCAGCAGGGCATGCACAATCGGCCCAAGGCAGGCTACCGCGCGCAGACGCGGCGCTTCAAGGTAGGCCAGCCGCACCGCTACGCTAGCGCCGAAGCGATAGCCCAGCGCCGCGACGCGGGCGTGATCGATCCAGGGCACGTTTTCCAGCTGACGCAGCACCTGTTGATGCAGAAAACTGGAATCCTGCGTCAGCGTCCATTTGCTGCTGAAGCCGACCGAGGGCATATCCAGCGTCAGCATCGCGATGCCGCGCGGCGCAAAGAAATCGTGGAACAGGCGGTAGTGATCGGTCTGCAAGCCGTCGAGGCCGCCGCAGAGCAACACCGTAGGATAAGGCGCGTCGACGCCGGCCGGCATATGTAAAAAGCCGATCACCGGGCTGCCGTCGGGGATGGAGAACGTCAGCTCTTTCAGCTCGCCCGGCAGTCGCTGCGTCGCTTCTTCGTAGGCGCGGTTCGCCAGGGTTTGCGCCTGTTCGGCCAGCTCATCGCCCTTAATATGCGGATAAGCCGCCACGCTGAAGAGGTTAGCCGCGTGAAGCCAGTATTTGCCCGCCTGCTGATCCGCCTCCGTCTCCAGCGCCCGCTGCTGCCAGTGCGCCGCCTGCTTCGACCACTCGAAAATCCAGTTGCCGCCGCGGTAGCCCACTACCGTATCGAGCAGCGCGTCATGGGTATGCGTCTCGCGGCTGATGGCGATACGCGCCAGCACCTCGCTGATCTCCTGCGGCGACAGGCCGCGCCAGCTCCACATCAGCTTATTGATCATGCGATACCAGCCGCGCTGGCTTTCGCCGTCCAGCGCCGAATGCACCGGCGGCGTGGCGTGGCGGCGGCGGCCAACCAGAGTGGAAGTTTCTGGATGTTTGAATCGGGGTTTAAACAGCTCTTCGCTGAGGTTTTTGCTCGGCATATCCGGGATCTCCTGCGGCAGACCTGGCGATGGCTAAGTTTACCCTGGGCGAAGAGCGTGCGCGAGGCGCAGAAAGCACAACGCCCGGAAGACCGGGCGTTGCTTGCGGCGGATCAATCAGCTTTTTACGATAGGCGGAACATAGACCACGCCCATATCCCACGGCTGTTCGATCCAGGTGTTCTGCGGGATGTCGACCACGTAGTCGTCCACCAGCGAACGGCCCGCCGGCTTGGCGAAGATAGTCACGAAGCGCGCTTTCGGGTACATATCGCGGATCGCCTGCGCGGTGCCGCCGGTATCCACCAGATCGTCAATCACCACAAAGCCTTCGCCATCGCCTTCGGCGCGCTTAAGAACTTTCATTTCACGCTGGTGGTCGTGGTCGTAGCTGGAGATGCAGACGGTATCGACATAGCGAATGCCCAGTTCACGCGCCAGCAGCGATGCCGGAACCAGACCACCGCGGCTCACCGCGATGATACCTTTCCACTGTTCCACAGGAAGCAGGCGCAGGGCCAGTTTACGGGCATGAATCTGCAGCATGTCCCAGGTGACGACGTATTTTTCGCTCATAAAAGGAATCCCGGCCAACTGAATTGGCTTAAAAAATGTGCAATGGGAAAAGGTTGCGCGAGATTATAAGGATCTGTCGCGTTAAAAACCAGCATCAGTCGCACCGGTTGCAGGTTTTTAGCGCGTCCGGGTACGCACCCGGCGATAAACAATGATATTCTCAGGCCCATCACGTCAGATTCGCTGACGGCGATCTTTCACTGGAAACTAGCGTGCGGCCGGCCGGTCCGGTTCACTGACACAGGAGACTTGTCGTGTCTGAATTGTCTCAACTCTCTCCCCAACCGCTGTGGGATATCTTCGCCAACATCTGCGCCATTCCGCATCCTTCTTATCATGAAGAAGCGCTGGCTGAATACATTGTCGGCTGGGCTAAAGAAAAAGGCTTCTGGTGCGAACGCGACCAGACTGGCAACATTCTGATCCGCAAACCGGCGACGCCAGGGATGGAAAACCGCACGCCGGTGGCGTTGCAGGCGCACCTCGATATGGTGCCGCAGAAAAACAACGATACCGTCCATGACTTCGTCAAAGATCCGATTCAGCCTTACATCGACGGTGAGTGGGTAAAAGCGCGCGGCACCACGCTGGGCGCCGACAACGGCATCGGCATGGCCTCCGCGCTGGCGGTGCTGGCCGACGACAGCCTGACGCACGGCCCGCTGGAAGTGCTGCTGACCATGACCGAAGAGTCCGGCATGGATGGCGCTTTCGGTCTGCAGCCCAACTGGTTGCAGGCGGAAATCCTGATCAATACCGATTCCGAAGAGGAAGGCGAGATCTATATGGGCTGCGCGGGCGGCATCGACTTTATCACCACCCTGCCGCTGACGCGCGAAGCCGTGCCCGCTGAATATGAAACGGTGCGTCTGACGCTGAAGGGGCTGAAAGGCGGTCACTCAGGCGCTGAAATTCATCTCGGCCTCGGCAACGCCAACAAGCTGCTGGCGCGCTTTCTCGCCGCGCATGCACAGGATCTCGATCTGCGTCTGATTGAATTTAGCGGCGGCACGCTGCGCAACGCGATTCCGCGCGAGGCGTTCGCGACGCTCGCCGTTGCGCGTAATAAAGAAGATGCGCTGAAATCGGCCGCGGCCCACTTCCTCGCCACGTTGCAGAATGAGCTGGGTTTGAGGGAGAAGCATATCGCGCTGGTCACCGAGCCGCTGGCGCATCAGGGCCAGGCGCTGACTGCCGACAGCCGCGATCGTTTCCTTAACCTGCTGAACAGCACCCCGAACGGCGTGATCCGCAACTCCGACGTGGCGAAAGGCGTGGTGGAAACCTCCCTGAACGTCGGCGTGGTGACGATGGATGAGCAGCAAGCGGAGATCATCTGCCTGATCCGTTCGCTGATCGACACCGGAAAAGATTATGTGGTGGAGATGCTGACCTCGCTGGGCCAACTCGCTGGCGCGAAGACCGAGCCGAAAGGCGGCTACCCGGGCTGGCAGCCTGACGCGGATTCGCCGATCATGGCGCTGACGCGTAAAACTTATATCGCGCTGTTTGATAAGACGCCGAATATCCAGATTATTCACGCAGGTCTGGAGTGCGGTCTGTTTAAGAAACCCTATCCGAACATGGATATGGTTTCCATCGGGCCGACCATTACCGGTCCCCACTCGCCGGACGAGCAGGTGCATATTGAAAGCGTCGGTCTCTACTGGAAGCTGCTCACCGCGCTGCTGACGGTTGTGCCGGAGAAACAGGCGGCGTAAATCGCGCTAACGGCCTCAGGCAGCCTGTAATATCCGGCCGTTAAGGTCAAAGGGTTCATGTTTAGCATGAACCCTTTTCTATTCTCGCCAGCCTTGTCGCCAGCCGCGGTTAATCTTTGCAACGGAAGGTATCGCTCTGGTCACATCGTCTCATCTTTAAGTCGCGCCAGCTCTTTTTCCGTCAGTCCGGTGACTTTTTTAATAAAAGCCGGGTCGGCGCCTTCCCGGAGCATGCTCTGTGCAATCTCCAGAATGCCTTCCTGTTTTCCTTCCTGTTTTCCTTCCTGTTTTCCTTCCTGTTTTCCTTCCTGCTTTCCTTCCTGCTTCCCTTCCTGAAACAATTTCTGTGCGATAGTCATCAACATCTCCTCCTCATGCGGTAAGCGCTGCGCCAGCGTCGTCAGCAACGCTTTCGGCTGAGCGCTATCGCCGTTCTGCACCATCCAGTTCATCAGCACCCTCAACTGCTGTTCAGTAGTGTATCCGGCCTGAATCAAGCTGACCAGTTGGTCCAGCAACTCGGTCAGATCGCGTCGGCGGATATGCTTGAGCAACAGTTCCAGCATCGCCATCGCCCGATGCTGCATAATTTCATCGTCTTCCATCGCGCCGACGTCAACCAGCGGAAAGGCGTTGCTGTAGAGCCGACAGGCTGTCTCAGGATCGCTGAACAGATCCAGCCAGTTCATCGGCGCAGGCCAGGGCGAGGCGCGGCCATGGCAGAACAGCAGCGGGATGACTAAAGGCAGATGCGCATGGCCAGCGTCCAGATGCCGCTGCATCGCGGCAATGGCGTAGCGCATCAGCCGAAAAGCCATATGCTTATCCGGGCTGCTCTGGTGTTCAATCAGGGTATACACATAGCCGTCTCCCCGCGCGGTTTTTAATGAGTAGAGCACGTCGGCAAACCAGGGACGTAGATCCTCTTCCAGAAAAGAGCCTGACTCCAGCGTCAGGGTATCGAGATTACAGACCGCCAGCAGTGCAGGCGGCAGATGAAAAGTCAAAAAATCGCGCGCCGTCGCCGGATGGGTAAGAAAAGTTTTGAACAGGCCGTCGTGGGGAACGGGGGTGGTATGCGTTGTCATCATCTTCCCTGATGAACGTGATTTTGGTGCACCTTAACACAATCAAATCGCAAAAAAATTAGTCAACCCCCTAACATGTTCCGCTAAAAAGGCGCTTTCCGGTTCTACGTGATCGACTTTTATTCAGAAATTTCCCACCTCGTCTTCCAGCATAACGCGCTGCTTTTCCCTGTTTATTCATCAATTTTCCTCTGCCTTACGCGCCGGCGCCAGCTTTAGACACCGTTATGTCTGGATGTCTGGATGGCTAATAAGTTTTTATGCTAGCTTATGCGCTTTCGTTCGTTGTCCGTCCTGAAGGTTCAGGAAAAAATGCGACCACGACTTATCTCTTCACGCGGAGGCTTCGCCCTATGAGCGCGTTAAATCGCCTCGACATGCGCAACATCTCTATCGCCTTCGGCGAGTTTGCCGCATTGACTCGGGTAGACTTCACTGTGGAAGGCCATTCCGTACATGCGCTGACCGGCGCCAACGGCGCCGGAAAATCGACGCTGATGTCAGTGCTGTCGGGCGCGCACAGCGATTACAGCGGCGACATCCTGCTTGACGGCGAGCCGGTGGCTATCCGTACGCCGCGCGACGCCAAACGCCTCGGCATCCATCTGGTGCAGCAGGAAGTGGATGTCGCGCTGGTGCCCCAGCTAAGCGTGGCGGAAAATATTCTGCTGGATCGGCTGGCGGAGCCGGGCGTCGGCTATCGCTGGCGCGAGATCCGTCGCCAGGCGAACACGCTGCTGGCGCAGCTGGATGTGCAGATTGACATTAATCAGCCGGTGGAACGCTGCACGCTGGCGGAAAAGCAGCAAATCCTGCTGGCGCGCGCCCTCTCCCACCACTGCCGTTTTTTGATTCTGGATGAGCCTACCGCGCCGCTCGACCAGCACGAAAGCGAACGCCTGTTTGCCGTGGTGCGCCGCCTGCAGGCGAGCGGCATCGGCGTGGTCTTTATCTCTCACCGCATCCATGAGCTGAAAGCGATTTGCGATCGGCTTACGGTGCTGCGCGACGGCCGCCTGATTGAGAGCGGACCGATGGCGGCCCTGAGCGGCGAGCAGATAGTGGAGAAAATGCTGGGCCACGTGCTTACCGACATCTATCCGCCGCGCCGCGAAAAACAGCCGCAGCCGCTGCTGCTGGCGGTGGAAGGGCTGCATGACGATAAGCTGCTGCAGGAGATTTCTCTGCGCCTGCATAAAGGCGAAATTTTAGGCATCGCCGGGCTGGCCGGCGCCGGTAAAACCGAGCTGTGCAAGGCGCTGTTCGGCGCAAGCCGGAGCCGCATCGCGCGCGGCGAGCTGCACGGTAAGGCCTGGCGTCCCCGTTCGCCGCATGATTCCGTCAGTCAGCGCATGGCGCTGGTGCCCGAGGAGCGGCGAAAAGAAGGGATATTTATCGACGAGTCGGTGGCGATGAACCTGAGCGTCAGCGCCGATGACAGCTTCTCCCGCTGGAGTCTGTTCGGTCACCGTCAGGCGTGGCGCTGGGCAGAGGAGATTATTCAAAAGCTCAACGTGCGCACCACCGGTCCGGCGCAGACGCTGCGCCGCCTTTCGGGCGGCAACCAGCAGAAAGTGGCGATCGGCAAATGGCTGCGCAACAACGCCGACGTGCTGATTTTCGACGAACCGACCAAAGAGGTCGATATCAAGGCGAAAACCGATCTGTTTAGCCTGATCGACAGCCTGGCGCGCGACGGCAAAGGCATCATCTATGCTTCGGGGGAATTCTCTGAGCTGGTGGGCCTGTGCGATCGCATCTGTGTGCTCTGGGACGGGCGCATCGTGGCGGAAATGGAGGCGAAAGAGGCCACGGAAGAGACTCTACTGCTTTATTCCACCGGAGGAACCCCTGCGTGAGCAGCAAAGAACTACCCCTGAATCCGCAGCCTGCGCTGCGCCACAAGCTGTTCGATTTTTTATATAAATGGGGCATGCTGCTGACGGTCGCCATCCTGATCGCCGCGTTCGGCCTGACGTCGGACAGCTTTCTCGATCCCAACAACATCATCAACATTTTGCGATCGATCGCCATCGTTACGGTGATCGCCATCGGCGTCTCGGTGTCGCTTACCGTGGGCGGCTTCGATCTTTCTGTAGGATCCACCGCCTCGCTGGCGAATGCGCTGGTGATTTCGCTGTTCGTCTGGTACGGCTTCGATACCCCCGCGGCGATAGCGATTACCCTGCTGCTCTGCCTGCTGGTCGGTCTGTTCAACGCCTTTTTAATCGTCATCCTGCGTATCCCGGATATGCTGGCGACGCTCGCCACGCTGTTTGTCATCCAGGGCGTCGCCATGACCTACAGCTTCGGCGGCTCCATCACCGAAAACATGGTGATGCCGAGCGGCGATATGGCGGAAGGCGCGATCCCGGCCAGCTTCGGCCTGCTTGGCCAGGTGCCGGTTATCGTCATTATTATGCTGGTGGTGACGGTGGTGGCGCAGCTCGGCCTCTCCCTGACCAAACAGGGGCGTCGCATGTACGCGCTGGGCGGCAACCCGGAAGCGGCACGTCTTTCCGGCATCCGTACCACGCGCTATCGCGTGCTGGCCTATCTGATCGCGTCGCTGCTGGCTGGCCTCGGCGGCATTCTGCTCGCGTCGCGCATCGGCTCTTCACAGGTCAACGCCGGCAGCGGCTATTTGATGGATGCGGTCGCGGCCGCCTGGATCGGCTTATCGCTGGCTGGTTCCGGCAAGCCCA
Source organism: Enterobacteriaceae bacterium UBA2655 (assembly GCA_002359495.1). Classification (GTDB taxonomy): domain Bacteria; phylum Pseudomonadota; class Gammaproteobacteria; order Enterobacterales; family Enterobacteriaceae; genus Pantoea; species Pantoea superficialis. The sequence goes on from DENB01000055.1 coordinate 113,758, forward strand.
ACGCCCTCGGGACCCTGGTGGGCGCGGTGCTGCTCGGCGTGCTGCAGAACGGGCTGGTGATGCTCTCCGTGCCCTATTACGCCATGGACATTATCAAAGGTTTGGTGCTGGCTCTGGCGCTGGCGATGACCTACATCCAGCGCCGCTGAGGCGCTGTCACTTTTTGGAAGAAGATAAATAATGAAAAAAATCACCCTTTCTCTGCTGGCTCTTGGCCTGCTGAACGCCAGCGCCGTCTTTGCCGATACGGTGACGCCGCTGCCTGCCGCTCTCGCTAACCACAACGGGCCGGTGCGCATCGCCATCATCCGCAACCTGGGTTCGGACGACAACACTACGCAGTTTGTCGCCGGCGCCATTCAGCAAGGCCGCCAGCTGGGCTTCAAGGTCAGCACCTTTCTCAGCAATGGTGATGACGCGCGCTTTCAGGATTTCGTCAACCAGGCGATCAGCCAGAAATATGACGGCATCATTCTTTCTCACGGCAAAGCGCCTTACGCCAGCGCGCTGGTAAAACGCATCGCGGATGCCGGCATTAAGCTGTCGGTGTTTGATACTCCGGTCGATATGCCGGTCGACGGCGTGACCGTAACCGCTCAGGACGACGCTTCGCTGGCGCAGCTCTCTCTGGATCAGATCCTGAAAGATTTCAACGGCAAAGCGAATATCGTGAAGCTGTGGGTCGCGGGCTTCCCGCCAATGGAGCGCCGTCAGGTGGTCTATGAGAGCGTGCTGAAAGCCAACCCCGGCATTCACCAGCTGGAGTCGATCGGCGCGGTTTCGTCGGATGTGCAGGGCGACACGGCGAACAAGATCGGCGCGATCCTGGCGAAATATCCGAAAGGAAAAGTCGACGCCATTTGGGGCGCCTGGGACGCCTTCAGCCAGGGCGCTTACAAAGCGTTGCAGGAGAACGGCCGTACTGAAATTAAGCTCTACAGCATTGACGTTTCCAACCAGGATCTGCAGCTGATGCGCCAGAAAGACAGCCCGTGGGTTCAGACGGTGGCGGTCGATCCTAAAACCATCGGCGCGGTGAATATGCGTCTGGTGGCCAATAAAATCGCCGGCGAAGCGACGCCAGCGGCCTATCAGTTCAAAGCGGCGGCGATTTCTCAGCAGCAGCTGAACAGCCAGCAGGGTGCGGTTAACGTCGCCTCGCTGAACAAGATCGTGCCCGGCTGGGGCGAAAACACTGATTTCGTCGCCCCTTGGTTTGCGACGCTGGAAGCGAAGTACGGCAAGAAATAAGCCTGACGCCTCTTCCGCAGGCGGGAGAGGCGTTACAGTCCCAGCAGCAATTGCCGCTCCAGCTGGGGATCTACCATGGTGACATGCAGCCCCACCAGCCGCACGCCCCGCCCCGCGCGCCGCTCATCCCAGGTTTTCTTCGCCACCGCGATCATGTCCTCTTTATTCAGCACCGGCCAGAGATGTTCCTGAGTGGTGAGCTGGAAATCGTTGAACTTCAGCTTAACGCCCTGACGGGCAATCTGTTTATCGGGACGGATCTGGCTCAGACGCCGCTCCAGCTCTGCATAGAGGTAATCGATAATCTCCAGGCACTGCTCCCAGCTGTGAATATCTTCCGCCAGAGTGCGCTCCACGCCGAGCGATTTGCGCTCCCGCTCCACCACCACGCCGCGCTCGTCAATGCCGTTGCTGCGCTCCCAGAGCACGCGGCCGAATTTTCCGAAGCGCTTCAGCAGCTTCGCCAGATCGGTTTTCTGCACGTCGCCGCAGGTGTAAAGCCCCATCTCCTCCAGCTTTTTCGCTGACACCTTGCCGACGCCGGGGATTTTCGCCAGCGGCAGCGAGAGCAGAAAGTCGGGCATCGCCTGCGGCGTAATCACATATTGCCCGTTGGGCTTGTTCATATCGGAGGCGATCTTGGCGAGAAATTTAATCGGCGCGATGCCAGCCGACGCGGTCAGCCCGGTTTCCCGCTGAATATCCGCGCGGATCGCCTGCGCCATCAGCGTGGCCGATCCCTGACAATGCTCGCTGTCGGTGACGTCCAGATAGGCTTCGTCAAGAGAGAGCGGCTCGATTAACGGGGTATAGCGGACAAAGATGTTACGGATCTGGCGGGAAGCCTCTTTATAAGCGTCGAAGCGGCCAGGCAGCAGCCGCAGATGCGGGCAGAGTTTCAACGCCATCGCCGTGGACATGGCGCTGCGCACGCCATATTCACGCGCCGGATAGTTGGCCGTACTGATGACGCCGCGCCGCTCGCGGCTGCCGCCGATAGCGATGGGAATATCGCGTAATGAGGGATCGTCGCGCATCTCTACCGCAGCGTAAAAGCAGTCCATATCGACGTGAATGATTTTCACTTTAAGAAGCTGTCCCGGGTCTTTAATCTTAACGGTATTATGATACTGGATAGATGTACAGATACCAAAAGTAAACTGCGATGTACGTTGCTGTCTCATTTCAGTACAAAAGTTCTCTGTGGAAAACTTTAGTAAATGTCAGACACACAATGATTAGAACAACTTTACTGGCAGCTACAGTTAATTTTATTGCTTTAAGGTACTAATACATAGCAGAGATAATACTTCACTCAGCAATAAATATATTTCCATCAATATTACGGCAGCCAACAAATTTATATTAGGTGATTACTCCTGTAATTTATTTTAATCACACCCGGATTAATCGATAAATTAAAGCAGGGAGAGTTAAAGAATAAAAACATAAAAATCAATAATTTATAGAGACAAAATGAACATATTTATTAAAAGCCTCGGCTGTATATCACTGTTATCTTCTTTATTATTCATATTTTCCCTGAATGCCTCGGTTGCCGGAAAACCTGAGGTGACCGTTGAAAAGCTACTGGAAACGGAACACTCTTGGGATGGTGCGCTCTATCCAGCTTATCCCACAGGCACGCCTCAGCTCTCCGTGCTAAAAATCACCATTCCGCCGCATAGTTCCCTTGACTGGCATCAACATCCCGTAGCCAACGCGGCGTATGTACAGCAAGGGGGTACTGACCGTTGAAAAACAGGCAACCGGCGAAAAGCGGACGCTTCACGCTGGTGAAGTTTTGCCTGAGATGGTTAATAGCGCTCACCGTGGATATACAGGCAGCGAAGGCGCAACGCTGATTGTTTTTTATGCGGGTCAGAAAGGCATCGAACTCGCTAAACCGGCTAACTAACCGCCCCTCTGTGAGGGGAACCCGCTTCCCCTCTTGCCTTTCTTTACAAATTTCCCGGTCCGAAATCCCCCGAAAAACGCCCTTTTATTCGGCGGCGTCTTGATAAAAAAACAGACAATGTTAATGTTGCGCAGCGGTAGCGGATATTTCCGATAATGCAAGCAGAGACGCCGCCAGCGCGTCATTGTTCTCTCTCAATCCAAGGTACACACAGAATGGGCAGAATCGCACTTTTGTTTGCGATGATTCTTATGCCAGCCATTAGCATGGCTATTACCCCTGAACCCGTCGAACCTCTGGCGCCGGTCAGTAAAGAATTAAAGAAACAACTTTTGGGCACCCCCGTCTTTCTCCAGATCTTCAAGGAAGAGCGTACGCTGGAGCTTTACGGCAAAATCGGTAACGAATATCGCTTACTGGACAGCTACCGCATCTGTAACTTTTCCGGCGGTCTCGGCCCGAAACGCCGTGAGGGCGATTTTAAAAGCCCGGAAGGGTTTTACAGCGTCAGGCTGAAGCAGCTGAAGCCGGACAGCCGTTTTTATCGCGCCATTAATATCGGTTTTCCTAACCAGTACGATCGCGAACAGGGCTATAGCGGCAATTATCTGATGATTCATGGCGACTGCGTCTCTATCGGCTGTTACGCCATGACCAACGCCTATATGGATGAAATTTTCAGCTATGTGAACGCTGCGCTGCGCAACGGCCAGCCGCAGGTGGATATCGCTATCTATCCGTTCCGCATGACGGAAAGCAACTTGCAGCGCCACCGAAACTCCGTTTACGCCAGCTTCTGGCGCGAACTGCAGCCCGGCTATGCTTACTTCCAGAGATATCATCAGCCGCCCGGCGTCAGCGTCAATGCCGGGAAATATGTGATGAACAGCAGCCCGGTGGTGACCAATCCCGACGCTGCCTCGAAATCATTCCTGGCGCTCACCAAGGCAGAATAACGCCCACTCGCCTGGCGCAATCTTGTGCCAGGTTTCATTGCCCGTCAGCGGCTGCGTCGCGATCACCGTCACCACATCCTGCGGCGTGGTCTGCTGCTGAAAATCGATCTCCACATCCTGATCCAGCAGGGTCGCCTTGCCGAAAGGAGCGCGACGCGTGATCCAGAACAGGTTGGTGGAGCAGAACGCCATCAGATAGCGCCCGTCCGACAGCAGCATGTTGAATACGCCTTTTTGTCGCAGTTCGGTCGCCAGCTCCGCAATGTAGCGAAACACCGCCGGCCAGTTGCCCGGCGTCCGCGGGTAGCGCGTCGCAAGCTGATGCAAAATCCAGCAAAACGCTTTTTCGCTGTCGGTTTCGCCTACCGGTCGGAAATGGCCGGTCTCCAGCTGCCGGTAGCCGCTGAGCTGCCCGTTATGCGCGTAGGTCCAGTTGCGGCCCCACAGCTCGCGGGTAAAGGGATGGGTATTCTCCAGCGAGACCTTGCCGCGGTTCGCCTGGCGGATATGCGCCACCACCGAATGGGACTTGATCGGATACTCCTGCACCAGGCGGGCGATGGGAGAGTTGTAGCTGGGCAACGGGTCTTTAAAGGTGCGGCACCCCTTATCTTCATAAAAGGTAATGCCCCAGCCATCCTTATGCGGCCCGGTTCCGCCTCCGCGCTGCACCAGACCGGTAAAACTGAAACAGATATCTGTAGGGACATTCGCGCTCATCCCGAGCAATTCGCACATAGCCACCGCCTTAGTTATGAGATCTCCCACGCGCGGCGGGAGAAACCGCCTGTTACTTCACCATCTCTTTTTCAATCAGCAGCATCAGGATGTGGATTACTTTGATATGCACTTCCTGGATGCGGTCGGCATAGCCGAAATGCGGCACGCGAATTTCAATATCCGCCGTGCCCGCCATCTTGCCGCCGTCTTTCCCGGTCAGCGTAATGACCTTCATGCCCTGCGCGCGCGCGGCTTCGATCGCTTTGATGATATTGGTGGAGTTGCCGGAGGTGGAGAGTCCCAGCAGCACGTCGCCCGGGCGGCCGACCGCTTCGACATAGCGCGAAAAGACATAGTCGTAGCCGAAGTCGTTGCTGACGCAGGAGAGATGGCTGACGTCGGAGATGGCGATCGCCGGATAGCCGGGACGGTTTTCGCGGTAGCGGCCGGTCAGCTCCTCGGCAAAATGCATCGCGTCGCAGTGCGAGCCGCCGTTGCCGCAGGAGAGCACTTTGCCTCCCGCTTTGAAGCTGTCCGCCAGCAGAACGGCGGCGCGCTGAATGGCATGGATGTTTGCTTCATCGCTCAGGAATTTATTAAGCGTATCCGCTGCTTCATTGAGTTCTGAACGAATAATATCCTGGTACATAGGGGTGTCCTTTAGAGGAAAGATTGACCCCACAAGTTTAACGGAATGGCCCGGCAGCGAAAAGCGTCCTGCGGTGCTCCCGATGCGTCGTGAAAAAATAGCGGCGCTATTTCAGCGCGCCCTGCCAGGCGGCGAAAAGATTTACCCAGTTTTCGGAAGGCGCATTGCCTTTTTTATTGACCGAAAAACCGTGCCCGCCCGTCTGGAACAGATGCAGCTCGGCTTTAATCTTATTTTTATTCAGCGCATCGAAGTAGCGCAGCGCGTTTTGCGGCGAGGCGACATTATCGTCCAGCGCATGGACGATAAAGGTCGGCGGCGTCTCTTTAGTGATCAGATATTCCTGAGAAAAACGCTGCGCAAGCGCCGGGTCGGCGTCGCGGCCGATCAGCGCCGTTTTGGTGCCGGAGTGCGTCACGCTTTTTTCCAGCGAGAGGACGGGATAGAGCAAGACGGAGAAGTCGGGTCTGGCGCTGAGGTTATCCACCGCGTCAATGGGCGCGCTGTTGCGGTCCGCAAAGCGGTTGCTGAGGTTCGCTGCCAGATAGCCGCCGGCAGAAAATCCCATCACGCCGATACGCTGGCGATCCACGGAAAATTCTTCAGCGCGCGATCGGATAAGCCGCATTGCGCGCTGCACGTCGGAAAAGCTCTGCGCTCTCAGCGTCGCATCGCCCTTGCGCGGCAGCCTGTAAGCCAGGATAAACGAAGCGTAGCCCTTTTTGCTCAGCGCCTGCGCCACGTCGGTGCCTTCATAATCCAGCATGATATAGCTGAATCCGCCGCCGGGAATGATTAAAACCGCAGCATGGTTGCTTTTTCCCGTCGGCGGCACGTAAATCATCGCGGGCGAATAGACTTTAGTGACGGCTCTGTTCAGTACGCCGGGCCGCTTGCTGAAATTCATAAATTCATAGCGTTTTCCTTCCGCATCGGCCCGTAAGGGTATTTCCTGCCAGGCCGCCGCCGATGCGGAAGAGGCAAGGATAAATAAGAAAAAACCGGGATAAAAAAGCGATGCGCGTTTTTTCCAAAAGCAATGCTTAATTATTTTAAGCGTTGATAATTGCTTCAGAACTGAACCAGAAAAATACATATTTCACCCGCTATTTTTCGGAAAATAATTTTTGGAAACCCTTTTGCGACAAAAAATAACAGTATCAATCCTGGCCGGAGAAAACAATATTGTTTCTGAAAGGCGAAATGCCGCAGGATAATCATAGCCGGGATAGCGACCTTCCCTGAAAAACTAGATTTTTCTCATATTTACCGGCCCGAAACATCATGCTATAAGTATCCCTTTCGAATCCAACAATGAATAAAAAATGGCAATATACTGGTATATCAGCATTTTTATATCTGCTCTGGCTATTGTCGAGATCATTATCTCAGACCAGGAGAAGACGAAGGGGATCAGGCTATACCTGTTCTGGATAGCCGTTTTTATCCTTTTCACTTTCGGCGGCATTCGCGGTCTGGGCTCGGGTTTGGACGATTCTCAGTACCGGGATTTTTATGATGTTTTTATGCAGAAAATCCCAATCGAAGGCTTTATGCAAACCCTGCAGGATTTCCGCTACGAGCCGATGATTTATATCATCGCCGGCGCAGTAAGAATATTTACCAAAAATGCTGATATATTCATGTATGTATTTTGCATGATCGCCGTCAGCGTCAACGCCTGGTATTTCAGAAGACTTTCGCCTTTACCTTTAGTTTCTCTTGCGCTTTATTCCGCCCATCTGTTTATTAACAAAGACATGAACCAGATCAGGTTCGGGTTAAGCTCCGCCTTTTTCCTCGGTTTTCTGTATCATCTGACGCAGAAAAACAGAGCGGGCATGATCAGGCTGTTCATTCTCTCTTTTATCAGCCACGCCACGGCCATTGTCGCCATTTTAGTTCCGCTGGCGCTGATTGTGAAAAAGAATAAATATATTCCCGCTATTATTGTATTGGCCAGCATACCTATGGCGTTTATCGGCAGTCAGTCGCTTATCGCGCTGCTGTCGAGCCACATCGGTTCGTTGGGAGAGAGGGCGATGGGCTACGCCAACCAGGATTCATTGCAGGAACAGGGTATCTTCACCCTTTCCAACCTGAAAAACATTATCTTTGTTCTCATCTTCAGCGCGCTGTTGTTGAACGACAAAGTAAAAAACGCCTCACCCGAGAAATTTACTTTCTTTTATATCATGGTCATCACCTTCGCTATTGGCAGCGGCCTGCGCTTAGCATTACAGGATTATGCTTCCGGCGGACGCCTGGCTAACTATCTTCTGCAAATCGAGCCAGTGCTTATTGCAGCCTGCATCTATCAGACCAGACAGATAATTAAAGTCGCGGCCGTTGCGGTAACTTTATTAATGGTGCTTTACTATTTGTATTACAATACCATATCCAGCAAACAATCGATTACCGGCTACACGGTTTCACAAACCTTCAAGCTCTTCAAATAATCTCCACAGGGCTGCTTATCGCAGCCCTGCTTCACGAATATCCTGAACGACAGCTATTTTTTAGTTCACAGCGCCCCCATAAAAACAAGCCGGGAAAAATCCGAATATAATTCAAAAACTCGTTGATAAATATCAAATGAACCATTTATCGGTTATTTCTTAGGGATCATGCATTGCGCTAACCAAAATTCATAGTGTAAATTACGGCAAACTCCACTCAATTGCTGCGCCTGACTTTGACGGTGCGAGCATGCTTTTAAAAGAAAGCGGGCAATGAAAGAAAAAAATAATTTCGATATTGTGCGATTAATACTGGCCTTTACGGTATTACTCGTTCACTCGGCTGAAGTATCCCGTAAAACCGATCTTCGGTTTCTGGCGCATTTTCTGAATAGCGACTTCGCAGTAAAAGGCTTTTTTGCCATCAGCGGATTTTTGATAGCGAAAAGCTATATGCGCAGCCAGTCGCTCCGGGATTACGCCGTGAAAAGATGTAAACGTATTTTGCCTGCTTACATGTTTACCATCATTATGTGTCTGTTTATTGGCGCCGCCGTGACGTCGCTGCCGCTGACCCATTTTATCGTTGACAGCCAGACCCTAAAATATATGGCTGCCAACTTTAGCTTTATGAATTTTATACAGCCTTCGCTGCCGGGAGTGTTCACGCATAACCCCAATCAGCCGATCGACGGCTCGCTGTGGACGATAAAAGCAGAGATCACGCTCTATGCGCTGCTGCCTTTCGCGCTGTTTTTTATGAAAAGGAAGCCGTTAACCACCTGGTTCATTATTTATTTGATCTCCTGCCTCTGGTTCTGGTTTTTTATTCATGTTTATACCGGCGCGAAAGCGGATGCGCTGGCGAAACAGTTTGTCGGCCTGTCGGGCTATTTCTTTTTCGGCACGCTGTTATCCGTTCATCAGGCAAGCTTCGATAAGTTAAAAGAGATCGCGATTGTTTCTCTGATCGCCTATTTCTTAACGAAAGATACGCAACTAAGCCTGTTCGTCGAGCCGGTTGCCTTTTCTTCCGTGGTGTTGCTCTTCTGCACCAGCATGTTTAAGGAAGTGCCGATCGGGAAATATGGCGACTTCTCCTACGGTATCTATTTATACCACTGGCCTATTATCCAGCTGCTGATACATTTCGGCGTTTATGAGGCGAACCCGCTGCTTGGCGTAGCGTTGACCATCATGCTCACCCTGCTGCTGGCAGTGCTCTCCTGGAATCTGTTGGAAAGCCGATTCCTGAAACGGAAAAGCACGCCCAACATCACCATCAAACCGACCATCGTCTGAGCTGGTAACTAAAGCTGCCTTAACCGGCAGCTTTTTATTTGAGTCGCCATACGGCTGGTTAAACCCTTATTTCTTCGCCCGCCGCTTCCGCCCCGAAACGCTATCCGCCCGATGCCAGCAGGCAAACACGGCTCGCTGAATCACCGCTTTGCAGACAGGCAACGATTTTGTGAGTCAGGTTGTAATTATCATGTAAACAGATTGCTAACTGATGGGATCTGCTTTAAACCTCTCCTTAGAAACAGGTCAGACCTCTTACAACTTGGGAGCAGTTCATCATGATGGTTCTCAGTATCATCGCGACGATTGTGCTGATCGGCGCGCTTTTCTATCACCGCGTTACGCTTATTCTCAGCTCGGCGATATTGCTGCTCTGGACCGTCGCGCTGGCACTGGCCCATCTCTGGACGCCGTGGCTGCTACTGCCGCTGGCGCTTATCCTGCTGCCCTTCAATCTGACAAAAATGCGTCAACGTCTGTTCTCACAACCGATGCTGGATGGCTTTCAAAAAATAATGCCGCCGATGTCGCGTACGGAAAAAGAGGCGATCGACGCCGGAACCACCTGGTGGGAAGGCGATCTGTTTCGCGGCAGGCCGGACTGGCAAAAACTGCACAACTATCCGCAGCCGCGCCTGACGCCCGACGAACAGGCGTTTCTCGACGGCCCGGTGACGGAAGCCTGCCGCATGGCGAACGATTTCCAGATTACTCATGAGCTGGCCGACCTGCCGCCGGAGCTGTGGGCGTACCTTAAAGAGCAGCGCTTTTTCGCCATGATTATCAAAAAAGAGTATGGCGGGCTGGCGTTTTCCGCCTATGCGCAAGCGCGGGTACTGCAAAAGCTGGCCGGCGTTTCCGGCATCCTGGCGATTACCGTCGGCGTGCCGAATTCGCTGGGTCCGGGCGAGTTGCTGCAACATTACGGCACGCAAGAGCAGAAGGATCGCTATTTGACGCGTCTGGCGCGCGGCGAAGAGATCCCCTGCTTTGCGCTGACCAGCCCAGAAGCGGGGTCCGACGCCAGCGCCATTCCCGATACCGGCGTGGTCTGCATGGGCGACTGGCAGGGGCAGCAGGTGCTCGGCATGCGTCTGAACTGGAACAAGCGCTACATTACGCTGGCGCCGATTGCCACCGTGCTGGGGCTGGCGTTCAAGCTCTCCGATCCCGATCGTTTGCTGGGCGAAGTGGAAGAGCTGGGCATTACCTGCGCCCTGATCCCCACCGGCACGCCGGGCGTGGAGATCGGCAAACGTCACTTTCCGCTTAACGTTCCCTTCCAGAACGGTCCGACGCGCGGCAAAGATATTTTCGTTCCGATCGACTACATCATCGGCGGCCCGCAGATGGCGGGACAGGGCTGGCGTATGCTGGTGGAATGCCTCTCTGTCGGACGCGGCATCACCCTGCCCTCCAACTCCACCGGCAGCCTGAAATCGCTGGCGCTGGCGACCGGCGCTTATGCGCACATTCGTCGCCAGTTTAAAGTTTCCATCGGCAAGATGGAGGGAATCGAAGAGCCGCTGGCGCGCATCGCCGGAAACGCTTACGTCATGGACGCCGCCGCCTCGCTGATCACCACCGGCATCATGCAGGGCGAAAAACCGGCAGTGCTTTCGGCTATCGTAAAATATCACTGCACCCATCGCGGCCAGCGCGCCATTATCGATGCGATGGATATCGCCGGCGGCAAAGGCATTATGCTCGGCCGAAATAATTTCCTCGCCCGCGCTTATCAGGGCGCGCCTATCGCCATTACCGTGGAAGGCGCCAATATTCTGACGCGCAGCATGATTATCTTCGGCCAGGGCGCGATTCGCTGCCATCCTTACGTGCTGACGGAGATGGCGGCGGCGCAGAGCGGCGATCTGCGCGCCTTTGACCGCGCGCTGTTCAGCCATATCGGCCACACCGGCAGCAACGCGGCGCGCAGCCTCTGGCTCGGATTGACCAATGGCTTAACCAGCGCCTCGCCGACCCGCGACGCCACGCGGCGTTACTACCAGCAGCTCAACCGCATCAGCGCCAACCTGGCGCTGCTGGCGGATGTCTCGATGGCGACGCTGGGCGGCAGCCTGAAGCGTCGCGAACGCCTTTCGGCGCGCCTGGGCGATGTGCTAAGCCAGCTTTATCTCGCTTCCGCCGCGCTGAAGCGTTATGACGAGGAAGGACGCAACGAGGCGGATCTGCCGCTGCTGCACTGGGGCGTGCAGGATGCGCTGCATCTGGCGGAAACGGCGATGGACGAACTGCTGCGCAACTTCCCGAATCGTCTGGTAGCCGGACTGCTGCGCGTGATGGTGTTTCCGGCGGGCAAACGCTGCGCGCCGCCTTCCGATCGCCTCGACCATCAGCTGGCGAAGCTGCTGCAGCTGCCGTCGGCGACCCGTACGCGCCTTGGGCGCGGCCAGTACCTGACGCCAGGCGAAAACAATCCTGCCGGTCAGCTGGAGCAGGCGCTACAGGATGTAATGGCGGCGGAAATTATCCATCATCGTCTTTGCAAACAGCTGAATAAACCTCTGCTGTTTACCCGTCTGGATGCGCTGGCGGAACGCGCGCTGAAAGAGGAGCTAATCAGTCAGGAAGAGGCGAAAATTCTGACGCGCGCCGAGGCGAGCCGTCTGCGGGCGATTAACGTGGATGAGTTTGAGCCGGACGCGCTGGCGGTCGCGCCTGCCGAAGCCGCTTCGCCGCTGCCGCAGCGAACCGAGGCGGCCTGAAAATTGCAATTAACCGGCGGAACCTTCCGCCGGTTTGCTTTGACGCCGTCAGCAAGCGGCGAGGCGCCGCCTGGCTTTAGCCGTTCTGACGAACCCGAGCGATCAGCGCGTCGATATCTTCGATATGCGGCGCGGCGATGATTAAGGTTTTCCCCAGCGTAATTGCGCTGCGAATGCATTCGGTGCGCATCGCGTCATCACTGATGTTTTTCATATCCGCGACGTGCGACATGCCGACGGTGCGACGGATCAGCTCGGTGCCGCAGTAGCCCAGCGTATCGACCCAAACCTTACGTAAAAACGCCTGCGCATAGCCAGGATAGGCCAGCGCCACATCGGTGGTTTTTTCCGCAGCCAGGGCGAGGAAACGCTCTCCGAACGCGAGCCAGACGTCGCGCACATCGTTGAGACGCAATTCGCGCCCTTCCGCCGCCTCGCGCGGAGCCAGCAGGCCGGGCAGGCCGCAGTAGTTGATCAGCAGGTTGCCCAGCGCGGTGCCGACATCGAAACCGATGGGGCCAAAATAACCGAACTCAGCGTCGATCGCCTTCAGGCTACCGTCGGCGACAAAAATCGATCCGCTGTGGATATCGCCGTGCAGCAGCGCTTCGGCATGGGCAAAGAAGCGGTGTTTCAGACCCGCCACGGCGATTTTCAGCTCGTCATCGTGACTCAGGCCGACGACCAGATCTTCCAGCGCGGCGGGATAACGGTTGCGCTCATGATCGATATAAGGATCGTTGAAAAACAGATCTTCGGTAATTTCGCACAGTTCCGGATTAATAAAGCGCGCCACCTCCGCCTTTTTACGATGCGGATGGAGGTAGAAATCGGAGGTATGAAACAGCGTCTGCGCCAGGTATTCGCCCAACTGACGCGCCGCCTCAGGATACCAGGCGCCCTTCACCAGTTCGCCGCGCCAGATGCGATGGCTGGAGAGATCTTCCATCACCATCACCGCCAGCTCCGCATCGTAGTGCGTGACTTTTACCGTATGCTGCGGGCAATGTTTGTAATGCTCGATCAGCGTTTCCGCCTCGATGCGCGCGCGATCCAGCGTCAGCGGCCAGGATTCTCCCACGCAGCGCACATAGGGCAGCGCCTGTTTTACGATAATGCGGCTTCGGCCCTGGTTATCGAAAATTTTAAACACCAGGTTGAGGTTGCCATCGCCGATCTCTTCGGCGCCGACCAGCGCAGAGGGATCGTCCACCCCGCCAAAACGTTTCGCATATTCCACGGCATCGGCAGCAGTGAACGTACGGTATTGCGACATTGCCTGTTCCTCGTGAATCTTCATTGATAAGCCGTTCAGACGTCTATACTTCCGCTGCGCATGTTGGCACAATAACGGCTAATAACGCAACAGAGATTTCACCACATGCAAACACTTCGCACTACCAGCTTACAGGTTCGTGACAATCAGCTCTGGATCCTCGATCAGCAGGCGCTGCCGCAGCAAAAAAACTGGCTGCCCGCGCACAGCGTGGAGGCGCTGGTCGAGCACATCCATGCGCTGCGCGTGCGTGGCGCGCCGCTGATCGGCCTTTCCGCCAGTCTGCTGCTGGCGCTGTTGGCGGAGAACGGCATGCCGCGTCCGCAGCTGGCGCAAGCGCTGGAAACACTGCGCGCCGCGCGTCCCACGGCGGTGAACCTGATGAACAACCTGGACCGCATGAAGCTGGCGTTGGCGCAGGAACAGTTTGTCACCGCGTTGAGTTTTGAAGCGCTGCGTCTGGTGGAGGAGGATAAGAAGCTGTGCGACAGCATCGCCAGCGCAGGCAGCGGGTTAGTGACACCGGACAGCCGGATCCTGACCCATTGCAACACCGGCGGCCTGGCGACGGCGGGCGTCGGCACCGCGTTGGGGGTGATCGCGCATGCCCATCTGCAGGGCAAGGTAAAAAACGTCTGGGTGGATGAGACCCGTCCGCTGTTGCAGGGCGGACGTCTCACCGCCTGGGAACTGGGGGAGCTGAACATCCCCTATCAGCTGATTACCGATTCCATGGCCGCCAGCCTGATGGCGCGTAAAGAGGTGGACGCCGTCTGGGTCGGCGCGGACCGCATCGCCGCCAACGGCGACGTCGCCAATAAAATTGGCACTTACAGCCTGGCGGTGCTGGCGCATTACCACGGCATCCCTTTTTATGTGGCCGCCCCGCACACCACGCTGGACGCGCACTGCCCGAACGGCGACGCGATTCCGATTGAACAACGCGCCGCCAGCGAAGTCACCGGCGTGGCCGGCAGCTTCGGCAGCGTGCAGTGGGCGCCGGAAGCGGCGCGGGTATATAACCCGGCGTTCGACGTCACGCCCGCCGCGCTGATCAGCGCCTGGGTGCTGGATACCGGGGTAGTGACGCCTGAACGGGTAAAAACTGGCGTGTTCCAGCCGAGGTAAGGGAAGACATATCTTGCAGGCAAGGGCGGGCTATTCCCCGCCCTTCTTTTCTCAGGGCAAACGCGGGTAGGCGTCGGCGATCTTGTCGCCGGTAAATTTTGCTATCCATCCTTCCTGATTATCGAAAATACGGATCGCGGTAAAGTGCGGCGACGAACCCATATCGAACCAGTGCGGCGTGCCGGCTGGCACGGAGATAAGATCGTTCTTTTCGCACAGAATCTGATAAACCTGCCCGTCAAGATGCAGGCAAAACAGCCCCGCGCCTTCGACAAAAAACCGCACTTCGTCTTCGCCGTGGGTGTGCTCGGAAAGAAATTTTTCGCGCAGCGTCTCTTTTTGCGGATTATCGCCGCGCATACTGATCACATCCCAGCTTTGATAGCCCTTCTCCGCCACCAGACGATCGATCGCATGCTGATAGGCGTTAATCACCGTTTCCGCATCCGGATTGTCGCCCAAATCGCGATCCGCCTCCCAGCGCTCAAAGCGTACGTTTTTCGCCTCCAGACGCTTGCGAATCGCTTCTGGATCGGTACTGTGCCACACCGGCTGAGTCGCTTCGGTGTCGGTAAAAATAGTCAGCTCACTCATCCTAAATCATCTCCGGGTTAATCTGGGCAAAATGGGTGACCTGGCGATGCTGGCTTTCGCTGTCCGCTTCGCCACGAATCAACTGCAGGGTATGCCAGCCCGCCTCCGCCGCCGCATCCAGTTCCTGATGGATATCAGAGAGGAACAGCAGTTCGTCGGCAGGCAGGCCAATCCGCTTGGCGATGTTACGGTAGGATTGCGACTCGCGCTTCGCGCCTACGTGGGTATCAAAATACCCTTTAAACAGTCCGGTAACATCTCCTGCTTCGCTGTAACCAAATAATAGTTTTTGCGCAGCGACTGAGCCAGATGAATAAACAAAGAGTTCAATGCCCTGCTGCCGCCACTGTTGCAGCGCCGGTAAAACGTCAGGGTAAAGGTGGCCCTTAAAACTGCCGTTCAGATAGCCGTCGCGCCAGACCATGCCCTGCAACGCCTTCAGCCCGGTAGATTTACGGTCCTGATCCATATAGCCGTACAGGATGGCGATCAGCGCGTCGGCATCGGCATCGGGCTTTTCGGCTTCGGCGCGTACCGCCGCCAGCGCGTCCTGTACCGCCGGATCTGCCTGCTGCGTTTGAATAAAGCGGGCCAGATGCTCGCGCGCATAGGGAAACAGCACGTTATGTACGAAGCGGATGTCGCTGGTGGTGCCTTCAATATCGGTAACAATAGCGCGGATCATTTTGCCTCCAGCAGGCGTCGTTGCAGTTCGCATTCAAAAAGAAATTCCAGTCCTTCCAGATGGCGGCGCGCTTCGCTGACGTCTCGCCCCCAGCAGGTCAGGCCGTGGCCGCGCAGCAGAAAGCCGTAGTTCAACGGCTGCTCCCGGGCATAGCTTTCGATACGGCCAACCAGCGCGGCGATATCCTGGTTGTTGTCGAACAGCGCGATCGGCACCGTCTCCAGGTGCGTCCGCTGGCCGGCAAGGGTTTTCTGCATCTCATAGCCGCTAAGCCGCAGCGCGTCGCCTTTTTCAACGCGCGAAAGCACGGTTGAGTTGACCGTATGGGTATGCAATACCGCGCCCGCGTCAGGAAACAGCCGGTAAATCAGCGTATGCAGGCCGGTTTCCGCCGAGGGCCTTCGGCCGGAGGGAACATGATCGGTGGCAATCTCAACCTGAATAAAATCATCGCGCGTCAGGCCGCCTTTGTCTTTGCCCGATTCGCTGAGCAGGCAGTAGCGCGCATCCTGACGCACTGACATATTGCCGCCGGTAGCGGGCGCCCAGCCTTTGGCGCCGATCCAGTGGCAGGCCGCCACCAGCTGGTCAAGAGGAAGAAAATCAGTCATAGCGTGTTTATTATCCCGCAGTCAGGGTTTTAGACGTCTAAGCGTCTCGATTGCCAAATATTAACATCCTGTTTATAGTAGCAGCAACAAAGGGTTAAACACGCGCCAACATTCGCGCTTGAGGCAGAGGTCAATGACGCAGCACAATCTGATTCCCGAGAGCAAATTGCCTGCCCTCGGCACCACCATTTTTACCCAGATGAGCGCGCTGGCGCAGCAGCATAACGCCATCAATCTTTCTCAGGGCTTCCCCGATTTTGACGGCCCGCGCTATTTGCAGGAGCGTCTGGCGCATCACGTCAGCCAAGGCGCCAACCAGTATGCGCCGATGACCGGCGCGCCGGCGTTGCGTGAAGCGATCGCCGCTAAAACCGCCGAGCTTTACCGCTACACGCCGAACGTCGACAGCGAGATTACCGTCACCGCCGGGGCGACGGAAGCGCTCTACGCGGCGATTACCGCGCTGGTGCGCGCCGGCGACGAGGTGATATGTTTCGATCCCAGCTATGACAGCTACGCCCCGGCGGTGGAGCTGGCGGGCGGCGTGCTGAAGCGCATCGCTCTGCAGCCGCCGGGCTTTCGCGTCGACTGGTCGGCGTTTCGCAGCCTCCTGTCGGAGAAAACCCGGCTGGTGATCCTGAATACGCCGCACAACCCCTCTGCGACCGTCTGGCGCAAGAGCGATTATGCCGAGCTGTGGCAGGCGATCGCCGAACAAGAGATCTATGTGCTGAGCGACGAGGTCTATGAGCACATCTGCTTTGCTGAGGAAGGTCATGCCAGCGTGCTGGCCCATCCGGCGCTGCGCGAACGCGCCATCGCCGTCTCCTCCTTCGGCAAAACCTTTCATATGACCGGCTGGAAAGTGGGTTACTGCATCGCGCCCGCCGCCATCAGCGCGGAGATCCGCAAGGTGCATCAGTATCTGACCTTTTCGGTCAATACGCCGGCGCAGCTGGCGATTGCCGATATGCTGCGCGCCGAACCTGAGCACTACCGCGACCTGCCCGATTTTTATCGCGCGCGCCGCGACCGGCTGGTGCAGGCGCTGGCGAAAAGCCGCTTCAAAGTATTGCCCTGTGAAGGCACCTATTTTCTGCTGGCGGACTACAGCGCCATCTCCGATCTGGATGACGTCAGCTTCTGTCAGTGGCTGACCAAAGAGGTGGGCGTGGCGGCGATTCCGCTGTCGGTATTCTGCGCCGGGCCCTTCCCGCACAAGCTGATTCGCCTGTGCTTCGCCAAACAGGAAGCGACGCTGGACGCCGCTGCGGAGCGCTTATGTCGACTTTAAACATTACCGTTCTGCAGGAAACTTTGGCGTGGATGGATGGTGAAGCGAACCTGCGTCATTTCGACCAAACGCTGGCGGGCGTGACGGGACGCGATCTGATTCTGCTGCCGGAGATGTTTACTACCGGCTTCGCCATGGAGGCGGCCAAAAGCTCGCTGCCGCAGGCACAGGTGGTGGAGTGGCTGCGCGGCCACTCCCGTGCGCTGGATGCGCTGGTGGGCGGCAGCGCGGCGATCCAGACCGAGAAAGGCGCGGTAAACCGTTTTCTGCTGGTGGAGCCGGACGGCACGCTGCATCAGTATGACAAGCGCCACCTGTTCCGCATGGCTGACGAGCACCATCACTATTTGCCGGGAGAGCGACGCGAGGTGTTCGTCTGGCGCGGCTGGCGCATTCTGCCGCAAATCTGCTACGACCTGCGTTTTCCGGTCTTCGCCCGCAACCGCAACGACTACGACCTGGCGCTCTATGTCGCTAACTGGCCTGCGCCGCGCGCGCAGCACTGGCAGGCGCTGCTGATGGCGCGCGCCATTGAGAATCAGGCTTATGTGGCAGGCTGCAACCGCGTCGGCGAGGATGGCAATCAGCACCGCTACAGCGGCGACAGCCGGATCATCAGTCCGCTGGGCGATATCCTGAGCGAGGCCGAGCCGTTTCAGCCCGCGCGGCTGGATGCAACGCTTTCGCTGGATGAACTCAACGCCTACCGCGAGCGCTTCCCGGCCTGGCGCGATGCGGATGCGTTTTCGCTCTGAGCCTTAACGTTGACGGGCCAGCGTGCCGGCCCGTTTTGTTAGCTTCCGCGGTAGGTTGACCACGACCAGGGCGAGATCAGAAACGGCAGATGGTAGTGGCTGCCCGCTTCGGCGATGACGAAGTCGATTTGGGCGCTGACGTACAGCGCGTCGCGGCCAGCGGCGGCGAAATAGTCGCCGATCTCCGCCACCAGCCGGTAATGGCCTGGCGTCAGCGGTTCCGGCGTCAGCTCTTTCAGGCGTCCGTCCAGATCCGTCTTGCCCACGGCGACCGGCAGCCAGCCTTCGGTGCTGTTCTGTTCCAGCGACACCGCCACGCCGACGGCGGGTTTACCCAGTGCGGTATCAAGAATATGCGTGGTAATCGTGCTCATGCCATCGTCTCCTTCAGGCGTAACAAAGTAATTTCCCGCAGCTGGCTTAGCGCTTCCTGCTGCTCGCTCTTTTCATCATTGTTAAGCCGACGACGCAATTCCGCCAGCATCTCTTCGCCGCTGCGTCCTTTCGCGCGGATCAGAAACACACGGCCGAAGCGCTGCTCATAGTCGAGATTGCTCTGCCGCATCGCCTGTTGCAGCGCGCTGTCCGCCTGTTGCATGGCGGATTGCTCACGGCGCGACAGGCTGGCCTCTTTCTCTGCGCCGTTCGCCCGCTCGCCAATGCGCGGATGCGCCGCCAGCGCCTGATTCAGCTCTGCCGCCTGCCACATCTGCGCCAGCCGTTCCCCCTGCGCCAGCAGCGCGGCAACGGAAGCGAAGGGACGCGCCTGCGCCAGCGCGCGCCGCCAGGCGGGTATCGCCACGCAGTGGGCGATGGCGGCCTCGGCGTCGGCGTCGGAGA
>DENB01000007.1:0-3423 GCA_002359495.1 Enterobacteriaceae bacterium UBA2655
GCGGCGACGCGCAAAGCTCGACGCGGTCCGCTCCCGCCTGCTGCGCAGCGACGGCGCAATCCACGCCATAACAACATATCTCCAATACTGTCATTCTTTTCTCCTGTCTGGCGCGGCTGGTCTGGGTGAGATCGATCGGGTAGTCTGGTTGAAAACTTATTTTAAGCGGAAACTTAACGATGACATTTAATTTTGACCAACGGATCGATCGGCGTCACAGCGATAGTTTAAAATGGAACAAATATGGCGATCGGGATGTGCTTCCTCTGTGGGTCGCCGATACCGATTTCCGCTCCCCTGACTGCATTATCGACGCGCTGCAAGCTCGCGTCGCGCATGGCGTTTTCGGCTATGGCGATACCCCGCACGATCTGATCGAAACGGTAGTCCAGCGCATGGCCGAACGCTATGGCTGGCAGATCCAGCCTGAATGGATAATTCTGCTGCCTGGCGTCGTCAGCGGACTTAACCTCAGCGTGCGCGCCTTTACCGCCCCCGACGAAGGCACCCTTGCCCCGACGCCGATCTATCCGCCGTTTCGCGCCGCCGCGCGGCTGGCTGAACGCCGCCAGACCAATCTGCCCTTAACCCTGCAAAACGGGCGCTGGGTAATGGATCTCAGCGAGGCGGACGCGCAGCTGGACGGCAAAGAGAAGCTGCTGATGTTGTGCAACCCGCAAAACCCGGGCGGCACGGTCTACCGGCGGGAAGAACTTCTGGCGCAGCTGCAGTTCGCCCAACGGCACGACCTGATTGTCTGCTCCGACGAAATCCACTGCGATCTGATCCTGACGCCGGAACTGCGGCATATCCCTTTCGCCTCGCTGAACGAGGATGCCGCCCAGCACAGCATTACGCTGATTTCGCCTTCCAAAACCTTTAATATCGCCGGACTGGGCGCCTCGATGGCGATCATTCCCAACCCGGCGCTGCGCAAGCGTTTCGCTCAAGTGCGGCAAGGGATCGTGCCTCAGGTCGATATCCTGGCGCTGGTCGCCGCCAACGCGGCCTGGCGCGGCGGCGAGGCCTGGCTGACGGCGCAAATCGACTATCTGCGCGCGAACCGGGACTGGCTGACGCAGCAGGTCAATGGGTTGCCCGGTCTGGCGCTAGCCGCTCCTGAAGCCACCTACCTCGGTTGGATCGACGCCGGCGGCGTCAACGTCGCCAGCCCGGCGCTTTACTTCGAAAAATACGGGCTGGGCTTTTCGCCCGGACGCGATTTCGGCGACGACCGTTTTGTGCGCATTAATTTCGGCTGTACGCGCGCCCTGCTGGAGGAAGCGCTTTCCCGCCTGGCGCGCGCCGTTCAGGATCGCGCCGATTCCGCTTCGCTGGCGACGATCTCTTCTAGCCGCCAGGGGTGAAACTTGATGGTGGTCTGCCCGTCCGTCACCGCCAGGGTCGGATTGGGCAGACGCTCGTTCTCGCCCTGCGGCGAGCTGGTTTTAAAGGAGATGCCCGGCTGCGACAGTCCGGCGTCGGACAGCAGCGCCATGGCGCGCATCCCCAGCGTCTCTGGTTCGCCGCGCAGCACGATTTCCACATGCTCCCATCCCTCGTGACGATATAATTTTTGTCCCGGCCAGGGCAGTTCAATCACGCTGAGCTGCCAGCTTCCCAACTGAAGCGGCTGATGCAGCCTGAACAGCGCAATAGGACGTCCGTTAATCATCGCTTCTGAAAAGCGCGTGCCGATTTGCAGCAGTCCGCGCTGCCAGCGCTCCGCCGTGGCGATCTGATTACAGCGTACCGCGATATGGTCGGCCTCCAGGTCGGCGAACGTTAAACCCAGTCGCTGCGCCAGATCCTGTAGTGCAGCGTCGAAACGCGCCAGGTCGATGCGCAGGTCGTCCAGTTCTGGCGGCAAAAGTTCGTTATGAAACATATTTCCTCGATATATATTCAAATATTTTAATCAATCGCGCAGGCCGTGGCGGCTGGCATTATGGCGCTTAAGCGGTCGGATTCCTCTGATTTCGCCGGTTATTCTGTCAAAATAATGCATAAAGTGGCCCTCAAATTCGGAATAATCATCTGTTTAGGGCCATTCATAACTCAATAAAAACCACTTATGTCACTGTTTTTATTAATCTTAATTAGTACAATGAGATAACTCTTAATTAGCTTACAAAGGTTTGCAGGGGCGTTCTCTTTCTTATAAATTTGACGTAACCCTCATACAAGGAATGGCTCTATGTCTATGCTCATTGTTGTCGCGGTACTTATCGCCTTGATGGGATTTGCCATCTCCCGCCACTGGAAAGTGCGCGAAGATAAAAGCGTTAAAAACCCCCGCCGTCACCTGAGACGCCGTTGACCCCCCTTTCGGGAAGCAATGCTGCCCTTGTTTCCCTACGGTTATCCGGCTGCTGACGCCCGATAACAATTCACGTATACTTTCTCTCTTATTTTTCCATTCTGCCTGTCACCTCTTTAATCCGGGCAGGGTGATGACAACGGCTCGCTGCGTTGCAGACGGGCCTTTTCAGCATACTAAGGTAACTCGGTGAATATTCAGGCTCTTCTTTCCGAAAAAGTTAGTCAGGCAATGATTGCGGCTGGTGCACCGGCCGATTGCGAACCTCAGGTACGTCAATCCGCTAAAGCGCAGTTTGGCGACTACCAGGCCAACGGTATTATGGCCGTAGCGAAAAAGCTGGGGCAAGCGCCGCGTCAGTTGGCAGAGCAGGTTTTACAGCATCTCGATTTAACCGGTATCGCCAGCAAGGTCGAAATCGCCGGTCCCGGCTTCATCAACATTTTTATCGATCGCCAGTGGCTGGCGCAGCAGGTCGCGCAGGCGCTGACCCTGCCCCGCCTCGGCGTAACGCCGGTTGCGCCGCAGACCATCGTGATCGACTACTCGGCGCCGAACGTGGCGAAACAGATGCATGTCGGCCATGTGCGCTCCACCATTATCGGCGACGCCGCCGTGCGCACCCTGGAGTTTCTCGGCCATAAGGTGATCCGCGCCAACCACGTCGGCGACTGGGGCACCCAGTTCGGNNGCTGATCGCCTGGCTGGAAAAACAGCAGAACGAGCATCATGAAGCGATCGCGCTGGCCGACCTGGAAGAATTTTATCGCGAAGCGAAACGCGCCTATGACGAAGATGAGGCTTTCGCCGAGCGCGCGCGCGGCTATGTGGTGAAACTGCAGGGCGGCGACGAATATTGCCGCACGATGTGGAAAAAGCTGGTGGATATCACCATGACGCAGAATCAGCAGGTCTACGACCGTCTGAACGTGACCCTGACGCGCAAAGACGTGATGGGCGAAAGCCTCTATAACGCTATGCTGCCGGGCATCGTCGCCGATCTGAAAGCCAAAGGGCTGGCGCAGGAGAGCGAAGGCGCCACTGTGGTATTCCTCGACGAATTCAAAAACAAAGAAGGCGAGCCGATGGGCGTCATCATCCAG
>DENB01000007.1:3499-3668 GCA_002359495.1 Enterobacteriaceae bacterium UBA2655
GCATCAGCATCTGATGCAGGCCTGGACCATTGTGCGCAAAGCGGGCTACGTGCCGGAATCGGTGCCGCTTGAGCATCACGCATTCGGCATGATGCTGGGCAAAGACGGCCGTCCGTTTAAAACCCGCAGCGGCGGCACCATCAAGCTTTCCGACCTGCTGGACGAAGCG